>JAUVVY010000052.1 GCA_030604405.1 bacterium | reverse complement strand
TATTGTGATGCCCAGGCCACGCGAAGGACAGGCAATCTTCGGCAAGCGCAGGTCAGGCCGAGCCACGCGTTTTATCAATAATGCGGATTAGACGCCCCTGGAAAGCGAAAGTATCATCAGTCCGCCGACAACCATCAGCGTGCCGACAACCTTGTTCCACGTCAGCTTCTCGCCCAGAAACGGAACCGCAAGAAATACTGTCAGCACCGGGTAGCCTGAAGAGAACACCGCGACCTTTGATACCTCGCCGAGTTGGACCGCATACAGGTACGTTGCTCCGCCAACGCCGACGCCCAGGAGGCCGCTCAGGACAATATACAGCCAGGCCCGGCGGCTCAAGCGTCCGACTTCACCATAGAAGCCGGTAAACAGGCCGCAAATCAACAGGGCTACGGTGGCGAGGCTGAAACGGAAGAATTGTGCCGCTAGCGGCGACATTCCGGGCATGGTGTTGAGGGCCGCTTTGTCAATGACGCCGCCCACGCCCCATCCAATGATCGCTACCACACATGCTACAAGCACGTATCTCTTCAAGGTCGTATTCCTTCAAGCCCGCAGACAGGGCAGTTGACAGACAAGGTATTCGCGGGAGAATTGGTACGCGACGACGGGTTGCTCAATGCCATGCGCTTCGAAATGCGCCACGATCAAGAAGATGCTTCGCCCTCAGCAGCATCGGTCACAGTGCCGTCGTAGTTTTGTGCCGTCTTGCCGAATGCCGTCAGAACGATGAGGCCGCCGATGACCAGGGCAGTTCCCAGCAGCTTTTGCCACGCGAGGCTTTCCCCCAGCCACGCTGCGGCCACGAACACCGTTACCAGAGGCCATGCGGAGGTAAAGACGACCACCTTCGATATCTCGCCGCCGCCGGCTGCAAAGAAATAGGCCACCTGCCCAAGCACCGCTGCCAGCAGTGCGCTGACGCCCAGATAGATGAAGGTCATCGGCTCCATCATGCGGAGGTCATCCCACATACCCATGTACCAGCCGGCTCCACCGACGACGAGCACCGCAAAGGGCATCCGCGCCATGACCGCAGTCACCGGCGACAGCCCTCTCATGGCGTTGAGCGCCAGCTTGTCGAATACTCCGCCGACGCCCCAGAGAATCATACTGACTAGTGTGGCGATTATGACGCTGGTGCTCATTCTGAGTATAGCTCACCCTTGCTGTCGTAGCTCGTGAGCCAGCTCTGCAATCGCCGGCCACGCGCCCTTGTATATCTCGAAAAGCTGCTGGTACTGCTCGTGCCTGGCCGGGTTCGGCTGGTAGCTATCCTGCTCCTCGACGAGGTCCGCGACCGCCTGCTGCAGGTCGCTGTAGATGCCGGCCGCCACGCCGCCGAGCATCGCGCCGGCCAGACAGCCGCTTTCGGTGACATTGAGCGTTACGACCTCGCGGCCGGTGATGTCGGCTTTGATCTGCAGCCACAGCGGGCTCTTACTGCCGCCACCTGTCACCCGCAGCCGGCCTATGTTGACGCCTCCCTCGGCCATTCTGATCAGGTTCAGATTCAGCTCGTAGCAGGTGCCTTCCAGAATCGCCTTGACCACCGTCTTGCGATCTGCGGCAAGCGTCAGGCCGAGGAACGCGCCACTAGCCTGCGGATCCAGATACGGCGTCCCCGATCCTGCCAGGTATGGGAGCACCAGGATGCCGGTCGGCTCGTCAGGGAGGTCAGAGACGATCACGTCATACACGTCGGAGCCGTCGCGCTCGGCCTGGGCGCTCTCATACAGCGCAAAGTTGTCCCGGTACCAACGCAGCAGACGCCCTGAGGTGTAGTTGTAACCCAGCGTCACGTACATGCCGGCAACGACGTGTGGATAGCAGCAGTAATTCCACTTGCGCATCGGCTCGGTAAGCATCGGCTCATCAAACGCCGTGGTGACGCACTCCACGGTGCCCATGCCGTCAACCGCCTGCCCGTGGCGGATTACTCCGCCACCCAGCGCATTCATCGGCTGGTCGTGACCTCCGGCGACCACCAGGCACTCCGCCGGCAGCCCAGTTATCGCAGCCCCTTCCGCGCCGAGCGGGCCGACAACCTCTCCCGGGGCAATTAGCTCGGCCAGCAGCTCCATGTCTATGCCTGCGACCTCAAGCATCTCGGGTGACCACTGCTTCTTCCTGATGTCGAGTGCCATCGTGCGCCCAGCCAGACTGTAGTCAATCCTCGGCGGCAAGCCCAGCTTCAGCGTCACCAGATCAGGCCACATCAGATACTTGCCGGCGCGCTCGTGGACCTGCGGCTCGTTCTCCCGCAGCCACATCAGCTTGTTAATCGAAAAGCTGGGGTGCAGCGGCATGCCGGTTATCTCGAAGACGCGCTCAGCGCCCAGCGTCTCTCGCCATGAATTGGCCTGCGGGATAGCGCGCCCGTCAGCGGACATTATGGTGTTGTAGAGATACTCTCCGTCCGCGCTGATCGGGGTGATCGCCTCTCCCATCGTGGACATGCACAACGACTGCGCCGGATCGTTCTTCGTGTCTCCGGCAACCTCGTTGAGCACGGCCACGATAGCGTCCCAGACCTGCGCCGGGTCCAATTCGATCCAGCCCGGCTTAGGATACTGGGCGGGGTATTCGCGGTACGCCTCGGCCAGAATCACGCCCTCGGGATTGAACGCTGCCGCCTTCACGCCGGTACTGCCGATGTCGAGGCCTAGCAGTGACACAGGTCAGCCTCCCTGTTGACCCAAGGTTGGTGCGGCGCTATTACTTGCTTGATGTAGCTCGGATTATTCGTGAAGAAAAGGCCTGGGGCTGGAAGCTGAGAACGCGAGAGCGTTCTCACCTGACCTGCGCTAAGCGCAGGTCAGGCCGAGCTACGCGTTGGTGAATAATTCCGGCTATGTAAGTTCATCCATCAGAGCCGCCAGCCGCTTTTCGTACTCGTCGCACAGCGCCCTGGTCTTGTCAGCCGCGATGCCGGTGTATGCCTGCGGGTCCCGCAGCATCGCCTTTTGCTCCTCGGTGAACTTGTCCAGGTACGGAGTGAGTGCCTCGTCTTCGCAAATCAGGTCCCACAGCGCGCGTCCGCTTGTCTGCGCCTGCAGCGTCAGCTTGCGCATCGCCTCATGAGCATCCGGGTGACCGTGAGCCGCAAGCAGAATGTACGCCGGCTCAGCAGCCACCATCCCGGCGGTCATCTCGAAATTCTGCTTCATCCGCTCTTCGTCAGTAACCAGCTTCGACATTATCCGGACCAGCCGCTGGACGCTGTTGGCCAGCCCGACGATTATTTCCGGGTTGAAGCGCGAGGAGGCAGAATTGGTCAAGTCGCGCTGGTGCTCGGAGAGCTGGTCCGCGTACACCGTGACCATCCGCGGCATGAACGCCTTCCACATGCTCTTTACGTTCTCGAAATTCCACGGGTTGCGCTTGTGTGGCATGGTCGAGGAGCCGACCTGGTCGGCCTCAAACTCTTCGCCCACCTCGGCGATCTCGGTGCGCTGGAGCTGGCGCATGTCGTCGGCCAGATCGGCCAGCACGCCGAAGGTGGATATCAGCGCATGATAGTAATCGGTCACCTGCTCCGGCTCGACTATCTGGGTCGAACTCGGCGATGCTCTCAGGCCCAGTTCTGCCAGCACTTCGGCCTCGAACTGATCAGGGTCATCGAAGAACAGGCTGCTGGCGTTATACGCGCCGACGGCTCCGCTGATCTTACCGCAGAGGTTGTCAGCGGCTGTCTTAATCGCCTCGATGCGCCCGCCCAGCCTGCTGACAAAGCCGACCAGCGCGAAGCCGAAGGTGATCGGCACCGCGTGCTGGCCGTGGGTGCGGCCTATCTGAATCCGGTCGGCCTCACGACGGGCCAGGTCTATCAGCACCTGCTGAAGCTCGGCCAGTTGTGGAATCATTCCCGCATACGCCGCCTGCTGCAGCCGCCATGCCGCGGCTGTGTCAATCACATCGAAGCTGGTCAGGCACAGGTGCACGTAGGGCTTGGCCTGGTCGCTGACCCTGGAGCGCAGTACGTTGACCAGAGCGCGGATATTGTGATGGATGCGCGCTTCTTCCTGGGCCACTTCTTCCGGAGAGATGCCGGCGGCGGCGGCGGCGACCTCATCCGCCACGGTCTCCGAGCATACCCCGCGCCGCGCCAGGACTCTGACTGCGGCCGCCTCTACCATCGCCTCGCTCAGGACTCGCCCGCTCTCGGTCACGTAAGGGTCCAGCAGCGCTCTGAGCTTCTGGTCGGGGCCGTAGTAGCGGAAATCCAGCGGCGATACATTATCGAATCGCGACTCTGACATGGCATCCTCCCTGCACATCGCACCCTAACTGCTACACGCACCATTTCATCTTCTGGCAGACGGCTTCCTGCAAGAATGTCAGCCCCGTGTCACCAACACCAGCTTGAAGGCCTCAGGATAGGTGAACGGCTGCTGCTGCGCCTGCGGCGATCCGGCCGCGCTAGCAGTGACCGTGGCCACGCTGACCGTCGGCCCAAACCCGGGCAGCTCCACCTGCACGCCGGCGGTATCGCATGAGAGGTAATAGCGCCCCTGTTCATATATCAGCTCCCAGGTGCCGTTTTTCAGATAGATGCGCAGCACTTCGCGCCCGCCCAGCGATACCACCGTTGGCCGCGAGGTCTTTTCGGCCATTGTCGTAATCGGCGAGTCCCCGATCTGCTCCAGCACATAGACCGTTTTTTCATCATTGGAATAATGCAGCTCCATGCTTTGGCCGGTGTTGGCCGCCACAGTAGCCATCTTAAGGACCCAGTGTTGCGACTCCGCCGGCGACTTGCGGTCAAGGCTTGCCCATATAACCGCCCCGGTCGCTGAGGCCGTGCTCACCTGCAATTGCGAGGTCTTCGCCTTTGCGGAGTTGCTAAGAGCTCCGGCGACCGCGTGCAAACAGGGGGTATCAACAGTCATCAAGCCGGCATTGAGGTCGCGAGTAATCTGCCCGGTATCGGACCTATAGACATTGGCGTTGACGTAATCGTGTGATATCGGCGCGCCGAAGATCTGCCCCAGCGCATCCAGCGCCACCCGCAGCTTCTGATGAGCCGTCAGCCGCCGAAACACGTAGATATTCCGCCGCATATCGCGGAAGCCAACACAGCCTTCGCCGGCCGCATCAATCCCTATCGGGCGCAGGTCCTTTGCCTCCACATCCGCCACCAGAAACGCCGGATCGGTCTGGACGCGCTGCTTGTGCCCGGGGGAGAACATCGTGCCACCGAACGTATAGTACGCGTAGTCGCCGGGCACGGTCGCCACCTGATAGCCGCTTTTCTGCTCGATGCTTTGATCGCGCTTGTGGTCGAGCAGGTCTTCGGCGTCCCAGTTGCTGCATATTACCGTATTTTCGCGGTCATAGACGCCGCTTGCTGACCGGCCTGACGCCATCAGCAAGTCGGGGCCGCCTGATGGCGCTTTCTCGTCAAAAAACAGCGTATAGAATCCTGAGACCCATCCCAGCTTGTAGTCCTCCGTCGGCATCGGCTGCCATGTCGGATAGAAGCTGTCCACCTCAGAAAAGCCCATCGCGGTCCGGTAGCGAGCCGGTCGCAGGTCTCGCTGAAGGAACATTCTGGCGCAAAGTCCCATCAGGCCCCAGCGCGTCGGGTCCCTGCGGACATCAAAAAACTCCACGCGGTGCTTGGCATCCAGCAGGTCGTAAGTGAAAAGTATCACCGCGTCGAGGTCCTGCAAAACGCTGTAGGCGGCGGCCTCGACCATCCCGGCGGCGCGGTGCTGGTTCGGCCAGCATACGTTCCACTCCCGCACTACCGAGGCTCTGCCCCATACGCGGCTGACCAGCGTTCTGGGGATGAATGTTTCGGTGCGGGTGTCAGCCAGCGGGTTGAGGTCCTCATGAAAGGCCGGCAGGTGCCATTCATTCCCCGCCCGCCACGAGGGGTGATCGTAGTAGAAATTAGTGCCGATGAAATCGAGCTGGTCGGCGACTGTTCGCATATCGGCGACGTGGTTGAAGTCCAGCACCGCCGTAATCGGCACCTTCACCCCGCGCCGCCGCAGGTATGTGCTCATCCGCCGCAGGTATTCGGTATGTACGCTGTCAATGAAGAGCCGGCGGTCGGCGGCCCGTCCGCGCTGCAGGCGCTGGCTCTCGCCCGCCTTTGCCGCCGGGAACTTGCCCGGCATCCTCGCCTCCGGGAAAAGCCACACCGTGCCTTCCTCGAGGCTTTCGCCGTCGAGCAGCCCCTCATTACCCTCCACGTCGGTCCACGCCTCGACCAAGGTTGCGGTGTCACCGTAGCGCTGCGCCAGCCACTGGTTGAATTGCCGGCGCAGTTGGCTCGCATACGGCTCGACGAGGTCGCCCCAGCGCTTGCGAGCGAAGTAGAGGCCATTCTCATCGCATATCTCGATCATCGCCACGGCCGGGTCCTGGGCGTAGGTCAGGCCGGTGTAGGGATTGACATGCTCGATGAGCAGGCGGCGGGCGTACTGCTGCTGCAATTCGATGAGGTTGTTGTCGAATACGGCGTAGGGCTTGGCCGCCCGGCCCAGCGCGGCAGCGTTGGTGACACCCTCGGTCTCAGTGAAGGTGCGAAAATCGAGCAAGTCCAGATACACATATATGCCGGCCTCTTTGAGTCGGTACACCCAGTAGTCAAGGTGGTCGAGTTTTTCGGGATCAATTCGCTGCGGGTCGCCCGCACGCTCCAAAGGCAGCAGCCCACCAACCCCGTCAATGTGATGTATCCGCACCAGGTTGAAGCCGGCCCGCGATACTGCAGCAACCGCCTTGTCAATGCGATCGTTTGGCTGAAAGACCGAATCTTTGGCCACGTTCAGGCCCCAGAACTTACCACGGCTGCCGTCCTCGAAATAGAAATGGCCGTCGGTGCCTGCGAACAGAAAGCCGCGCTTGCCCGCCTCTCTGTCGTGCAGGTAGGAGAAGTCTATTACACTGGCATCAACGAATTCGTGGCGGTTGTAGTCCAGTTGTGCGAGGTAATTGACAAACATCGGCTCCAGTGCCGCCGCGGCTCCGGCCTGGCTCCAGGCTGCGGGCGTCAGGCCCGTGAGAAGTGCCATCGCGGCAAGCAGTGAGAGTGTCGGCTGAGCGGTTCTCAATGCAACTGCCACCCCGGTGGCCCCATCGCCGCCACGCTGCTGAGCGAAAAGGGCTGGTGCGAAGTCAGTGCCGATACCGTGTCCATCCGGTAGCCGCGCCGCTGCAACTCGGGCAACAGCAGTGGCAGTACGTCGGGGGTCTCGTCATAGCCGTTGTGCAGCAAGACGATACTGCTCTGGCCTATCTTGCTGAGCATCAAGCGACAGATGTCATCAGGGGGGCGTCCTGTGTAACCGCCGATGTTCTCGTTCCAGAAAACGGTTACAGAGCCGGTGACCTGTGCGGCCTGCCGCACGCTGTAGTTGTAATGCCCGCCCGGCGGCCGGAAAAGCGTGACGAACTTGCCACAGGCCCGTCGGATGACCTGCCGCGTCATTACCAGCTCGCGCTCGGCCTCAAGCTGGCTGAGGCGGGTCAAATTGCGATGGCTGTAAGAATGGTTGCCCAGCTCGTGGCCGCGCTGTGCAATCATCCGTACCAGCTCCGGATAAGTCTCCGCCTGCTTGCCCACCAGCATAAACGTGGCCCTGGCATTGTAGCGGTCCAGCAGGTCCAGTATCACCGGCGTCAGCACCGGGTGCGGCCCATCATCGAAGGTCAACGCCACCCGTTTGGCGCTGCCGCTGAGGCGGTGTATCTCCTGCGGGCGGTCCTTAAGCAGGCCTAGCTGGTGGTACGCCAACAGCAAGTCAGCGCGCAGGCCGGGTAGCTGCGGATTGTAGGAGAATCCGTATTCATAAGCATCGAGTGCCTCCTGCATCCGTCCGGCCATCTGCAGAGCACGGCCGCAAAGCTGCGAGCGCAACAGCGGGTCGGCCCGCAGTAGCAGGCACTGCTGCAAGAATAAGTCCAGTTCAGCCCGTGCCGCCAGCTCCTGTGCCATCAGCGTCCTGCTGCCATTGATTACGGTGATTAGCAGCGACGCCTGAGCGACAATGCCTCCGTCCGGACCGTATGCCTCACAGCGGAGCTCTTTGAGGCCCTCATCGCACAGGCGCGTGTCCACGTACACCCGGTACGGTTTGGTGTTGCTGACGCCTACGAACCTGTTGTCCAGGAGCAGGGCGATGTACTCAATCTGCAGGTCCGCAGGCGCGGCCACGCTGACCTCAATAGCGCCACTGACCCTCGCGCCGGCTCCAGGCCATTGTATCTGCAGCCCGTGCTGATCCTCTGCGCCCAATTCGACCGGCGCGGATTGTATGTACTGCGCCACCCGCGTGGTTGGTTGCACTCCCAACTGCGCCAGGGCGGCCAGCCGCACATTCTCATCCAAGCCGCAATCCGCATAGTACGCCGTGGCCGGTGCAAAGATCGGCGACTGAGCTGTCAGTCCCGGATAAGCCGTCGCCGTCCCGCCCAGCCGCTGAGTCAGGGCCTTTAGCGCCGGGGCCGGTCGCTGCTGTGCGATGCAAGTGGCGGCCAGGACCTGGCAGGCCAGCTCGCAGTCGCCATCGGCCGCCAGTGCGCTCTGGCTCTCCATCTCGGCGGCGCGATAAAACCCGGCCGTGCATGCAAGCTGCGCAACACAGGCCCGTATCTGTGGCCGGTACGGCGTGTCATGGGCAAGGGCCTGGCGGTATGAGGCCATGGCGTCCTGGATACGTCTCTGGCAGTACTGCGCCGCTCCCTTGCCCAATAGCGCCGACACGCAGTTGGGGTCCAGCGCCAGGGCTTCGGCAAAAGCATCTTGCGCGGCTTCTGCATCACCGTTGAACAGCAGCGCCGCGCCGCGACCTGCTCTGGCCACCGCGCACAGGGCATCCTCTTCGCCGGCCTTGCGGAAAACGATCTCGGCATCGGCGTACTTACCAGCGGTGATGAGCCGTCCGCCCTCAATCAGCGCCGACGCACCGCTGGCCGAACACGCCGACATCACCCACAGTGTGCCCAGCAAACAGGCCGCCATCCAAAGCGGCCACCTATTCAGCCGATATTCCTGTAAGCCTATGCGCATATCATCTCTTCAGTACTGCATTGCTTCCACAAAGCGCCAAACTCAATGTCTCAGGCAGCGCAAGTCTTGTGCCAGCCTATTCTACCAGATGCACGTCGCCGGCGTCAGCAACTATCCGCCCATCAGGGCCTGCGATCACCAAACGGCCCGTCTCGTCAATGCGCTGCGCCATTCCAGTGACAGCCTCCTGCCCTCTTACCAGCTTCACCTGGCTGCCGACAACCGTGTCTATCTGACGATAATCCGACAGCAGTGCTTGCCAGCCCTCGTCGGCCACGGCTTCATAGAGCTTGCCGAGCTTGCCCAGTATGGCGGCCAGCAGTTCTTCGCGTCTGATTTCAACGCCTGTCGCCTCATGGACTGTGCTGGCCGGTTGGTTGAGGCCATCGGGGAGGCTATCCGCCGCGCCCAGCACGTTGATGCCGATGCCGATTATTGCATATCCTGCGGTGGCATTCGCCGCCAGAAGTATCCCGCCGACCTTGCGGCCGCTGATTACAATATCGTTCGGCCACTTGGCCCCGAATTCGCCACCCGTCAGCTCATTAAGCGCCTCCACCACGGCTACTGCGGCCAACAGCGAGAGCATCCCGTAGTCACGTGCCGGCAAGTTCGGCCTCAGCAGCACCGAGAACAGCAGGTCCTGCCCGGGCCGGTCGAGCCACTGCCTTCCCTGCCGTCCGCGACCGGCGGCCTGATGCCCGCAAACCAGCACTGCGCCTTCCGGGATCTCGGCTCGCGCCATCTGCACGAGATCCTCGTTGGTCGAGCCGGTCTCCGCTACATACTCGACCGACCAGGTCATCCTCTGGCCGGCAAGCGCCGCCTTCACAGCCCCCACATCAAAGTCCATCGGCTCAGTCTTCTCCCTGCGTCAGCGCCTGTTCCACGACCTGGCATATCGCATGACCGATCGCCAGGTGCGCCTCCTGAATCTGCGGGGTATCGTAGCTGGGCACGGTTATGCAGTGGTCGGCGAGGTCATTGAGCTTGCCGCCATCGCCGCCGGACAGGCCGATCGTTTTGACCTTCAGTTCCCTGGCCCTCTGCACCGCGCGCAGGCAGTTTTCGGAATTGCCACTCGTCGAGAGCGCCACCAGCACGTCGTTTTGCTTCAGCAGGGCCTCGACCTGCCGGGCAAAGACCTCCTCGAAGCCGTAGTCATTGCCCACTGCGGTCAATATGGAGGTGTCTGTGGTCAATGCGATGGCCCTATATGCGGGGCGCTCCAAGAGAAACCTCCCCACCAGTTCAGCGGCGAAGTGCTGGGCCTGGGCTGCGCTGCCACCGTTGCCGCAGAAGGCGATCGTGCCACCGCAGCGCAATGACGCCGCAATAATCCGCGCTGCCGCCGCTATCTCTGCGGGCAGCTTCTCCGAGCATTTCGCCAGCACCTGGCTGCCATGCTCCAGGATGTCCTTAATCTGCTCCTGCATCTACCTACCTCCAGCGTAGCACTTACTTGACCAAGTTCGCGCTATATCATCGGCACCGGACACGGCATGGATTGACGGCATCCGCGGACTGCCCTTCGACGTTGCTCAGGGCCGTGAGCCTGTCGAACGGGAAGCTGAGAATGCTCACGCATTCTCACCCGAGCTTCGCAGACGACGCAAAGCTCGGGCCGCGCCACGCGTCTTTGGAAGGTGTAGTGTGCGGTATGAATCAACGGCATTTACGGGCTGGAAAGCCCGTCCCACGCCTAGTACTCCGGATGGTCGGTCATGTCGGCAAAAATCTGCGACACCCAGTAGTCACCCTTGCCATTAACCGCAATGCCTATGCCCAGATGCGTCAGCTCCGGCAGCAGAATGGTGCTGCGGTGAGCGGAGCTTTTCAGGAGATCCTCGTGGCTGTTACGTATCTTGGCCAGGCTAAGCGTATAGCCCTGCCCCCTGCGCGAGCGCCGCGAGAGGTTCTCCCCCAGCACCCTCGGGCGAAACGGAAATACCAGCCGGAACCGATCCGCCAGAGTACGCCGCGATGGGGTCGGCGATTCGTGGGAAAAGTAGTTCTTGTCGCGCATCTCCCGTGCATGCCGGCGTCCCACGACTGCCATTTGCGGATGAGTGTACAGGGGCATCCGGCCCGCCTCTCGCCGCGTCTTATTCACCAGCAGGCTCATATAAGCCTCGGCTTCGGCCAGAAGCTGCCGCACCTGGGAGCTGGACTCGCTGTCGGAATCGTAGCGTTGGAATGATATCTGCTGCACGCGCATGTACTGCTGCAGCGCCGCCGTTTCCATCCCGCATATCTGATATGCCGTCGCGAGGCGAGCGGGCGGCACATACCATCCCGGCTCCATGTCCGCCGCCTGCTGCAGCTTCTCTAGCGCCGCTTTGCCACGCCCGGCCGGGATATCCTGCTCGGCACTCCGCAGCAGTTGGATAGCGCCCTGGCTCACATCTGCCGCAAGTGCTGTCACCGCCAGCACAACTGCCGCCAACACGGCCCAGAAGCCGATAAGCCAGAGCCTGCGCGTCATCTAACCGGCCCTTTCTCCTGCCAGGATCGCCGCACCTAGCGCGCCAACAAGTTGCGGCTCCGGCGGCACCACGATTTTCATGCCCAGCGCCCTCTCCATCGCCCGGTGCACACCCGCGTTGAGTGCCACACCTCCGCACAGCACTAGTTCCGGGCGCACCTGCAGGCGGTTGGTCATCTGCATCGTCCGCTGTGCTATGGTCTCACACAGCCCGGCCGCGATCTCGGCCACATCCCGGTTCTCCGCCAGCAGGCTGATTACTTCCGACTCAGCAAATACCGTGCAGGTGCTGCTGAGGGCGGCTGCGCTGTTGGCACTGGCGGCCAGTTCGCCAAGTTCCTCCAGTTGAACATCCAGCGCCGCAGCCATCACTTCCAGGAAGCGGCCCGTACCGGCCGCGCAACGGTCGTTCATTTCGAAATCCAGCGGCCAGCCGGCCTCGTCAAGGCAGATTGCCTTCGCGTCCTGACCTCCGAGGTCAATGACGGTGCGTGCCTCAGGCATCAAATGCCAGGCACCTCGCGCATGGCATGATATTTCAGTAATACGCCAGTCCACTCCCTGCACCGCGCCTCGCCCATAGCCAGTGGCGACTGACGCCTGTATCGCATCTGCCTCCAAGCCGGCATCCTCCAGGGCACCGGCCAGCGCCGTCTCGCCGGCCTGCTCCGGGGAGGCACCGGTCGGCATAAGACAGCGGCCCAGCGGCCGGCCCGTGTCGAAGTCCAGCACCACGGCCTTTGCCGTCAGCGCTCCTACGTCAATGCCTGCGGTAATCAAGCGTGCCAAACACTCCTTTTCCGATGCGTCACATTAGCATAATACCCCAAACCGAACATTTTTGGCTAACAAAAAGGATTTGGAAAGCAATATGGGGAATAGTACGATGCTGGTCTATCGCACATCATAGTCCTGTAGCTGAGACGCAACTCCATTTGGCTCGAGATGCCATATAGCTATTGCTGTTATGTCTGCAAACCTGGGGCCAGGTTTTGTCACAGTTACAAGAGACTGAAAAACTGGAGGAATCTGAATGCCGATTGTTGACTCTAGCACCAGAGACGTGAGACAGGACTACACGGTGGAGGAACTGGCTGAGCTGGCCGATGAGATGCGTGTGTGGAATACTATATCGCTGATCGCAGCAGGCTCCGGACACCTGGGCGGCACCCTGTCAATAATGGACATTGCGGCCGCCTTGTACCTCAAACATATCAGGCACGACCCGGAGAATCCGGAGTGGGAAGACCGCGACCGCGTAGTGTGGTCCGTAGGCCACAAGGCCCCCGCGCTGTACGTGGCTCTTGGCATGGCAGGCTACTTCTACGAGCGCGACATCAGCTTCCACGATGAGGCCATCGAGAGCCTCAAGGACGTCAAGGGCATTGAGCAGACCGTGCTCTTGCGCAAGCTGGGATGCGGCTTTGAGGGGCATCCCAACCGCTTCAAGCTGCCCGGCCTGGAGCTGTCTTCCGGCTCTCTCGGCCAGGGCTTCGGCGTGGCCTGTGGTTCGGCTCTAAACGCCAAGCTCGCCGGCAAGGACTACAAGGTCTATGCCATCCTGGGTGATGGCGAACACGACGAGGGCTCGATCTGGGAGGCCGCCATGTTCGCCGCCCATCACCAACTCGACAATCTGGTCGCTATCGTTGACCTTAACGGGCTGCAGATTGACGGCCGCACCGAGGATGTCATGGATACACGCGTGCTGGCTGAAAAGTATGCCGCCTTCGGCTGGGAAGTCATCAAGTGTGACGGCCACGACATGGCCGATATTCTCGACGCCCTGCAGAAAGCCGATGCCGTTGAGGGCAAGCCGGCTGTGATTATCGCCACGACTATCAAGGGCAAAGGCGCCTCTTACGCCGAGAATGTCGCTGGGTATCATGGCGTGCCGCCCAAGGATGGCCGCAGCGGGCCGGAATCACTCGACAAGGCCATCGAAGAGCTGGGGCTGACCGACCTGTTCCCGCCCGAGCGTGTGGACGCGATCCTGGCCATCGCCGACCGCTACCAGGCCGAGGTTGACAAGCGCGTGGAGGCGATGGTGCCCAAGTTCTCGCGTGACTACTGGTGGAACAGTGGCGAGAACATGCAGGCCGAGATGGATGCCACCCGCAACGGCTTTGGCGAGGCCATCGCTGCGCTGGGCGCTGACGAAAACGTATGTGCTCTGGGTGCAGACATTACCTCCTCCATTCGCATGGACTACTTCTACAAGCCAGACGGCAAAAACGAGGACCCGGCGCGCAAGTGCCGGTTTTTCACTTGCGGTATCGCGGAGGCCAACATGGCGCTCGTTGCCAGCGGCCTGGCCAAGGAGGGCCGCATCCCCTTCACCGGCTCCTACGGCGTCTTCTCCACCGGTCGCAACTGGGAGCAACTTCGCACCACCGTCGCGTATAACGACTACCCGGTGAAAATAGCCGATGCCCACGGTGGCGTCTCGGTCGGGCCCGATGGCGCTACCCACCAGTCGCTTGAGGAAATATCGCTGATCACAATCTTGCCCAACTTCATCATGAGCGTGCCGGCCGATGCGGAGCAGACCGCCAAGGCTACCCGGGCCATGGCTGAGCGTCCCGAGCCGGCGGTCGTCCGCTACGCTCGCGAGGCGACGCCGGTGATCACAACCCCGGATACTCCCTACGAGTTCGGCGTTGCCAACGTCATCCGGTTCCGCACAGAGACCGCCAAGTTCATTGATGCTTTCGAGCAGAAACTGGCTCCGGATTACACCTCGGAGGGTGAGGACATCGCCATCATCGCGTGCGGGCCGATGGTTCCGGAGGCGATGCGCGCCGCCTACATCCTCAAGATGGAGCACGGCATCGAGACGAGGGTGCTGGACGTGCACACCGTCAAGCCGCTGGATGAAGCAAGTATCGCCAGGGCGGCCGCAGAGACCAAAGCAATCGTGACCGCTGAAGAGCACCAGGTCGGCGGCTTCGGCAATCTCGTCGCCAGCGCCGTCGCCCGCGCGGATATTGGCAAGCCCGTCAAGATGGCGATGGTCGGCGTGCAGGACAAGTTCGGCGATTCCGGAGAGCCGTGGGAACTGCTCAAGTCATTCGGCCTGACCGCAGAACATATCGCTACTGAGTGCCTGGAGCTACTTGAGTAGAATACCTGGCGCTGGGCAGGACAAGGTGAATGCCAATGAACCGGCAGCAGCGAGAAGCTGAGAGGCTGTGCCCGCGGTGCGGGAAGGCCGTGAGCCGCGACGCGATAGTCTGCTCGCACTGTGTGGCAGTCCTACCCAAGCCGGAGCAGGAGGCGGCGGCCGAAGAGGCGACCCCTGACGTGCCGGTTCCTGAGCCGCAGGACTATCAGCCGACCGGACCGACGCTGCCTATATCTTCCGTACAGCACGAGCCAGCCGCCCCCGAGCAGCCTCGGCCGGAGACACCGCCCGAATACCAGACACCAACACTTCCACCTCCGCCGCCACCGGCGCCTGTACCCGAGTATCAGCCGCCTTATGAACCCGTGGCGCCTCCGCAACAGTTCAACAACGCTCCGTTCTGGCCGCGGGTGGCCGCCCTCATCATTGACGGCTGCGTCCTGGCAATTCCCTGCGGGCTACTTATATCAACAGTCCTAGTGTTGTCTGGCGTTGAGGTGGACTTGTGGTCAGAGGAGTTCATGAGCGTCGTGCAGCTTGCGCAGTTTCCGGTGCTGTTGGTCGAGATCGCCTACTTCACGCTGATGAACGGGACGTACGGGGCCACAGTGGGCAAGATGGTTCTGGGGATGCGCATAGTGCGAGCCGACGGCGCGCCGATCGGTTACGGATTAGCGCTGGGCCGCATCGTGATCAAGCTCGTGCTACAGAATTGCACCTGCAGCCTGTTCTTTCTGTCGGTGGCTATCAACACCGAGTATCGCGGCTGGCACGATCAGATCGTCGGCACCCGCGTGATCTACGTGAGATAAGGCACACTTATTCACAAGCAGCCAGGGGAGAGCCAGTGAAGCAGCAAGGGCGCAAAGCCGGGAGAGAGTGTCCACATTGTGGAGAGGCCGTGGGCGCGGATGCCATAATCTGCCCCCACTGTGTGGGACCCTTACCCAAACCCGAGGGCCAGGACGACGCCGGCGATGCCACCACTGAGGTCCCGCAGGCTCCTGAAGCCGAGCCCGTCGCGCCGTCTGCAATAATACCCTCAGAGTTCGGCGACGAGGACGAGGATGTGGAGGAGGAGCCGGAAGATGAAGCGACCGAGCCGTCACTGCCCATTCCGGCGTCCGAAGAGCCGGCGGCCGATGCAGACCACCTGAAGCCTGCGCCTCCGCCCCCGCCTCCGTCCGCACCGCCGACGGCTCAGCCAGCTTATCAGCCCGTGGCCCCGCCGCAACAGTTCGGAAATGCACCGTTCTGGCCGCGCGTCGCTGCTATGATCATTGACGGCCTGGTCCTGATGGTCCCCATAGGCCTGCTCATCGGGGTGCAATTTGTACTCGAAGAAGCTGGCGGAATCAGCGAAGAGGACCCATTAGCTGTCGGCCTGACCCTGCTCAGCCAGTTGCTCATGGTGCTCGTGCAAGTCGGCTACCACACCATAATGAATGGCGCCTATGGGGCGACACTGGGCAAGATGGCTCTGGGTATGCGGGTCGTACGTGCCGATGGCACGCCAATTGGCTATGGCCTTGCACTGGGGCGCATCCTGCTCCAGATGGTACTGGGGAACTGTACGTGCAGCCTTTTCTACATATCCGTGGCTACCAACGACGAGTATCGCGGCTGGCACGATCAGATCGTCGGCACCCGCGTCATCTACGTCAGATAAGCCAACTGCTGCTCCGGATTCAGTCCTGCTCGCGCGGTAGGTTGCGGTAGCTGGGCAGCAGTTCGCTGGTCTTCTCCGCCTTGTTGACCTTGCCGCCGAGGACTTGGAATTCCTTCAGCAGTTGGCCGCCCCTGCCTGATGTCCAAAAACCGGGGTGCCGGAATGCGCCAGAATAAGTATCAATGTCAAGCAGCACCGTGTCAAACCCCGTGCGCCCGACCTCAGGCAACAAGAGACCGCGCAAGTAGGTCGTCGGCCACGGGATCTTGGTATCCACCGCCATCAGCCGCTCGCCCAGCTCCTGCTTGTAGTGCTCGTACGTAGCCCGGTTCCAGGTCAATAGCAGTGTATCGGCCCGGCGTTTGGCTTTGGCCGGACCGTAGTAGAAGGTCTCGGTTCCCAGCCCAAGGATCGGCGCATCGTAGGGCTCGTAAGTGATCTCCACCGGCACCTGTTTTGCCGAGGGCATCTTGATCCCTGCTATATGAATGGTCGTCTGCCCCTGGTCATAGCTGCGGCTTGCCACCCGTCCTCCATAATCCTTGAAGCTGCCCTCGATGGCGATGATCCGCCGTGCCGGCACACTCAGGTAGAGGTCCAGTGTGGGCGGATCGTCGCTCTTTTGGGCCGTCACTTCGTAGATGCGCTTGCCCGTTGAGCCGTATATCCGCACATCAAGCCGGTGTTTCCCAACGGGTATATTCCCCGCCCCGAATACCCGCCACTCGGCCGCGATCCGCAGTGACAGGCTGACGCGGTTGTTGACGGCGTCAACTTGCGGGCCCAGCAGTGCGTGCACCACGGCGTGAGCATTGATGCCGCCCTCCCAGGGGCGACAGCGGTGCTGCCCCCAGATGTCCTCAGCCGGCAGGTCCTGGGGCGTATTCATCTCCGCATAGCCGCCTGAGGCCTCGGCAATATCAAGCACTCGCTGCACCCATTGGTTGGCCGTCGGGTGTCCTATCTCCGTCAAGTTATATAGCACAAAGCCGGGTACCATCGTCGTGTAGTAGCCGAAATCCGGCGTCGCCCGGACGCCGCCGCCCTCTTTCCACAAGTACTTCAGCGAGTTGCTCACATTCGACTTCTGCTGTGCATCCACTTGCGCATACCCTATCCACATCGGCCGCATATTGATAGTGGCAAAGGGGTAACGGTGCCGCTCCTCGGTGAAGTCGGACATCGCCGGCGCATAGTAGCCCCGGTCGCGCATCCAGTAATACTTCTCTGTCGCCCTGCGGATGCGCCGCGCAATCGCTTCGAATTCGCCCACCTCATCTTTGCGCCCCAGGTCGCGAGCCATCTGTGCCATCGCCTCGGCGGCGGCGACAAATTCAAAGGCCGAATCAGCCGACTGACACTCAAGCTGCACGTAGTCGTGGACGTCTTCGCCCTGTCTAAAGCATTCGTAGCCCGGGAACCTATACGTCTCATCACCGTGGAACGGAAGTGTGCCGCGCTCGCTAATCTGCTGGCCGAAGATGCAGCGTTTCAGGTAGTTCCAGTGCTTGTCAATCAGTTCCGCGTCGGCTGTGTGCATGTAGTACCAGTAGTGCTGCAGGACTATGTAGCTGGGCACTTCTGCTCTTTCCACTGGTATCTGCGACCAGTCCGGCTCTTCAAAATCGCCTGGCTCGCCCATATCAAGTCCCAGATTGAGCCGTATCTCGCCAACCTTGGCGTTGCCCATGCGCTGGTATCGCAGGTACTTCTTGACTTCATCGTGGTAGCCGGCTTGCAAGAAGAAGCGCACCGGCCCGACGCTGTCTCTTATCCATGTGTATGTGTATTTATGCATCGGCGCGAAGCCGCCGGTGGCCGCCTGTTGCACTTTGATAATGTGCTTTTGTATTTCAATAAAATCGTTCAGCCGCCTGTCAGGGGTGCCAACGATCAGCCCCTGCTTGTGCCAGGCGCTGTTGTGCTCGTAGGCATCCACCAGACTTTCGAGGCCGCGGTCCTCGATGGCCGAAGCCAGCTTCTCAGCGCGCTTTTCCTCGTCTTTCCTCTCCAGCGCTATGTAGAAAAGCTTGCCGCCGCTTCGGCCCTTCTCAATAGTGCCGACGGGGCACACCAGATGTGGCAGGCCGTCCACGCTCGACAGCAGTTGCGATTTATTGATGCCCTCGGGCACATCGGCCTCGTAGCCTGCGGCTTTGGCGCGGGCCCTGCCGACCACGCTGAGCGTCAGACGCGAGCCGGCCCGTGTGCTCATCAGGCGACTCCTGCCGGCTTCGTCAACCGGGTTGTTTATCGCCACAATCAGCTCAACATCCTTCAGCGGCCCCTGCCCCAGGCTCTCGGCGATGAGCAGCCTGTACCAGATGTTCTGCTGCGGTGCGACCCAGTCATATACGTGCAGCGCCATGCGGTCATTGTGCTGGACCGTGTGCACCACACCGGCCTGCCGCACCCACTCGACCATCTGCTGCGACAGCTTCTCGTCTTCACCGGCCACCCTTACCGCCGGGACGATTCCGCCGTAGAACCCGCCTGCCTTCTGGTAGCCGGGCCCCATCGTATTGCTCAAGGTGCCAAGCGGGACCGTCAGACCGTTGATGCCGAATATCTCCCCATTGCCCAGCGGATAAGCCGCCAGATCGTCATACGAAGGCAGCTCTTGTGCCTCCAGGTCTATGACCGTGCGCCAACCGTCCGCCACATCGGTAATCCAGGTGTATTCGCCCTGCAACTGGCTAAGAGTGTAGAAATGGCTCTGGCGGTTGTGGCGCACAATACCGCGCTGCCCGCAGCCGCTGAGGCTGAGCAGTAGCACCAACAATAGCAGAGCCGATACGCGTTTTGTCATGCTTTTCACCACGCCGTTGTGGGTGAGAAATGCGCGTAATAATAAGCGCCCAGCGTCCATGCTTAAGTTTCCGCGAGGTTGAGTTTATTCTATCCTGCGCCGGCAGAAGTGACACTCTTGCTGCGGTCAATAATGATTATCGCATTGGAAACCGACCGCGGCACTCCATCACTGGGCTGGTTCATGTGTCTGCCGGCAATCACCAGGGTGCTCGATCCGCCGCCGTCGAGGTTCATCGCATCCACCACGCCCAACTTGCTCATCACCCTGGCCAGCTCGCCCAGCGTCATGCCCTTGTTGACATTGTCAACCACGAGCAGAATCAGCCTGCCCTGCCTGTCAATCCCTGCCGCCGTCCGCGGCCTGGTGCTGGCCCTCACATCCGCACGGAAGCGCTCGTCATAGTACGACAGGGCGATCTTTCCGTTGGTGAGCAGTCGCGGCCCACCGCCTACGGCGTGCCGCAGCTCAGGCCAGGGCGGCTTAGTGTCCAGTAGCAGGCTGACGTCCCGTCCCACCTCCACCCGCAGCAGCGACTCAGCACGGCGGTCCAGACCTGAAAGCACAAAGCCATCCTGCGGGATCGGCGCCGCCTCACCCCGGCTCAGGATTGACTGCACGACCCCGTCGCTGACCACCACTCGTGTCTTGCGCGGGCTACCCAAGAGATAATCGCCCCACCTCGAAGTATAGAGCACTACGCCGTCATCACTGGTGTGTCCCCGGTTCATGGCCTCCAGCGGCAGCCTCCCAAGCCCCTCAAATTCCACCCAGCCATCGAAGCTGACGTTGCGCATCTGCACCTTGCCGTCTTTGGTCAACCCCAGCACCGCGCGCTGGTAAAGCGGGTTGGCTATCCATTCTCCGTCAATCACCAGCATCCCCAGGGGCTGCCCACGAGGCGCAAAGAAGCCGCCATTTATCGCCGCGTATGCTGCGTCGCGCAGGGCGATGCTCTTGACGGTCCGGCGGTGATGGATTGTCGTCGCCGCGAGTGCCGGACGGATTACTATGTCCGGATCAGTCGGGTTCACGGTCAGCAGCCACGCCTGGACCGGGCCGCGGGCAGTGTCGAAGTTGCACGAGCGCCACTCGACGCCTTCAATCTTCTCCGGCAGTGGCTGCGGCCGTGGCGCTTGTAACAGCCTTGGCTCGGCAATCGGCTCCGGGCGGAAGAAGTCTATGACGATCCGTGCCGGCTCCGGAAGCGTAAAGAGCACCGGTGGCTCGCTGCTCTTGTGATTGATGGTGATCTGCGACCAGCCCTTGTCGCGGTTCTCCGTCACCGTAGGCACCAGGGCTTCCTTGAACTGCAATTGCCGCAGCAGATCATTGCGGCCCTGTGGGTCCGGCAATACCGGTATGCACAGCATCAGTGCGTGTGAGGCCAATTCCCATTCGAATGGCACGGGCGCGGAGAGGTCCAGCACCAGCCGCACCCTGTCGCCGTGGGAGCCCTGGCGGATGTTCAGCAGGTGCGCGCGGGGCAGCTCCAGCTCAAAACGCCCCTCTTCCAGCTTACGAACGCCTGCCCCCAGCGGCTCCAGCAGTGCCCTGGCCGGACAGTAAAACTCCTCTCCCAGCAGTGCCGCAGGCACGTCCAGAGCCACCTGTTCCCCGTCGCGGGAGCACACGTTCGCCCCTTCACGGAAGACCCATTCATGCCCGTACGCCTTGAGCGTCACCGCCTTGTCGCCGACCCGGCGCGTGTAGCCGAGATGCGACTCGGCGAAGCTGTCGGCAATCAGCAGCCGCTCATCACGAACGATCGCCGCACCATCGGGTACGGCGATCTCACCGGCCAGCAACTCGACTTCCAGCGCGGCACCGTCTGCCAACACCAGGCCGCAGTTGAGCATCATTGCCAGCGCTGCAATCCACTTGTACACTTTTCGACCCATAGTCCGTATCCTGTCCCGATGTGAGCTGCGAAAAATTGGCGACCGTGTCGTAGCAGATCATAACTCGGGCTGGAAAGCCCGAGCTACGCGGGAGAGCCCACGCGGTGAATCCGCATCATGTTCGTCGCTCCGGGCCGTCCCATCGGCGTGCCGGCGGTTATCACTACAGTGTCGCCCGCGTTGACCAGGCCCAGGCGTTGCACCTCGGCGACACAGCGGGGAATCACGTCGTCGGTGGCTGCCGCGTGCTCGGTGTACACCGGCGTGACGCCCCAGTACAGGCTGCAGCGTCTCGCGGTTGCCTGCAGCGGCGTGACCGCGATAATGGGTATCATTGGCCGGGATTTGGAGGCCATCCGCGCGGTCGAACCTGACTCGGTAAACGCGAGGATGGCGGTGGCATGTACTTCCTCGGCGGTGCGCGCGGCGGCCCGGCTCACGGCGTCAGCGATCCCCAGGGTCTCGTCCGGAGATCCAAGCTTCGTCTGCAGATGCGGCCGGGTGCTGAACTGCTCCTGCTCGGCCGATACGCAGATCCGCCGCATCATTTCGACCGTCTCCACCGGATACTTGCCAATGGCAGTCTCGCCCGAGAGCATCACCGCATCGGTGCCATCGAATATCGCATTGGCGACATCGGATGCCTCGGCGCGGGTCGGACGCGGGTTCTCGCGCATCGAATCAAGCATCTGCGTGGCCGTAATCACCGGCACGCGCATTTCGGCGCATAGCCTGATGATGCGCTTCTGCCACACCGGCACCTCTTCAGGGGGCAGCTCCACTCCCAGGTCTCCGCGCGCAACCATCACCACATCTGTGGCGGCCACGATTTCGTTGAGGTGACTGAGCGCCTCGGGCTTTTCGAGCTTGGCGATCAGTGGCAGCTTCCGGCCACGGCTTTCGCACGCCTCCCGCAGTGCCACTACATCATTCGGCTTCCGCACAAACGAGAGCGCCACGTAGTCAACTTCCTGGCCGAGGGCAAACTCCAGGTCGCGTTTGTCTTTGGCAGTCAGCGACGGGGCGCTCACATCCGTGTCAGGCAGGTTTATCCCCTTGCGCTCTCCCAGCGCACCGCCGACGAGCACCGTGGCAGTAACCGCGCCGCCTGAGACCGCTTCGACCTGCAACTGCAACAGGCCGTCGTCGAGAAGAATCACGTCGCCGGGCTTCACGTCATCGGCCAGCGTCTTATGGTTGGTGAAGATGCGCTGCTCGTCGCCGGCCTCGTCCGTGCTGCTGCATATTTGCAGGCTTTGTCCGGCTTCAAGTTGAACCGGCTTGCCGTCCCGGAGTCGTCCGGTGCGCATCTTCGGCCCCTGCAGATCGGCGATTACGCCCACATACTGGTTGGCTTCCTCGGACACCTCCCGCAGCATCTGCAGCATCCGCGCATGAGTTTCGTGGTCGCCGTGGGAGAAGTTCAGACGCGCCACATCCATGCCCGCCGCCAGCATCTCTCTGAGCACGTCCCGGTCGGCAGTCGCCGGGCCCAGCGTACACACTATCTTTGTGGGATTGCTTTTCACAGTGAGTGCTGGCATCTTACTCATGTCCAGGCCTTTCTAGCCTGCATTTATTCAAGTGAAGCGGCGGAGAATGACAGAGTGTAATCATCCCAACGGCCTCGGGCTGGAACTGTAGTTATGCAAATTTTGTAGGTTCTATGCACAGCCGGCGGCAGCAAAGACTTGGTCGATATCGTTGGTCGTTTCGTAAATCTTGATTAGAGCTCGCAGTTTTTCGCGCTCG
>JAUVVY010000049.1 GCA_030604405.1 bacterium | reverse complement strand
CGAGCGCGAAAAACTGCGAGCTCTAATCAAGATTTACGAAACGACCAACGATATCGACCAAGTCTTTGCTGCCGCCGGCTGTGCATAGAACCTACAAAATTTGCATAACTACAGTTCCAGCCCGAGGGCGCAACGCACCCACTTGACGTGCTGCCTCTGACAGCTTATACTATCGGCAAAGCCGAGATGGGGAAGAGTACGCGGAGAGAGCCGATCTGAGCGAGCCGGCGACCAGGTGCGAGTGCCGGCATCGGTCTCCGTCGAAGGTCACCCCGGAGCCACGGCCCTGAAAGCACATGGCCACTAAGGGCCGTCGGGTACGCCCGTTACAGCATCCACAGAGTGCTGCTAGAGTTGGCTGCGGCCATTTCTCAAGCAGAATATGGGTGGTACCGCGAGAGCTCGCTCTCGTCCCATAATCAGGGACGGGAGTTTTGTTATATCGGACGTGTACAGCCAGGCAATGGTTTTAGGTCTTGCTCTTGAGAGGTGGGCCATGCCGCAAGACAAAGATGATGCCGCCCAGGACGACGACATCATCGAGATCGAGCTTGATGACTTGCCCGAAGCGCCCGAGGAGCCTCAGCAGGCCCAGGATGCAGAACTCCTCGAGATAAGCCTGGACGACCTCAACGAGGAGCCCGAACAGGAGGTACAGGCCCCGGCCGCAGGCGCTAAGACATATCCGGGTGTTGATCCTGCTATGTTGCAGCAGGAGCAGCCCAGTGACGAAATTCAGATGTACGTCCTCTGCAGTGAGACCGGGCAGCCGTTTTACGTTTATTGGCGGGAGATCTCGCCACAGGTTTATGGCGTTTCCCGCAGTGAGACTACGGCGGACGAACGCGGGGAGCGCGCGGCCGGGCTGATGGAGCTGCACGGCACTTTTTCCGTGGCCGAATTCCCGGGCTGCCCCTACTGTGGCTGTCAGCGCATGAGCGTGTGCGAGGTCTGCGGCACGACCATCTGTGAGGCCGCTGTCAAGACGCACTGGCTCGGCAGTCGCACGCTGCAATGCCCTAACTGCGGCAACAGGGGGGAGATAGCCGCCCAGACGGACACGGCTTACGGCGCGCAGGCCGGCAAGGGAAAGAAAGGCAAGAAGGGTTGAGCGGTTGCAGGCGTGCACGATAGCGGCTTCTCGTCAGGCGCGAACAGGCTACATGCCCATTAGATCGCGTGGGTCGGGCTTTCCAGCCCGACACGTCTAGGGGATGCAATTCATCGTAACTGGGGTGCAGACTTATGTCCAATGAAATCCCGACCACATACGAGCCACAAAACGTCGAACAGAGAATCTACCAGTACTGGCTGGACGAAGCGGTCTTTGCCCCCGAGGTTGACCCTGGCAAGGAGCCTTTTTGCATAGTAATACCCCCGCCGAATGTCACTGGCGTCCTGCACATGGGCCATGCTCTGGACCTTAGCATTCAGGACCTGCTGACTCGCTGGCATCGTATGCTCGGGCACGCGGCCTTGTGGCTGCCGGGCACTGACCACGCCGGTATCGCGACGCAGAACGTGGTGGAGGCGCAACTGGGCGAAGAAGGCCTGACCAGACACGACCTCGGTAGGGACAAGTTCATAGAGCGGGTCTGGCAGATGAAGGAAGAGCACCAGAGCCATATCCGTGAGCAGCTCAAACGTTGCGGCGCTTCTCTGGATTGGACCCGCGAGCGGTTCACGCTTGATGAAGGCTACAGCCGCGCGGTGCGCGAGACGTTTGTGCGGCTGTTCGAAGAGGGCCTTATCTATCGTGGCGAGCGCATGATCAACTGGTGCCCGCGTTGCGCCACTTCTCTGTCCGACCTCGAGGTGGAACATACTGATCATGCTGGCCATCTGTGGCACATCCGCTACCCGGCGGCTGACGGTGGGGCAGGTGTAGTGGTGGCGACGACGCGACCTGAGACCATGCTGGGCGACACGGCTGTTGCGGTGCATCCGGACGACGAGCGCTACGCCGACCTGGTCGGTTCAAGCGTGGTACTGCCCTTGATGCGGCGTCCAATACCGGTGATAGGCGACGATCGCGTGGAGATGTCGTTCGGCACCGGTGCGGTGAAGATCACTCCGGCGCATGACCCTGACGACTTTGAGATAGCCCAGCGCCACGACCTGCCTTCGGTGGTGGTGATTGGCGGCGACGGTAGGATGACCGATGCTGCCGGAGCCTATGCGGGTATGGATCGCTACGAGGCCCGCAGAGCGATCGTCGCCGACCTGCAGCAGCAGGGACTGCTGGAGAGCATCGTGGACTACGAGCACTCGGTGGGCCGGTGCAGCCGCTGTGAAACTACCGTCGAGCCGCTGGTGTCCATGCAGTGGTTCGTACGAATGCAGCCGCTTGCAGAAGAGGGCCTGCAGGCCGTGCGCGACGGCGAAGTCGTTTTCGTGCCCCCGCGCTGGGAGAAGGTGTACTGCGACTGGCTGGAAAACATACGCGACTGGTGCATCTCCCGGCAGTTGTGGTGGGGCCATCCTGTCCCGGTGTGGTACTGCGATGACTGCGGCGAGCAGACCTGCACGCTGCAGGATGCGACCGAGTGCGCCCATTGCGGCAGCGCCAACCTCACTCCTGACCCGGATGTGCTGGACACTTGGTTCTCTTCGGCGTTGTGGCCGTTTGCGACCCTGGGCTGGCCGGATCAGACCGCGGACCTGGAATACTTCTACCCGACCTCAGTGCTGGTGACCGGCTACGACATCATCTACTTCTGGGTTGCCCGCATGGTGATGATGGGCAAGCACATCCGCCATCAGCGCCCCTTTGACACCGTGTTTATCCACGGCCTGGTCCGCGACATACAGGGCCGCAAGATCAGCAAGAGCCTTGGCAACGCCATAGACCCGATCGAGCTGATCGAGACCTACGGCGCCGACGCTCTTCGTTTTGCGCTGGTGCAGCTCATCACGCATGGCCAGGACCTGACGTATTCGGAGGACCGCATCCTGGCCGCGCGCAACTTTGGCAACAAGCTGTGGAACGCCGCGCGCTTTGTGATCATGAATCTCGACGATGATGCCGAGACGGTGGACCTGGCGCAGGCCGACCTGAGCCTTGCGGATCGTTGGATTCTGTCGCGACATGCCGAGACCTTGCAGCTTATCAACGACGAACTCAGCCGCTTCAACCTCGCTCAGGCCGCCGACGCCCTCTACGAGCACATCTGGGGCGAATTTTGCGACTGGTATATCGAACTGTGCAAGCCCGACCTCGGCGCTGACAGCAGCCCCGACCGAAGGGCCACTGTGCAGACGATTCTGCGCGAGGTGCTCAGCGGGATATTGCGTGCTCTGCATCCCTTCATGCCCTTTGTCACCGAAGAGATCTGGCAGACTCTCGTCCCCGACGCCGACAGCATCAGCGTAGCCGAATATCCGCAGGCGGATAGGCCCATGCTTGATGCCGACGCCGAAGCGGACATGACCAAACTGCAAAGTGCCATCTCCATGGCGCGCGATGGCCTGGCATTCTATAACGTGCCGCGCGGGCAGGAAGGGATTATGACCATCCTGGCTGGTGGCACGCACCTCTTCAAGCTGTTCTCAACGCAGCAAGATGCCATCAGGACTCTGGCCGGCTTCGAGGACCTCTCCATCGTACGTCGCCTGAGCGAGCCGCCGGGAAACGCGGTCGTCGCTGTGGGCGAGGGCTTCGAGGTCCGGATGGATTTCGTCCAGACTGGGGACCCTGAGAAGGAACTGGCGCGAATACAGAGGGAGATCCAGAACCTGGAAAGCCTCAGCGAGCAGTGCCGGCGCAAGCTCGACAACGAAGACTTTGTAAGCAGAGCGCCCGCCGAAGTTGTCGAGCTCGAGCGCTCCCGCCTGCAGAAGAATACCGATCGTTTGGAGAGGCTACAACATTTGATCGAACGCCTGCGCAGCCGCCTGAAATAGCATCAGCTATCAGCCCGACAGCATCATCATCGCCGGCACACTGAACATTGTGGCCGGCAGTTTCATCAATTGTAGCTAAGACATCCTAGCTGTTGCATTCGAGAGCTGGCGATGGCACAACACTCGCCGAGACACTTCACAGATTGGGGCTTTTACCTGGGCCTGGCCGCATTCGGGGTCGCTTTCGGGCACCTTGAGGCTGTGGTAGTCGTCTATATACGCGAGATCATTGGCATCATACCGACGCCGGAGCAGCTTGATCCTGCGGTCGCGGCGCAACTGCCAGGCTGGCTGATTGCCATCGAGCAGACCCGCGAGGCGGCCACTATTGTCATGCTTGCTGCGCTGGCCTTGGTAGCGGGCCGATATGCCCGCCAGCGCCTCGGCGTTTTTTTGTACACATTTGGGATTTGGGATGTGATATACTACATATCTCTGAAAATCATGATAGACTGGCCGGCATCGTTGACCACGATGGATTGCCTGTTTTTGATTCCGGTGCCGTGGTACTTGCCGGTCTGGCTGCCGGTCGGCATATCGGTACTGATGATTATATGGGGAGCGAGATTCATGAGTGTTCCCCGTAAGGTGGGGTAAGTGATGAAGGGCAAATTCTATATGGGCCTTGACGTTGGTGGCAGCAAGATCTCGGCGGCCCTGGTTGATACCAAGGGACAGATGTCGCTCTTGCGACGCCAGTCCACACCGCCGGACGGCAAGTTGGCACAGGACTTGCTAATTGAGATGGGGCGAGGCCTCCAGGAGCACGCCGCCGACGGCTCTGCCCCCATTGTTGGCGTGGGCATCGGTTTTGGCGGGCCGGTTGATTATCCAAGTCAGCGCGCCCGCCGCTCGCATCACACCGAGGGCTGGCAGGTCAACTTGCCGCTGGCCCAGACGGTTGGCGAACAGCTTGGCTTGCCTGCGCGTATTGACAACGACGCGAACACCGCCGCGCTGGGAGAGGCGTTGTTTGGCGCTGGCAAGGGCAAGGAGCGCATCCTTTACATCAATGTCGGCACTGGCATTGGTGGCGCGCTGGTGCGCAGCCAGCAGATCTACCACGGCGCGCACAGCAACGCTGGCGAGATCGGCCATTGCATTCTGCAAAAAGACGGCCCCGAGTGTGCTTGCGGGCACCGTGGATGTCTCGAGGCGCTGGCATCCGGCACCGTCATGGGCAAGGCGGCTTTGCGTGCGCTGGAAGAAAACCCGGACGTTGAGACCACCCTCAAGAACGTGCCGAGAGAAGAAATTACCGGGGAGTTGGTCGGTGACATGGCTGTCGAGGGCGACGAACTGTGCCGGCGCATCGTTGCCGAAGCTGCCGACTGGCTGGCCCTGGCTGCCGCCAACGCCTGTAACCTCTGGGACCCTGACGCGGTCATCATCGGCGGCGGCGTTTCAAGCACCGGCGAGACGCTGATGGAGCCGCTGCGCGAGAGTTTCCGCCGCTATGCTACCTCGCCCCAGAATGAGGAAACCGATTTGTATATCGCCCGCCTTGGCTATGATGCCGGCGTCGTCGGCGCGGCCGCACTCGCACTGACCACTCTGTAAACCGAGAGGCTTCACTATCGCGTTCTCAGCTTCTAGCCGGAGGTGGAGTTGCCGTTGAGTCGTTTGCAGGGGCCGCGTCGAACGAAGTGAGGCCGGCCCACGGCATGTCTTATCGCCCGGCGCAGATTCCCAGCCGCAGGCGCATGTGCACTAGGACGGAGCAACAAGATGACAGAAGACCTGACCGAGATCACAGGTTTGACCTATGTGCTGGACGACGAGACGCACCATGCCATCTTCGGCTCCGAGGTGCGATCGCCTCTGTACGGGGTGCGCACCGCTGAAGAGATCCGCAAAATCCTTCTGGATCAAGACGCCGATATTCCGGCGATTGTTTACTGGATGATGCGCGATCTGGGCCTCAAGAACGCTCCGTATCGTAAGGAGACTCACGATTTGCGCTTCGACATCAGCTATTTCATCCCGGCGATGTTCGGTCGCGAATACCTCAAGACCTCAGGTCACTACCACCCGGCTCCGCCAGCAGACGGCCCGGCATGCCCTGAAGTCTATGGCGTGCTCTCCGGCAAGGCGATTTATCTGTTGCAGAAGGTCAATTCCATCGAGGCCGCCATTGACGAGGTGGTGGTCGAGGACTGCATCATCGTCGAGGGCAACCCGGGCGACAAGATCATCATGCCGCCGGATTACGGGCATGTGACGATCAACCCGCTGCCGCAGCCGCTGGTCATGGCCAACTGGGTTTCTGATCGGTTTAGCTCACAGTACGGCGCGGTTGAACAGGCTCGCGGATTTGCCTGCTATCGCATCGAGGCCGACGGCGGCCCCCGCTGGGTCAATAACCCGCGATACAGAGAGGTCCCGGCCTTGCGGATCGCCCGCGTGAAAGAGGTGCCCGAGCTTGGGCTGACGCAAGATGTGCCCTTGTTCACAGCGGGGCAGGAGCACCCGGAGTTGATGGATTGGTTGAACAACCCCGCTGATTACATGGACGCGATCTGGAGCGGCCTGGAGATCATCGGCGAGCAGGAGACCTTCGAGCTTGACTAGTGCGAAGGCCAATTCGCAAGCCTAAGGAGGCGCTAATTGTGGAACACGAGCTCAAGTTGGCCTTGTCCTTTGATGATGTGATACTGGCTCCCGCAGCCAGCAGCGTCTTGCCTACTGAGGTTGACGTATCAACGCGCCTGACCAACAAGATTGAGCTGCACGCGCCCATCTTGTCGGCGGCCATGGACAAGGTCACCGAAGCACGCCTGGCCATCGGGGTTGCCCGCGAGGGCGGCATCGGTGTAATACACAAGAGCCTGAGCGTCGAAGAGCAGGCTACTGAGGTTGACAAGGTGAAGCGCTCCGAAAGCGGCATGATCATTGACCCCGTCACATTGGGGCCGGACCGCAAAGTCGGCGAAGCGTTGGCCCTGATGGGCAAGTACCGCATCTCCGGGCTGCCGATTACCCGGGATGGCAAGCTCATCGGCATCCTCACCAACCGCGACCTGCGATTTGAGACCGACCTCGAAAAGCCTGTCTCCGAGGCGATGACCACGGAGAATCTCATCACAGTCGGTGAGGGTACCACTCTCGAAGAGGCCAAGGCGATTCTGCACGAACATCGTATCGAGAAGCTGCCGGTCGTTGATGACGACATGACGCTTCTCGGCCTCATCACGATCAAGGACATCGAAAAGATCGCCCGCTACCCCAACTCCTGCAAAGACGAACTCGGACGCTTGCGCGTTGCCGCTGCGGTGGGTGTTACGGAGGAGACTTCCGAGCGGGTGGCCGCGCTGGTAGAGCGCGGCGTGGACGCCGTCGTGGTTGACAGCGCCCACGGCCACCATATAGACGTGCTCAACACAGTTACCAGGCTCCGCGAAGAATTCGGGGGCGAGGTGCAGATAATCGCGGGCAATGTCGCCACCGCAGAGGGAACGCGCGACCTGGTAAGTGCGGGCGCTGATGCCGTGAAGGTCGGCGTCGGGCCGGGCTCCACATGCACCACACGGGTAGTCGCCGGTGCCGGCATCCCGCAGATTACTGCCATTCTCGAGGCCGTCTCAGCCGCGCGCGAGCTCAACATCCCAATCATCGCCGATGGTGGAATCAAGTATTCCGGCGACCTGGTCAAGGCCATTGCCGCCGGCGCGAACTCCTGCATGATCGGCGCGCTCTTTGCCGGCACCGAAGAAAGCCCGGGCGAAACCGTGCTATACCGCGGCCGCGTCTATAAGGAATACCGCGGAATGGGCTCTCTCGGCGCGATGCAAGAGCGCGTGAGCATGCGGGACCGTTACGGGCTGATGGGAGTGCCGGAAAGCGAACTGGTCCCACAGGGCATCGAGGGCCGCGTCCCCTACAAGGGGCCGCTGTCCATCGTAACGAGGCAATTGCTCGGCGGATTGCGCGCCGGTATGGGCTACTGTGGCGTCAGGACGATTGCCGAGCTGCACGAAAAAGCCAGGTTCTATCGTGTCACCCCCGCCGGCCTGCTCGAAAGTCATCCTCACGACATCACGATCACCGAAGAAGCTCCCAACTACCAGATGCCGGAATAGGTGCGGTGAATGAAGGCGCACAAAATCGCAGTTATACCCGGTGACGGTATTGGGGTGGAAGTTGTTGCTGAAGGTCTCAAGGTCTTAGAAGCCGCCGGCCAAAAAGCCGGCCTTAGCTTTGACTTTGAGCAGTTCCCGTGGGGCTGTGGCTATTGGCTGCAGCACGGCGCGGCGATGCCTCCTGACGCTATTGATATACTCGGCCACTTCGACGCCATCTATCTCGGTGCCGTGGGCCTGCCGGGCCGGGTTCATGAGAGTGTTGGCGTGCGTGAAGTTGTGTTGGCAATCCGCTCGGGTTTCGACCAGTTCGCCAACGTCCGACCTGTGCAGCCCGTAGCCGGCTGCCCGTGGTATGTGAGCCACCGACAGCCCGAAGAGATAGATTTCGTCGTCATCCGCGAGGCCACAGAGGGCTTTTATTGCAACATCGGCGGCCGCTATGAGCCGGGCGCAGCAGAGGTGTCAGAAGTCACGCCAATGCGCCCCGCCTTCGCCCGGTCAACGGAGATTGCCCTGCAGACCGGAGTTTTTTCCGAATTCGGCTGCCGGCGCGTTATCAGGTACGCATTCGAACTGGCTCGCAGGCGCGACGGCAAAAAACGCGTCACCTCCACCACAAAGAGCAACGCCCTGACGCATGCGATGGGCATGTGGGATGAGATATTCGAACAGGTCGCTGCCGAGTATCCCGATTGCGAGCACGAATGGTTTCATGTGGACGCCCTGGCGATGCGCTTCATCACCAACCCGGAGCGCTTTGATGTGGTGGTCGCCTCGAATCTATTCGGCGATATTCTCACTGACTTGTCGGCTGTGTTGGTGGGTGGACTTGGTTTTGCTGCGGGCGGCAATCTGTCCGAGACTGGTCCTTCGATGTTCGAGCCGCCGCACGGCAGCGCGCCGGACATCGCGGGCAAGGGCATTGCCAATCCGATAGCCGCCATTCTTACTGCTGCCTTCATGCTGGAGTGTCTCGACGAGCCGGACGCTGCCGGGACCATACGGAGGGCGGTGGCGGCAGTAGTGGAGGCAGGCGAGGTGCTTACTCCGGACGCGGGCGGCTCAGCGACTACCCGGCAGGTCGGCGACGCAATCCTCGCAGCCCTTTGAGGCGTCGGACTCTGCATGTCAGCAGGTGGATACAATAGAGCATTCTTTCTTCTCTCGCGTGGGTCAGGCTTTCCAGCCTGACAGCCGTTGCCGTTAGGTCGTATGGAGGGGCCGGGTACCCACGCCGCAGGCGTGGGTGAGGTGGCCTGAGCGAAGCGAAGGACGGGCCCCATCCGGCCCAGGCGTTTGCCGTTGTCTTTCAGACGTACCAATCTCAGAGAGTAATCCCGACAGCAAAGAGGGGAATAGCCCCATGTTAGTTGATATCAACACCTGCTTTGGAAAGAGCCCGAAGCAGCGCGTGGACTGGTCGCCCGAGACGCTGCTGAGCTTGCTTGAGGACAAGGCCGTTGACCGGGCGCTGACCTACAGCCTGCGCGGGGTGCTTTACGACTTCGTGACCGGCAATGACGAAACCTGGGAAGTCTGCGACCGCTACGAGCGCCTGATTCCGGTGGCGACGATTGATCCTCGTCGGCATTTCGGATGCCTTGAAGAGGTCGAGCGCTGCGCCGACCGTGGCTTTCGCGTATTCCGTTTCTTCCCTGACGAGCAGGGCTGGACCATCAACAGCAAGCCGTTTCTGAATCTCTGCGAGGCGATTGCGGAGCACGGGGCCGTGATGCTGCTGCCGGCAGGCGCGACCGGTCATCAGACGCTCATCGGTGAGATTATCGCGCCGTTTGGCTTCAACATTGTGATTATCGGCGCTGGCTACGGCGTCAATGCCGAGACCTACGCGGTCGCCGCTGAATATGACAACGTATTCGCCGAGACGCACATGTTCGACACGCCCGGCACCATCGAGGGCCTCGTGTGGGTGGCAGGCCCGCACAAGGTCATCTTCGGGTCTAACTCCCCGGACCGCTATTTTGGGGCGGCGTATGCGATGGTGCAGCACGCCGAACTCAGCGACGAAGACCGTGCCGCCATTCTTGGCGGCAATGCCCTGAAGTATCTGCATCTGGAGGGCTCATAGATGAAGAAAATTGACGCGCACGCCCATTACGGAGTATGGAACTTCCCGATTCCGCACTGCGGCACTGTTGACAATCTGCTGCGCCTGTGTGACAAGCACGATGTAGCGCACGCTGTTTGCTCTTCGGGCCTGGCCATACTCTATGACATGGAAGAGGGCAATGCAGAAATGGCCGAGATCGTCGCCGAGCACGAGCAGCTTCTTGGCTATGTTTATGTCAATCCGAATTTCATCCCCGAGTCAATCGCCGAGATGGAACGCTATTTGCCTGAAGACGGCTTTGTGGGCGTGAAGATATACACAGCCGGCTACAGCGGTGTGCCTGCAGATGCGCCGATCTTCGAGGACATGGTAGCAGAGGTAGCCCGTTATGCCTCCGCCATGCTGATTCATACCTATGACATTGAAGTTGGACGCACGCTGGCTGGCTATGCCGAGAAGCATCCGGGGCTGAACTTCATTATGGGCCACGCGGCGGCCATGGATTCCGACCAGGCGGCGAAGCTGGCCAGGACGCACCCGAATATGTATCTGGAGTTCTGCAGCAGTTGGGCCGGCAAAGGCAAGGTCGAACGCGCCATTGACATTTGTGGGGCAGAGCAGATACTTTACGGCAGCGATATGGACCTGATTGATCCGGCTTTCATAATCGGCATGTTTGAGGATGCCGGCCTGACAGAAGAGCAGAAACAGATGATTTATTACGACAATGCCGCTCGGCTCTTTGGGCTGTTGTAGGCGCTTGCAGCAACCCCGTATTGCTTGACGAAAAGCGCATTTCTTGTATATAATTCATTGTGTCGCACTCGTGCGCCCATCGTCTAGCGGTAAGGATAACGGGTTCTCAGCCCGTAGGCCGGGGTTCGATTCCCCGTGGGCGTACCAACTCATCTTCTCCTGGCTTCACCTGTTTCTCGGCACCGCGCAGCTCCACGCAACGCATTCTTGGGGCATTCGTGAGCGAAAACTGGCGACTTGCACGTGTGGTGTGGTATAACTGACGCAAGGCAGGTAGAACGTTCTGCGGGAGACCCATGAAGATTAATAGCTTCTACACACACCGGCTGCTGGCTGCAATAGCCATCGCAGGCCTCCCGGCGCTGCTTATCGCTGAGCCTGACACCACCTACTCGGAGAAGCCGGAGGTGGCCGCGGCACGTTATCTGGACGCGCGCCGGCAGTCGCAGGCTGTTACGACTGCAACGGTGGATGCTCTAGCTGCCCGTGGCCCCGAGGTGCGCGGTCATATCGTCGAGATTGCCGGTAAGATCGTGGGCCGCACCACACGAGCCTCAGCGTCCGACAGTCCTCTCAGCTTTGTCTTGCGTATTGCGGGGAGCGAATACGCCGTCTTCATTGACGTCGCCGGCGATCACGCACTGATTAAGATCGGCAATACCGTGCACGTCCTTGCCGAATTTCCTGCTGACGGGCAGCCGCTTGACCACTATCAGATGCGGGAAATCGTGCTGACTGCCGATCTGCCGCTCGCCAAACGCAATGTTCTCGCTGTCGCTCAGCAGGAAACCACCGCATCACCTGCTGAGGCCGTAAATACCATCAACCGCGACCCGTTGGCCGGACAGCCGTCGGACAGTCCCCCGGTCAGCCAGGAAAGCAGCCCGCCGCAAGCCGAGGTTGTGGCTCGACCAGGCACTCTATTCCCCGACATGGAGCAGTGGGCAACTTCTGCGGCGGTCAGCACCTGGATGGAGTGGGTAAAGAAGCGCAACCCCCGCCTCAACGATTTGCAGGTCAGGCTGATTGTCGAAACCGTGCTCTACTATTCGCACAAATTCACCATTGACCATCGCCTCGCGTTTGCGATGATCAAATACGAGTCCGACTTCAACCCCCGTTGTCTCTCTCACGCCGGAGCGATGGGCCTTACGCAGTTGATGCCTGGCACGGCCAAGTACGTCGGCGTGAGCGACCCGTGGGACATTCAGCAGAACATTATGGGTGGCATCAAGTACCTTGCCGAGCAGCTTTACACTTACGAGAACCGCTCCAATTACGAGCAGACGATTCTGGCGCTGGCCTGTTACAATGCCGGGCCGAATGCGGTCAAGCGAGCCGGGGGCGTCCCCAATTTTTCAGAGACCCAGCGCTATGTAAAGAGGGTGTCTGATCTGTTCCTGCAGCTCTATGAAAGCGGCATGCCCTGAGCGGCTCTTGCTTGCCTGCCGTTTTGCTGCTGCTCCGCTTTTCCCCTTGTTGGTGGGCGGACTCCCGGCTCGGCTCCGAAGTAGAAGGTTGTCGAAACATTGAGATGCAAGAAATGCCGCATCCAAATGAAGCAGTTGCGCGGCACATATCACAATAAGCGCAAGTTTCGCTGTCCCCGCTGCGGCGCTGTGCGAATGCAGAGGCAATCGCTGCCGCGCCGGGTGCGCGACGGCTAGAGGAGAATCATGCCTTATCGGACATGGCTGCTGGTGGCGCTTGCGGTGCTGCTCATTGCCGTGGCTTGGCACCAGGTCTTTGTTATGACGGGCATACTGTGGTGGGACGCGCCGCAGACCGTTGCCCGACTGCCCGCGCCACCCCCGCTGCAACTTGAACCACTCGATACCTCCTGGGTTGACCTCTCGGCATGGCAACGCACTCATCCTGTGTGGGCCGCGCTGCAGTAACCTCTGATTGTTCCCATGCCATGTTGGCTTCACCGGAAAGCGATCTCCCAATGCACGAGGCGCACGTTACTATCATCGGAGGCGGTTTGGCCGGGGCGGAAGCCGCCTATCAGGCGGCCCGGCGCGGGGCGGCTGTACGGCTGTACGAAATACGCCCCGAGGGCCAGACGCCGATGCACAGCACCGGACTGCTGGCCGAACTGACCGGCAGTGGCTCTTTTGGATTGGATCAGCTCGACCGCGCCACCGGGCTACTGATCGCGGAGCTGCGCCGTCTTGATTCACTCATCATCCAGGCCGCCGACGCCACTCGCGTGATCGACAGCAGTCTCCTGACCGTTGACCGCCAAGCTTTTGCCGAGCATGTCACCGAACGCATCCAGGCGCATCCGCACATCGAGCTGTGCAGGCAAGAAGCTGCCCCGGTATCGCCGCAGGGCCCGGTTGTAATTGCCACTGGTCCTATGACCTCCTCGCCGCTGGCTCGTAGTCTGTTTGGTATTACTGGCCACGAGTACCGCTTTTTCTACGGCGCTACCGAGCCATTGATTGACGCGGCTTCGATACATGATGATGTGACATGGCTGCAGGCACGGTTCGACCAAGACCAGCCGCTCTATCGCAACTGCGCGCTGGACGAAGGGCAGCTTGAGCGGTTCCTGGCAGTGCTGGCGGAGGCCGGAAGTGGTTTGCCCGAGGGCGCAAGTATTCATAATGTATTCAGTCAGTACCTTCCCCTGGAGGTCACCGCAGCGCAGGGCGATAGGCCCCTGACTGCCGGGCCACTCAATCCGGCGGGGCTGAGTCGTCCGGGCAGCGAACAGCCGCCATCTGCCGTCTGCCAACTGTGCGCGGACAATGCGGAGCATTCAGTTTATCGGGCGGTCAACATGCACACCGGCCTCTCGCCGCCTGACCAACAGCGTCTCTTCAGCAACATCAGCGGCCTTGAGCGGGCCGAATTTGTCCGCTACGGCGCTTTGCACCGCGCGCTGTATATCAATTCGCCGGCGCTGCTGCAGCCGACGTATGAGCTTAGCCGGCGCCCTGGTCTGTTGCTCGCCGGGGCGATTGCGGGTCTGCAGGGCTATGCGGCAGTGACGGCCTCGGGCTGGCTTGCTGGCGTCAACGCTGCCCGCTGCCTCCAGCGCAAGCAGCTTGTGGAGCTGCCTGCGGAATCCCTTTGCGGTGCTATGACGCGGTCGCTGCTGACGGCGGATCCGGAGACATTTCGACCACTGGCGGTAAATTTCGGGATGTTGCCGGAAGAGGCGGATACTAGCGGCGGCTCGAAAGAGCAGCGGCGGGCGGCGCGGGCGCAGAACGCTCTCGACGCCCTCGACCGCCTCATCGAGGAAAATGACTTACACCCGGCGGAACTTTAGCCCATTCTGGCGGCATTACTATACTCGTGGAGCGCGCAGTGTTACAATAGACTGCGAGATCACCCAAAATGTCTGCAGCATACATTGACGCCTTCATCGAGTATTTGCTCAATTCGCGGCAGGTATCGGCACACACTGCCGAGGCGTACGCCCACGACGCGGTGCAGTTCATGGATTTTTTGGCCTCGATCTGGGGTGAGCAGCGCAGTGCCGACTTTGCTTCCGTTGACTACGGCGTCATTCGCGAGTATGTTGCTCATTTGCACCGGCAGAAGTACGAGAAACGCTCGATTGGGCGCAAGATCACTGCTTTGCGCAGCTTGTTCAGATTCCTGGTCGCCGAGGAGTTAGCCGGTGCTAATCCCGCCGCACTGGCGCGTCTGCCCAAGCTCGACCACGTCCTGCCCCAGTTTCTGTACCCGCAGGAGGTGGCCGCATTGCTGGCCGCTCCGAATGCAGATACCACTCTCGGGTGCCGCGACCGCGCAATCCTGGAGCTGTTCTACGCCACAGGAATGCGCAGGTCGGAGCTGGTCGCCATCAAGCTACCTGACATTGACGTGGAAGAGCGACAGATACGCGTGGTGGGCAAGGGCAACAAGCAGCGCGAGGTGCTCTTCGGCGAACCGGCGGCACAGGCCCTGCAGGAGTATCTCCAGCGTGCTCGACCGCAGCTATTGCGCAACCGCAGCGATGGCAAGCAGGAGGACACCTGTTTCTTGTCGAAGAGTGGCCGGCCGCTGGACGCCTCATACATCTACAAGCTGGTGCACAAGTACATCCTGGAGGCCGGAGTCAGCACCGGCATTTCGCCTCATGCTCTGCGTCACAGCTTCGCCACCCACATGCTCGATGGCGGGGCGGACCTGCGCACGATCCAGGAGTTGCTGGGCCACGTCAGCCTGCGCAGCACCGAGGTCTATACTCATGTCACCACCAGGCGCATGAAGGACGTTTACGCACAGACGCATCCGCTCGCCAAAGGAGGCTCTGAGCAGGATGAGTAATACAGAGAACACAAAGACACGCGGCACGACCGTCCTGGCTGTGCGGCGCGACGGCACGCTTGCAGTAGCCGGCGACGGCCAGGTCAGCATCGGTGAGATCGTCTTCAAAAACCGCGCATCGAAGTTGCGGCGCATGTACGGTGACCGGGTGCTGGCCGGGTATTCTGGAGCTGCAGCCGATGCGCTGGCGCTGTTCGAGCGCCTGGAGGGCAAGCTTGACGAATTCTCTGGAAATCTGCCCCGTGCGTGTCTGGAGCTTGTGAAACAGTGGCGCACCGACAAGGTCCTGCGGCAGTTGCAGGCATTGCTCATTGTGGGGGACAAGGAGAACCTGCTGCTGGTCTCCGGCACCGGCGATCTGCTGGTTCCCGACGATGACGTGATCGGTATCGGCTCCGGCGGGCCCTACGCCCAGGCCGCTGCGCTGGCGCTGCTGACCCACACCGACATGTCCGCAGAGCAAATCGCCGAGGAAGCTGTCAAGATCGCTTCCAGGCTTTGTGTCTATACCAACGATCAGATTGCAGTGGAGGTACTGTCGTGAACGACGCACTCACGCCACGAGAGACCGTGGAGCAGCTTGATAGGTTCATCGTCGGCCAGGACAAGGCCAAGCGCGCTGTGGCGATCGCGATACGCAATCGCGTACGCCGACAGAGAATAACTGATGAACTGCGCGATGAGGTCATACCCAAGAACATCCTCATGATCGGGCCTACCGGCGTCGGCAAGACTGAGATCGCCCGCCGCCTCTCAGCGCTGGTGAACGCGCCGTTCTTGAAGATCGAAGCCAGCAAGTTCACTGAGGTCGGCTATGTGGGCCGCGACGTTGAGTCCATAGTCCGTGACCTTGTTGATATCGGCTACCGCATGGTCGAGAGGGAGGCCTTTAGAGAGGTCGAAGAGGAGGCCAGGAAACGCGCCGAGGCACGCCTGCTCGATGCCCTGGCCCCGGCGTCGTCGGAGCAGACCAGCCGTCCTTCGTGGCTTGGAGATCTCTTCAACGACACCGAAGAGGCCCCGCAGGACCCCGAACGTCAGGAGGCACGCTATGAGTTAGAGCGCAAGCAGCGCGACCAGGCACAACGGGTGCGCGACTTCACGCGCCAGCGTCTGGCCGCAGGCGAGCTCGAAGATCAGGAAATCGAGTTCGAGATCGAGCAATCCCAGATGCAGAACCTGCAAATTTTCAGCGGCGCCGGTATGGAAGAGATGGGATTCGACATGGCGGACATGTTGGGTAATCTCTTCCCGCGTCAGACGAGCGCTAAGCGAACCACTGTCGCTGAAGCCCGCCCCGTCCTGGTCCAACAGGAGGCGGAAAAGCTCATTGACACACAGGCCATTGCTCGCGAGGCGGTGCACCGCGCGGAGAACGATGGCATCGTCTTCCTCGATGAGCTGGACAAGATCGCCGGCCGCGAAACCGGTCACGGCCCTGACGTCTCACGCGAGGGCGTGCAGCGCGACATCCTGCCGATAGTTGAAGGCTGCACTGTGATGACCAAATACGGGCCGGTATCCACCGACCATGTTCTTTTCATCGCTGCCGGCGCCTTTCACACCACCAAGCCTTCGGAGCTGATCCCCGAGCTGCAGGGACGTTTCCCGATCCGCGTCGAACTCGACAGTCTAACGCGGGATGACTTCGAGCGGATTCTGCAAGAGCCGGAAAACTCGCTGGTCAAGCAGTACACAGCGCTTTTGGAGACGGAGGGCGTGGAGATCGAGTTCACTGATGAGGCGATTGCCGAGATTGCCAAACTCTCCCAGCAGGTCAACGAGCAGACGGAGAACATCGGCGCCCGACGGCTTTACACACTTGTCGAGCGCCTGCTGGAGGAGCTTTCATTTGTCGCGCCGGAGATCAGCGGCCAGCACATCACGATTGACGGGGAGTATGTCGCCGCGCAGCTTGCCGACCTGGTCCAGGACGCCGACCTCAGCCGCTACATGCTCTAGCCCAGCCAAGTACCCCATGTGGCACGCGGATCCCCAAAGAATCCGTGGGTCGGGCTTCCAGCCCGACACCGTTGGCAGTGACCCTTACCGAAACTCTGACATCCTCACGGTGATTAGGCAAACGGCACTCCTATCCCCCCAGCCCCCTTCCCTGGTAGGGAAGGGGGAGTCAGGGGGTTAGGTTTATGTCCCGCGCTTGCTTGCAAGCTTTCTTCTCACTCGCGGCACTGCCGTCTTCCTTCCACTTGTGGGTAATGTATAGCCGCCCGCTGAGAAAGGGGCCGGGGGCAGGGAAGATGTCGCGCACCTCTACTCCTCAGCCCCAACCACCCGCAGCACCTGCGCACCCTCTGGCCCTGGGAACTGGGTTTCGGCCTTGACGATCTCTGCCGCTTCCTCTTTCGCTCCTGGCCACCAGCCCATCCGGTTCAGCGCATACGGATACGGTATCTCCGCAAAGTTGCCCGGCTTGGTGTCGAAAGTGACCGTGCCTGTGGCCTTGTTTACCTGGTCATTCGGGCAGTCGGTAAATTCGTTGTCCCAGGTCCAGACGTCGTCGCAGGCGCCGACTACGTAGATGCCGTTGTTACAATTGACAAACACGTTGCGATACACCCAGGCCGGGTTGCCGCGTAAACAGGCTCCGGACGACATCATCCCGTTCTTCATCTCGACGTAGTTGTCGTGCGCGTACAGCCACGAGCAACCGGAATGCACATCAATTTCGTGCGAGCTGACTTGCTTCCATCCCTCTGCCGGAACCGCATTGATATCCTTGACGAAGCGGTTGAAGCGGCAGGTGTAAGAGGCCATCGTACCGCGTCCGCCGGCGACCCCGTGGCGATGGTTCTCAAAGTTATTATCTTCCACATAGCACTCTGTGGTAGCGCACGGGACGATGCCGTACCCGAGCCCATAGCGGAAGTTCTCGTGGAAGAAGCAGTGGTCAATGCAGATTTCGGTGCCGCCCCGCAGCAGTATCCCGCTGTAGCCGAAACGCTCGAACTCGACGTGATCCACACGTACTCTTGTGCAATTAATAAGCTGCACGGCGAGACTGGTTACAGTAGGCCGGCCGACATCTTCCGGCACTGCGGCATGTTGCTCGCTATTGTAGCCGCGAAATTCCTCAAGCGGCAGGCTGCGGAAATGCAGACGGCTGATGCGCAGGTCCTCTCGATTCTCCGCCACTATCATGCCTTTGGTCTCAAACCAGATGCCCTGCAACATCGTGTCAGGCCCGTCGCCATAGATAGTGACGTTATTGCACGGAACAGTCACCTGATTGTTGATGACGTATTCGCCCGCAGGTATGTAAACCACACCACCCTCTTCACCCAGGTCATTCAAGGCCGCTTGAATCGAGGTATCATCGAGCGGCCCTGCCACTGTTACATCCGGCTCCGGCAGCTTCTCGACCGCGCAGATGACCTTCAGCCCGTACACTTCGACGGGCTCGCCCTCCAGTTGAATTCGCACCGCCCGCAACATTGAAATCGGGTGCCCGACCTGCTCCATATCTATGCTGATTTCCGCTTCCTGGTCACGTTTCAGATCAACGGGTTCGCTCATGTATTCTCTGTTGAGCACATCCACCAGCACCAGCGTAACTTGAGACGTACCGGACCCCTTTACGCTGGCGGTGATCTTCACATAATCCCGCGGAGTTCGCTCCAGGTCGTCGGAGACAAGCAGGTCGAACGTGTTTGTTCTGTCCGGGATGAGTTTCAGCGGCGCGAAATCCACGGGTTCGAATTCCACCAACACGGCTCCCGGCGGCGGCTCGGCAGCACAACCGTAGGCGCACAGCAGCACTACGGCTGACAGAACTATCGGTACGAACATCCCGACTCGCATCATCATAACAAGTGCCCCTTTCGCAGTACGATCGTTTTACCTGTCGCATGGTCAGGCGTTTTCTGCTTCACACATTCTATTGCTCAGCAGCCACCACCCGCAACACCCGGGCCTCCTCCGGTCCGGCGAACTGTGTTTCCGGCTTGACTATCTGCCCGGCACCTGCTTCTGCTCCCGGCCACCAGCCCATCCGGTTCAGCGCATACGGATACGGTATCTCGGCAAAGTTGTCCGGCTTCTGGTCGAAGTAGATATTGCCCTGCGCCTTTGAGGCCTGAAGAGGATGCTCGGTCAGCGAGACGTTGTCCCAGGTCCAGACATCGTCGGAATTACCGGAGCAGTAGATGCCCGGCGAACAGTTCTCGAAAACGTTGCGATAGAGCCACCCCTGGTTGCCTCGCATGTGGGCGGCCGCACCCATCACCGCGTCGTACATCGCCACATAGTTGTCATGCGCATAAATCCATCCGCACTTGGCATGGGCGTCAATTTCGTGGGCCCGCAGTTGGTTGATGCCCTTTGCGCTCTGGTTCCATGAAGGGAACACCTTGGCGTACTTGACCAGCCGATTGAAGCGCGCGATATACGATGCGCCGCCTGCATTGCCTGCGATGCCGTGGCGATGGTTTTCGAAGTTGTTGTCCTCGATGTACAGCTCCCTGGTGCGAGGCGTGGCCACGCCATAACCGTAACCGTAGCGGAAGTTCGCGTCCAGGAAGCAGTGATCCACGAGGTTGTCGGTGCCACCATAGTGGATGATACCGGCATGGCCGAAAAACGCGATCTCACAGTGATCGATGCGCGTATTAGTACAGCCGTGCAGTTCGATCCCACGGCTGGTGACTGAGGGCTTGCCGATATCCTCCGGCTTTTCAACGTAGCGCTCGTTACTGTAACCGCGGAAATCGGTAATCGGCAGGCTGCGAAACTTCAACCGCGTGAAGCGCAGGTTGGTGCGGCTCTCGCACTTGAACAGGCCTTTGGAATCAGGCCACGTGCCCTGGATGATCGTGTCACATCCATCGCCGTAGATTGTGATATTGTCGGCTGGAATAATCACCTGGTTGTTGATTAGGTAGGTCTCGGCGGGAATATAGACCACACCGCCATCTTCACCCAGCGAGTCCAGCGCCGCCTGAATCGAAGTATCATCCATCGGGCCTTCCACTGTTACATCCGGCTCCGGCAGCTTCTCGACCGCACAGTATATCCTCAGGCCGAGCACCTCCACAGGCGTCCCCTCCGCATACAGGCGCACCGTCCGCAGCATTGAGAGCGGACGACCGACTTGCTCCATGTCAACGCTGATCTTCGTCTCCTGGCCGGGCGGCGGCTCGACGACCTCACTGCGGTACTCTCGGTTGAGAATGTCCACCAGTGCTAGCTCGATGCGGCAGCTACCTGTCGCCTTCACAGTAGCCGTGACCTTCACATAATCGCGCGGCGTTCTTTCCAGCTCCCCCTCCGGAAGCAGGTTGAAGCCCCGTTTCTCGTAGGGCCTGAGCACTAACGGTGCAAACTCTGTGGGCTCATATTCGACCACAACAGCCGCTGCCAGAGCAGGCCCGTCCGCAGCACAACTGTGGGCGTACGACAATACTACGGCTGCGACCGCTATCGGCACAGCCATCGCCACTCGCATCGTCATAATGATTACCCCTTTCGCGGCACAATTGCTTTTACCTATCGCGTGCCCCGGGCATCTCAATAGTCATCCCGTGGGTCGGGCATCCTGCCCGACTCCGTCCCTTATCATTGCCGTGGGTCGCGCAGCCCTGCCTGATATATCCTATTGCTGAGCACGCACCACCCGCAGCACCCGATTCTCCGGCCCGGCGAACTGCGTTTCGGCCTTAACTATCTGCGCTGCGCCTTCTTTGGCTCCCGGCCACCAGCCGATGCGGTTGAGCTTGTAGGGATAGGGAGTTTCCGCGAAACTCGGCGGCCTTTCACCAAAGTGGATCTCACCATCGGCGCTCGATCCATAGTTCTCCGTCGCTGCGACAAACTCATTGTCCCACGTCCACACATCTGTCGAGTTGCCCCCGCACATGATGCCGATGGTGCAGGCTTTGATGACATTGCGGTAGAGCCAGCCGGAATTTCCCCGCATCTCTGCCGCCGACCACATCAGCCCGGTTGTCATCGCCACATAGTTGTCATGGGCGCAAACCCACCCGCAGCCGGGATGGGCGTTGATCGGGTAGCTGGATAGATAGGTTATGGACTTGGGGTCGCGGTACCAGTCGGGCACCGCGTATGGGTCCTTGACCAGGCGATTGAAGCGCTCGAAGGACTTCTCGCAGCCTTTGTAGGTGGTGATACTGTGCCGATGGTTCTCGATATTATTGTCCTCGATGTAGGTCTCCTTAGTGCCGCGCGCGCCGATGCCGTAGCCGGCACCATAGGGAAAGTAGCCGTGCACAAAGCAGTGATCCACGAGGTTATCGGTGCCGCCCTCAAACATTATGCCTACATTGCCGAAAAGTTCGACTTCACAATGATCCACCCGCGTGTTCCTACACCCGCGCAACTCAATGCCGGTTTTGAGAACAGAAGACTGGTGCCGCCGTTCTGGCGACTTCGCGGCGAAGGCATCCTGGCTGCGACATTCCTCAAGCGACAGACTGCGCAGGTGCAGGCGGCTGAAACGCAGGTTCTCTTTGTCCTCGGCGATGATAAGCTCTTTGGCCCCGGACCACGTGCCTTGCAGGAGCGTATCACGCCCATCGCCATAGACGCTGATATTACTAGCGGGGATTATGATTGGATTGTTGATCGTATAAGTCCCTGCCGGGATGTACACCACTCCGCCGTCGTCTCCAAGCGAGTTCAAAGCCGCCTGAATCGAAGTCTCATCCATAGGCCCTCGAACCGCCGCATCAGGCTCCGGCAGCTTCTCAACTGCGCAGTAGATCCGCAGCTTCAGTACCTCGACGGCTTGGCCCTTGATATGAATCCGCACCGCCCGCAGCATCGAAAGCGGGCGCTGCACATGGACACGGATTTCGTGCTCCTCGCCATGTGGCAGCTTGACGACCTCGCCCTTGTAGTCCCTGTTGAGTATATCAACCAGCACCAGCGCGACCCGCGCGATGCCCGTTGTCCTGACGGTGGCAGCGACCATCATGTAATGGCGTGGCGTCCGCTCGAGGTCTTTTGGCGCCAGCAGGTCGAATGTCTTGCCCTCTTTGGACTCGAGACTGACCGGCGCGAAGTCTATGGGTGTGTACGCGACGACGTCGCTCGCCTCCGGGCCGCCAAAGGCGGCACCACAAGCACCGACGCACACAATAAGCATCGCTACCAAGGCTGCGAATGGTGTACGCGTGCATAGCATTGCGGGCTTACCTCCGTGTGTTCATCACAGCCCTCAGGCGAGCCGACTGTCCAGTATCTGTTTCAGATTCGCCATGTCCTCCTCAAGCTGCGGCATGTAGTCAGCCCGATGCAGAGCCGTTCATCTATCGCGTAGGTCGGGCTTTCCAGCCCGACACCGTTTGCTCGTTGGGCTGAATTCCGTGCCCGGCCCGTCACTCAAGCCGACTGTCCAGTATCTGTTTCAGATTCGCCATGTCCTCCTCAAGCTGCGGCATATAGTCAGCCCGATGCAGAGCCGCCGCCGGATGGAACAGCGGCACCCACAGCATGCCATCCTTTTCCTGTGGCTTGCCGTGGAGCCGCGTAATCGAGCCGCCGGGCTCGAGCAGAGTTTGCAGCGGCACGCGCCCCAGCAAGCAGATGGCGAGCGGCTGGATCGTGGCGATCTGCGCGTCGAGGTATTCAGAGCACGCAGCTCTCTCATCAGGTCCCGGATCGCGGTTCTTCGGAGGACGGCACTTGAGGATATTGGCGATAAACACGTCGCTGCGCCCCAGGCCCGCGATACCAAGGAGTCTGTCGAGCAGTTGGCCGGCATTGCCGACAAAGGGCCGCCCCTGCTGGTCCTCGTAGTGGCCGGGGGCTTCCCCGATGAACATCACATCGGCGTCAGGGTTGCCTTCGCCCGGCACAGCGTTGCTGCGGCTGCGGTGCAGCGGGCAGCGCGTACAGCCCCGCACCTGGGCGGCTATCTCATCAAGAATCTCCTGTTTGGCGGCCTTATCGAGCATGAGTGCCTACGAATGTTGCTAGAAGGGCCCTCAAGCCAGGCCCAATTGCTCACAGACGGCGCGAATAACTTCGCTATCCTTATCAGATGCCGGTACCACCGGCAGCCGCGTGCCACCGACCGGGAAGCCGCAGATCTCCAGTGCCCTCTTCACGCAAGACGGGTTGCCGGATGGCAGGAAACAGGCATCGAACAGCGGCAGCAGCATGTGATGTAGCTCGGTCGCCCGCCGCGTCTCACCGGCTTTGTAAGCGGCCACCGTCTCTGCGATGTGCACACCATTGATGTTGGCGGCCACGCTGATGATGCCGACACCGCCGACGGCCAGTAACGGCAAAGTCATTGCATCGTCGCCGGAATAGACCTCGAAGCCGTGCGGCGCTTTGGCGGCGATCTCGGCGATCTGACGGAGGTCCCCACTGGCTTCCTTGACCGCCACGATATTCTCGACATCTTCTGCCAGCCGTAGCACGGTCGAGGCCTCGATATTCTTGCCGGTGCGGCCAGGAACGTTATAGACGATCACCGGCAGATCGGTGGCTGCGGCGGCGGCCTTAAAGTGCTGATGGAAGCCCTCCTGCGACGGCTTGTTGTAATAGGGCCCGACAAACATTATTCCATCAATGGGCAGGGCCGAGGCCTTCTCGGTAAGCGCGATGGTGGCGGCGGTGTTGTTGTTGCCTGTGCCGGCGATAATCGGGGCATCGCCCACCGCCTGCTTAGTCACCTCATAGAGCTTGAGCTTCTCCTCGGAAGTCAGGGTCGGCGATTCGCCGGTGGTGCCGGTAACCACCAGGCCGTCGGAACCGAGGTCTATCAGGCGTTTAGCCAACTCCGCCGCCCGGTCATAATCCACCGCAAACTGCTCATCAAACGGCGTCACCATAGCGGTCAGAACATTGCCAAAACGCGCCATTTCTCTGCCTCCCATCAAGTTCACAGTACCCATGTGCGGACAGTATGCGTCCGCGATGATAACCCTCTTATTCGCCACAAACGGGCGGACACCTTTTCATAAGTTGGCTTGTGCATCCTTTTTGCGGAAAAGCGACCCGCCGGTTGACCCCCCTCAGCAAGCCCTTGCTGAGGGGGTCAAATCGGCGTTTTGCTCTAGGGGAGTAAACCGCCGCCAACGCCACGAGGCCCTGATACTACGGCATTTGTTACTAGGGGGGAGCAAATCTACTTTAGTTGCCAGCATGCAAAGTTGCAGGGTAGAACGGGAATTTTTTCTATTGGGTAAGCCAATAGGTCTAGGGCAAGCGGCTCGTCGCAATGCACCGGAAATAATGTCCCCCACTAGTAGAGTCTCTGCGAGGGAGGCGTTTTACCAAATAATGATGGGAAATGTTTGTGATGCTTTTGGGGTTTTTCTGCGAACGGCGGCCCTCACCCCTTGTATTCCCCTCTCCCAGGGGGGGAGAGGGCAGAACCGCGTACGGCAACGGTAAGGGAGTCGGGCAGGATGCCCGACCCACGGGATGATTATTGGGATCCCGGAGCTACGCGATGGAAGAATGTCACACTCCGTATAGGGCACAACACTAGGGGATGATGCCGCGGTCGATCATCTCTTCGGCAATCTGTACGACGTTAGTGGCAGCGCCCTTGCGCAGGTTGTCCGATACGCACCAGAGGTTGATGGTGTTTTGCCTGGTAACATCATCGCGCACACGGCCCACCAGGACAGCGTCCTTGTACTCGTCCCTCAGCACATCGGCCTGTGTCGGATAGCCGCGCTCGTCAATATACCGATGACCGGCCCAGGGCTCCTTGCTCGGGTCGGCCTGGTCGCGCACAGTGCCATAGTTGGGATCCGCCGTCGGCCCGTCAATGACCACCACGCCGGGGGACTGCTCCGGGTCGCGCAGAATCTCGAGCGCCATTTCCGCGTTCATTTCGCCGGCGAATTCGATGTTGATGGCTTCGGAATGTCCGATCTCGACCGGGACTCGCACCGTCGTAGCCGTGATCGCCATGTCGGGGTCGGCGAAGATCTTCTGGGTCTCATAGACCATCTTCATCTCTTCCTTGGTGTGAAGATTGTCAAGGAAGGCGTCTATGTGAGGGATGCAGTCAAGCGCCAGCGGCTTTGTAAAAACGGTAGGGTCCCATTCGGTGACTTCGCCCTGGGCAAGCTGCTCGATCTGCGAATTGAGCTCCTCCTGGCCCCGCGCGCCCCAGCCGGAAGCGGCCTGGTAGGTCGAGACCACAATCCGCTTGATCTTCGCGACACGGTACAGCGGAGCGAGGGCAACGCACATCTGTATCGTCGAACAATTCGGGCTGCAAATGAACCTGGTGGCCGCGCTGACCACGTCCATGTTTACCTCAGGAATGACCAGCGGAATGTCGGGGTCAAGGCGAAAATCGCCGCCGTTGTCAATGACGTAGGCTCCGGCGTCAATGGCGACTTTTCCCCACTCCACCGAAGCTCCCCTGGCCCCCTCGCGGCCGGCGAAAAAGACCACGTCGAGGCTCTCGAAAAGCTCCGGTGCGATCTGCTTGACCAGTACCTCGTTGCCGCCCAGGACCTCGTGGCGCTCATGTGTCGCCATCACTCTCAACGCCTCGGCGAGGTCGAAATTGCGCTCCTTGACACAGGCGTAGATCCTGTCGCCGACCGGGCCGACGCCGACCAGCCCTGCTCTGATTGGGAGCATCAGGTTCACCTCTGATAGTGATTATGGCTTGGAAGTTTCGGCCGGCGAGAAGCGACGGCCCCGCCACAAGGCAACAGCGTCGGGCTAGAAACTGTACTTATGCAGATCTCGAGCAATTCTGGTTCCGGGCTGGTGCCCTGCAGCCGTTAGCCGTAATGGAGGGGCCTGTCGCAGCAAGCTTCGCAATGCGAAGCTTGCAAGCCTGGCCCTGCCGTTGTCGTTGGCCGTTGCGGTG
>JAUVVY010000027.1 GCA_030604405.1 bacterium | reverse complement strand
GCGGCATCCTTGGCGAGCTCGGCATTGAATGTTGCTGCATTTAAGCCTGTGTTCGCCATATGCCCCCTCTTATCTTGCTTCTACCAACAATTTTTTGCATAACTACAGTGGAAGCCCGACCCACGGGTTTTTTTGGGATGCCCGAGCCACGCGACTATATTAGGGAAGCCCAAGGCACGCGCTGATGTGAACAACGCGGGCTATCTGTCTTCAATCTGCGGGAAGAATCTTGCCAATTCCTGGATCGGTGCGATGCGGTTGAAGCGATGACAAAGGGCAAACGGCTCGGCGAACTCCACGCCACAAGCAGCGCCGTAGTGGCGAGCCGTGGCTTCGATCTGGGCGAATATGTCGGTGCGGTGGCGCTGCTGGAGGTACTGGTGCTGGCTTTCGTGACACTTGAGCGCCGCGATCTTCAGTTCAAAGGTCCGAGTGATGTCCACATAAATAGAGGGCACAAACTGCGTTCCTGGCAGGGGCGGGTAGTGCAGCACCCATGGGATAGCCGAGGAGGCAGGATAATCGCTGACGATATCCGAGTTGCTGGCGTTGATGGAGGCATTGAGCGCAACCTCGGCGGTGTGGCGGTGGTGCTGGTGGTAATCATCCAGCGGTGCGACCAGCAGAAGCTGCGGGTCAACGCGGCGCACCAGATTGCGAAAATTCATCTCCGTGGCCTGGTAGTCTTCATGGAAATGCTGCATGAAATCATCGTCGCCGTAGTCGAGCCATTCCAGCTTCACCCCCAGCACCTGGGAGGCTTTGAGCATTTCGGCGTGCCGGGTTTCGGCGCGTGTTTCGGGAGCGATTCCACTGGGCCCGCCGCGGTTGCCGTTGAGTGCGACGGCCAGTGTGACATCAACTCCGGCCTGAGCCTGAAGCGCCAGTGTCCCGGACAGCATACATTCATCATCAGGGTGCGCGACGACTGCCAGGACGCGCAAATTATCAGCCATCATGCCACCTCGTTTCGTTTTGTGTCTCAGAAGAAGATTCCGCGCGTGGCGCACAAGACCTGCCTGGGGCGAACATATTCCCTTCTTCGAGACATGCAACCACGCCTCCTTAGCCTTGCAGGCGGAATGTTCGCCATAGCAGGAGACTGCCCCACGGCGGAGAAAACTAGTGACGCTGGTCTGGCTGTGCTGGAGCAGGCCTGTCTTGGCGCCAGTTTCGCAAAGGAGCGAAAAGCAATGCGCAGGATATCGAGTATCGCCGCCTTCGTCATGCTCGTGATGGTACTGAGCTTCGTGGCCGGGTGTCAGCCAGAGAGCACGACAGAGAGTGCGACCGTTGAGAAGCCCGCTGTGCCCAGGCAGGCAGAGACCGCGCCAGAGAGTGCGACCGTTGAGGAGCCTGCTGTGACCAAAGCTTCGCTTCCGAGCTTCACCGGGCAACTGGCAGGGGCTAATGAGGTGCGCGTGCGCAACCCCAACGACTTCAGCGTGATGGTGGGGGTGCGCTGCGGTGGGAATGGCAAAGACTTTCAGGTCGCCCCCAACGGGCGTTCGTCCGTGTTCGTGCCAGACGGCGAGTACGATATCTTCTTTGTGTACTCGGACAAGCCGGAGGCCCTGTTCCAGGGTGACAGTTTCACGCTGGCCAATAACGGCGTGGAAATCCAGATCGTCAAAGTAGTGGACGGGAATTACAATATCCGGCAGGTGAGGTAGGCCCGGCGTACCCAAGCTCTGGGGCAACGGGTCAGGCCGAAGGCAGCTACTTCCCCACCAGGTCCTTGATGTTGCGGAGGATCTTCTCCGGCGAAGGGATATTTTCGCTCTCCAGCGGTGCGGCCATCGGTGGTGGCACGTCATGGGAGGCCACGATCCGCACCGGCTTCTGCAACGCCTCAAAACACGCCTCCTGCGCCTCGTACGCAATGTGCTCGGCATAGCAGCCAATTGATGGCGCCTGATTGACACACAGCAGCAGGCCGGTCTTTTGGACGGACTCGTTGATGAGGTCGGTGTCGAGTGGCAGCAGTGTGCGGGGGTCAACGATCTCGACCGAGATGCCCTCTGCTGCGGCCATCTGCGCCGCCTCTTCGGCGACATGGCGCATGAAGGAATACGCCACCACCGTAATGTCGGAGCCTTCGCGGGTGATATTGCCGACGCCGAGCGGGATGGTGTACTCCTCCTGCGGCACCTCGTTCTTGGAGGTGTAGAGATGCTGGTGCTCGATGAAGATTATCGGATTGTCATCGCGGATCGCGCTCTTGAGCAGGCCCTTCAGATCGTGGGCCGAAGAGGGCGCGACGACCACCAGGCCGGGGAACATCGTGACGATGGCCTCGAGGCTCTGGGAGTGCTGACCGGCATAGCCCCGGCCGCCGCCGATGGTGGTGCGGATGACCAGAGGCAGCGTGGCCTTGCCGCCGAACATGTAGCGGTTCTTGGCGGCCTGGTTGCCAATCTGGTCCATCGCCATCGGGACGAAGTCAATGTACATGATCTCAACAACCGGGCGCAGGCCGGCCATCGAAGCCCCGGCAGCGGTGCCGCAGATGGCGGCCTCCGAGATGGCGGCATTGAACACGCGGTTGCGGCCAAATAGCTCAAACAGTCCGCGAGTGGCCCCGAAGGCGCCGCCGTAGTCGGCCACGTCCTCGCCATAGAGTATCACGCGCCGGTCGCGCAGCATCTCTTCCATCAACGCCTCAGCGACTGCATGGCGGGCGAGGATGCGTCCCCGGCCGTCGCGACGGGCTTTTTGTGGCTCGCCCAGCAGCTCGTCAGCGGGGGTCGCCCACTGATCGCCGATGTCCTCTGAAGTGGTGTTTGTATAGAGGCCTTCGTAGATGGTGCTGGGGTCCGGGTCGGTAGCCGCGCCAGCCATGATCGCCGCCTTTTCGATGAGCGCCGCTGCGGCCTGCTTGTGGGCTGCGACGGCGTCGGCGTCCAGCACGCCGTTTTCAATAAGCTGGGCCGGGAAGGTCTTGAGTGGATCAATGTCCGTCCACGCGGCTTCTTCCTCATCGCTGCGGTAGGCACTACCGTTATCAGACAGCGAGTGGCCTTTGTAGCGGTAGGTGAGGCACTCCAGCAGCACGGGACCCTGCCCGCTGCGGCATTTTTCGGCGGCGCGTTTGACCGCATCGCGTACCGCCAGCGGGTCCATGCCGCTGACGACTTCGGCGTGCATGTTGACGTCATTGTAACCCGCGCCCCGGCGAGCCAGGCGTAGCATCCCGGTGACTTCGCCCACCTGCTGGCCGGTCATGCCGTACTGGTTATTCTCGATCAGATAGATGATGGGACAGCCGTTCTCGAACTGCGCCATCGTGGCGAAGTTGTATGACTCGTGGGCGATGCCGTTGTTGGCCGCGCCGTCGCCGACCAGGCAGACACAGATCTTGTCGTCGCCGAGCTTGTCGGCGGCCATGGCAGCGCCCGTGGCCATAGCGTAGGAACCCCCGACGATGGCATTAGCGCCCAGATGGCCGACGTTGAAGTCGGCGATGTGCATCCCGCCGCCGCGGCCCCGGCAGTAGCCCTCTTCCTTGCCGAACAGCTCGGCCATAGTGCGGAAAATGTGCTCCTGCAGGGCGGCTTGATAGACCGAATTGCGGTCGGATTCGTCGAACTCGTAGTTCGCGGCCGCCTCACCCAGGAACTCCAGCATTTCATCAACCCCGGCCTGCTCCAGGGCAAAGGCGCCCTTGGCTATGGAATGGCCGTGGCCGCGATGCGTGGAGGTGATGTAATCATGCGGGTTGATTGCCGCCATGGTGCCGACAGCCACGGCTTCCTGGCCCATGGACAGATGCGTCGCGCCGATGAAGCGGAAGTCGGGAATGGGTTTGTACCGGCCGCTCTTAAGCTGCACGATCGTCTCCTCGAAGTTGCGGATGTGCAGCATGTGATCGTACATCGTCACGGCGTCTTCTGGCGGCAGGCCGGCTTCGAGTTCTGTCTTGAGGTCGCCGGTATAGACGAACTGCGGTATCGGCGCGAACTCTATGGCACCTCTCTGAAAACTGGGCAGTACGTCAATATGCTTGGGCATGGTCAATACTCCTGATTCTAGCGGATTGGGTGAGCAGCCTCGGGACGAGTGTCACGAGCGCAGTAATTCACTTTGGCCGCGGTTTGGATGGGTCGGTGGGTTTGCAAATAGCAAGACGGCGGCACCAATTATGCCACATCGCCGCCGCTTTGTCTAATCGCCACAGGATGCGCAAGGGTACGCCCCGAATCGCAATGATAATTCGTTAATGGCGGCAGGTAACAGCAGTGCGAGCGGCGAAGGCCAATGCTGCTCACCTGAACAATAGGGCGGTGTTAAGGAAGGTTCAGTATGAAACGTGGTCTCGCTGTGTCAGGAGTGTTGATTTCAGCGGCAGTGCTGGCGGCAGTGGCCGGTTGCGGGGGAAGCCACGCGCTCGCCCCGGTGAAGCCGCAGGACATCTCCGCGGCAGAGCTTCAAACTATGATGGATGACGGGCAGCCGCTTCTGCTTATTGACGTGCGCACGCAGGCGGAATTCACCGAAGGACATATTCCCGGAAGCGTGAACTTGCCGGTTGAGGAGATCGCAACGTGGGCGCCGACGCTCGGCAAGAACACGCGGATCTGCTGCATCTGCGGTAGCGGAGTCCGCAGCCGTACGGCGGCCGACACTCTGATTGCTGAGGGCTTTGGGCAAGTGTACAACCTGCTCGGTGGCATGTTGGAATGGACCGGCGACGCTGACCCAGGATGCGGATGCGGGTCCTGAGGCGCTCTCTGGGGGGCTGCGGGGCCGGCGAAGAAGCCGGCTGCGCGCGGGATGGCGTATGAGAAGAAGGATGTCATACCGGTTGTGGTAATTGACGACAAATGTCATGCGAAGGAGGCTGTCTGACTATGTTTGACCACGGCTTTCAGTTTGGGCTTGGCGGCGTTCCATTCCTAGCTGATGCGAAGACACGTTCTATCTGTGCTGAGAATCCGAAAGGCGAAAAAGGTGCCGGGGCGCAGGCCAAACCGGAACCGGGAATGGCGGCCGCGATGCTCGGTGAGGGCTGGAAGGTCAAGCCCTGCATTACCCTGGCCGCCGAAGAAACGGTGACGCTCGCCGATATCGGCGGCTCCGGCGTCATTCAGCACATCTGGATCACCGTCAGGGAGGCGGCCTACCGCGACTGCATCCTGCGCATGTACTGGGACGGCGAGGAGACGCCTTCAGTGGAGGTGCCGCTGGGCGATTTTTTCTGCTGCGGTCATTCGCTGCGGGCGAAGATCAACTCGCTGCCCGTCGCGGTAAACCCCAGCGGCGGGATGAACAGCTACTGGCCGATGCCGTTTTGCAACGGGGCGAGGATTACCATCGAGAATCAGCGCTGGGAGGAGATCCCCGGCTTCTTCTACCAAATAACGTGGGCGGAGACCGAGGTGCCAGATGATGCCGCCTACTTGCACGCGCAGTGGCGGCGGGCGATGGGAACCCGGGAGTGCCCGGAGCACATGATACTGGATGGGATACAGGGCAAGGGGCAATATGTCGGCACCTACCTGGCCTGGGTGCAGTTTTCCGACGGCTGGTGGGGCGAGGGCGAGATCAAGTTCTTCATTGACGGCGACACACAATACCCGACCATCTGCGGCACCGGCACCGAGGACTACTTTGGCGGCGCATGGGGCTTCGGCGACACGTTCTCGACGGCCTTCCTGGGCTATCCGCTGTGGCAGAAGGAAGAGGGCAAGGTGCCCAAGCACGGCCTGTACCGCTGGCATATCATGGACCCGATCCGCTTCGATGAGGACCTGCGGGTGACGATGCAGGAGCTGGGCTGGTGGCCGAACCGGTGCTACGAGCCGCTGACCGACGATGTCAGCTCGGTCGGCTACTGGTACCAACTGGAGCCGCATGGGGCGTTTCCGCAGATGCCGCCGCTACACGAGCGCTGGAGCCGCTAGGCTACGGGGGTGCGTAGAGAGATTGTCGGTACGCTAGGTTGGGTGGTGGCGGCAGCAGCAACGTCGTCCTTGCCGTAAGGAAGGGCTGGCTGAGCGAAGCGAAACCGGCCCGTGTACCATTGCAAGTTGCGCGGGGCGATACCCTTCGGCAAGCTCCCTGCGGCAGGCTCCCTTCGACAAGCTCAGGGCAGGCAGGGCAGGCAGGGCGTGCGGCAAGGCCACGCCCTACAACAAGCAGATACTTGATTCCTAATTCCGGAATTCACGACCGGACCTTCAATACAGTTATTGCCGAATGACAAAATTCGCCGTTACGCGCCTACGGCAAACAACAGGGATGCCTGTCCTCCAGGTTTGTTGGAGTGGGACGGCCCTTCTTGCTAGCCGTCCTGGACGACAGGCTTCCTAGCCTGTCGAGGCATCTCCAAACAGCAACGGCATGGACAGGCAACCTTCGACAAGCTCAGGTCAGGTGGATGCCTGCCCCACGGGAATATATTGGGATGCCTGATCCGCCGTCGCTAAAGGTTGCGCCTTGGCTAAAGCTACGGCGGATAAAATGGCGGGCAAGCCTCTGCCACGCGACCTCGTTTGCGTTTAGTCCGCACTAAAGCCACAAGCTGAGTAGTTGCAAAGAAAGAAGGTCAGAGGGGGCGGTCAGGGAATTTATCTGGCGCTCGAAAAATAATGACGCATCAGGAGGCTGTAGCAAATGGCGGATGAAGTAAGAGTTGCTTGCGTCGGAGCAGGCGGCAACGCCCAGGGCCACATGGCCAGGCTTGCAGAAATAGAAAATGTCAGGATTGTCGGCATCTGCGACCTGGTTGAGGAGAAGGTGCAGCAGGCGTGCGCGGAATACGAAGCGGCCGCATACAGCGACTACCGCGCAATGCTCGATGAGATCGAAGCCGACGCCGTCTATGTCAGTGTCCCGCCCTTCGCCCACGAGGACGCGGAAGTGCTGGCAGCGCGCAAGGGCTGTCACCTGTTCGTCGAAAAGCCGGTCGTGTTGAATATGGATAAGGGCTATGAGATCGCCGAGGAGATTGACAAGGCCGGCGTGCTGTCGTGTGTCGGTTACCAGCTCCGCCTGCTGGATTCGGTGCAGCGGGCCCGCAGGTATCTCGCCACCCGCACCATCGGAATGGTCAGCGCGCATCGCTGGGGCGGCCTTGCCGGGACGCCCTGGTGGCGCGTGATGGACCGGTCCGGCGGACAACTCCACGAGCAGACCACCCACCAGGTGGACCTGATGCGCTATCTGGCCGGCGAGATCGCCGAGGTCTATGCCCAGTACTCGCTGCGGGTGATGAGCGATGTGGACAACCTCGATATCCCCGACGCCCAGGGCGCGCTGCTGAAGTTCCACGACGGCGCGATCGGCATGGTGATGACCAGTCCGATGATGCGCCAGGGCGGTGGCGTCAGTGACCTGAAATTCCTGGTCGAGGACCACGTCCTGGAGTGGCAGATTGGCGGCAACGTTATGATGCCTGATGACGAGCCCGAGGTCACCGCCGAGCCGCAGGAAACCATGAATATTGACGAGGCGTTCATCGCCGCCATTCGCAGCGACGATTCGACCACGATACCGTGTTCGTACCGCTCCGGCCTGCAGACCAGCGCCGTGACATTGGCCGCCAATGCATCGGCCCGGACGGGAAAACCGGTTGAAGTGCCTATCGTATAGGTGTAGAATATCATCAGCGCCGCAAAAAAGACGAAACATAGGACCTGATAGCTTCGTCTGTATTAAGGATAGAGGTTTGCGGCGGCCGTAGTGTGGAATAATATAATAGCACGATGTGCTCAGCTTCGGACAGTACACGGTGCACCGCGGCGAGGCGGGGCAGTGTGTGAGGCCTGGAAACTGTGGCTGTTACGACTGGTGGGTCGCTGGAGAATTCACACACGAAGTGGTGCTTATCAGAGCACTCAGGAGGTAACATCAAGATGCGCCCAAAGACGACACCAAGGCGGGCAGGCTTCACGCTGATCGAACTTCTGGTGGTGATCGCCATCATCTCAATTCTGGCCTCGATGCTGATGCCGGTGTTCGCGCGGGCCAGAGCCAAGGCTCGCCAGACAGCATGCATATCGAACGTGAAACAGATCGTACTGGCGATAAAAATGTACGTCCAGGATGCCGACGAACAGTTGCCCTTCGGACTGAATGGTGCTGGGGCATTCTGGCACGACGCTATCTACTCTTACACGCACAACAGGCAGATTTTGCGCTGCCCCGATCGCAAGGACCGCTACATCGGCTATGGTCTTAACTACCTGTGCTCCGGCATCTCGGAAGGTTCATTCTTTGATTCAGCCTCCAAGATCGTGATCGGCGACGTGCCGCCTGAGTGCCTGGGAGTGACCAACAGCTCCGGCGGCAGCGAGTGGTGGGTCAACGATCCGGGCAACGACATCTGCTTTGTGCCTGGCGATGCTGTTGGCACGATGGTAGCGGCTGGCACCGAGGACCCAGCGAACAACAACTTCACCGCGATCGGCCGGCCACAACGCCACAACGACGGCTGCAACTGGGGATACGCCGACGGGCATGCCAAGTGGGGTCGGGAAGAAGGCCTCGACCAGCCGACCTTCTGGAGCCCGACGAGCGTCACTGAGTAACCAGTTGAGCGGCTGGCGCGGATTATTCGCGAAGGGCGACCCGCCGCTGCGAAATGCAACGATAAGGGCTTGCCCTCACCCCTTTAATTCCCCTCACCCACGCCTGCGGCGTGGGTACCCGGGAGAGGGGAGAACGGCAACGGCGTCGGGCTAGTTACTGTAGTTATGCAGATTTTGGGTAACTTAAGCTGTAGAGCGGCGCTGTGGCGTCGTTAGTCGTAAGCCGTTGTCGTTTGGCGCTTGGGTGTGGGGACCTCGCCAGGATAGCGTCTGGCGTGGGCCGGCCTCCCAGCAGTTCGACAAGCTTCACCCACTGCTGCGCAGCGGGTACCCGGCTCGACACGGCCCTTCCAACAGCAGCACAACGTGTAATGGGAGACGCTTGCAAAGCTCTAAACTCCTTTTACGATTAGAAATCTGCATAACTACAGTAGTTAGCCTGCAAGGCCTTGTGTAACGTCTGATCTGGCGGTGGGGAGGCCATATCATGCCGCTCCAGGGAACACCGCATGACAGATCAGGGCGCTGTCACAAATTACCACGAAAATGAAGCCGAAAACGGGCCGCAATGCGGCTTCGTGTTCGGCTGGCTGCCTCGAATCGCGTCTTGCCACAGCCCCTTGCTGAGCGGCTGGATCGGCTTGGCCGCGTCAGACCTCGGCATCACCCGCCTGCTGCTGCCTGGACCCTCGCTCACACAGCTCATGCAGGAGCTGCAGCCGGCGCATACATGGCGTTTCTCATGGAGCCCGCTCTTATGCCGGACTTACTGGCAGGTGCGGGCCTATTTTTCCGGTCAGGTCAAGCAATTCGACCTTCCTGTTGACCTGCGGGAGGTCAGCGGCTTTCGGGCTAGGATTCTGCATGAGGCCCAGTCAATGCCCTGGGGCGAGACGTGCTCTTATGCCGAACTGGCCGCCGCAGCCGGAAGTCCCCAGGCCAGCCGCGCTGTCGGTCAGGCGATGGCAAATAACCCGGTCGCACTGCTGGTGCCATGTCACCGGGTAATCGGTAGCGACGGTAGCATGGTCGGCTTCGGCGGCGGCACGGAGCAAAAGCTGGCCCTGTTGCGACTCGAAGGTGTAACAGCAGCGTGCGAATCTGTGTGACACAGCGGTCTGCAACACGTGCGCTTGCACACGTGCGCTTGCAGTTGACTTTGACATGGTGATTCGTTACAATGACATTTGTATCAATAGTGGTTGCATAGGCGCGTAGCGGAGGGGCCGGATACGCTAGGCTTCGGTATGCGCGTGTCGATGGCAACCACAGGCTGGAAAGCCTGTGCCACGCAGGCAACGGAGGCAAGTCTTACCAGGCAAGTGTTGTAGCAAAATTCTGTTTCCAACTGGCCGTTTTCGCTCCAGATGGGAGGATGTACTAAGTGAAACATCCGAACAGGGGTATCTTGCTTGCACTCCTATTCTCATTCGTCCTGGCTCTGGGAGGCTCAAGCGCTGCGTTTGCCGGAACGCTCACGCTGGGATACGCGGGGGCCGGCGTCTATGCGAACTGTGCTTCGGCGAACTCGGAGCGCTATTTCAGGGCTATAGCCGTTCCCGCCAGTAGTGAGTGGTTAGCCAGCTTGACTTTGAGTTGCCCTGCCGGCGGGTACACACTCTACCCCGGCGTGGGTACTGACGAGGGGGTATGCCAAAGCGGCTACACCCACACCATCGGCCCGTTTGCCGGCTATGACATCTGGGGCAATCCGCACCAAGGCGTCATCGGCAACCTGCCGACTCCCGGATGGGACGAGGGGGAGTCGCGCCTCAGCTTCACATTCACCGCCGTGTTTTGCACCAGCAGTGCCTGCAGCACCGTTCGTGTCAGCGGGAGCGTGTGTACCGTCAGCGATAACCAGGATTACCTGCAGTGGTTCAGCGGCGACGCCACGGGAGTGGACCCGCTCGGTGTTTTTCCGGCGGAGATAGCGCCCGATGACGGCACTGGCAGTTCCCGCTTTCGCTTCATGGTCCGTTATGCGAGAAGAAACTCCAGCAGCAACCTGCGGCCCCGATTCGGCACTCGCGTGCCGCCGCCGGGCTCAGCGCCGGGACACAACTGCTTCGTCGAGTATAATTACGATACGGGACTCCTGGAACGGCACAGTGATCGCGGCATTGACGGTTGGGGCTATGGGCCGTATGATGACTGGCACAGCCTCGACCGCATTGGCTGGGATCAGAACTGGGAGCAACAGGATCCTCACGTCGTCCTGATCATAGACGGCGACCGCAGCAGGCCGCGCTTCATGTACAAGTTGAACCCGTCCGATAACAATTACGACGACGGGATGATCTACTATTACGACCTGATGCCCACGGACTACAAGCGCTACCTTGAGAACATTTTCATGTTCCCGTACGATCCGGCCGGGGAACATGAACTTGGTCGCTCTCTGGACTATCTGCGCGGCCGGCCCATGTCCAACAACTATGTGGCGCTTGCTGCCGGCGGCCATATCTATGAATTCCTGGCGAGTGACGACTTCAGCCCATGCAACGGCAACAATAACTGGTTGCAGGTCGGACGCCCGGGCGACGGGGCGTACAACGACTATCAGCGGGTACGACCGTTCCGGGTTAACTTCGACAGGCGTGAAATAAGCAGCATTGAGGTCAGCCGCGAGAATACCCTCTACGACGACAGCGACGGTGCGGCGGGCGGCTCGGGCTATCCGTACGATTCGCAGGACCCGACGCGGTTCCCGAAGGTTGACCCGGTATTGTCGGCGCATCCCTACTTCCCGAGCGGGACGATAGAGCCCGACAGCGACTTTTATCCCGATCCGGTTGACGCTAGCGGCGTCATCGTCACTAGTCCCTTCCCTGCCGAGACTGGCGCGGGGCCGAATCCTCCGATGCGCTATACCAACGATGACACCATCCTGCCCAACTACGTGAACATCCATCCGGAAACCGCCGCTACGCCGTTCAAGGGCGGCAAGTGGACCAACCAGAGCACCTTCACCTTCCGTATTAACTACTGGCAGTCCGAGAATATCGCTCCGGCCTTGATCCGCATCTTCATCAGGCGGAACGATGACGGCCAGAACCCGGGCGCTCCCTGGACGGCCTATACGATGGAGCAGATGGACCCGCTGGACACCAGCTACGACCTGGTGGGTAACGGCTGCGTGTTCCAGTTCCAGGCCACCCCGGAGCAACTGCCTGGGGGCGGCGGGCCGGGTGATTATAACTACTACTTCGCCGCCAATGACGGCACCATGACAACGACCTACCCGAACCGTCCGCCGGTGTATAACCAGCCGAATGGTTACAACATCTACGATCCGGGCCACGACGGCTTCGTGACTACGATAGGGCAGTACGGCGTCCCGACGGTGACAGAGGCGAACGAGGCCGAGGGCGAGGACTACTACTGGTTCCGCGTGAACCGCCCACCTACGCTCGGCGGCCAGTCGGTAGATCCCGCCGTGGGCCGTGCCGGTGAAAACTACCATTTCCGAGTTGATTACGCCGACATTAACGGCGAAGTGCTCAATCCCGATGCCACCGGCGACCGCCCCTTCCACACCAAGATCCACCTGGACTTATTCGGTAGCCCGCTGCTCCAGGCATCCATAGCCCAGGTGACTGGCGTTAACTTGCTGACGTACGTGACCGGGAGCGGCGATTTGTACGATGACGGCACGCTGTCTGACGTAGAAGTACCGTTCAGCATCACGATGCAGACCGGCGCCGCAGCGGGCAATACTTATGCCGTCGCCGGCAACACTGGCAACACCATAACTCTCGCGGCTGGCACCAACCTCTCTACCGACGGTGTGGCCTCAGGGGATCAGTTCCGCATCGAGCAATGGTTCGAGGGGACAATGTTGGCAGGAGACGTCACCGACACGGACTACAGTGACGGTGCCGAGTACGTCTTCGATACGGCGACAAATGTGGAGTTGGGCCCGGGCGTGCACCGCTACTGGTTCGAATTCACCGATGACTGCGCAACCTGGCTTTCCCCGGATGACCCTAATGTGAAAGCAGAAGGCGAGACCGTGCGCCATCCCACGGCCGGCTACTTCGAGGGGCCGGAGGTGCGTGAGAACAGTGCGCCGGAATTGGAAGATTTCCGCTTTACACCCCAGAGTACCGATCCGGACGCCCCGGATGGCACGACGGCCACCAGCTTTGTCTTCTTCGTAACGTACGTGGATCACGAGAATGATCCGCCAACCCTGATCAGGCTCGGCATTGACGGCACCGCGGGGAACCCCGAGATGGTCCTGGACCTGGTGGCAGATCCGCCGGAGGACACTGTCTATACCGACGGGGCGATGTTCAGGACGCCGGAAGTGAAGCTGTCCGAGGGCGACCACGTCTTCTACGCCCAGGCCTCTGACGGCAAGGCCCGGTTCCCGGAGACCGACCCGGGCGATCCGCTTATCTTCAGCGGGCCGATAGTTCCGCAGCCGGCTCCCGATCCGCTCGACCCGCCGGACGGCAACGACGATGGCTATTACGACTTTGCATACGGGCCGACGGTGGCTGACAATACGCCGCCGACACTGAACTTTTTGCCTGAGGACGACGGCACCGATCCCGACAATCCGCCCGGACTGGACCCCAATAGCGGTCGGCGCGAGACCACCTTCACCTATACAGTAGTCTATACCGACACCGACAGGTTCGCCGGTATTGCAGGCAACCCGCCGCAGTACGTGCGGGTTTACATAGACGACGTGCGCCATGACATGACAAAGATTGACCCCAACGACTACGACTATACCGACGGCGCGACCTTCGAGTTCAGCATCTCGAATCTGATCGAGGGCACACCGCACACCTACTTCTTCCTGGCTTCTGATGATCTCGATCGGGCGCGCCTGCCGACTACCGGCATCACGCCCGACCGCTACAATGGGCCGGTCGTGGACGAGCCGCCCGGAGAGCCGCTGAACCTGTTGGTGCAGGATACTCCGAACGATAACGGCGGCTCTACAGACATCGAGTTCTCCGCCAGCCGGGACGATGGCGGTGGCGCTGACGACGTTACGGAGTATAGGGTCTATCGCACCCAAACCCAGGGCCAATACAGCGATACACCGGTGGTGACCGTGGCGGCCACAGGGGCCGCGGCCTACAACGCTCAGGACACGGCGCCCGCTTCGACGAACCCGCCTGTGACTGACGTTGCGTACTACTACATCGTTAAGGCCTTCGATGCGGCCACCGAGTCCGACCGCTCCAATGAGGAGGGGCCGGTGACGCCCAAGGACAATATCCCGCCGCAGCCACCCAGCGGTGTAGCCGTCAGCAATCCGGCCCTCGGCGCCACGCTTGATGTGTCGTGGACGCTATCGCCTGACGACGGCGCCGGCCAGAACGATGTGACCGAGTATCACATCTACCGCGCAACCACCCCGGCCCTGCTCGCAGCTCCGTATGTCGGGACCGCTCTTGCCGACGAGAGCAGCTTCCGCGACACGACAGCGCCGGACGGCGTGGCGGTGTACTACATGCTCAGGGCCTATGACGGGTCCAATGAGAGTGAGGATTCCAACGTCGCCGGCCCCGAGACATCCACAGACGGGGAAGCGCCGGTAGTCATCGACTTGCAGCCTGGTGCCGGAGAGACCGGTGTGCGCCGCGACACCACGATCAGTTTCGTGGTGGAGGACAATGGTTCCGGCGTGGACCAGGGCTCGATCCAGGTGGATGTGACGATTTCGGGAGCAGCCGTGCCCGGCTCCATCGAAATAGGCGGAACTACGAAGCGCATGACCGTCGAATTCACGCCCGACGCGGAGTTTGACTATCTGCGAAACGTCCGCGTTGAGGTCAACGTCCGGGACCTGCAGAACAACCCGAGGATCAAGTCGTGGAGCTTCGTCGTTGAGGGCGAGCCCACCTCGATAATCAGCGGCCAGGTGCTGCAGGCAGACGACAGCCCGATTGCCGGCGTCAGAATAGTCGCAGGGGAACTGGAAGGCGTAACCGGCGCTGACGGCAGCTACACTATCACCGGCGTGGCCGATGGTACGCATGAGGTTCGCACCGAGCTTCGAGGCTGGTACTTTACGCCCCAGCAAATGGCGGTGTCAGTACCGCCGGATCAAGGCGGCATCAATTTCATCGGCCAGCTCGGCTATGACATTGATGGCCAGGTTGTTGACGAGAACGGCGTGGGCAAGTCCGGGGCGCTGATTAGTGCCGGCGGCAAGTCACAGGTCACCGGTGCCGATGGCACTTTCCAGCTCAGGGACCTACCTGCCGGCACGTACAACATCGCGCCAGTGCTGGAGGGCTTCGACTTCGTCCCGCCGCTTGCCGATATCGAAATTGGTCCGGGGCTTAGCCCCGACCCGCTGGAGTTCATGGCCGTAGTCGAGAGCCATTCACTCAGCGGCATCATCCAGACCTCCACCGGCGACCGGATGGCGACCGTGGCGGTCACCGCCAGGAACGCTGATACCGGCGCATCTACCGAAGTGCTCAGCAGCGCCTCCGGCCTGTACGTCTTCCAGCAGCTCAGGCAGGGCACCTATGAAGTGACGCCGGCCAAGAGCGACTACCAGTTCAAGCCGCTGAAACAGAGTGTTGAGCTGATGACCCAGAGGACCGATGTGAACTTCATCGGTGTGCCGCTGTATGAAGTGGTGCTGCCCGCCGGCCTGAGCCTGGTCGCAGTGCCTATCAGTCCGGAGACGACGGACTTCCGGGCGGCATTCGGCGCCAATACTCCGGTGGCGCGCTGGGATAGCGCGAACGAAGAGTGGATTACCAACGCGACGCCCGAGCATCCGCTTCTGGAGCTTGGGGCCGGGCGCGGCTACTGGACAAATCCGGCTGCCGAAGTGACCAACTATGTCGCGGGCACCCCGATCTCGACCGGTGTCGGCCATGACCTGCAACTGGCGGCGGACTGGACGATGGTCGGCAATCCCTACCCGGCAGATCTGCCGTGGTCCAGGATTGGTGTCGCCCCTGGCGGCACGGTCAAGGACTACGGCTTCATCTGGGATCGGAATGCCGATCCGCCTGATTACCGTGTCGTGGCCGACGTAAACGGCTTCGGTATTCTCGACAGGGTGCCTGAGGGCGCGGGCTTCTGGATGAACTCGAGCACGGCACGGACGGTGCGTATCAACCCGCTGACGGCTCCGACGGCTGTGGAGACGGCGCCGCTGGTGCTGGCCGACGGTGACTACGTGATCCCGCTGCAAGCTGCTGCCGGCGGTCGTGCGGATACGTGTGCGGCGGCGGGCGTAGTGAAGGCGGCGGAGAGGTTGCCGGGCGGAGGTCGCCTGGTCAACCCACCGCCAGCGGGCTCGCACGTTGATCTGTACTTCATCGGCCCTGACGGCGGCAAGCTGTGCTACGACCTGCGCGCCAGTGCAGACGCTACGGAAAGCTGGGACTTCGAGGTAGTCACCGATATCGGCGACGTGGCGGTGGCAATATCACTGCTCGATCTGTCGCGCGTACCGGCCGATAAGCAGGTCACGCTGGAGGATACGGCTAGCGGCAAGCGGACCTACGCTCGCACCACGCAGCAATACACTTACCAGGCGACCGGGGGCCAGGCGCGGCGCTTCAAACTCGAAATCGGCCCGCGCAGCGTGGGCAGCCTGGCGATATCGGCGGCCTCGGCAGCTATGTCGCGAGGCGGCCAGGTGGCACTGACCTACACGCTGTCGCAGACGGCGAATGTCAGTATCAGCGTGATGAACATCAGCGGGCGCCAGATCAAGTACCTGGTCGCCGACAAGCCGGCCAGCAGCGGCGTAAATACCGAGCTGTGGGACCTGACCAGCACTCGCGGCACCACGGTGCCGGCCGGCAGGTATCTCATCAGCATCGTGGCGACTACCGACAGCGGGCAGCAGACACGCGCGCTAGTGCCGGTACAGGTGAGTAGATAGCCGGCCGAGCTAGTACGCATCATTGAATTCGTAGGTCGGGTGACCCATGCTTTGCGTGGGTGCCCAGCCTGAGGCTGTCCAAGGTCGCGACAGGCGAGACGCCTATCGCACCAACTACATAACGGAGTCGGGCTGGAAGCCCGACCCACGGGATGATTATTGGGAAGCCCGACCCGTGGGATGATTATTGGGAAGCCTAAGGTCATTATTGGTAGGCTTTGCAGAGACGTTGACATACACGCCGGTTTGAGGCGGTAGTTCGGACCGGCAGTCAGATCGCAAGTTCAGCCACGCACCGGGAGGCAGATTCATGAGCTACTGCGACCGAAAGCGACAGGCAGCACTCATCCTTATGTTCGTCGCCATCATGCTCGTTGGGCTGGTGGTGAGTGCCCACGCGGGGACCAAAGTCAACATAGGCGACAGCCGGGACCAGTATGAGCGGTTCCTGGCGAGGACCGAGAACCTCAGCACGGAGTCGGCCCGCAAGCTGGTAGCGTACGTGGAGCGGACCAGCAATGCCCGCATAATTGACGAGTGGGAGTTGTCTTCGGGCACGATCATTGATTACTACCATGTCGGGCAGCAGAAAGCAGGCGGCCCGGGGGCGGCGTATAACGGCTCGGCAGTAGTGGTGCAGCGCAATTCCCGGCTCGGGCAGGCGTACCTGCGCGAGGCCTATGGCGAACTGAGCTTCACTGAGCGGGTCAACAAGTGGCTGGGTGATGTCTTCGCGCCGAACAACCACGTCGTGCTGGTTCCGGTGGGGATGCTGGAGCCGGGGCAGATGACGCAGATGGTTGCGGCGATGGCAGGAGCCACAGAGACGCGGAAGATCGCCGTCATCGGCACCGAGTTTCCGCCCTGGGACGACCACTCGCCGGACCAAGGCACGTCGGCGTCGCGGGCGGGATTCGCGAACCGCTATTACTCCGCCTATGAAGTCTGGGCAAACGGACGGCTGACGCCGCTGTCGGAGGCGTCCGTCCGGGCGTACCCGATGTATTGGAACCTCGACACCAACTTCAACGGGACTGTAGATGCCACAGAGGCAGTGACGGCGGCCGAATATAAGCCGGACTGGTATGCCGACAGCACCGGCGGGCCGGTGACGGTTTACGCCAGCGGGAGGTGCAACCCTGCGGGGCTTGCCAATCCAGCATGGGACGGGCCAGCAAGTACCACCATGCCGGTCACGCCTACCTGGTACTCGATCGAGACGTCGCGCCAGAGCTGGACCGAGTTTCAACTGCAAGATGAGTGGTGGAACTTGATATTCAACCGGTCCAACACAAACTCGCTAACTAACTACTACTACGACAACTCGCACGGCAATATCACAATCGAGGGGGATCGCAGTGACGTTACCGGCTGGGTTCGCAGCGGGCATGTACTCGACCGCCATGAGTTTGGCAGGAACTGGCTTTACGCCCAGCAGCCCGGCACGCCGTTGATACGGCCTTTCCTGGTCACGCCGGGCGATCCTCAATATGACCAGCGCATCGTGCGTGCGAGCCTCGACGAGCACGCCTTGACCATACTGATGGCCGAGGACGAGTACCCGGGGACGCCGGAGTTGTACGCATACCAAGTGGATCTGGATGGTACTACCACCGGCAACCAGCCCGGCTATACGAGGATTTACGGCGAGGCAGGAGCGTCGCTGAGCGCCGATCACTACAGCGATGTCTATGATTACCGGCGGCACCAGTGGACAAACAGTGGCTGGGAGTACAGGCGAAGTTCGAGTAGCAGCCCGGGTTACACGTATGTGGACTTTGACGCTGTGTACGCGGCGCGGGGGCACTGGTATATGACGGCGGGTGCCTACAAGTGGGGTCAGCCGAGCGGACATCCCAGCGGCGGCGATCCGGTGCCAAGCGGCTGGGGCACCGCCTATCCCCTTGCCTTGAACGATGTCGGCATGGGCTTCACGCCGTGGGGTTGGAGTACTGTGTACAGGACACCCCGGGGCGGCGCATATTTGTATAACACCACCTTCACGACAGCGGACGTGTATGCGCAAAGCGCGGCAGACACCCAGGCGTGGATCGCGGAAGAGGGCGGAGCAGGCCCGGTACCGACGACGCAGGCCCTGTTTGGCAGCTACAATGGCGATGGCGTCAACTACGGATTGGGCAACCGCCTCAAGGCCTTCTGGTACTACCATCATGACCACGACTGGACTACGGGCAAGCCCACGTACCAGCTCAGCCACCTGGAGAATGCCGCCGGCGCAGTAGATGACATCGGCGGCACGGTTTACGACGCCGGCCGCCACTATCCGCGGCCTTACCCGTTCAATTGCGACGGCTCAGACTCGGCCAACCAGGGCTTTGGATTCAGGTATGGGGGTTACGGGCACGACGCGAACTCGATGGTCAGTGATATCAGGAAGGTTCTGGAGGATAATGGTATAGACCCGAACTGGCCTGGATACGATTCGATAGCCTACCTGTTCCCCAGCAGCGCGACCGGGGACGACGAGAACGTGGGCTTCCGGATGATACCGCGCAGCACGGCATTTTATGTGCTGCTGCCCGAATCGTCTGGTCTGACACTGGCGGCGCACGAGTTCGGTCACAACCTGTTTGCGTTTGCCGATCTGTACGACCAGGACTTCTATAACAACTATATGACAACGATGCCGCCGGACCCGCCGCTCAAGGAATGTCTGGGCCTGGGGCCCTACAGCGTGATGACGCGAGGCTGCAGCGGCGTGCGGGTTGACGCCTGGCATAAGATAGGCGTGGGCTGGGTGGCGCCACTGGATATCACCGAGGACCGGCTGAACGTGGAGATTCCCCAGATCGAGGGCACGCTGCGCGACCCGGTGGTTCTGAAACTGCCGGCAAATCCGTACGACATACTCAAAGGCACGGCTCCTGTCAGTTGGCAGGAGTATTTCCTGGTCGAGAATCGCTACCAGGTTGGCGAGGACTATTTTGGAGATCCGTCGCCACAGGGCCTGTACATATACCACGTTGACAACAGAAACATCAGATACGCGCCGCGCTATCAAAGCATCTTCCAGGTCGAAGAGCGCGCGCTGTCGGTGGCGATGGTGCAGGCGGACGGCAAGATGGAGTTGGAGAGCTATGATATGCAGGGGATCAATCCGCCGCCGGCACTATCAGCGTACTCGGCCGGCGACCCGTTCCCTGGCGCAGATAACGTGCGCAGCTTCTCGCAGATACCCGTGCTTCTGGAGGATAGCCCGCCTGATCCGCAGCGCTGGTCGCCGAAGAGTTGGAGCCACGGTGATGTGATAAGCAGCGGGCCGCTGGGTACGGTGGTTATCAAGTCCGGCACACCGACCGACAGCTTCACGCGTGTGGTCAACATCAGCGAGCCCAGTGTGGTCATGACGGCGGATGCATTCGTCGAGCCGCGAGAAATCATCGTCACCGACGTGAGCGGAGATGCCGGCATCGCGCCGACGCTGGCTGGCGGGGCCGACCTGACGCAGGGCGACACGCTGCAAGGCGTCCTGGCCCTGAAGCTGGACAACCCGCAGTATCCCGGGCCTGGCGGTGCCGGCGACTTCAGCGAAATGTCCACCGGCGAAGTTGTCGTTAACAGCATCCAGATACTCGAGTCTGGTACGGCCGAGCAGAACGCCGGCGAAGACCATCCGGCTGTTGAGCGGGCTTATCTGTATGACGAGACTAACGGGACGGCCGGGCTGCAAACCACGGGAGCCACGCCTGACAGTCGCATCGGTACTGCAACCTTCGGCAACGGAGGCGCGCCCGATTATGCGACATTCAGCTCGCTGGGCTACCGCGTGCCGCCAGATGAGAACAGGATTGTCTATTTAGTGTATGACATCCTTCAGGATGCGCAGATCAACCCTGAGATTACTGTGGGCGCTGAGTTGACCGACTATACGTTCATCATACCGGCTGCGCCTGGTGCGGTATGTGTGCGGGTGCGTAACGGCGCGGAATGGGACTTTGGCGCCTACTACTTCCCGATGGTGTCGGCGACCTCGCTGATCATCGAGAAGCCCGACGTGCTGGAGATAACGCCGAACCCGCCGGATCCGGGCGCCGGCACGGTGGCACCTGACTCGATCAGCCAGGGAGCCAGCGACGTGCCGCTGTTGCAACTGCGGATGCACGCCACCGACGATGAAGTGATAGTGAAGCAGATGACGGTGGATGCCACTACCGGCGTTGGCTGGATTGACGCCACTGACGACCTCAACGTAATCCGCCTGTACGTGGACACGAACCGTAACGGCCTGATTGACGCGGGCACAGATTTCCTGCTTGCCGAGGCGAACTTCGCGGACGTAGGCGGCGTACCGCGGGCGCTGCTGCAGCTCGATGACGTGGACCCGATTAGCCTGCGCACGATACCACACGCCGACGAGCCCGAGAACGACAAGTACTGGCTGCTGTCGGTGGATGTGGAGGATGAGGCTCCGGTCGGCGCACAGGTGCAGATTAAGCTGCTGACTGCAGGTTATATCACTCTGGTCACCAACCCGAGCCACCCGCCGGCTCAGCAGGACTCGGTGTCACCGCTGAATTTCACTGAGGATGAGAACGGCGACCCGCTGCCGGTACCGCCCGGGACACTGGTCAAGAGCCAGGCGTCAACAGTGATCCAACCCAACGCGCTGCCGAATCCTCCGGAGGACGGGTTCGAGCCGGCTGACATGCCGCCAGCCGCTCCAACAACGTTCGCCATTATCAGCGACCGCACGCCGGTGTTCCGCTGGGATGGGGCCACCGACAATCCGACGGACCCGGGCGACCCGGCCACTGCTGACGACCCGGCGGACCTCTATTACGAGATCGAATTGGCCGACGATCTGCTGATGACCAATATCATCTTCAGTAGCAACACGCAGGCCAATCCGGGCGTGACAGAGTTCACGCTGCCGCCTGCTAACGAGCTGGACGACCCGGCCGACCAGACGGTTGATTACTACTGGCGGCTGCGGACTGTGGACACCGACGGTGCCCGCTCGCCGGCAAGCGTCACTCTGCACTTCCAGCTCATCGGCAACCAGGCGCCGACCGCTCCTGACTCTGGGTTCTGGCCGCACGGTTCGCCGACGCCACTGCAAATCACCGACACTACGCCCACCTATCGCTGGGACCACGGCACCGACTCGGATGCCAATGACACCTTCGACACGTTACTTTACTACCTCCAGGTTGACGACAACGACGACTTCAGCAGCCCGGCAGTGGATCAGAACGACATTCCGGTGCCCGCCCTCACGCCTGACGGCGATCCGATGACCGACACCGACCGGATGTGGTTCGAGCATCCGGGTGGCCAGCCGCTCACCGTTGGCGTGGTGTACTACTGGCGGGTGATGACCAAGGACGCACAGGGGACGTACTCCAACCACGACGTTCTTGACGACCCGGACTGGTCCGCGGTATCAGTGCAGCAGTTCGAGGTTGTGGAGAACCGTCCGCCGTACCCGCCGGAAGCCTTGTTCTCACCCAGCAACGATGAGGAGGTCAACACAGCACGACCTGCAATCAGTTGGAATACCGCTAGTCCGCCGGACCCGGATGAAAGCGATGTGCTGGACACTATTGACTTCTACGTGCAGATCAACGACGAGCCGAACCTTGATGAGGGGCCGTACAAGACGGAGTTGCATAAGACACTGGCCGCCGGGGAACTGCCTCCGGGTCAGCAGACAGTTTCGGTAACAGTGGATGTGGACCTGGACGACCCCGAAGACGATACTCAGTACTGGTACCGGGTGCGAGCCCGCGACCTGGATGGCACGGGACTGTACTCCGACTGGAGCGCGGCTCAGAGCTTCTGGGTCAACACCCAAAACAATACGCCTGAGCCACCGACGTCGGGCTTCAGCCCTGCCAACGGGGTCACCATAAACGACAGCACGCCCCGCTTCTCCTGGAATCATTCTGACGACCCAGACTACACTGACAATAGCACCAATCTGCATTACATCGTGGAACTGTCGAAGGCCAATACGTCGCCGGCGAATTTCACCGCCAACGTGGCCTACCAGTACACCGGCAACGACGGTGAGAACTGGCTAACAGCGACGGAGGTGCTGGAGGACCTGACCACATGGTACTGGCGTGTGCGTGCGGTTGACGACAGCGGCGCGATGTCAGAGTGGAGCGATATCCAGAACTTCTATCTGGATACGGAGAACCAGGACCCGGTGTTGTCTGAAGGGTATCCTGTCACGGAGCCAGACCGATTTGTCAATCCGCGCTATGGCGGCCTCGAGACTTTCTATGAATACCGTGTAACCTACGAGGATGCCGAGGGCGACGCGCCTGGCTGGGTGCGGGTGACGATAGACCTGGGCGTGGCGGGCGTGGAGCAGACGCTGCCTATGGTAGCGGTGAACCCGGTGGACCCGACTCAAAGTGACTTCCAGAACGGGGTAGTCTATGCGGTCGGCATTGCCGGGACGGACCTGGGTTACCGCACACACACCTGGGTATTCTTCACCGAGAACTCGGCGCGGCTGCCGGAGACAGCGCCTGATACCGGCCTCGGGCCGACAGTCGGCTCTGACAGCACCATGCTGTTCGTTGATAGCACCTGGAACGATACCACCCAGTATGAAGAGACCGGCACAGTCTATGTCGAGATTGACGACCAGGATGAGAATCTCGATCCGACATTCCGCGAGAGCATAGATGTGTTGATTTACACCGCTGACCTGACCGATCGGGAAACGGTCACGCTGCAGGAGCGGAATATCAACGACGGTATCTTCCGCGGCGAGATTGCAATTCACGGCGCGCTCGGCCCCGCCAACGACGCAACAAGTTCCAACGGACAGCTCAACGTTATCGCTGGGGCGAGCGGTGCACAGATCGGAGCGTATTACCGCGACAAGGACGACGATAACAACCCCGACCCGGACGAGCAGACGGACACCGCTACTGTGGTGGACACAGAGGCGCCGGCGCGGGTTAACTCTCCGACCAGCAACCTGACGGTTACATCTGGCCAGCACGGTCGCAGCGCGGATCTCGACTGGTCTGGATACGATGAAACAGCCCAGATAGATGTGTCTGGTTACAGCGTCTATTACGGAGAGAACGACTTCGCCAACACCGGCGCTGCCGACGCGCAACTGTATGCGCAAACGGTCGCCGGCCCGCAGACAATAACTGTGGACGGCCTGACGCCGAACACCACCTACTACTTCGCAGTGGTGGGCTATGACGAGGTGCCCAACCCGAGTGCGGCGGTCCCGGTTGCGACCGAAGAACTAACGACTCGTGACACCACGGCGCCTGTCATTGACAACCTGTCACCGGCTGACGGCGCAGACGAAGTTGACCTGGATACCAACATCAGCTTCCGGATGACCGACCCCGGCGTCGGCCTCGACTTGAGCACACTCACAGTCGAGGTGACAGTGAATGGGACCGTGGTCACCACTGATATAGATGTGATCGACCAGACCACCTCCACGCAGGTTGACGTTGACCCGGTCAACGACTTTGCCTGGAATGACACGGTGAATGTCTCTGTTTCAGTTGATGACAATGACGGCAATACGGGCACCGCCGACTGGAGCTTCGATGTGGTGGCCGACACTACGGATCCGGGGGTCGGACAGCAGTCACCGGCTGACGAAGCGGCCGGCATAGCGGTGGGCTCACCGGTTACCTTCCACCTGACGGATGACAAGTCGGGTATTGACCTCAGCTCCCTGAGCGTCACATTCGACGGCCAGGACATCACCGCAGATGTGACCACCAACCCGATTGATGGCAACCTCGACATCGCGTGCAGGTACACGCCGCCGGAGGACCTACTGTACAATAGCAGCTACCGCGTGAGCGTATCCGTATCGGACTTTGCAGGCAATAGCTTCACAGTCGCCTGGAGCTTCGATACCGCGGTGGACGACACCGGCGTGGTCATTGACCAGTTCAGTCCGGCGGAGAGTGCCACCGATGTGCCTGTGGACACCGAGATCAGTATGCGCATGACCGACACCCAGTCCGGCGTCAACGTCGCCTCGATAGATGTATCGGCCAGCTTTGCAAACGGGGCGGGCGGCACCGAGCAAGTCACCGGTACGCTCGACACGACTGAGCAAGGGAACAGCGTATTCGTCACATTCACGCCACAAGATCCGCTCCCGTACTCCACGGAGATAGATGTGGACGTGTATGTTGAGGACAACGTCGGTGTCACGACCGCAAAGACCTACTGGTTCATCACAGAGGATGAGCTAACGTACATAATATCCGGCTTCGTGCTGACGGCACAATCTGAGCCGGTGCCCGGCGTGACGATGACCTGCAACGGGCGTGCGACGACCACTGACGGCAACGGCGCGTATCTGTTGACGGGTATGGTCGCCGGCGATTACACAGTGACGCCGACCAAGGACGAATGGACCTTCGCTCCGACATCGCAACCGGTCACCGTCGGCGTCGTGCCCGGGGATGCGACCGACGTCAACTTCGTGGGCGCGCTGGTAACCTACAGCGTCAGTGGGCGTGTCGTTGACCGTGATGGCGACGGGGTGGCGGCAGTGGCGATCGTTTGCGGTAGCAGCAGCGTGCAGACCAACGCCAGCGGCAACTACTCAATCAGCGGCCTGCGGCGCGGGCAGTACACGTTGACGCCATCGCTGCAGTACTATCACTTCGAGCCCGTCAACCGGGTCGCCGAGATCACCGACAGCGATGTCACGGGTCAGAACTTCACCGCTGTGCCCGATACGTTCTCGATCTCGGGCACGGTCTATGACAGCGCCGGCCAACGAGTGCAAGGCGTTGAGGTAACTGACGGTGGTAGCGTGGCGATAACCAGTTCAGCGGGCGGATACACGCTGACCAATGTTGAGATGGGCACGCACTCAGTCAGCGCCTCGAAGGTCGGCTACAAACTGCTGCCGGCGCAGCTCGAGGTGACAGTGCCGCCTGACTACACTGGCGCGGACTTCACCGCCTACTTTGAGCTGAGTAACTCATTCCCCGCGGGCGCCAATCTCATAGGTGTGCCGGGGACGCCGGTGGACAGCAATCCGGTGGCCGTGTTCAACACCACCGAGGTGGCGCGCTGGGATCCCACCGCCGACCCGCCGGCTTACCTGCTGGCAGAACAGCACGGCGACACCGACTTCATGCGGGTCCGGCCAGGATCGGGCTATTTTGTACGTTTCGCCCGCCCAGCCGACCTGTCCATTGCCGCCGATCCCACAAACGCCTCCAGGCCAGTGAGCATAGGGGTAGGTGTGGGTTGGAATACGATCGCCAACCCGTTCGCCGGCCCCACGCCGTTTGCCAACTTCCAGCCGACTGTCGCTGGCGGCATACGGCCCTATGCGTTCGTCTATAACACCGACACTGGCAGCTACGACCTGGTATCCTCCAAGCCCACCATCAATGCGGTGCGCGATAACATACAGGCGTGGGAAGGCGCTTGGGTACTGTGCGTGACGGGCGGCTGCTCGCTGACCATAACGTCGGCAGCCACAGCAACGGCCGCCGTTGCCGAGCCGCAGCAGGCCGACATCGGCAGTGGCTATATCCTGCCGGTAATTGCGACGGCCAGCGGCCGCAGCGACACCTGCAGCGTGGCCGGGGTAATCCCGGGCGCGGGTGCGGAGCACACGTTGTTGAATCCGCCGACAGCACCGGCAACCGTAGATGTCTATTTCGTCAATGACAGCGGACAGTATCTGTCCAGAGACATCCGCGACCAGAGCAGCGGCGCCGATAGCTATCAATTCGTCGTAAGCTGCGGTGTAGGCGCGTCGGACGTCAGGGTAATGCTGCCGGATCTGAGCACCATACCCCACCAATACGAGGTCATGCTGACCGACTTGGATGCAGGCAAGACCGTGTATGCCAGAACCATGCAGGCCTACACGTACCGCAGCGGCGAGGGTATGAGCCTTCGCAACTTCCGGCTAGAGGTGCGCCCGCGGTCGGTTAGCAGCCTCACCATCTCGACGGCAACAACCGTCCAGCAGAGCGGCAGCGCCGTAGTCACCTACAGCGTGTCGCAGCGCTGCAAGGTCAGCGTCATGGTGCGCAACATGGCCGGCCGGTGTGTGAAGGTGCTGGCGGCTGATAAGGCAGTATCCGCGGGTCTGAACGCAGAGACCTGGAACCTGTCCAATCAGACGGGAGCAAAGGTTCCCTCGGGCCCGTATCTGATAGAGATCCGGGCGATGGCCGACAACGGTCAGCAGTCACGGGCGCTGGCCAGAATCAACCTGAACCGGTAATCGGTGACCGGGGCTACACGAAGAACGCTGACAGCAGGAAGTGCGACAACAAGCAATCGAGGAGTTAACACAGTATGGGCAGGGGCAGCTCGTGGCTGCTGCTGGTGACGACGAGCCTTGTAGCACTCAGTCTCGCTGTGGTGGTTGGCTGTGGTGGCGGAGGTGGCGGGGACCCTAGCAACGGCGACCCTGTCAACGGTGACAATGGCGACGGCGAGGTGGCAACTACAGGCAACATTAGTGGCCAAGTTGTTTGCTACGGCACGGGTCTGGCAGATGCTGTAGTCAGCGTCGGTGGCCAGAGCAGCGTCAGCGACAGCGACGGTAATTTCGTCATAACAGACATAACTGAGGGCGACGGCCAACTGCTGACGGTGCAGCCACCGAGTTCGTACGTGCTGGAGTCCGATGAACCTGTCTATGTTGATGTTGTTGTAGATCAGACAACGAATCTATCTGAGCCCATACGCTTGATCATGCTTGGCTCGCCGCCGCCTCCGCCCTGGTGATCAGTTTGCTGGAGATGTGATGTGGGGCGAAGGTGCGCGGCGGAGATGTGAACTGCCCGCAGTCGGCAACGTCTAGTGGGCATGGCGACCGACGTAGGAACGCTAAAACGGCGCGTTACAATGAAGTTACAGGAGTGAAGAGAGTATGAGCAGGCACACAAGATGGCAACTAATCATGACGATTGGCATCGCGGCACTCATTGTCACGGGTCTGCCGGGTTGTGGCGGCGGCGGCAACGGAGGCGGCCAGGACGACAACACAGGCAGTGTGTCGGGGCAGGTCCTGTACTTCATCAGCGACCAGGGACTCGGCGGCGTGACACTAACCGTCGGAGGCAAGAGCGCTGTCAGCACGGCTGGTGGCGGCAATTTCACGATCACCGGCATCGCGCCCGCCAACAACCAGGTGCTGACTGTGACTATCCCGCCGGACACAAGCCTTGCGCTGCCCTCTGATGACCCAATCCTGGTGGACGTAACTGCCAACGAGACCTACCCGCTGGCAGCGCCGATACGTCTCATCGATTCCGGCGACAAGCCGCCCGATCCGTGGTCCTGAGCGATCGGCAAGTTGCATTTCGAGAGTACATAGCACAGACGCCGTCCGTCAATCCTGGCCGGGCGGCGTCTTTGAGTGAAGGAACCGGCAGTGGGAACCAAATCGTGCTTCCGGATTTTGATCGTGAGCCTCATGCTGGCCGCCGGCGGCGCTGTAGCTGAGGACTGGCCGATGCTGCGTGGCGACATCCACCGCAGCGGCACGGCGGGCACTGTGGCGGCCACGACTCTGGAGGTGGCCTGGACAGCAAAGCTGGGCAGCAGTGTCGATTCCTCGCCGGCGGTAGTTGATGGCAAGATCTTCGCGGGTACTGCCGATGGCTCGGTGTTCTGTCTTGACGAGGCGGATGGCTCGGTCATCTGGGAGGCGCAGGCCGACGGCTGTGTGGTATCATCGCCGGCCGTGCACGATGGGACCGTGTACGTGGGATCGGTTGACCGCTGCCTGTATGCCTTTGACGCCGACAGCGGCAAGATGCTGTGGCGGGTGCGCACCTGGCGGCCGGTAGTGGCCTCCCCGCTGGTCTTCGCGGGCCGTGTGTACTTTGGCTCTATGGACGGCAGCTTTAAGTGCGTCGAGGCCGACACAGGCAAGCCGGTTTGGGAGCAGCAGGGCGGCCCGGTCAGCGGGGCCGCGGCAGCCGATGAGGCCGGCGTAGTCTATTATGGCGACGAGGATGGTAGCTTCTGGGCTCGCGACGCAGCCACCGGCACCGAGATATGGACGGCAAAGGTGACAGGCGGCGTAGTAACAGCGCCACTAGTGACCGACACCGCTGTGGTGGTCAGCGTGATGTCGCCGACGGCATTGCGCGCGGCGAAGATCAAGTACCTGCTTGCCTTCGACAAGTCCAGCGGCAGAGAGCTTTGGGCCAAGACCGGGCAATCATCACTACTGCACACGGCCGTCGCTGACGACGCCACACTGTATTACGCAACGGTAAGCGGCTACACATCAGCGACAGCGCTGTTCGCCGCCCGGCTCAGCGATGGCAAAGAGCTATGGAAGGTCAACTTGGGCGGAGTGGCCGATAGCTCACCGGCTCTGTCCGGGCGCTATCTGCTCTTTGGCAACCACGACTCGCGGTTCCACGTTGTGGACAAGAGCAACGGCCGCGACGTGCGCAGCATAAAGATAGGGGCCAAGCTCTATTCATCGCCGGCGGTTGTTGACGGGCGGGTGTACTTCGGAGCAGGCGACGGGAAGGTCTATTGTCTTAAGTAAAGAAAATGCCTCGGGCTGGGTGCGTGTAAAGAGTGTCGGTACGCTAGGTTGGGTGGTGGCGGCAGCAGAAACGTCGTCCTTGTCGTAGGGAGGGGCCGGCTGAGCGAAGCGAAACCGGCCCGTATGCCACTGCAAGTTGCGCCGCGATACCCTTCGGCAAGCTCCCGCCTTCGCTAAAGCTATGGCGGACAGGCAGGGCCTGCGGCAGGCTCAGGGCGCACGCGGCAGGGCCTGCGGCAAGGTCGCGGGCCAGTCTCAGGTGTGTTCGGCTCTGCCGAACACACCTGAGACTGGCCCCTCCGAACGACGACGGCAATAACAGACCGCGGGCGCACGGCGTGCGCCCGATCATCAGCGGCCAGAGCAGGGCGTGATAAATCACGCCCCTACGAAAGGCGACGCCCTCACCCCTTTCATTCCCCTCTCCCGCAGGGAGAGGGGACAACCGCAATGGCGGCGGGCCGGGCTCCCATCGGACGACACTGTCGTCCGATGCTCGACACGGCCCCTCCATTACGACTAACGACTGCAGGCCATTAGCCCGGGAAATTGGGGACAGTCACCCATTTCTTGCGATTTCTGTGAATTGCAGTCCTACTCCTCTGAGAAATAGGTGACAGTCCCCAATTTCCAGCCGTTGCCGTTGGCCGTTTGGGTGTGGCGACCTTGCCTTGATAGCGTTGTGCGTGGGCCGGGCTCCCATCGGACGACAGTGTCGTCCGATGCTCGACACGGCCCCTCCATTACGACTAACGACTGCAGGCCATTAGCCCGAAACTATACTTGCTTGAAATCTGCATAACTACAGTAGCAAGCCCGACCTACGGATTGATGAATAATCAGGAATAGGGCGTCGGCGGGGAGAAGGGAAATGGACCGAGGCGCTCACTTGCCGATGCAGAATTCGGCGAAGATGCGGTTGATTATCTCCTCCGGCAAGCACTTGCCGACGATCTCGTCAAGGCCGGCCAGCGCCTCGCGCAGGTCAGCAGCGATGAATTCCTCTGAATAGCCGTTGGCAGTCGCTGCCGTGGCACCGGCCAGCGCGGCGTCCGCCTCCTGAAGCGCCACTTTATGGCGGACGTTGGTGATGATAGTCTGCTCGCCGTCCCCGGTCTTCCCCTCCCAGACCGCCGAAGAGATGGCTTGCTCCAGGTCCTGGATATGCGTGGCTTCGCGGGCGGAGACCCAGACGATGGGCGTAGAGGTGGCCTCGGCAACCTGACCCGAATCGGCCACCGTCGGCAGGTCCTCCTTATTCATTACCACGATCCCGCAAGCAGGCAGTTGCGCGAGCAGTTTGAGATCATCTTGCTGCAGCGGCTCGGAGCTGTCTATCACCAAGAGCACCAGATCCGCCTCGGCCATCGCCTGACGACTGCGGTTGACCCCCTCAGCCTCGACGATATTGCTGGTGTCGCATAGTCCGGCGGTGTCGGCCAGCGTCACCGGAATGCCATTGATGTTGAGGGCATCCTCGATGACATCGCGGGTGGTGCCGGGGACTTCGGTGACGATGGCACGGTTGGCGCGCAGCAGAGCATTGAGCAGGCTGGACTTGCCGACATTACGCCGGCCGACGATGGCGACTTTGAGGCCCTCGCGGAGAATCCGCCCGTGCTCGGCGGTTGCCAGAAGAGCACCTATCTCTTCGCGCAGGCCGGCAATGCCTCGTGCAATGTCCGGGGCTGCGATCATCTCGATGTCCTGGTCGGCAAAATCAACGGAGGCCTCGATACGCACCAGCAGTGAGATGATATTTTCGCGGAAACTGTTGACGGCTTCGGACAACTGGCCGGCGAGTTGAGCCATAGCGGCCTTGCGGCTCTGCTCGGTTTGCGCGTTGATAACATCGGCGACCGCCTCGGCCTGTGCCAGGTCAATGCGGCCGAAGTAGTAAGCGCGCTTGGTGAATTCCCCGGGGTCGGCCAGCCGCGCGCCGCTGTCTATCACCAATTCCAGAGTGCGCCGCAAGGGCACAATACCCCCGTGACAGTTGATCTCCGCCACGTCCTGAGTCGTGTAGGTGTGCGGGGCGCGCATGACGGTGAGTATCACCTCATCTACAACGTGCTCACCGTCAACCACGTGGCCGTAGCATGTGGCAAAGGAGCGCTGGGTAAGCGGGCTGCGGTTTCGGTTCGCAGGCCGGAATATCTGATTGGCCAATTCCACCGCTTGCGGGCCGCTGAGGCGTACGATGCCGATGCCGCTACGGCCGGGAGGTGTGGATATGGCTACGATTGTATCCTCGAAACGGGCGATGTCCATTTGGCTATATTGTGAGGCTTTTGGGCCGGGTTTGCAAGAGGTGAACTGCGCTCCCAACGTAGTATCAAAGATTGGTCAGCACTACGGCGACCACGGCAACAGCAATACCGGCCCAGCCCAGCTTGCCGGGAATCTCGCGCCATGCAATTGCGGCGAAAATGGTGCTGAGAGACAACCCGGCCGCGGCCAGGATAGGAAACATCACCGACGCCAGCAGTACGTCAAGTGTGGCGAACATCAGGATGTTGGTCAGCGCATTGGACGTGCCCAGCAGTATGCCCCATTTGATTTCGAGCGCGCTCAGCGGCGCCTTTCTGCCACGCAGCCAGGCGATGGCACACACGACCGCGCCGATGGCAAAGACAACCCCCAGGTAGATGGGGCGAGCGCCGGTGAACCCAGTCATCTGAAACGCCTTCAGCATGAGCAGAGTCATGCCATTGCTCAGAAGCAGGCCGAGAAGAACTGCGATGCGCCGCACAGTGAGCGGCTGGTCACTGATGCCCTTGTCCAGGGTGAGCATCGGGACGGCAACCAGGGCCAGGAGGATGCCGTATGTCTGGACAAAGCTGGGAGCTTCGTTCCAGACAAGGATTGCGGCGGCCAGAGGTATGACCACAGCCAGGCGAACCATCGCGATGGATATTGCCACGCCCCTGAGCCGCATGGCCGGCAGCAGCAGCAGGTAGATGATCACGTTGAAGCTGCCACCAGCCAGCGCGTATGTCGCGGCTGTGGTAGCGCCGTCGGGCCGACTAATGGCCGCCAGAATCCCGAAGAACATTGATGCGACAACGTAGTTGATCGTGCCGACGGCCATGTCGTTGGCGTGACGGCGCTGAGCGGCACGCAGTATCAGTGCGAACGACGTGTTGGCGACAATTGTGGCAGCAAGCAATAACATGTTGTGATGATCGCGGCCATTCTACCGTAGGGGACAGTCCCTAAAGGGACAGTCCCCATATGCAGCCTATTCCAAAAAGCAGTAGCGTCGAGACGCCTCGACAGGCGAGCCGCCCCGCCTCCGCCAAGGCTTCCGCGGACACGTTGGCGCGCAGGCAGGTCAGGCGGATGGCTGTCGTCCACGAAGGCATTGACACAGCAATCGACATCAATTAACGACATTCACAGGCTGGAAAGCCTGTACCACGCGACCTCGCTTGCGTTTAGCGCGCACTAGACAAGGTAAGCAGTTACTAAACATTGCTGTTGACGGCAGGTTCCCTCAGTTGCTCAGGATAACCTTCCCGACCGCTGCAGGAGGATTCTTGATACTTGTGGGGAAATAGGCAAATACACGTCCAACAATACGGTAGAATGCCACTGTGGGCAAATGCTCAATAAGGAAGTGTTGCGCATAAATGCGGGAATTAACCCCCAAACAGCTTCGTAACCAATGCGATCCCGGACTATTCAAGTTCGAAACGACGGCGGAATTGGCCGACCTGGCTGAGCCGATAGGACAGCAGCGGGCGGTTGATGCGCTGGAGTTTGCCGCCAATATTGACAGCGATGGCTATAACGTGTACGTAATGGGACGCGTTGGAACCGGTCGCTCAACGATTTCGCGGGAGTTTCTGGACAAGCGCAGCAAGCGGCAGCCGACGCCGGACGACTGGTGCTATGTGTATAACTTTTCCGATCCGCACACGCCAAAGGCCATCAAGCTGCCGGCAGGAAAGGGCGCCAGATGGCAAAGCGACATGGACAAGGTGATCGGCGAGCTTGTTACGCAGGTGCTGGCCGCGTTCGAGAGCGATGAGTATAACGAGAAGCGGGACGATCTGCTACGCAGCTTTCGCGACGAGCGCAATAAGGAGTTGCAGGAGTTTGAGAAAGAGGTGGAAGCGGCGGGCTTTACGCTGGGCCGCTCGCCGGCCGGCCTGATCGTCGCTCCTGCTTCGGACGGGGAGGTCATGGACCCGCAGCAGTACCGGGACCTGCCCGAAGAAGAGCGCGAACAACTCGAGGAGAAGCGGCAGGAATTGCAGGGGACGCTGGCCGAGATCATGCGCCGCGGCCAGCGTGAAGAACGACAGACCAGGCAACAGGTACAGGAACTCGACCGCGCGGTCGCGCGGTCGGTCGTCGAGCCGCTGCTTCGGGACATCCGCAAGAAGAACAAGCGCCAGGATGAGGTCCTGCAGCACCTCGATGAGATCCAGGATGACCTGCTGGACAATATCAGTTCGCTTCGGCAGTCGGCTGAAGACGGCGATGAGCAGATGCGTCTTGCCGCCGCGATGGGTGTCGGGGCCGGTGCTATGCCGATAATGGAGCGCTATGGAATCAACGTCCTGATTAATAATCAGGACCTCAAAGGCGCGCCCGTAATTATGGAATCGAACCCCACCATTGAGGCCCTCACCGGCGAGGTCGAGCACCAAACACACATGGGTGCGCTGGTCACTGACTTCACGATGATTAAGGCCGGCGCGCTGCACAAAGCCAACGGCGGCTACCTGATTCTGGAAGCGCTTCAGGTATTGCAGCGGCCATTCGCCTGGGATGCGCTGAAGAGAGCGCTCAAGAGCCGACAGGTGCGCATCGAATCGCTGCGCGACCAATTGCGCTTCATCTCGACAGTGAGCCTGGAGCCGGCGGCGATACCCCTCGAGGTCAAGGTGATCTTGATCGGCAGCCCGCTGTTGTACTACCTGCTTTACGAGTACGATGAGGATTTTCGTAAGCTTTTCAAGGTCAAGGCCGATTTTGACAACCAGATAGACCGGTCGGCAAAGACCTGCCGGCGGTTCGCCGCCTACATCGGCCAGATGTGCCGGGAGGAGGACTTGCCCCACTTCCTACCGGAGGCAGCAGCACAGGTCGTAGAGTACGGCAGCCGCCTGGCCAGCGACCAGAAGAAGCTCAGCATCAGTTTCTCCGAGGTTTCCAATGTCGTGCGAGAGGCCGCTTACTGGGCCGCGCGCAGCAAGCGAGAGGTCGTAACCGCCGATGATGTCCGCTACGCCCTGGAGCAGCAGGCATTGCGTTCCAGCCGCATCCAAGAGCGCATCATCGAGATGACAAAAGACGGCACGATCATGGTGGATGTGGACGGCGATGTGGTGGGGCAGATCAACGGCATTGCCGTCATGCAACTTGGCGACTACGTCCTCGGCAAACCGGGCCGCATCACCTGCCTGACCTACATGGGCCGGGCCGGAGTGGTCAACATTGACCGCGAGGCCAAGCTGACCGGACGCATACACGACAAGGGACTACTGACGATCAGCGGCTTTTTGGGGGAACGCTACGGCCGCGAGTTCCCGCTGTCACTTTCGGCCACTATTTCCTTCGAGCAAATCTACGAAGAGATCGAAGGCGACTCGGCGGCTTCCACGGAGCTGTACGCGCTGCTCTCCAGCCTCGCACAGGTGCCGATTAAGCAGGGCATCGCGGTGACTGGCTCCGTGAACCAGAGAGGCCAGGTGCAGGCGATAGGCGGCGTCAACGGCAAGATCGAGGGCTACTACGCCACCTGTAAGGCAATGGGCTTGACCGGCGAGCAGGGCGTCGTCATCCCCGACGCCAATGTGCGCCACCTGGTGCTGAACGACGAAGTAATCGAGGCCGTGGCGAACGGAGAGTTCCACATCTGGTCAGTCAAGACCATAGATGAGGGTATTGAGATACTGACCGGTGTAAAGGCCGGCAAGAGGAATAAGGACGGGAAATATCCTGAGGCCAGCATCAACGGCCGCGTCGAAGCCCGCCTGCGCGAGATGGCCGAAACGATGAGAGAGTTTGCCCGGCCGCAGAAGTCCGAGGGCAAGGAACAGTAACGGGGCCTGACTTGAAAACGCACGGGGGCGGGCCGTTGGGTTCGCCCCGCTTTGATTGTAGTTCGGGGCATTTCGGGTCAGGCTGAGAAAAGGCGGCGATGGCTCACCGGCCATAGCTGGAAAGGGTGGGCCGGGGCCGCGCGGAACAGTGAAGCAGGCGAGCCATGCCGGAGCAGGATAGGCAGAGGATACTGGTCTCGAGAGAGTGGCTGCAGCTTCTTGAGGATCTGCGGCAGGCCCCGCGTCGGGTAATGATTGTCGGGCCTACCGACAGCGGCAAGACCACTCTGGCGGGCTGGCTGGGCGAGAGGCTGGCCGCGGTCGCACCCACCGGCATGGTAGATGCGGATGTCGGCCAGTCACAGATCGGGCCGCCAGCAACTGTGGGATGGCGGCTGGCGGGAAGCGGGCAGGAGCATTGCTACTTTGTCGGTGACGTCAGCCCCGCCTCTCGGCCGGCCACGGCGCTCAGCGCACTGCTGCGGGCAGTACGCGACGCCGAGGCGGCTGGCGCGGCCTATACGGTAATTGATACCACCGGCTACATTGAGGGCGATGGCGCGGTAGCGCTCAAGACCGCGAAGGTGGAGATGCTGGCTCCGCTTGACGTGCTGGTAATCGGTGATGACAGGCCGGCACGCCGGCTACTGAAGTGCTGGCAGAATTTCACGCCGGCCCGGATCAGGCGTCTCAATACTCCCGACCGCCTGCACGTAAAGACCGTGATGCAAAGGCGCCAGCACCGGCAGCAGATATTCGCGGCGGCGCTGGCCGACAGCAACATGCGCTGGGTTAGTCTGGATGATAAGGCGATCCTGAGCTCGCCAGCCGGCCCGCAGCCGGACGCCTCGGGCGGGCTATTGCTAGGGTTCGTTGATGAGATGCGCAGATTGGTGTGTCTGGGCCTGCTGCAGACGATAGACCTGCGGAATCACCGGCTGCTGGCGTACGCGCCCGAGGCCGCCGAAACCGCGTCCGGCATACTATTCGGCGCAATTACGCTCAACACAGCCGGAGAACAACTCGACCAGGCAGCCGCCGGAGGGAGGATGTAATGAGCAAGCAAATGGCCGCAGAGTTGAAGAGCAACGACCGCGTTTCCGCCCCGTTTCTGGTCAATCAAAAGAGCCTGATCCCGTTTAAGAAAAAGACGGGGAGCTACATGAGCCTGGTGCTGGCCGACAGCAGCGGCAGCATAGTGGGACGGGTGTGGGAGAAGGCCGAGCAGCTCGACGCACAGTTGAAGGTGGGTGACGTGGTCATGGTGCAGGGCCGTGTGGATGAGTACCAGGGCGCTCTACAGCTTATCGTTGAACGAGCGCGAGTGTGCGCCGATGACGAATTCGAAAAAAAGGATTTCCTGCCCGAAGGCAAACGCGATGCTGCAGAGCTACAGGCGGACCTGCGCCGCTTTGTTGACATGGTGCAGAATCAGCACCTGCGCCCACTGCTGGACCACTTCTTTTCCGATGCCAGTTTTGTCGAAGACTTCGCCGAGGCCCCGGGGGCGAAGGCATTGCACCATTCCCACATCGGCGGCCTCCTGGAGCACACCGTCGGGGTGGTCAAGATTCTGCTGGCTGTGCTGGAGTGCCATCCCGAACTCGACAGCGACCTGTTGGTGGCCGGCGCGCTGCTGCACGACATCGGAAAGCTGAGAGAGCTTGCCGTTGAGACCGGCATTGACTACACTGACACCGGGCGACTGGTCGGCCACATCGTGCACACCGACCGCATGGTGAATGGTGCAATAGCAGGCATCCCGGACTTTCCTGAGGAGCTGGCCGACAGGCTGTGTCATATTCTTCTGAGCCACCACGGTCAGAAGGAGTACGGCGCGCCGATAGTGCCGATGACGGCGGAGGCCTGCGCGCTGCATTACGCCGACAATCTCGACGCCCACGTGCAGTATTTCGGGCAGGTCATCGAGCGGGGCGCCGCCTCCGGTGACCGCTGGTCCGAATACCAGAGGCTGTTTGACCGTTACATTTATCTGGGCGCAGCAGACAGCGCGGACGAGCAATAAGATAATTGGCTCGATGTCTTGAACCTTCTCCGCGAAGGGTACGTCTATCATGAGTACAGGGCCTACACCTGGTCTCGAACAAATCGGGAGACTGGTACAGCGTGCCCAGGGCGGAGACGCCGCCGCATTTGAGGAACTTGTAGATACGTACAAGTCGAAGATCTACAACTACGTCCTGCGGATGCTGGGTCAGGCTGAGATGGCTGAGGATGTGGCCCAGGAGACTTTTATTAAGGCCTACTCTTCGCTTGCCAGTTTTCGCGGAGCGTCGTCATTTCAGACATGGCTCTATCGGATCGCCAGCAACCTGGCAATAGATACCATGCGACGGCGCAAGCACCGGCAAGCCAGTTACTCTCTCGACGAGCCGCTGGACATTTCCGGCGGCCAGGTGGAGCGCGACATTGAAGACGATGCGGCCGGGCCGGAGCGCCAGCTACAAAGCGCGCAGTTGCAGCGCAGGGTGAGTGAGGCGATTCTGCAGCTCTCACCCAAGCTCCGCACAGTGGTGATCCTGTACGAATTGCAGGGCCTGAGCTACGAGGAGATTGCTGAGATCGTAGGGGCGCCACTGGGAACAGTAAAGAGCAGATTGTTCAATGCCAGAGAGCATCTTAAGAAGATACTGGTGGACGAACTTGACTTGGAATTGCCCAGGTGAACTAAGATGAGATGTAAAGACCTGAGACGACAGCTAGGCACGTACAACTACGCAGCGTACGACCCCCAGGAGCTGCCACAAGCTTTACGGGAGCATCTGGCGGCCTGTCCCGCGTGCCGGCGCTGGGTCAGCCGCACCCAGCACGTCAGCGACATGCTCAGGGGTCTGCCCAGTGACGAAGTGCCGCAAGATTTCGCCCGCAGCGTCATGGCCCGCCTCGACCAGGAGTCAGGCAGCGTCTGGGAGAGGTGGCTGCATTGGCTTGTCGGTCCGCTGAGAGCGCCCGCACCCCGAGTGCCGGCCTACCAACTCGTGGCGGCTAGCTGTCTGTTGCTGGCCCTTTTGGTGGGCGGCGCGCTGTACACCGCCCACATCCATCCCACCGACATTGGCCATGAAGTAGTGGTGGTGGCAGACGGAGGCGACCCTGGGCTCGCAGGCACGCTGGTTCCAGCGGGAGGCTCGAGGTTGCGCCGGATCAACGGCGAAGGTGACACGCTGAAGATAGATGACTTGATACTGCGCCACGAGAATTACGAATTGGGCAAGCCGCTCGGGCCTGATCCCTCGGTCAGATTGGTAAGTGAGACGAGTTATTGACTTGCACATGCGGTATGGTAACAACGTCAAAGGGTAGGCCGCACATGATCCGCGTGGATAGCCATGTGTAGCATCGTCATGATCCCCAGACTTCAAGAACAAGCTTGTCGGAACGCAGTCGCCCTGGCGCGGTGGTTAGGCGTGGCTCTGACCGCAGTGATGTTTCTGGCGCTCGGGTTGTCCCCGACGGTGGCAGACGAAGACCCCTACCGCACTATGCACGATGCGATCATGTCGAAGGGTAATGTCAACTACAGCGCCGAGCGGGTGGTGGAGCTCTATCAGGGGGGCCGCCGGACGCGTGCCGTGCGACAACGAGTGTATCGCAAGCGCGGCGACAAGCAGCACATCGAGACGCTGGAGCCGCCCTCAGAGGCGGGCCGGCTGGTGGTATCGAATGGCAAATGGCTCTGGGAGTACAGTCCGCAGAAACGCGAAGTAATACAGCGGCAACTACAGCCCTCCTCAATGCTGAAAAGCAACCGGCAGCGTGCGGCACAGTTGATTAAAGAGGTTCTGGTGCTGCAGTATATCGGCCGTACAACGGTCGCCTCCAGGCCCGCGCACGAGTTGGCAATCAGGGATGAGAGTCGTCGGCTGTTGCGCAAGTGCTGGATAGACACGGGCACACACGTCGAGTTGAAGCTGGAAAAGTATGGTGGCAGTGGCGCACTGTACATGCGCATTGAGATAACCTCGATAGACTACGGCCCGAGTTTTGTGGCGGGCATGTTCAGTTTTGCCACCCCACCCGGTGTCGTGCTCAGGCGCGCGCCGCCGCCGGCAACGCGCATGGCGCTTGCCACCGCAGAGCAACTGGCTGGCTTCCGCGCGATCGTACCAGCCTATTTGCCGTCAAGTTACATCTTCGAGTCCAACAATGTGGCAGTCACCACTTACAAGAAAATGCGCACTTTGTGGCTGACATTCACTAATGGCCTGGACAGTTTTTCGCTGTTCGAGACACGCTGGCAGCACACCGATAAGGGCGCTCAGCAGCAAAAATCCGCCACCCAGTGGTATGATGACGGCATCTGCTTTACCCTCGTAGGTGATCTCACGGTGGGAGAGATCGAGAAGCTGATGAGGTCGCTGCGGCAATAGGCTGATACGCAGCAAAGCAAGCAGGAACATGCCGAAGGCCACCCTCATAGCGGTGGCCTTCTTTGTGACTAACACGGAATATTGTGTTCGCGCAGCTTTCGTCGGCTGATGTTGCTGGCAACGCTGTGGTGCCGGCTACTTTTCTGTGAGCAGATACACACGGACATTGACGGCTGTCATTCGCAGGAGAGCCTCCGCGAATTGGCGCTCTTGAGAATCGAGCACAGCGGCGATGAAGTTGTCCTGCTGCATCAGCGCGGCCATCTTATCCTGGCGCGACTGCACCAGGGCGGCGCGATCGGCGATTTCAGGGATTGGCTTAACGGGGTGGCTGCCGCCGGACAACTGCAAGAGCATTTTGTCGTACGCGCCGGATGCGGACGCAGTATCGGCACAGCGCGCCAGGACGAAGCGGCACTCGGCGTTGGCGCTGTCGGCATAGCTGACAGTCACGGCATCGGCGACGATTCCGAAGCCGGGCACTTGACCACGATAGTACTGCGCCCAGGAGATCTGGCGGCTCCTGACAGGCAGAAGACGTAGCATGGCCGGCAATCGGCTGGGAACTGGAATACTGCCGATAGCCGCCTCCGTCAGTTGCCGCATCGCCGGCGGCAGGGCGGTGTCATCACTTGCGGCGTGGGTATGAATGTAGAACGGCCCGCGCCACGCGTGTAGCTGCGAGCCCAGCCAGTAGGTTGATGTAGAGAGAGCCGGCGCGACTTTCGGTGTCTCGGCTCTGCGGCGGCTGAAGACGCCGAACGCCTCCAGATCACTGCCCATGCGGTGAACATCAAGGGTGATGGTCTGCTGGCTTGTGGCCACTGCATACTCGGCACGGGTCGTCCAACTGTGCTGATAGGTGAGAAGGTCGTCCGCGCTGTCGCCGAGGTACTGCGCCAGGGCCTCGCTGTCGAAAGTTTGCGGCCCGGCGAGCAGGCTGCATCCCTCAACCTGCTCGGGCAGCCCCGCCAGCACAGCGGCCATCTGCTGCGCGTCGGGAAGCGGCAGCTCAGTGGGCGGCGCGGCCGCAGGGCCCGTTGCAGCATCCGGCCCTGCATAAACCATCGCCGCTGCCCAACTAAACAGCAGCAGGCAAACCAAATTACACGCGTCGCGCCTACGAATCATTCCATCTCAGTCCCTGAATGTTTGCCGCTGTCAGTCGGCACAACATACGTCGTAACCGGGGTTATTTGCGGCGACGATGCTGCAACGGACCTGCTGATGCCACTTGGCCGCCAGTTCATTCAACGGCGTTTCCGTCGCAAGAAGGGCAAAGAGCGTCAGTGATAGAAATAGTAAACGGCCGACACTACGGCGAGCAATCATTGAACAGGCTTCGGTCAATGGACACTGGTATCATACCAAAGATAATGCATAAGCGTGCGCCAGTCAAGCAAGATGGCAAGCATGGCACTTTGCGGAGGTACCGGCGATGACACGCAGTTGTGATACGATCGTGATCGGAGGCGGCGTCGCGGGCTGTACTGCCGCGATGTACGCTGTGCGCTTCGGACTGGATGTGGCACTGCTTGAGATGCTTGCGCCCGGCGGTCAGACTGCCACAGCCACCACGATCGAGAACTATCCGGGCTTTCCCGAGGGCATCGAGGGCCCCGAATTAGCCCAGCGGGTCCACCAGCAGGCCGTCAACGTCGGCGTCGAGTTCGTAACCGCCGAGGCCAAAGCCATACGAGCCGTGGAAAACGACCGCTGGCTGCTTGAGACGACCAAAGGCGATATGGACACTGTGGCAGCGATTATCGCCTCCGGCGCTTACCCTCGGAGTTTGATGGTGCCGGGGGAAAATGAACTCCGCGGCCACGGCGTGTCATATTGCGCCACCTGCGACGGCTTTTTCTACCGCGGCCAGACCGTAGCGGTGGTAGGTGGTGGCAACACCGCCGTGCAAGAGGCGCTTCACCTGGCCGACATCGTAGAAAAGCTGTATCTGATCCACCGTCGTGACGAGCTCCGGGCCGACACGTACCTCCAGGAGCGCATCTTTGAACGCGACAATGTCGAGATAGTCTGGAACAGCGTCGTGGCCTCTATCGAGGGCCAGGATGCAGTGCAGACCGTGGCCCTGAAGAACACCCAGACCGAAGAGACCAGCAGCATAGACGTTGATGGCATCTTCATCGCCATCGGGTACGTTGCGAAGACCGAATGGCTGGGCGATCTGCTGAGTCTTAAGGACGGCTTCATCATTACCGACGAGCTGATGCGTACCAGCCAGCCGGGCATATTCGCCTGTGGAGACATCCGTGACACTCCGCTGCGGCAAATCGCAACTGCGGTTGGCGATGCGGCGATTGCGGCGTTCTCGGCGCACAACTATGTCAACGAGTGGAAAGCAGAGCGCCAATAGAGCAGGATAGGAAGCCCAAAGATAATGGGAGGCAAGCGATGACAGTCAAGACTGGCGAGTGGATCTCCGAGGCCTGGGAGCTGGTCAAGGCGGACTTCTGGATGCACGCGCTGATCGCCCTGATCTTCGCGGCAGTCAACAGCACTGGCATTGGCTATCTCATCATCGGCCCGCTGACCTGCGGCTATGTGTACATCATCATCAGCAAGCTCAAAAAGCCCACCGCGCCGCTGGACATCAACCCTCTGTCCAAGGGCTTCGACGTTTTCATTGATTCATTCGTCGCCTGGTTGCTTATCGGTGTTTTTACAAGCCTGGGGCTAATTGCCTGTATCGTTGGCTCGATTGTGGTCTGGGCGCTGCTGCTCTTCGCACTGCCGCTGATAATGGACCGCCGCATGAGCTTCTGGGACGCCATCTGCGCCAGCTACGACAAGGCGAAGCAGAACTGGTTCGGACTTTCTCTGTTTGTGTTTGTCCTCACCCTCCTGTATTGCCTCATCTCGTTTCTCACTTTCGGGATCGGCTATTTCGTGGCTTTCCCGCTGATGCAGATAGCGATCGTGTTGGCGTACCGGGACAACTTCGGCCTGGCCAGCCGTTGACACTCATTTCGTGGTGGACGGTCGGAGCGGCCCCTGCGCGGCGAGTTTGATCCTCTGTAAGTAGGACCACGAGCCGCAGCGACTATCTAGGAGGGACATACATGCTACCGCGCGAGCGCGTTGAGTGCACGTTGGCTCACGAAGAACCCGACCTGGTGCCGTGGGGCGAACACTCCATAGACTACACCACCTATGAGATGGTGCTGGGCCGCGAAACGCTGGTAGCGGCCAAGTTCCGCCAGACCAGGGCCCTGTGGGACGGCCGTAGGGATGAATTGGTCGCCTGCACGAAGCGGGATGTCGTTGATCTGGCTGAGGCCCTGGGCTTTGATATCATTACCATCGGCACGACGCCAAGCAAAGACCATAGGCCCGCGGCGATGGAGCAGGTGGATCACGAGACCTACCGCAGTGACAACGGCGACCTCTACCGCATCTCCGCCACCACCCATGACTTGATGCCGTATAAGATCCGCACCGACAACTATGAACTGCCGACAGTAGAGTCGCTTCAGGAAGACATAGACAAGATCGTGCGTGAGGGAGTGCCGAGGCAGGATGATTCGGTGTGGGAGGCGGCGCGGCACGTAATGGATCAGATGCAGGCGACCCACTGGATTAACATCTGCGTCGAGGCCATCACTTTCCCGATGATCGGCCCGACCGACGAGGAGCGCTACCTGAACCTGGCTCTGCACCCGCAACTGCACGCCAAGGTGGTCGAGCGGCAGGCCAGACACTGCATCGCCATGCTGCCCTACTATGCCGAGCAGGGCTACGATTCGATCATGCCCTGCGGCGACCTGGGAAGCTCAACGGGCCTATTGTGCAATCCGCGCATTGTTGAGGAGCACGTACTGCCATGGTGGAAGACCTACAATAGCGAAGCCAAGAAGCTGGGCTTGCGGGTGATCAAACACTGCTGCGGCTGCATCTGGGAGGCGCTTGACTACATTGTTGAAGGTGGCTTCGACGGCTACGAGGGGATTCAGGCCAGTGGCGGCATGGACATGAAGCTGCTCAAAGAACGCTATGGCGACAAGCTGGTGCTGTGGGGCGGGGTGACGAACGAGAACCTGATCCTCGGCACGCCGGCAGACATCATCGCTGATGCGAAGTATGCGCTGAAATGGGGCGCACCCGGCGGCGGCTTCATCTATGGCGCAAGCCATTCTCTGGCTGTGGGCACCAAGTACGACAACCTGATGGCGATGAAACAATGCCGCGAGCAGTGGGGCGGCTATCCGATTGACATAGCCGACTGACGCAGACCGACAGGGGCGCGGAGTGATGCTCTACAAACCCGATTGGGAAGAGACCAAGCAGCGGTTCGTGGCCTGGTGGGCCGGGGAGGTCATAGACCGCGTCGCTATGAGTGTTAGCGCGCCCAACGGCCGTCCCCGCAGGCACGTCCCCGTGCCTGACGACCCCTTCCGCGTCCACGGCGACCCCGAATACCTCGTCGAAGCCTGGGATGCCAATTTCGCCGCAACGTACTATGCGGCCGAGGCTTTCCCCTGCAGCTATCTGCTGATTGGCTACGCCTTTCTCGGCACACCTGTCACTTACGAGCCGCATACCATCTGGATGGAGCAGATAATTGATGATTATGAGCGCGATATGCCGGCGTTCGACACCGACAACCCGGGATGGCAGACGGTCACTGATGTGGTGCGTACGCTGTTCGAGGCCGGGCGCGACAAGTGGGTCGTCGAACTGCCGACCGTGATAGACCCCACCGACCAACTGTCCGGTCTGCGGGGCACCCAGAACCTGTGTACGGACATCGTCGATCGTCCGGAAACGGTGGCGAAGGCGCTCGACTATCTGACCGGCGTATGGTTCCGTGCCTACGCGGAGTTGGGGGATATCCTTCAAGCCAGCCAACTCGGCTCGACCGGCTGGCTGCCGCTGTGGTCCCCGGGCCTGTCCACCACCGTCCAGTGCGATTTCTCGTGCATGATCAGCGAAGCCATGTTCCGCCGCTTTGTTATCCCCGGACTGCAGACACGCGCTCGCTGGCTGGACAACTGCCTCTATCATCTGGACGGGCCGGGAGCCGTACAGCATCTCGACGCCCTGCTGGAGGTGCCTGAGATCAAGGGCATTCAGTGGGTGCCCGGGGCCGGCCAGCCGCCCTGTATAGAATGGACGCAGCTCCTTGGCAGGATACAGGATGCGGGCAAGCTGTTGCACATCAGCATCGAGCCAGGCCATTTGCAGCGGGCCTTGACCGACCTGCGGCCGGAAGGGTTGTTTCTGGTCACAAGCTGCAATTCCGTCGAGGAAGCGGACGATCTGGTCAGAATGGCGCGGAAGATGACCTCTTCCCGTCGGGCCAGGCGCTGACAGGGACAGTCCCCTCGTGATACGCGGCTGGCGGAGGGGACTGTCCCTTCAGGGACTGTCCCCCCATCCCACCGAGTTTTGAAACCGCTTCTAGTCGGCCTGCTCGCCGACGTAGTTGAGCAGACCGCCGGCCTGCAGGATGCTTGCCTGCCTGTCAGTCACCTCTAACCGCGCCTCGAAGTCCTCGCCGCTGCTTTGGTTCTTCACGGTGAACTTCCGTGCCCCGATGCCCTGAGGAATGCCCTCAATCAGCAGGCTATCGCCGCCGGAGAGAGCATCATGGTCAGCCTGAGCAATCAGCAGCGGCAGGATGCCGAAGTTGACGAGGTTGGCGTGGTGGATGCGGGCAAATGACACGGCCAGGACCGCGCGCACACCCAGATGCAGCGGCGCCATGGCGGCGTGCTCGCGGCTCGATCCCTGGCCATAATTCTGCCCGCCTGAGATCGCGCCAGGGGCGAACTCCAGCGCACGGCGGGCGAACGTAGGATCAACGCCCTCGAATACGTGCTGGGCCAGCGCCGGCAGGTTAGAGCGCAGCGGCAGAAAGGCCGCGCCGGCAGGGGAAATGTGGTCGGTGGTGATGTTGTCGCCGACCTTCAGAAGCAGCGTAAGTTGCAGGCTGTCCTGCATCGGCTCGCGGCGCGGGGCCGGCTTGATGTTGGGCCCGCGATAGACTTCAACTGCCTCAGGCTTGTCCGCAGGCGGCAGGATCATGCTGTCGTCAATGGTGAAGCGGTGTGGCATTTCAATCTGCGGCGGCCGGCCCAGAGTGCGCGGATCGGTGATGGCCCCCGTCAGCGCCGAGGCCGCACAGGTCTCAGGCGAGGCCAGGTAGATGCCGGCATCCGCGGTCCCGCTGCGGGCCTCGAAGTTGCGGTTGAAGGAGCGCAGCGTCACGGCACCGGACTGCGGCGCAGCGCCCTGGCCGAGACACGGGCCGCAGGCGGACTCGAGCAAGCGCGCTCCGGCGCCGATGATGTCCGAAAGCGCTCCGTTGTCCGCAAGCATCGTCAGGATCTGGCGCGAGCCGGGCGATATCATCAGGTCGGTGCCCGCGTGGACGGTCTTGCCCTCGAGCATCCCCGCCACAGTCATCATGTCCTTGTAGCTGGAGTTGGTACACGAACCGATGCAGACCTGGTCAACCTGCTTGCCAGCCAGGTCGCTTACCGGGACGACGTTGTCAGGGCTGTGCGGCATTGCGATCATCGGCTCCACCGCACTCAGGTCCAGCTCGATAATCTCATCATATTGTGCGCCTGCGTCGGCCTGCAGCGGGACCCAGTCACCTTCGCGCTGCTGGGCGGCGAGGAATTCACGCGTCCGCTCATCGCTCGGGAATATGCTGGTGGTCGCGCCCAGTTCGGCACCCATATTGGTTATTGTCGCGCGTTCGGGCACGGTAAGGCTCTCAACGCCAGAGTCGAAATACTCGACGATCTTGCCCACACCACCGTTTACCGAAAGCCGCTTGAGCAATGTCAGGATGACATCCTTGGCCGATACCCAGGGCGACAGCTCGCCGGTCAGCTTTACGCCCAGTAGCTGCGGCACGGTGATGTAGTAGGGCGCTCCGGCCATTGCCACCGCCACGTCGAGGCCGCCCGCGCCGATGGCGATCATACCCAGGCCGCCGCCAGTTGTGGTGTGGCTGTCAGAGCCCAGCAACGTCTTGCCGGGGATGCCGAAGCGCTCCAGATGCACCTGATGGCAGATGCCGTTGCCCGGGCGCGAGAAATAGACGCCGTATCCGGCGGCCACTGACTGCAAATAGCGGTGGTCGTCGGCGTTCTGGAACCCGCTCTGCAGAGTGTTGTGGTCAACATAGGAGACGGAAAGCTCAGTGCGCACGCGGTCTATCCCGATCGCCTCAAGCTGCAGATATGTCATCGTGCCTGTGGCATCCTGGGTCAGCGTCTGGTCAACGCGGATGCCGATCTCAGCGCCCGGGGTAAGCTTCCCCTCTACGAGATGCGCTTTGAGTATCTTCTCAACTAGTGTGCTCTTCACCCCGCTGCCTCCATATCGGGCGAAATCAACCCGTCACTGAGCCCCGCCGAAGCGGCCGGTGGTATTCTCCAGGTCCCATTATAACCCACTCGGCGCTCGCTCGCATCGGGAATGTCGCCGGCGGGCGCGGCTCGTATCGGCTCTTTAATTGCATTTTGGCATTGACATAAGCAGCGCAAGCAACTATATGTAAGGGCAAGCAACATACAGGCAGCAGTGAATTCGGAGCGGCAAGTGCGGCACAAAGGGAGGTATGAAGAGTGAGAGTGGTACGGCAAGTGCTAGTGTTCGTAGGGTTGCTGTCTCTGGTTTTTGGTGTGATTGACCATTTCATGATAGTGGGTGGCAAAGGGGCCGTCGTCGGGATTCTCGGATCTCCAGAGGGGTTCCTGCAGTTCGCAACTGTCGTGTTTGTGTTCGCCCTGGTGCTGATGCTGTCCGAGCTACTCGGGAAGCTGGAGGAAATGAAACCGGGCGGCGAGGACTAGAGCGCACCGGTTATCAGTTCTCTGGGGACACAGGCGCGGACGCCCAGTAGCGGGTCAACTATCTGGCAAATCCGCAAGTCGCCGACGGTGCTCATCAGTGCGAGCGCTTCCTGGTCGGTGGCGGCGGCGTATTTGATTAAGAAATCGCGGGCCGCCAATAGTGCGAACCTCGCGGCCTCGTCGAGGTCCTCGCCGGCTGCGATGATGTCGTAATGCATCGGCGTCTCCACCAGTGGCCACGGACAGACAGGGCGGTCAAGCAGATCGAAGCCGACAGTGACCTCGGCGGCGATCTCGATGCCCTGCCCACAGACCTCGCCATCCCCCTGCAAAGCATGCACATCCCCGCAGCCGAATAGCGCGCCGGGATGAGACACCGGCAGATAGAGCTTTGAGCCGATTACAAGATCCGCGGTGTCCATGTTGCCACCGTGCGGTCCGGGAGTGGAATTCGGCACCTCGCCGCTTTCCGGAGCCACGCCCATTACCCCAACAACTGGCTCGACCGGAAACTCCCACTTGCCCATGTGAGCCATGTTTCCTTCGATATTGACTACCGTGACGGTGCGTTCGGAGCCATCGCGGCATTGCGAACAGATCAGGCCCTGGGGCGCGAGTCGGACATCTTGCAGCGTGCAGACCAGCGTGTGCCCCGGTGCCGCGCCGCTGACATAGACCGGGCCCGTCGCGGGGTTGCCACGACCTCCGTCGCGCTTGTCGAGGTTTTCCGGATTTTCCTCCATCGGCATCTGGCCGTCGAAGCAATCGCGCGTCTGAAAGCGCACCGTATCCCCGGCATTGATTGTCAGGGCCGGCTGGTGAGCGGCACTCATGGAGTAGGTGCGGGTTGCGTCGCTGAGTTCGTGGAGCATGATGCGGTCCCATTATTGGCAAGATTGATCTGCAGGTGCTAGATGAGGCGCTCCGTGCCTGGCGCTGCACAATCGTCTGGCTAGGGGCCAGAGGCTTGAAGCGCCGACAACTGCTCTGGTGTTACGCGGCGGACCTGGATTTCACGAGGCAGAGGCAAGAGAGCATTAGAAGACACAGAAGGTCTCAGCTTGGGCTTCAGTTTAGGTATGACAATACCGGAGCCCTGGGGAATTTGAAATCCCACGTATCCTTCAGTAAAGGTGTTCGGCGGCAGGTCGATGGCGCTGAGCAGAGAGCGGTTAGAGAATGCATCAAATCCAGATGCGAAGGCGTCCTCCGAGTAAGATTGTCCTTGGTACTCGAGCGAGGTTTGGCCATGGTCGATGTGTATATAGCCTGTACTCTTATTGAGGATGCGAAAATAGGCCGTCACATAGCGAAAGCCGGGACCACGCTGGCCTGCTCGAACTCTGGGCGTATATGGGTGGACGGTGGCGGCCCAGTACACGATGCCGGAGGGGCCGGCAGGTTCGGGCTCCGGTGGCGGTGCAGGCTCGGCCTCGGGGAGGGCGGGGCCCTCAGGCAACTGCGGCCGCTGCGATGGCTCGACCTGGGGCAAGGCAGGGCCTCCCGGCAGTGGGGGCATCTCGGCGCTTTCGGGCAACGCGGGTCCCTCAGGCAAATCAGGACGCGGCAGAGAAGGCATATCGTGGGCTGCGGGCAATGCCTCGGTTCCAGTAGGTCCGCGCAGAATCCTGTAGCCGAAAAAGGACCCCACGCCAAGTATGGCCAATACACCTACGGCAACGATTACCCAGACAAACAGCGGTGTGCCTGTCTTCTTGGCGGGCTTTCCTGAGTACTTGGCCATTCGCGATCACCTGCCGGAGTGGGTCAATCAATTCGTACATTCGCCGCCCCGGTGGCGAGTACCTGCTCCCAGAGGAAACTGCTTTTTTGCAAAATCGGGTTTCTCACCCACTTCACCCACTCCTACGGAGTCGGGCTGGAAGCCCGACCCACGGGATAATTATTGCGATGCCCGAGGCACGGGATAATTCTTGCGATGCCCAAGGCGCGGGATAATTCTTCGGATGGCCCAGCCGTGGGATTAACCAAAGGCATTCCACGTGATGATATTCGGGATGGCGGAGCCAGGCGCTGGACTTGCTCTTAGCGGGCGGATGTAACGTGTGCGAGAACGAAACAGGATCAGCAATCACCGGGTCAGCGGAGGAAGTAGCCCTGGGAAGTGGGTTCGGCGTCCGTGGTCAGGCAAATGCCAAGCTTGCGCAGGCCGTTTTCGTCGCCCAGGCCCGGCTCGTGCGTCAGGTGCATCTGAGTGCCGGGCAACTGCGGCAGCATCTCCACCCCCGCCCTGGCCGCGGGACTGCCGGCCGCACTGATGCCCAGAGCAATCAGCACCTCCTGGACGTTCAGACTCGGTGAGGCGGAGCCGAGGTAATTGGCCTTCAGGGCGGTGAGGCTCTGGATGACGCTTTCGGGCAGAAGGTGCATGCGGTCAGGGATGCCGGCCAGATGCTTGATGCCGTTGATGATGGCCGCAGAAGCGGAATGGAACAGCGGGGAGTTCTTGCCGGTGAGGATGGTGCCGTCTGCGAGCTGCAGGGCGGCTCCGCAATAGAAGCCGTCCTTGCCGAGCCCGCTCTTTTCGGCCTCGGCAGCAGCGGCGCGTGCCGGCGCTACTACCGACCGGTCAGTAGGCCCCACGCCGAGACGTTGCATCAGCGTCTCGGTGCGCTCCAGGACCTGCCTTGAGCAAAGCCCGCGCCGATATTCCCAGTAATGGCGGAAATAGCGCCGGATGACCTCCTGCGTGGCGGCCTGGCGCACCGCCCGATCGTCTATGATGCCAAAGCCGGCGCGGTTGACCCCCATGTCGGTAGGCGACTGATACACCAGCGTCCGCTCGTTGCCGCCTGCAATGCGATCAATGATGCTTTTGAGGATGGGGAAATTGTCAATGTCGCGGTTGTAATTGACCGCTGTCTCGCCATAGGCGTTGAGATGAAACGGGTCAATCATTACAATGTCGCCGAGGTCGGCGGTGGCCGCCTCGTAAGCGATGTTGACGGGATGGTCCACAGGCAGATGCCAGATCGGGAAAGTCTCGAACTTGGCAAAGCCGGAGGCGATGCCGCGGCGATGGTCATGGTAAAGCTGCGAAAGGCATGTTGACATCTTGCCGCTGCCGGGGCCGGTACCGGTGACCACAACCAGCGGGGCGCGGGTCTCGACATACGGATTACGCCCGTAACCATCTTCTGAGACGATGAGGTCCACATCGTTGGGATAGTCGGGAAGCTCGGGCTGAGTATAAGTGGCAATCGCCTTGCTCTCCAACTGCCGCATGAGCCGCTCGGCGGCCGCCTCATTATGAAAACGGGTCAGCACCACGGCGGAGGTGGGGATGTCCCAGTCGCGCAGATCGTCAATGGCCTTGAGTGTGGCCAGATCGTAAGTGATGCCGAAATCGCCGCGAATGCGGCCCCGCTCCAGATCGCCCGAATAGACGCAAAGGACCACCTCGATCTGGTCCTTGAGGCCCTGCAGCAGGCGCATCTTGACGTTGGGATCGTAGCCGGGCAAAACGCGGGCGGCATGGAGATCGTAGGTGAGCTTGCCGCCGAACTCGAGGTAGAGCTTGCCCTCAGAGGCCTCTACCCGCTCCAGAATGGCTTGCGTCTGTTGCTCGAGGTACTTTTCGTTGTCGAAGGCAATGGGCGACATGGCCCCTCCCCCGTGACGGTGACTGATTACGATAGAAGGCTGTTACAGGCGCACCGGAACCCCACGGTCGCGCAAGTATTCTTTGACCTGGGTGATGGTGAAGGTGGCGAAGTGGAATACCGAAGCGGCCAGCAGCGCCGAAGCCCTGCCGGCAGTGGCCGCTTCGTAGAAGTGCTCAAGCTCGCCTGCCCCGCCCGAGGCGATAATCGGCAGACCCGAGGCATCACCACAACCGGCCGTCAACGGGATGTCATATCCGGTCTTGACACCATCAGTCTCCATACTGGTGGGCAGGATCTGGCCGGCACCCAGATCGGCCACGCGTCCGGCCCACTCCAAGGCATCCATGCCAGCACCGCTGGTGCCGCCATGAGTGACGACCTCGTAGCCGGAAGGCATTTGCGCATTCTTGCGGCCATCAATGGCGACGATGATTCTCTCGCTGCCGAACTCTCCAGCCGCCTCGGCGACGAGCTCCGGGCGCTTGACAGCCGCTGAATTCATGGACACCGCGGCGACGCCGAGAGCAAAAAGCGCAGCGATGTCGTCCAGGGACGAGATGCCGCCGCCGACAATCAGTGGCACCGATATGGCATCCGCTACGCGTCCAACCAGCTCGCGGGTGGTAGCGCGACTCTGCAGAGTGGCGGTGATGTCCAAGAAGGTAATCTCATCGGCGCCGCCTTCGTCATAAGCGACGGCAGCCTCGACCGGGTCGGCGGCATCAACAAGGTCAACAAAATGTACGCCCTTGACGACACGGCCGGCCTTCACATCAAGACACGGAATTATCCGACAGTAGTCCACAGTTGCTCACCCTTCGATCGCGATCAGATTTGATGGAGTGCCACGGCCCTTTTCCCTAGCCTTCCTGGACGACAGGCTTCCCAGCCTGTCGAGGCCTCTCTGCACGGCAACGGCATGGACAGGCAGGGATGCCTGTCCTCCAGGAGAAAGTTTTTGGGGACGGGTCGTCACCTGCTGCCTTGCCTGCCCCTCTTCTAACGCCCCAAGCTGAGCAGCTACGACATTCAGAGTCTGAATGGCTCAATCGTCTTCGGTTCGGCCGTGCTCACCGCAGGCGGCATCGTCCGATTCTGAGGGGTCACATTCCGGTTCGTCCGCTTCCGCTTCGGCAGCCGGAGCTTCGTCGAGATCGGTATCGTCCGTGTCGGCCGGCTCATCTTCGACATCTTCCTCATCTTCGACATCTTCCTCTTCTTCGGCATCTTCTTCAGCATCGGTAAGGAAGCTATCGTCGGTGAGTTCGTCGGAGTCTGGGCGGGCTTGCCTGGCCTGGGCGCGGATGGACTCGATCTGCTCCTGGAGCTGCGCCACCTGCTGCATCATCTCGTCAATGCTCTGGCAGTTTTCCAGCACGTCTTTGTTGCGCACCTTGCCCTTGGCGTGGAGGGCATAGACTCGTTCGCCGATGGCGTATATGGCCTTGCGGCGCCGGGACCTGAGCTTGCGCATCTGGGCTTTGAGGCGCTGTATCTGCATAGCGCGCTGCGCCGCGTCGGCCGCGCTCTCGCCCCCGCGCTTGATCTGCTTCCAGACGCCGCCGCTGACCTGCCTGGCCTGTTCCCATCCGCCTTTTTCCATTGTGAGCCTCCTATTGAGAAGTTGATATGATTAAGCCGCCCAGCCATCAAGCCGCGTCAGTCCGGCGTGGCGAGCGGCTTGTACCGCGTCGCGGTACTCAGGGCCCGTGAGCGTGCGCCCCAGGCTCGGATACTCGTCGGCGCGGTAGGCGGGCCGGTACTGGTCCATCACGTTCACATAAGTCTGCTTGCTAAGTGAAGCAATGAATTGCATGATCCTGGTGGTGCCTGCGAGGTCTTCTGGCAGCACCAAATGACGCACCAGTAGCCCGCGCACCGCCAGTCCGCGCTCGTCCATCTGCAAATCCCCGACCTGCCGGTGCATCTCCCGAAGCGCGGCACGCATGCGGTCCGGATAGTCGGAGGCGTTGGAAAATCGTGCGGCAACATCACCGTCAGCGTACTTGGCGTCCGGCATGTAGATGTCGAAAACGCCTTCGAGCAGCCTGAGCATTTCCAGGCTCTCATAGCCGCCGCAATTGTAAACCAAGGGTACGGTAAGGCCTGCTGCAATAGCCGCCGGCAAGGCCTCAAGTATCTGCGGCACCACATGGGTTGGTGTGACGAAATTGATATTGTGACAGCCGATATTCTGCAGCTTCACCATCATGGCTGCAAGCTGATCGGCAGTAACCTCGCGGCCATGAGCGAGGTGGCTGATGTCGTAGTTCTGGCAAAACACGCAGCCGAGGTTGCAGCCGGCAAGGAAGATGGTGCCTGAGCCGCTTGTGCCAACCAGCGGCCGCTCTTCGCCGAAATGCGGGGCATAACTGGCGACCGTGGCGAGGCGGCCGGTCTGGCAGGAGCCCTGCTGGTCGGCCAGGCGATCCACCCGACACTGCCTCGGGCAGGCAGTACACGGAGCCAGCAAGTCAAGCGCCGCCTCGACGCGGCCCTGTAACCGTCCGCTGTCGGCAAGGGCCAGATAAGAGGCCGACATTCAGCTCAGCCCCAATTCGCTCTGCAGTTTGTCAAAGCCGCTCCACTCCTGGTGGCTGGTGAGATCGAAATGCACCAGGGCGAGTGATATCTTGTTTTGCTGCACGGCCCAGATGTCGGTTCCTGGTGCACAGTCTATCTCCATTGGTGTGCCTGTGAACCAGTAATAAGGGCGCCCCTGAGGGTCATCGCGTTTGACGACAACGTCAGCGTACTTGCGGTGACCAAGCCTGGTAACTGCAATGCCGGCAATCTCATCAGCGGGCACGTTGGGGATGTTGACATTGAGCGCCGTGCCCGGCTGCAACGGGGCCTCGTAGAGGGCCTTAACGATAGGCGGCGCGATCTGCTGTGCGACATCGAGAATGGGATTCTCATAGGCACAGACCGAGAGCGCCACGGCCGGGATGTCGTAGAGAGCCGCTTCAAGGGCGGCTGAAACGGTGCCGGAGTAGAGCACCTCTTCTCCGAGATTGGCGCCGGCGTTGATGCCAGAGACAACGAAGTCGGGGCGGGGCAGGTCGCCGAGAACGCCAAGGATGATGCAATCGGCGGGTGTACCATTGGAGGAATAAGCCGTTATGCCGGAGCCGAGATCCACTTCATCAAGTCGCAGCGGCTTGTGCAGAGTGATGGAATGCCCGACTGCGCTCTGCTGAGTCTCGGGGGCTATGACGGTGATGTCTCCCAGATCTTGCAGCGAACGCGCCAAAGCAATCAGCCCCGGCGCGGCTATTCCATCGTCATTGGTAATCAGTATTCTCATGGGTCATTCCGGTCTTGGTGTTTCAACGACCTCGGGCTGGAACTGTAGTTATGCAAATTTTGTAGGTTCTATGCACAGCCGGCGGCAGCAAAGACTTGGTCGATATCGTTGGTCGTTTCGTAAATCTTGATTAGAGCTCGCAGTTTTTCGCGCTCG
>JAUVVY010000068.1 GCA_030604405.1 bacterium | reverse complement strand
GCCCGACCCACGGGTTTTTGGGGAGGCCCGAGCCACGGGATAAGTAAAAGGCATTGTCAGGCTGGAAAGCCTGACCCACGCGGATACATTTGGGAGGCCCGACCCACGGGTTTTTGGGGAGGCCCGAGCCACGGGATAAGTAAAAGGCATTGTCAGGCTGGAAAGCCTGACCCACGCGGATACATTTGGGAGGCCCAAGCCACGCGGGCCGACAGGCTGAAAAGCCCCGCCTTCGCCAAAACTACGGCCGGCACGCTTGTGCCACGCGATGTTCGGCCCCCGGACGCGGGACGTCAAGCGTAAAGACGGACTTCGTAGATGCGCGCCGAGGCGTCGCCGTTGGTGCGATTGACAGTGATGCGCACCGCATCCGCCGCCGTTGAGTCAATTACGTGGACGCGCTTGCGCACGTAATTGCCCACTTCGCGCACCACTTCCGTCCACTCGCCCTCCCGGCCCACCTCGACCACATAATCAGCAGCCGTCTCCGGCTGTGGGCCGCGAATCATCCTGGCGTTGAATGCGTCGCTCTCAGTCAGAGTAAGTGGCCGACAATAGCCGCTGTCAAAGGTCAGGTGAATCTCGGCTATCCGCGCTGTCTCCGGCAGCTTCAATTCCAGCCACTGCGGCATCGTCTGTCGCGATTCGGAGGCCCACTGATGGGTATTGTGGGGGCGGAGCCTGGTTACGCCGTCTGTGACCTTGTCGCCGCCGCAGCCCTCGGCCTCCGAAAATGCGGTAATTGCCGCGCCAGGAGCCAGGTCGTCCGGGTCATCAGCGCGCAGATCAATGATGTACTGATCGTCCCTGAGAAGCTGCTGCTGCAAGTCCCCAATGTGCCGCTCGACCAGGTCGCGTGGGTTGCAGCCCCTGGCACAGCACATCGCCGCCGCAGTGCCGACAGCCTGGCCCATCGCCGCGCCAGTCGCAGCCAGGCGCGTGGATGACATCGCCATGTGAGTCGCGGAGACGCAGCGGCCAGCCATGAACAGATTGGGGATGTCCTTCGAATAGAGCGCCCGCAGCGGGATGCTGTAGATGTCAGGAGTGTGGAGGTACTTGGAGGGCGGCTCATCACTGTAGATGCCTCCGGGCGGGTGAGTGTCCATCGGCCAGCCGCCATGAGCCACGCGGTCTTCGAAGAGCCGGGATTCCATCAGATCGTTTTCCGTCAGGAGGTGGTCGCCGACGATGCGGCGCGACTCGCGATGGCCCGGCAGCCAGCCGAACCACTTCAGCACCCAGTTGTCCGCCCCGTGCCGGCCCCGGTTCTTGATGTGGTCCCATAGACCCATCATAGCCGCCAGCAGCTCGTCGCGGATGGCTTCCTTGTCCTTGACAGTGTCCAACTCGCCGCCATACTCCACCCACCAGTAGCCATGGTCAAAGTGGGTGTGGTCGCGATGAGGCAAGTCGTCATCGGTGAATTTGCGGGCGAAACTGGGCGGTGTGAAGGGCACCGGCACGCCGACATCCTCGGCGACCCATAAGAGAGATGCGCCCATGGTTTGCTCGTCAGGGCCCTCGGCGTGGGGCTCGTCGAACTCGTCCGGCGCCTCGCGGCCGACGCGGTACTCGGCACCCACTTCGGCGGCAAGCCGTCCGTCGCCGGTGCAGTCAATGAAGAAGCGGCCCTTGATGATGAAGTGGGCCTCTGCATGTTGACAGCTCGCCTCTATCTGCACAATGCGATCGTGGTCATCGGTCTGAGCGGCGGTGCAGGTGGTGTTGAGGTGGAGCGTGAGGTTGGGCTCGTTGTGGCACTTTTCGTAGAGTATCAAGTCCCACATCTGGGCGCAGCGCTGCGGGTTACGGGCCGCGTCCTCCAGACGGATTTCGTCAATGATACCTGATTCGCGGCAGTGCGGACGAGCACCGGAATGATCCGCACCGCCGGCATGGACGCGGATTTCGCTGGAGGTATTGCCGCCCAGCATCGGGCGGTCGTGAATCAGAATCGTCGAGGCGCCGCTCCGAGCTGAGGCCAGGGCCGCACAGACGCCAGAAAGCCCGCCGCCTACTATGATGACATCAGCCGAAATCTCGTGTAGATCGCTCATTGGACGTCCTCCTGTGCGGGCCATCCTCGCCGGGGCGAGCCGGAAAGCCTTCATGGCACCCGCCGGCTGAGGCCCTGGCGACGCGATGTGTATTGCAGACTATGTCGCAATAATGCAGATGTCAATAGGTCGGTCAGGGGCTATAGTAGTTGTGCGTCATCTTGCTGCGGCGGTAGTGCTGTTGCTCCCAGAGCCGCGGCCGGTCGGGACGCGGGTTGGGCGCCGGGTTCTCGTAGATGTGAAGCTGATTGCGGTTCCAGACGATCAACTCCTCGCGCCAATCGCCTGTCACATCGGCGACATAGAGCCGGTTGACATGCTCGGGTATCCGCAGCAGGAAGGCACCCGAGATGGGGTCGAAGATGCAGAGGTCGCCTTCTTCGTGGCGCTCCTTGGCCGCCGCCAGTTGCTTCTCCTCCCCGGTCCAGTGGATGGTGTGAATGACTTCCACTCCGCGAACCGTCCAGCCTGCAGGTGCGACGTCGTCCATCTTGTAGTGGGCGAGGAGCTGACCGTGCCAGTCGAAAACGAAAGGCTTCTGGTGCTCGTTGTAACGGCTGCGGCACCAGATCTGCAGTCCGTCGCGGGATGGATCGAATTTGCCGACCGCGGCATTTTGCGGCTCCTGGTGCTCGTAGTCGGTGATGAAGAGAACCTCGGAGGCGTTTGCGAGGAATACGCGGTTGCCTCCGCCCTCTTCCAGGGCGACTACCTCCAGACCCGGGCTGTCGGGGCGCACGTCGGCCACAAAGATTGAGTCGAGATGCCCTTTTACAGGCATGGCACAGCGAAGCTGACCGTCCGGGCCAAGTATGGTGCCGCCGAGCACCTCATCTTTGCCGTCTCCGTCAATATCAGCCAGGCGCGCGCCATTGTGGGCGCAACTGAGGAAGGCGTCGGTCTGCCACAGCGGCTGCGTTTTGCCAGCCTGGAGGTCGGCGAGGCGATAGGCCGCCAGGTAGCGGCCCATGCGGTAGCCGTCCTTGTTGGTCGCCTGTAGCAGCAGGTCGCTGTCGCCATTTCCGGAGAAGTTGGCCACCACCAGATGCTCCCAGGATTGGGCGCCCTCGGGTACGGGCGGGCTGGCTGACCATTTCTCTTCACCGGTACTCCCGGCCAGGACGTGCAGAACGCTGTCCTGAGTCAGAAACAGCACCTCGGTGTGGCCGTCGGCATCAATGTCGGCCGCCTGCAGGCCGGGACCGTGATGGCCGGGCAGACCCTCGCGCTCAGAGGAACCGCCAACTCGAACGTCAGCGATATTGCGCCACAGAAGCGTCCCATCAGGATTGTACGCGCCGACGTATCCGGGGGCGCTGATGAGGATTTCGATCTCGCCATCATCGTCAACATCGGCGGCGATCAGCCCGCCGCTGGTGCTGTCCGGCGCGTTTACGTCCAAGGCTATCACACGTGCATGCGGCATCTCGAACTGAGCAGCAAACACCGCGCTGCCGACCAACACAGCCAGTAGGGCGCTATAGTGCATCTTGCTCTACCTCCTCAGGTTAGCTCGACGATGACGAGGTCATACAGCTCCAGCACGGGAAGCGTCAGCTTCACACCGGCGTCTGTCTGCTCGATGCCTAGCTCGAGGCCTCTGGCTGAATAGGCCAACATGTCGGGCTGGAGGCCCGACCCTCCTTCGCCCTTCCGGCTACGGCAGACGTGCCCACGGGAATTATTGCTGTGGCCGGTTGCCCACTCGTAATCCAGCTCGATCTCGATGTCGTGGATGGGAATGAGCGTGCTCATCGGGCGCTGCATGTCGGCAGTGTTGTTGACCAGATGCACGACAATGCGATTGTGCTGCGGCTGGTGCCATAGCTCGACCTCGACAGTCGGCGGGGCGCTGACGCGCATCGGCATCGGCTTGCCATGAGCCCAGTAAACGGCAGCAGCCAGCAGTTCTTCGATTGTCTCCATCTTGTAGATGCCGTAGAACTCGCCGAACAGGCCCGGGAAATAGACTACGCGCCCGCCACTTTCACGGCAGATAGCCGCCGGCCATTCGGAGATGCCCTGGGGCTTGGTGTAGACCTTGCCTGTCGGGTTCATGTAATGCGCCAGCACGCGCGCGTCCGGCGACGGTTTGGCCTTGAGCGCATTGACGGGCCGGGCGAGCCACTGGCCGGCATGGAACTCCGCGAGCAGTGGATGACCCGCCTCGCCAAGGTCAATGTACTCTTCGGTGGTCGCCGGCTCAAAAGCGCCCTCGATGGCCTCGCAGCCGAGGAGCGACCGGAGGTTAACGTCACTGGCCTCGCCGCGTTCGTCGTACTCGCCGGCCTCGAACTCGGCCACCAGGTTACCGCCGCTTTGCACGAAGTCGGCCAGCGCCTGCTTCTGTGCGGCGCTGAGGCACGAGGCATTGCCCAGAATCAAGGTGTCATATTTGGCCAGCGAACCGTCAGTGATGCCGGCATCAAGCATCACATCGAAGGGGATGTGGCGGCGTGTGAGTGCGTTGAACCAGCCGCGATAAGTGTCGCCCTGCCACTGGTCACAGCGGGCCTTGCGGGCGGGCAAGTCAACAACGCTGTCGCCGCTGCCGGCTTTGAAGGTCAAGTCCTGCTCGCTGGTCATCTCCACGTCAGTGAAGAGGTCGTCTATGTTTGATATGTAGAATTTGCCGCTCTGTCCGGAATAAAGCAGCGCGATATTCGCACCGGATTCGGCGGCGGTGAGGTATGGCTCGTTCTGCTCGAGGAACCGGTTTATCTCGCGCATCGGTGCGATGGTCTCTTCGGGGGAGTTGTCGAATGAATAGTCGAATACAGCCATCCAGGTGCCCGAGCCGCAAGCGACGGTCTGAGCGGCGGCAACCTTGGTCTCGATGGGCGGCAGCGGCAGGTAATGCCATGCGCCGAGGCAGTGGTGGACGAAAACGATCGCCGGCTTGCCGCCTGCGACGAGGTGCTTGGCCGCCAGTGACCAGAACAGAGTCGGGGTCTCGCGGCCGAGATGATAAAAGGCCTCCGCGCCATTGAAATTCTGGTACGGGCCGACCTTGGCGATGTCGCGAGCGACCCGCCATGCGCCGCCGTGCCAGCTTCCGGCGTTGAGAAAGATCACGCCCTCGGGGTTAATCTCCCGCATCGCGTCGCCGGCGTCCCTCAGGAAGTCGGCCATGGACTGCTCGCGGAACTCAATGAAGTCCTTGTACATCGGATCGGCCCAGTCTTCTTCGCGGGGCGGCTCCTGGCCATGGCTGGCCGTGAACTTCTCCAGGCACGAGGGGCAATAGCAGCAGTCCGGATAGACCACCGGCCCGTCCAGAAAGACGCCGTCCAGGCCGCATTTCATCGCCTCGCGAACCAGCTCAAAAGCCCAGTCGCGCCAGGTGCTGTTGATGCACAGCGTCGTGCCCGAGCCGTAGAGCGGATTGACCCGGCCATACTCCTGCTCGTCGGCCATGATCTGCAGCCAGTCGGGATGCTTCTCGCCAAATTCGTACGAGTACCAGTGCATGTTGAGGTAGGCCAGCGGATGGATGCGATGTTTCCTGGCGTATGGAATGTACTCGCGGAGCATGTCGAAATCGCCCAGCGCGGGGTACTTCTCGAACCTGTCGGTGTTGAAGGTGGTCATCCAGCCGAGGCCCGGAGCGATGCCGGGTGTGCCGATGATCCACTCGCAGTTGATGTGCCACTGCTCGGCTTTGTCCCTGGCGAGTTCGTCGAGGTCTCGGTGCTTGATGCGGGCCAGGTCGGCCATCCACTCGTGCCTGCCCATGCGGACCGGCTTTTGCCACCATTTGAGGTCTGCCATGTCAAAGCTCTCCTTGCAGTTGTGCTGAAAGATTGGCCTTGAGTTCGCCGCCGCAGGCGCACAATCCTCTGCGGCCACAGGCGGGCGCAACAAGCCCTGCAGACGACAGCCCTCACGCCCGACCTCAGCGACGCCCTCGGAGTGGGTACCCACCACAGGGAGAGGGGACAACGGCAACGGACGACGGAGTCGGGCAGGATGCCCGACCCACGGGATAATTATTGTCACGCACGAGCCACGCGATGAGGGAGGGCGCGGGCCGGTTTCACTCTGGACGCTGCGTCACCCACTGCTTTGCAGCGGGTACCCGACGTTCAGCCGGCCCCTCCGAAAGGCTACGAAGAGATTGCTGAGACGGGGCTTGCCCGGCGGCTTTGTCCGATTCCGCACGGTGCAATTCGCTGCTGGAGGAGAAGGAACGGAGGTCACCAAGTTGTACGGACCAGAAAAGGGACTTGGGCCCTCGTTGAACCGGGCCCAAGTCCCTCGTACTGGCATCAGCTACATGACTTCTTTTCTTTTTTCTCTGCTTTTTTGTCGCAACACTTGTCCTCTTTCTTTGGTTTGCAGCACTTGCCCACGTTCTTCACCTCCTCCGATTATCTAGACGCTGCGGACATCCAATCAGCCAATGTCCTGCAACTCCAGGATTTCACTGTCGCTGAGGCACCGGGATTTGAGCATTTCATCGAGCAGTTCGAGCATCTGATGAACGGTGTCGTCGGCAATGGTGTAGTAAGCGCGCGTGCCCTCTTTGCGTGTGGTGACCAGTCCGCTGGCACGCAGCGTGCTTAAGTGACACGATATGGTGGACTGATTCACCTCCAGGGTGTCAGCCATCTCGCAAACCGTCATCTCGCTGGCGCTGAGCAAATCCAATACCTGCAGCCTGGTATGCGAGGCGAGAGCCTTGAGTACCTCAACTCGAAGATGATAAATGCACCTCATGCCGATCCCCGGGCCTTTCTTGATATATTGAGACATTGCAATGCTTAAAGCAATTATAAGGCAATTTCGCCCGGTTGTCAATAGTGGGGTTCAGTCGGGCCAGTGGGGTTCGATGTAATCGTCGGTCGCTTGCATCCAGTTGGCGAGGGCCGAGCGCATTTGCCGGCGGACATCCGCGTAAGCCGGATCGGTGGCGAGGTTGTTCAACTCATCGGGGTCCTCATGTAAATCAAAGAGCTGGTCAATGTCGTCTTCATGGTAATAAGCGTACTTGTAGCGCTCTGAGATGCAGCACCTCTCCTTGAAGCCGCCGTCAATCTGGCCGTTGAACTCGGAGAAGGTGTACTGAGGCCCCGGGGCGTTTGCGTTCATGATTATCGGGACGAGGCTTTCGCCCTGAGCTTGGTCAAGCGGAGGCAGGCCCAAGAGCTCCAACACAGTAGGCGCCATGTCGGTCTGTGAGGCCAACTGGCTGCGGCGTCCCGGTTCGATCCCCGGTCCGGAAATGACAAACGGCAGGCGGATCGCGTCGCGATACATGCAGCCCTTCTGGTACAGGTTGTGGGAGCCAAGCATCTCGCCGTGGTCGCAGGTCATGATGAGCAGAGTGTCGTCAGCGCGGCCCGACTGCTCGAGCGCGTCAAGTACCACCTTGTGACAAGCATCGCCAAAGGCCACGAAGCCCCAATAGGCGGCGATGGCCACCGCCCAGCGGTCCCAGCCCCAGTCGGCTATGCACTGGTAACCGGGAGCTTCGGCCACAGCTTCAGGCATGATGGAACGGTCCTCGCCAAAGCCCGGCGGTGGCGTCATGTCGGCCGCATCGAACAGGTCCATGAACTCGTCAGGAACCAGCAGCGGCGGATGCGGAATCCCCGACGAGCAGCACGCCGCAAAAGGCTTGTCCGCAGGCGCATTACGGATGAAATCGGCAATGTTGAGCGCGCGCTGCATGTCGAGGTGCTCTTCGATGGGCCTGGTCCAGCGGGCCGGCACGGGCACGCTCAAGCTGGCCTCGATTACCCCGTCGTCGCTGACAAACCTGGCAGGGCCGCTCTGGTCGCCGGCCTTGCCGCCCTGCTCCAGAAGCATCTCCAGATACTGCTCGCGGGCAAAGCCGGTGGACTTGAAGTAAGCGAACTCGTCACAGCGGTCGTCCTGCGGGGCGCGGTTGATGTGCCAGATGCCCTCGTAGCCGATGTGATAACCGGCGTCCAGAAGCCTGTCGAATAATAGCTCCTCGCCCGGATGCATCGTGTCATAGCCTTTGCCGAAGGTGATGGAGCCGTGGGCATGCGGCCAGCGACCACCCGCCATCGAAGGCCTGGTGGGCACGCAGAGCGGATTGGCGCAATAGTAGCGGTCAAATACGACGCCACGTTGGCCAAGGGCGTCGCAGGCCGGAGTGGGGACCGGGCCGCCGTAGAGTCCGAGCGTGTCTCTCTGCAGCTCGTCCCAGAGGAGTATCAGCAGGTTGCGCGGCTGGGTGTTGCTCATCGTAGCATCTCTCCATTGTGGTCGCAACGACCTCGGGCTGGAAGCTGAGAATGCTACGCATTCTCACCTGAGCTTTATCAACGACACAAAGCTCAGGCCGAGCCACGGCTTCATGAATAATGCGGGCCGGGCAAGTCCAATTCGCCCAAATCTGGATAGCCTAAATCGAAGCCGGACGCACCGACGGCAATCGGCCGAGCGGTCGCTACCAGACGTCGTCTATGGTTGCGCGTTCGGCTTCGACCTGCTCAAACCAGGTCTCCAACTCGCGGAGCATCCTGGCTACACGCCGGGGCTGTTCGTCGGCCAGGTTGTGCCGCTCAAGCGGGTCGTCAGCAATGTTGTAAAGCTCAGGAGGCGGAGGCGGCGGGATCTCACGCTCCGGCTCGGGATCGCGGCAGATGTCAGTGCGGTTTTCCGGATCAACCTTGGTGGCCCGGTCCATCGCCAGATCCTCTTCTGCTACGGACATCGCTTCCGCAATGCGCGGGCGCACCAGCTTCCAGTCGCCGTCGCGCATCGCGGCGTTGCACTCCAAGACCGGACTGTAGCGGTTCCACTGCCAGAAGCGACGGGAGTTGACCTTGTCGCTTTCGCCGCGCATCACCGGCAACACGTCGCAGCCGTCTAGCCGCGGCCCGTCGGGCATCTCCACGCCGGTGGCCGCAGCCACGGTCGGATACCAGTCGGTGAAATGTGCCATGTGGTCCACCTGGCGGCCGCCATCGAGGCCGTCAGGCCAGCGAATAATCATCGGGACGCGAATGCCGCCCTCGTACACGACTCCCTTGCAACCATTGAAGCCGCAATTGAAGCGCGTGATGCTCATGTCGCCCTCGCCGGAAAACTGCGGGCCGTTGTCACTGGTGAACATCACGATCGTGTTGTCTGCCACGCCCTGGTCCTCAAGCGCCGCCAGAACTCTGGCTACACCCTTGTCCATGCGCTTTATCATTCCGTAGAGGATGCTCACGCCAGTCGTGAATTTGCCGGTTTCCGCAAATGGAGCCACCTCTTCATCAGGACATTGCAACGGGCCGTGGGGGGCGTTGTAGGTGAGGTGGAGGAAGAATGGCTCGCCGCTGTGACGCTGGATGAACCGGACGGCTTCGTCGGTGAATACATCGGTGAGATAACGGCCATCAGTCTGCTTGAAGGAGCCGTTGTAGTCCAGCATCCAGTCGTAATAGTCCCACCAGCCGCCGCGGAAGCCGACGAACTCGTCGAAGCCGCGTGCGTTGGGATGGTAGCGCGGATCGGCGGCTCCGAGATGCCACTTGCCGATTAGGCCGGTGGCGTAGCCGCCAGCCCTCAACATGTCGCCCATAGTAACCTCGCGCAATGCCAGCCGGTCAAGGCCCCGGGCGTCAAGGGTGTCTATGGAGCCGGTGCGGTGGGGATAGCGGCCGGTCATCAGAGCCGCGCGCGACGGATTGCAGACCGGAGAGGCGCAGTACTGCTGGGTGAAGCACACACTTTCCGACATCAGAGCGTCCAGCGTGGGCGTGTGCGATAGCCCGTCGTTGAAGGCCGAGAAATCGCCGTAGCCCATGTCGTCAACGAGAATGAGGACTACGTTCGGCTTGTGCATGGTGTCACTCTCCCGGAACTGCTGTGGATCTGGCTTTGTCGGGCACCATCAAAAGGCGCCCTCACCCCTTCAATTCCCCTCTCTCACCCGCGCCTTTGGCGCGGGTACCCGGGAGAGGGGACAACGACAACGGCGACGACGACTCGGGCAGGATGCCCGAGCCACGCGAATATGCCTAATTCTGGCTACCACTCGTAGTAAATGCAGTCGAAGGTGCCGGCTACCCATCCCGTCTGCTCGTCACTAAGCTCATCAAAGCAGATGGCGACCTTGCCCTTGACATTGCCGAGAATCTTTTCGTCCTCTTCACCCGCTTGCAGGGTCCAGTCGCTAATCTGCAAAGCGCAACCCCAGGTCGGATTAACGCTCATCGGGCCCTTGTCGCCGCCCTGCTCGTACCAATACCAGGCGTGAGTGGTGTCGAAATCAACCTCATCGTCGAACGTTTTCATGAACTCGGCAGTGGTACCCTCGGCAATCGGGAAGCGGAGCTCGATGCCGGTATCGTCCATCGGCAGGCCAGTGGGGGTCTCGACTGCGACACTAGAGATCTCCAACTCAGGCCCGTCATCGGTTTTCTCAATGCGGACAGTCCTGGCCTCGAACTTTTCGCCGTTTATCATGCCGATTATCGGGCCGTCAGGGATCGAGGCGAGCGTCGGGGCATCCGTCCAGGCGAATTCGGCGGGTGCTTCCGCGGGAGTTGGCGGGGCCCCAGCCTCGCCCGGAACCGCACCCATAGGGCCAGCAGCATCCTGCGGCTCGGGCTGACAACCAGGCATAACAATCACCCAGGCCGCCAGCATCAGTACCAACAGCAGAGTCGTCAACAGCGTTTTGCGAAACATTGTGAATACCTCCAGCTAAATTTGCGACGCTTAACTCCCCGCAAGGGGAGATACAGACTGCCTAATGGTCTCGGGTTGCAACTGTACTTATGCGAATCTTGCTGACGGCTGGGCCGGATACTGCGGTGTCACCCACGCCCCCGGCGGCGTAGCTTCGCGTGGTGCCTCGGTATTCGTAGGGGCGTGATTGATCACGCCCTCCACACCGCTCCTGAGTGGGCCTTGTTGTAGGGCGCGGGCTTGTACCGCGCCGGCCCTACTCCCTCCACGCTCCCGCTGAGTGGGCGCAATCAATTGCGCCCCTACAACGGCAACGG
>JAUVVY010000077.1 GCA_030604405.1 bacterium | reverse complement strand
TCAGGCGGTGTGGTGGGGCATGCCCCACCACACCGCAGACCTTTTCCACCTGCATCCCCCACTCCCCTCCACCAAACAGAATAACCCATAGGAGGGGCCGCATACGAGGCGGAAGCGCAGCTTCCGCTGAGAATCCGGCCCAGCCGTTAGAAGAATCTGCATAACTACAGTTCCAGCCCGACTCGATCAATCAACTCCGCACCAAAACGCGAGACAGCAAATGGCCAATGCAATGACCCCGAGAGAGAGACTGCTGGCAGCCCTGGCGCACAAGCGCACTGACCGCGTGCCAATAGACCTGGGCGGCGTTGTCACCGGCATTCATAGGGACGCTTACAACCGGCTCAAACAATACTGGGGGATTGAAGAACAGACCCAAATTCTTGATTTCAAGCAGCAGCTTGCCAGGCCCAGCGAGACGATGCTTGAGAAGATGGGCGTTGACACCCGCTTTCTTGATAGTGGCTCGCGCAGCAGCCGCGGTGTAGAGATCGTAGAGGGCGAAGACTACTACGGTTACACGGACGCCTGGGGCATCGAGTGGCGAATGCCCAAAGTTCTCCCGCTCTACTACGACATGGTCAACCACCCGATGGCCGACCTGACCGTCGCGGACCTCGACCATTACGATTACCCGCCACTGCCATCGGCAACGGACGAGAGTATTGTAGCGCTTGCAGGTATCGCCCGCGACTTGTACGAAAGCACCGACTACGGGCTGGTCATATTCGGCCCCGCGTCATTCTTTGAGTTTGCCTGGTATTTGCGCGGCTTCGAGAATTACATGATGGACATGGTCCTCAACGAGGCGTTCATCAACAAGCTTCTCGACAAGCTCCTCGAGCAGCACATCGCCTACTGGGAGGCTCATCTGGCGGCCGTGGCCGATTATGTGCAGGTGGTCCAGGTTGCCGACGATTTGGGCCACCAGGGCGGGCCGATGATGTCGTTGGAACTGTTCAACAAGTTCGTCAAGCCGCGGCAGAAGGAAGTAATTGATTTCATCAAAGCGCGCACTGACGCCCACATTTTCATCCACAGTTGCGGCTCGATTCGCCAGTTCATCCCGGACTTCATCGAAAATGGCATAGACATCATAAACCCCGTCCAGGTCAGTGCCGCGGACATGGCCCCTGCCGAATTGAAGGCCGAATTTGGCGACCGGCTGTCGTTCTGGGGTGGCATAGACACACAGCATATCTTGCCCAACGGAAGCCCTGAGGAGGTCGCCGCCGAAACCAAGCGCATCATAGAAACCCTCGGCGAAAACGGCGGCTATGTGCTAAACTCGGTGCACAACATCCAGGCCGACGTGCCGCCTGAGAACATCATCGCCATGTTTGAGACTGCAAAGGCGTATCGCAACTAAGATGCATCAGGTACAACTCTGGAGGTTTTCGACATGACTGGACTACTGAGACTAGTCAGCGTGGGAGTGCTTCTGGTACTGGTAGTTACGGCGGGCTGTGCCTACGAGGTGCAACACCCGGTGTACGACCCGACCGGCGACGAGGCAAATCTGAAAGAAAGCGTCGCCAAGGTCATGGCGATGAGTGATGACGAGATCTCTGAGTTCATCGCAGAGAAAACCGACTTCAGCATCATCGGCTGCGAGAACTGTCGCGGCGGCGCAGAGGGCGGACGCTCGGCCACGTTCGAGTGGAGCATAGACAGCCCCCACCAGATCGCGTGCAAGCACTGCGGCCACGTCTATCCCAGCGAGAAGTATCCGATGGACCAGACGCTGAAGATCGTCAACCCCATCGGCGAAGAGGCGGAGTATCATTACCATCAGGCCGAGGACGAGCGCACTTACTTCTGGGACGCCAAAATCCGCGGCTACATCAAGGGCTACTTCGCTGGCCGCGCCTACGACCTGGCGCTGCTTTATCACCTGACCAAGGAGCCGCAATACGCTCACAAATCAGCCGTGATTCTGCGCCGCTTTGCTCAGGTCTTCCCCGGCTATCCCATCCGCGGTTACGACAATCATCCCGTGTCGCCGTGGCAGGACATTCAAATAAAGCCGGGCGAAGGTCAGCAGGGCAGTGCCTTCTATGATTCCAAAATATGCGCCCCTGACTATGAAGGCTCCATGCCGTACTGGGCCGGCAAATGGAGCCGCTGGTTTTACGGCAACATCCCGATGGGACTGGTCAAGGCCCACGATTTGATCTGCGACAGTGGCGCGTACGAGAGCCTCGGCGGCGGGACAAAAGAGCTCGTCGAGAAGGACCTGCTCGCCGCAAGTGTACACAACATCCTCAAGTGGCCCAAGCGCTGGGGCAATATGGACGGTCATCGGCTGATGGGCTTCATCGTCGCTGGTCGCGTCCTGGGTGAGCCCGACTGGATCCACTACGCCGTCGGCTGGTTCAAGGAGATCCTGGAGAAAAGTTATTTCTACGACGGCATGTGGCACGAGGGCACGCCCTCCTACCATAGGCAGATAACCAACCGCCTGGCGATGGTGCCGGACCTCGCCGACGGCCATTCCGACCCACCCGGCTACACCTATGAGCAAACCGGCGAGCGCTACGATGACCTGCGCATGCAGCGCGACATTCCGGCGCTGAACCGCGCGGTCACGTGCGTCGTCAAACTGGCGCTGCCTATGGAGAAGACTAAGCGCAGCTTCTATGCAGCGACCCATGACAGCGACTGGAACAAGGTGTGCTGGCCCCTTGCGCGGCCCAAGTCCGAATCTCTCCTCCTGCCCGGTATGGGTCATGCGGTACTGGGCATGGGCGAAGACGACAACCAGGTGCAGGCGCATCTGCACTACGGCGGTCAGTCGGGGCACGACCACCGCGACACCCTCAACATCGTTCTGTACGCCAAAGGCAAGGAGTTGCTGTCGGAATTCGGCTACTGTCGCACCACGCTGCGCGGCTGGAGCTCCGGCACCTCCGGGCATAACACGGTCGTCATTGATGAGACCAACCAGGGCGGCGGTGTGCTGGGTAGGCTTGGTATCTTCGCTCCGAAGGGCCCGAATGTATTCGCCGCCGAGGCCGACGGCACTACGCGCTACGAAGGCAAGGCTGAGCTATACAAACGCGCGCTGGTACTGGCACGCGTAGGCGAAACTGAGTCGTATGTCTTCGATGTCTTCCGGGTCCAGGGTGGCTCCGTGCACGATTGGATGGAGCATGGCTATGCCAACGAGAACCAGGCGCTGGCTACGAGCCTGCAATTCGCGCCGATGGAAGGGACGCTTTACACGCGCATCAAAGACTTGAGCCAGACTGTGACTGATGGCCCGTGGGAGATGACGTTGACCTGTGCGGACGGGACGGCCCTCAAAACCCACGTGATGGGGGCGGCCAATACCCAGGTCATCGCAGGCACGTGCCCGGCAATACGCGGAGCGCAAAGAGACGAAGCCACAATCCACGACCTGTGGATGCCGATTGTGGCGGTCCGCCGTGGTGCGCCGGCCGAAGAGGGCGCCGAACCGGCCGAGCCCCTCCGCAGCACCTTCGTGGCGGTTCACGAGCCTTACCAGCAAACCACTTTCATTGACAGCGTTGAACAACTGCTGGTTGCGGGGCCGGATGATGCGGTTGCGCTGGCAGTGACAATCGGCGATATCACCGACTACATCATCAGCACCAACCAGCAAGCGCCCTACGAGCAGGAGACTCTGGTGCCGCAGGTGAATCTGACTTTCCGTGGCCGTCTGGCCCACCTTCGGCTGCAGGACGGCGAGGTCAAATCGGCGTACATTTTCGACGGCGCGGAATTGAAGCTCGGGGAGGTGCACATCAAGACCGCCGGGCCGCTGACCGGGGATATTACTGGTGTGCAGCGCAAAGAGGCCGGAGACGAGAATAATGCCTTTCTCACTGATGCACAACTGCCAACAGATATTGAGCTGGCAGGCGAGACCATGATAATCACCCACGGCGATACCACTGCCCACGGCTACACAATTGACCGGATCGAGCGGGCGGGGGACACTACGCTCATTCATGTGCTTGACGAGCCGGGCCTGGAGATCACCGCAGAAGAGACCAAGCAGATCTATTTCCCGCACCGGGTGATAGCGGGCACAAACACTTTCTACATCGCCGGCTCGACACTGCTTAGCTACGATCAGGCAGGCAAGCCCACCGTGCGCAGTTCGACGCAGGTGGAGATACCAACTGCTGGAATGTAGTGCATAGTAGTGACGCGCTGGCTGGCGGTGCACTATCAATTCTCTTGCCAGGGAGGGTAATCATGAGTGAACTATGGCTTCTGGGCACTGGGACACCGACGCCCACCCCATCGCGGTTCGGCACATCATACGTCTTGCGAGTTGATAAAGACTATCTGATGATTGACTGCGGGCCGGCGACGACGCACAAGCTGGTGCAGGCCGGACTCTTGCCCACGCAGATTGACTACCTGTTCTTCACCCACCACCATTCTGACCACAGCGCTGACTACCCGTGCTTCTTGTTGTGCCGCTGGGACCAGAGCACGGGCCGGGAGAACAAACTCAGCATCTGGGGGCCGGAGCCGACAGAGCTAATCACCGAGCGGCTCATCGGCGAGGACGGGGCCTTTGCGTTCGACTGGAAGGCCCGTGTCGGGCACCCGACCAGCCAGTCCGTCCATCACAATCGCGGCGGCTCCCTGCCACGTCCCGAGCCGGATGTAAACGTCGAGGACATAGAGCCCGGCGACGTTATCAAGCAGAAGAATTCGAAGGTCACCGCGGGCCTGGCCAATCATGTGCAGCCCTGGCTCAATTCGCTCGCGTACCGGGTTGAAACAGAGGACGGCACTATCGTCTTCGCCGGAGATACTGAGCCTTGTGACACGGTGCAGGAACTTGCTGAGGGCACTGATGTCCTGGTGGTGAACTGTTGGGACCACCAGGAGACGATGGAAGAAAACGGCGAGGCACCGGCGCAGACCGGCACAATTGACGCCGCGAATATGGCCCACGATTCCGGCACCGAGCTATTGATCCTCACCCACACCGGGCCGGCGCTGTGCAAGCCCGGTTCGCGCGAAAGGGCCATCGCAGACATCGGCGCCATCTACGACGGTGAGATCATCTTCGGCGAAGAGTTGATGCGCATTGACCTCTGGTAGCCGTACATTCTAACCAAAACTCAATCCCGTGGGTCGGGCTTCCAAGCCTCAATCCAGTGGGTCGGGCTTCCAAAACTCAATCCCGTGGGTCGGGCTTCCAAAACTCAATCCCGTGGGTCGGGCTCCCAAGACTCAATCCCGTGGGTCGGGCTTCCAAGACTCAATCCCGTGGGTCGGGCTCCCAAAACTCAATCCCGTGGGTCGGGCTTCCAAGACTCAATCCCGTGGGTCGGGCTCCCAAAACTCAATCCCGTGGGTCGGGCTTCCAGCCCGACTCGCCGTTGCCGTTGTCGTTGCCTTGCGGAGGGGCCGCATACGAGGCGGAAGCGCAGCTTCCGCCGAGAATCCGGCCCAGCCGTTGCCACAATTCGCATAACTACAGTTCCAGCCCGACTCGCCGTTGCCGTTCTCCCCTCTCCCTGCGGGAGAGGGGCCGGGGGTGAGGGTTGTCGTTGCCTTTCGGAGGGCCAGCAATTGCCTGCACACATGCGACCTCACAATCCCGGCCGCAAGCGCTTTATGGACGTATTTGCAGGCCGCAGGCCCGACCGCGTGCCATTCTACGAGCAAGCCGTATCTTCGAGCGTAGCCAGCGCACTGCTGGGCCGACCGGCCTACGCCAATTGCATGGGCCTGGGCCGCGATGCGGCAGAGGCGTGGCTGCGCGGACAGCAGGCACATGACGACTTCGTGGCGAAGTTGGTCGCTGACTGGACCGCGCTGGCGGACCTGCTGGACGCAGACGCCATAGTCGGCCCGTCGGGTGGCGCCCGGCCAACCAGGAAGCTCGACGAGCACAACTATCTTTATGGTGATCCTGACGGGCGCTGGCAGATCTGTCGCTTCGCCCCGGAGACCGAGACTTTCGGGCCGGTAAAAGGCAACTATAGGCCGCGGACACTGGAAGAACTCGAAGCGGACATAGTCGCGGCCGAGGCGGCTCTGGACAAAGCTGCACCGCCGACACCTGAAGCGTATCCGGTCCTGGCAATGATTATCGAGCACAACGCCCACAAGCGAGCAATCGTGACCGGTGTCAACATAGCCATACCGATGGCCGAGACATGGATGATTGCCGTCGCTCTGCGCCCGGACTTGATTGACCGCCATCTGGCGCTTACGGTGGAGCAGGCCAGGCGCACGGCTCCGCTTTTCAAGGCGATGGGCGTGGATGTGATATTCGGCGGCGGCGACCTGGCCGACAAAAACGGCTGCATATATGGCCCGCAGGTCTTCCACGACCATCTCCTCCCGCACTTGCAGCAGTTTGTCAAGATATTCCATGATCAGGGCTTGCCTTATGTGTTCCGCACCGACGGCAACCTCTGGTCCATAGCCGACGATCTATTTGGCGCGTCCGGCGTTGACGGTTACGGGGAGATAGACCAGGAGGCGGGCATGGACCTGGGGCAGATGCGAGAGCGGTTCCCGCAACTGACGATGTGGGGTGGTGTGGCGTGTGGGCCGACGCTGCGCAACGCCACACCGCAGCAGGTGAAGGCAGAGGCGTTGCGATCCATCGAGGGGGCCTCCTCGGGAGGCGGCTTGATTCTCGGCTCCAGCAATACGATAATGCACGGTACGCCGCCGGAGAATGTCTGGGCGCTGCTCGAAGCCCGCGACGAATTCAGTACTTCTACGCTTCCCAACGCGTAGATCGGGCCTCACAATATACTCCCGTGGGGCGGGCATCCAAAACTCGATCCCGTGGGTCGGGCTTCCAAAATTCAATCCCGTGGGTCGGGCTTCCAAAACTCAATCTCGTGGGTCGGGCATCCCGCAGGCCCTGAGCAACGTCGAAGGGCAGCCCGACTCGCCGTTGCCGTTCTCCCCTCTCCCTGCGGGAGAGGGGCCGGGGGTGAGGGTTGTCGTTGCCTTGTGGAGGGGCCGCATACGAGGCGGAAGCGCAGCTTCCGCCGAGAATCCGGCCCAGCCGTTCGCGAGACCGGCCCAGGTCGCATCTGGCGACCATCTAACAATTGTAGGGAGGCGAAGTTATGACATTAGGCGAGCTTTACCAGGCGGCTATCAGCATTGGCATGGAGACTGATCCGAGGGGCAGGGATGCTCTGCAGCGGCAGATGCGGCAGCTTGCCAAGCAGTACGAGCAGACGAGCGAGTCGGAAAGGCGCCTCTTCGACACCGAGCGGCTCACCAATCCGTTCGGCGATTCGCGGATAGCCTACGGCGACCCCGACACCGAACTCAATCGCGTGATAATCGGGATAGACATTGGCCGCTCCGAGTTGCTGCTGGCCTCAGAGCTGACGCGGCGGGGCAAAGCTGTTGACGCGGTACTGGCGCATCATGCCTCAGCCATTGCTGGTGGTGTCGGGTCGGTCCACGACACCGCCATCCCGCAGGTGGCGATGGCTGTGGAGGCGGGGGTGCCCGAACCCCGTGTCTGGAAGTTGATCCAGGACGTAGTCGGCAAGGAGGATAGTTCCTGGAATCTGCGGATCCTCCAAGTTGCCGAGGCGCTTCAGATGCCGCTGATGTGCTTGCACTCGCCGGCGGATGCCTGTTTGTACGAGTTGATAAAGAATCATGTTGCCCTTCAGGAGCCTGAAACGGTCGGCGACATCCTGGCGCTGGTGACGGCCTTGCCCGAGTGTGAGTGGCTGATTGACAAGGTCCGCCACACACCGAGCATAGACGCCGGCGACGCCAAGGCCCCGGTCGGCAAGACCTACATGTGCCTCTATGGCGGCTGGAATCCGACACCGGCGTTGTTCGAGGAGTTGTGCAAGGCGGGCGTGGGCACGTTCATTGTGGTGGCCAGCACTGATGAATTCCGCGAATTGGCCAATAAGTATGGTGCGAGTATTGTTGTCATACCGCATTACCCGGCAGATAACGCCGGGTTCAACATCATGCTGGACCGCATGATGCCGGACGGCGACGAGTTCGAGATAGTGGAGACCAGCAACTATATGCGCTGCCGCCGACCTTTGTAGCCGACATTACTCACCAACGCACAGGTCCTACCAACGCGTAGCTGGGGCTTTCTAGTGTAGCTATGCAGATTTCTGGTCTGTGGCTCATCCATCTGTAATTGTAGGCGCTGGTACTGTGATGGGCCTTGGGCCGGATGGGGGCCCCTTCGAGTTTCTTCGAAACTCTCATCCCCATTCGACCCCTCCGGAAGGCTACGGCAGTAGCAAGTAGCTGTTGCCGTCAGGAGGGGCCGAATGGGGGCAACCCACGCCCCAAGGCGTGGGTGGGGTCCCCATCCGGCCCACGGCTTGTCATCCCGCCATCGCCTACGATCAGCCGTGCGCTAGTCACAAACCAAGAATCTGCATAACTAC
>JAUVVY010000030.1 GCA_030604405.1 bacterium | reverse complement strand
CAAAAAGAGGCCGAGCGCGAAAAACTGCGAGCTCTAATCAAGATTTACGAAACGACCAACGATATCGACCAAGTCTTTGCTGCCGCCGGCTGTGCATAGAACCTACAAAATTTGCATAACTACAGTTTCAGCCCAGGTCGCTGTCCTGCCTGCCGCTGTTGTGATCGGCCTTGCCTGCCAGCTTTGCTCGCGACCAGCAGCGGCTGCGCAGTTGCTGGCCGTGTCTGGTGATGTTGGCAGTTCGGTAGCGGCCGTGGCGACATGGGAGAACGGCGGCAAGCTGCGGTTGCTTGACACAGATGGCAGACAGAGCGAGTTTTCCGCTTGCGGCCGTGTTAAGGCGGAGGCACTGGCGTGGATTGATCCGTGCGGCGTTGTCCTGCTCGGCGGCGGGGAGACCTGCCTCTTGACACAGACCGGCCGCACACCGGATTGTGCTCTTCTCGGCGCTGGCCCCCACAATGTCCGCACTGCTACCGGCCTCGGGGCCAACCGCCTTGCTGTGATCTCAGGCGGCGAATACGTTGGCGGAGTGCTCAAGGCCGCGCAAGTGTCGCTGTGGGAGTTGTTTCCATACTGCCGCAAACTCTGGGACGGCATCAGCCCTCAGATGAATCCCCAGTCCCTGACTGTGGGCAACCTTGAGGGCCACTGCTGCGTACTGATCGGTGTCTATAAGAGTGCAATACTGGAGCCGGTTGTGCGCTTGCGGCCGTGGATTTACCGCCTCGAAGGCGAGCGGCTGGTTGCGGTGTGGAAGGGTAGCAGCTTTTCGCAGCCGTACGTGGCCGCCACGTTTGCGGATGTCTGTCCCGAAAACCCTTCCGATGAAGTTTGCGCCTTGGAACTAACTCGTGGTGGACAGCGTCAAATAACCATCTATCGGTGGCGTGGCTTTGTGATGGAGGGAATTGCGCAGAGCACTCCGGCCCCGTTCGGCGATACTATCAAGCATGCGCAGGCCACGGATGGGGAGACAGCCCTCTACGTCTGGCTGGGCGGCCAGTGCGGTCAAATCGTCGGGCTAGGGGTGCCGCAATGGCCGAAAAACTCGCTTGCGAGGCTGGAGCCACGCTACCAGACCCGGCAGATGCCGCGGCCGGTCGCATGGGATATCGGCCGGTTCGCCGGCAGGCCGGCCGCGTACGTACTATCTGAGCGGGGAAAACTGATTCGTATGCCGCTGGTTGCGTGTGCTGGCGAATAGATTGCGCGGATCAGGCTTTTGCGGTTATAATCGAGCAGTAATAAACGGAAGCGCACGGGAGGATGTTAAGATGATTCTGCGATATCTGCTTATCTCAGTAATAATCATGTCATTTTGCATACTGGCCGGCGGCTGTGGTGGCGGCTCGGGCCCTGACAACGGCTCCGATGGCGACCAACCCGACATATACGATCCGCCGGACGACGACGGCGGCAACGGCGGCACAATCACGCCTCCGCCTCCACCCGATGGCGACGACGGCGGCAGCGTCATCCAACCACCCCCACCCCCACCTATCTAGCGCCTCGACCCAACTGCCGCAGGAAACAATTGCGTAAACGAAAAAGAGGGCCGGCAACCACCGGCCCTATTGTATTCTTCGCTATACTGCCCCTCAGTATCCAGCAGCCGCCAACGCCGCAGCCAGATCCACTCCCGCCGCATATTCGAATGTCGGCGCTGACCACAGGTACCCGGTGCTGGTCTCGGTGCCGTTGATGGCGGTGCCGAGCAGTTCTCCGGCGCGCATGTCCTCGGTCAACTGTAGCACGCTGCCCATTGCCTGCAGTTCTACTGTGTGCTTTAGCAGATGGCGGTACTGTATATCGCTCTTCGGCTTCGGCTCGGGGATGATACCCTCGGTGGGCATCCGCTTCGATTCATCGTCTTTGTCGCCCACCCTTTGCTTTAGCGGCTTCAGTTCCTGCCGGATGCGCGCTCTGCCGAATTCGGCTGCGAAGTCTGCCAGTGACGGGTACTGCGACTGCGGCACCACGCACAGCCCGAAGACAACCCTGACATCATGCAGCGGCCACTTCAGAGTGTATTCCGCCTGCCGGCCGTAAATGGTCAGGACCAACCGGCTGAAATCGCCCTGGCCGACCCAGTGCAGATCTCCGGGCTTGACACGCCGCTCGATCGCGCTTTCTGCGGGCCCGCACCGGCCGACGACTATGCCGACATAGCAGCCGCGAGTCGCCAGAGCCATCGTTTCGAGTTGCGCCAGGCCGGTCGGCTCGCGGTTCCATTCCCCGCCGCGAACTACAATGCTTTCGATGTCAGAGGCGTTGCCCAGCACCAGCGTCACATACGCCTGCAGGCTTCTGCCGAATCCGACGTTGTCGAAATCAAAGCTGCACAGCGCCATCCCCTCGCTCTGAATCGAGCTTACATGCGCCGGCGCCGGGTAGCTCCGGGTGTAGGCCGTCGGGCCGGTGGTGCCATGCTCGGCGAAGCAGATCAGTACAGCCACCGAGCTTGCTTGCAGCGTCCCAGACATCGTGCCCAGCGAGAATTCCGGCGCAACAAAGGTAGTCGTCGCCGTCACACTGGTGGGCGCATCGGCGCGCGTGTTGATGTGGTAAGGCATTTCCAGCCGTGGGGGGGCAACCGGCTCCCCGGCGGCGGGTAAAACAAAATACATGGCAAACGGTTCCGGATGCGCTATTGCGCCGATACCAAAGTACCTGGCCAGCGCATAGCCGGACACTCCGGCGCTGCGGAGGTAATCAGACGGAAAGCTGCGGTACATGGCGCCGGCCAGTTTATACCGCGGCGCCCACAGCCGCATTCCCACATCGGCGCGCGCCAGTCGGATCGCCGCGGTCAGCTCTGCAGAAGGCTGCGACAGAGAGTTCTGCACCCACAGCAGACTGGCCAGCCGCAGGCAGTCGAAGGTCGGCGAATGGCCTTCCGGAAGCCCGTGGGACTTGACCAGGTTCAGCCACGAGCGCACCTGCGACAGCGCGCTGGAGACCCAGGCGGGCTTGTCCAGTGCGGCTCCTGCAGAGGCGCGCGCAGCCGCCTGCAGCATCAGGTAGGCCTCGTTGTGCGGCTCGACCAGATTGCGCTGGATTGCTCCTACCGCCTGATTCAGCGCCCCGGCCAGCGCATCAGCCTCACTGCCCAGTTCCTGTCGGTAATTCTGCAGCACCCACGCCAGTGGCGGGAGCGCGTAAAGCGTGGCATCGTAGGAAAAAGGCTGACCTTGTCCCCCGTACCAGCGGAAATAGCCTATGGTCTGCGAGCCGTCTTGCGTATCCTGGTTGGCCAGTATCGCCCGCACCAGGGCCTGCGCCTGTTCGCCGTGGCCGCCCTGGATGAGCAGTGCCGCCAGATAGCCGGGCGAGCTTTCCGCCAGGTTAGGCTGCCCCGCAGCGTCCCTGACCAGACCCGTAGTCTTGTCGAAATTGGCCTGCCCGTATGCCGCTACTCCGGCGACAACACCTGCGTCTATCTCTGCGGCCCGGGCGACAGATGTACATAAGCCCGCCGTCAGTACGAGCACGAGGGCGATACCTACAAATGAGATTCTTCCTATATTTGCCATGATCGTGCGGCCTAAGCCCCTTTCACGATAGCGGATCGCCAGCCAAGCTACTTGGCAGCGTATCCCGGGTATTCTATCACAAAACGCAAAGATTCTCCCATGCCAGGCCGAAGAATGCGCTCTGAGGATTTCGACAACTGCAGCGGCAGGATGTCTCTGCGCTGCCGCGGCGAGCCGCGTGGCGGCCGCTGCAAGCTACTTCGGCCCATACGGAATCAACTGATATTGCCACCATCTGACAGAGGAGAACGCACAACCACGGAGAAAGGTACTGGGGGGCATGGCGCACTACGGGAGGTTTGCGATGGATGCCGAGCGCGATCTGCAAAGGCTGATAGATGAGGTGCGATCGCTGCGTGAAACCGTTGCCGGCCTGGTGGGGGCTGGCAGACCGCAGCCTGCTTCACAGTTGTCCCTCGCCGGTGTCGTTGAGGACATGGCCGAACGCACTGCGGTGCAGATGGGCGAACCGGTCGAACTGGACCGCATCGAGGCCCAACTGCGCCGGCTCTTGCCCGCCGGCGAAGGCATAGGCGTACTCATCGCCGGTATTGTGCAACAGCAGGCCACAAGCCGCTGGCACAAGATCGCCGCTTGGGGCGGCTTCGCAGACCTGCCGGATGACGACATCGTCAGGTTCCTGGAGCCGCTGGGCAATCCCCGCCGCGTCGAACTGGTCAGGCAGTTGGCTGTCGGGGTTTCGACCACCGGCGATCTGCAGAAAGCGACCGGCATGAGTGGCGGACAGTTCTATCACCATCTGTCCAGGCTGGCCGAGGCCGGCTACATCGCGCGCATCAGCCAGGGCCGCTTTGCGCTATCCACACGCGGCAAGGTCGCTCTGGCGTGCCTGGCGGCCTTCTGCAGCCTGCTGGCCGAGTGGCCGGAGGATATCGGGGAGCGCCGCGCCCGCGAAAAGTTCAGCGGCCACGACGCTGATGATGCACCGGCAGTATAGTCGCCTGTCACAGGCTTGTCGGCGGTAGGCTTGGCGAAGGCGGGGGTTTCTACTCTGAGTTATGCAGATTTCTAATCCTAAAAGGAGTTTCGACCTTTGCACGGGACTCCGATTGCAGATTGTGCTGCCGTTGGAGGAGCCCGCTGGTGGTAGTGTAAACGTGGCCGAGCGCTACGCTTTCTTGCTGTCTGAAGATTTCGCCCCGTGGTCGCGAAGAACTGGCTCTACCTTGGGATCGCCCACAGTTGGGCTGTTTTTATGAAATGCGGCGTCCAGTGGGGTATTGCCATCATTGTCCTCAGCATTCACATCGGCACTCTCGTCCAGCAGGAGTTTCGCTATCGCCACGCGATCCGCGAATGCCGCAATGTGTAGCGGTGTCCAGCCCTCATTGTCTCGCGCGTCAACTTGCGCGCCTTTGTCCAGCAGCAGCTTTGCGATCTCGTAGCGGCCGCTGGATGCCGCCTGATGCAGCGGCGTCACGCCATCGCTTCTTCTCGGGTCCACTTCCGCACCCTCTGCCAACAGGAACTTGGCGGTCTCGATGGAGTGGGCGTAAGCCGCATTGTGCAGCGGGGTCCAGCCCTCGTCGTCCTTGGCGTTGATGTCGGCGCCCTCGTCCAATAGTAGCCGGGCGACGTCAGCGGCGTTGACGTCAGCGGCATTATGTAACGGCGTCCAGCCAGCCCCACACCGTGCGTTGACATCAGCGCCTGCGTCCAAAAGCGTCCTGGCCATATCAACCCGGCCGCGATTGGCCGCCCTGTGTAGCGGCGTCCAACCAATGCAGTTCCCGGCGTTGATCTCTGCGCCCGCGGCGAGCAGCACCTTGGCCACCTCCGCACGCCCTTCCTCTGCTGCATCGTGCAGCGGAGTGTCGCCAAAGCTATCTGGAGCGTTGACATCGGCTTGGTAGTGCAATAGGGCTCTGGCCACGTCAGCGTGCCCCCCAGATGCTGCGTTATGCAATGGTGTCTGGGCTCTATCGTCCCGGCCGTCAACCTCAGCACCGTTGTCCAGTAGGAGGCTTGCGACCTCAGCGTAACCCTCGTCCGCAGCACGGTGCAACGGAGTGTCGCCAAATCTGTCTGGGGCGTTGACATCGGCCCCCTCCGCTATCAGGAGTCTGACTTCGTCAACCTGACCCTCGCGGGTCGCATCGTGCAGCTTCGCCATTACACTATCTCCGCAATTGGTCTGTTGATTGCTGTCGCCAACAGATCTGTCGCCGCCTCAGTCTGGCCCTTCCCCTCTACCTCACCGCGCCGGCGGTGAGGCCCTTGACCACGTGGCGCTGGAAGATGAAGTACAGCGCCAGCACCGGCACAATCGTCATCACCACCCCGGCCATCACCACTGCCCAGTTGGTCGAGTGTTCCCCCTGGAAGGTCAGCAGGCCCACGGGCAGCGTCATGTGCGACTTGTTCACGATAAACACCAGCGCAAACAGCAGCTCGTTCCATACCCATGCGGCCTGAAAGATCGCCACTGTCGCCAGCGCCGGGCGTGCTATCGGCACAAAGACCGACCATAGAATCCGCAGATGGCTTGCCCCGTCCATCTGCGCCGCATCCATCAGTTCCTGCGGCACGCCGGCGAAATATGCGCGCAGCAGCAGCACCGATAGCGGAATGCAAAAGGCGATGTAGGGGCCGAGAATCGCCGCATAATCGGTGATGCCGAGACTGTTGTTAAGCTGGTAGAGCGGCAGCAGCGCGGCATGAACGGGTACCAGCAGCCCTCCGAGTATCAGGCCGAAGATCACCGGCCCGCCCCACAGACGCAGCCTCGCCAGCGCATACGCCGTCGGTGCCGCCAGCGCCAGCATCACGAGGACCGCCACCGTGGTGACCGCGACGCTGTTGAGGAAGAATAGCCCGACGCCACTTTTCCAGGCCGCGGCAAAATTCTCCCATGCCCAGTGCTGCGGCAGCGACCAGGGGCTGAGCAAAAGCTCATTGTGCGGCTTCAGCGCACTCAGCAGCGACCACAGAATCGGCAGGAAGAATATCGTCGCAACAATGCCAAGTGCAGCGTCCCGTACGCCGGCTACGACTCGTCGCGGCAGCAGTTCAATGAGATTACTGAGGCTGCGGATAAGCCCGCACAACAGCACGACCGCCGCCGCCAGCCCTGCAATGAAGGCTGCGTGCCTGCCCGCCGATGTCCAACCCCGGTAATACGCCACGAGCACGATTACCAGTGCCAGGCCTGCGACTATTGTGGCCGCAAGATAGCGCCTGTGTCCGGCGCTGCCAGGTGTAGATTCCTCGCGGCTTGTCAGCCGGATATACACCACGGTCAGCAGCAGCGTCAGCACCAGCATGATAACTGCGATGGCCGCTGAATAGCCCATCCGGTCGAAAGTGAACGCCGACTTGTACATGAATGTTGCCAGCACGTCAGATGCATAGCCCGGTCCGCCCGCAGTCATCACCTGCACCAGGTCAAATATCTTCACCGAGCCGACCGTAATCAGCAGCGCATCCACCAGCAGGATTCGCCGCAGCGACGGCAGAGTAATATGCACGAACTGCTGCCAGCCGCTGGCGCCGTCAATGCGCGCGGCCTCGTAAAGCTCGTCAGGGATCGCCTGCAGGCCTGCCAGCAGAATCATCATGTGAAAGCCGGTGTAGCGCCAGCAGGACACTGCGATTATTGCAAAGATCGCCACGACGGGGCCGCCGAGCCAGCCGATGGTCAGCGTATCGAGGCCGACCGCCTCAAGCAGCGCGTTGAGTGCGCCGAAATTCGGCTCGTAGATAAGCTGCCAGACCAGCCCGACGGCCACGACCGGGACCACAAAGGGGGAGAAGAAGATCGTGCGCAGGATATGATGCCGGCGCAGCGTGGAGTTGAGACCGACCCCCAGCAGCAGCGCCAGGGGCAATTGCACGGCCAGTGACAGGGCGATGAAGTAGGTGTTGTTGCGCAGCGCCACGCCGAAGTTGGGATCCTGGAAGAGCTCGGCGAAATTGCCCAGCCCGCGATAGACCTTGACCGGATTGACCGGGCTCCAGGAGTAGGCGGACAGCAGCACGGTATGCAGCAGCGGGTACGCGACATACGCCGCGAATACCAGCAGCGCCGGCAGCACGAACAGATATCCGACTAAATGCGAACGCTTCATAACTAGAAATCGCAATGGACGATAACAAGCTCACGCATGAGTGGTGATTTGGGGCCTGTACATAGGTTCCAGGCGCAGCTTACTTGCCGATCGGCCAATGACTCATGGAAGCCAGAAGTGCAGCAGCCAGTCCTGCGAGCAGCGCAAAGCGCCCATGCATGCGAGCGATGCCGTCCAATTTGAACGCTGCCCACAACGCCGCAGTCAGGCCTGCCACAGCTACACTCGCGGACATGAAGAAGACTGCCCAAAGTACCTGCCCGGCCTCAACCCAACGGCTAGTCGGGTCAAGTGTCAATAGGAATCCCAAGGCCCAGAAGCAAGAGACCAGGGCCCATCCGCCTGCAATCGCCAGCACGTAGCGCAACACAATATTGGCGAGCATTCTATTGTGACCCCTTGCGCAAGAAGTCAATCCACAGGAGCGTTTCGCCTGTCAATGGCTGCAGCGCGCCGCCGACACCCTAGTGCTCGGCGCTCACTCTCCCTTTGCCGGTCGCCAGTATTCCCTCCTTCACCTTCGCCTGGCGCTCGCGCACATTTTCCATTATCTGCTCCGGCGTAATGCTGCCGTCGAGCAGCGCCTGCACGCCGTTCATATATTCCTCGGCGACGCTGCGCTCCATCATGGTGTCCATCCAGGGCGCGACGGTCTCTGCCTGCTCGACGATTTGTGCGTATTTGCGCAGCCGTGGGCCGGCGTTTTGCTCGGTGACCGCGCCTCTGACCTGCACCAGTTCCTGGCAGGCCCCGACGAAGTCCCGCGCCTGCTGCTGCGAGGTCATGAACTTTAAAAATTGCGCCGCCGCCTCGATGTTCTGGCTTGCGGAGCTTATCACATAGCCATCGGGCGAGCCGGCCAGTGCCTGCTGGTCACCCTTGCCGCCGGCGATGGACGGGAAGTTGAAGAAGTCCCACTTGTCCCAGAATTCCTCAGGTGCCTCACCGTCCTCTGAGAAGCGCGCGAAATCCCAGGTGCCGGTATAGAACATGGCCGCCTTGCCGGCATAGAAAAGCGCCCGGGCGTTCTCACGCGTCGTGCCGTTGGGGCTGTCGTTGAAGAATCCCTGGCTGGCGAAATCCGCAAACATGTCCAGGGCCTTGATAAATTCCGGTGCGGCGTAATCCCCCGGTCCCATCGGATCAAACTGCACCTCAGACGCCTCTTTGCCCAGCAAACGTTGCGTCATTACGAATGGGAAATGGTGTGCCGGCCATTTCTGCACATTGCCCAGCGCGATGGGAATCAACCCGGCGGTCTTGATTTCGTGGCACAGGGCGACCAGATCGTTATAGGTCGCAGGCGGTTGCCAGCCGGTTTTCGCAAACAGGTCGGCGTTATAGAAAAAGAAAGTGCATTGCAGCAGGTATGGCACGCCATGAACTCGGCCGTCGAATATATAGGGCTCCAGCGAAGCGGCCACAATGCCGTTACGCCATTCGCCATCGTCCGCCTCCATATACTGTGTAATGTCGGCCATGTTTCCGCCGCGGACGAAGTTATGCAGCATCTTCTCGCCCGACCAGACGAAGTAGATATCCGGCGGGTTGTTACCACCCAGCGCCACCCGGATGCGCGTCTTGTAGGCGTCAGGCTCGAGGTTGGTCACCTCGATGTCAATGCCTGGATTCTGTTGCTCGAACGCGGAGACTATCGCCTCCAGCGCCGATTTACGCGGCTCGGCGTTCCATATCGTCCAGAGGCTGAGCTTGATTTCCTGCACCTCAGGTCCAGGCGGAGTTGCAGTGCGCTCGGTGGGTTTCGGACACCCGGTCAGAAGCGTCAGCAAAACGATCACAACTAAGACGGCGGTAATGGTCCTGAGCATCGCCATGTTTTTCACATTCCCGTAGGCTTCGCGAGGCGGGTACACTGGGATCATTTCATCACGGACACGCACTTTACCTGCCGGCGGCAGGTGGAGGGACAGAGATACGGCGCGGAGAATACCTGCAAGCAAGACGGGAAGAAAGACAGCGGCACGAAAGGAGCATGCAGCATGGAAGCAACAGGCGGGGAGCAATTTGCGGCCGCCCTCGGCGGCATCGGGATACTCGTGTACATACTCGGGGTCATAGTGCTGGGATTGGTCTGGCTGATAGTGGCCATCTGGGTCGGCTTCGACGCTGCTGGCAAGCGCCAGCCGGGATTCCCGTGGTTCTTGCTGACGGCGATGTTTTTCCCGCTGGGTCTGACCGCCTGGCTGGTCGTGAGAGGCTTCTTGCCATCCTCAGTGGAATAGAGTTGTACGTGAAGCACGATCTGTGGTCGGGGGCAGGAACTATTTGGGGTCCGGCGGCGTCAAAGCAATATCCTGTGCTGAATTCCGCTTGCGGCGTCGGCCACAGACCGAAGGCCGTGCCTGCAGTCAAGACGTGTTGGCTTGGGAGCAATACCGACTAGATGAAGCAACCCGCTGATCGGGAGCACTGGTACCGCACAAGAGCCGCACTGGTTCTAGCTTTACTCGCCGCCCTGGTCGTCAGCCAGAGCGGCATTGCACGCGCCAGCTTGATGGACAGTATCCGGGAGGCTTTCAAACGCTGGGAGCTTTTCCAGGGCCTCGAAGTCACCGGCCAGAACCGACTTACCTTCCAGAAACAGTCTGTTGACGGGGCCCTGACGGCTTACGAGAACCAGCGCTGGGACACCGGCGACCTGGTGCGGCAGACCAGCCTGCACTTGAGCGGGCCTATCTGGAAGGAGTTTGCCTTTCAGGCCGACCTGTCATCCAGTGGCTATGGGCCAAGCTATTCGCGCTGGATCGTAGGCTATGCCGGCCACGATACCCAGCTCTTCTTCGGCGACCTCAACGTCAGCCTGCCCGGCAACGAGTTCGTATCATTCAGCAAGCCACTGAAGGGTTATCAGCTCGACCAAAGTCTGCCCAACGAGGGCCTGGTGCGCGCCTTCTACTCTAAAGAGAAGGGGCTTACCCGCAACCAGACCTTCGCGGGCAACAACACCTCGGGGCCCTACTTCCTGACCTACACGCCCGTGATTGACGGCTCCGAGGCGGTGAAGGTCAACGAAGAGGTGCAGAAGTTCGGACAGGATTACATCCTCGATTACCAGAACGGCCAGTTGCACTTCGAGCCGGTTGACAAACCGCCCCGGATCATCCCCGACACCTCGATAATCTCGGTAAGCTACCAGTCCTACGGCTACGGCGCCAGCGCCGGCACCCTGTCCGGTTTTCGGGCCGAGATGCCGCTGCTGGGTAACAGACTGCTACTGGGCGTTGCCCATGTGCGTCAGGACAGGGATACGCCGAGGGCCGACACCGTCGGCTATCAGGAAGATATCTATCAGGGCTCCGGCTCCACGGGCCCCTTTGACACCATCTTCCGGCCGATCATCGCCAACGGCACTGAGGTCATTTACAAGGGCGAGACAAAGACCATTGATCAGGCGCTGTTGGTGCTGGTGGATAATGCGGAGCAAGCCGAGGGCGTGGATTACGACTCCTACCGGCAGATCGGCCGCATCATCTTCCGCCGCGCCGTACCGCCCACGGCGCTGGTGCTAATCCGCTACTACTACGATCTCACCAGCGATTACCCCACCGGCAGTCAATCGGTGACCGGTATTGACCTGAGCTACCGAATCAACGACGATCTATCGCTGCGTGCGGACTACGGCCGCAGCGAGGGAGGCCAAAATGGCGGGCAGGGCGACGCCATGCAGGTCAACCTCGACTACTCGCGTCCCCGTTTGAATGTCCTGGTCTCATGGCGCGATATCGAGCCGGATTTCAGCTACCTCAATGCGGTGGGCTTCTACCGCCAGGAGAAGGGCGCGGATGTCGGGGTCAGATGGCAGCCGCACGAGCACATTCGACTCTACAGCCGCTTCTCCGACATGGACAGCTCGTCAGGTTATTCTTACGGCTACAGCTCCTACGGCGGCGGCATTGGCTTTGGGAGCGGTTCCGACAGCTACGGTAGTTATGGCGGCTACGGGGGCTACAGCAACCCGTATGGCGTGGGTACCACGCAATTCGGCGAGTCGGCGACAGCGCTTGACGTATCCGCCCAGCGCCGCGAATACGACGTGGACCTGGACTTTCCAGGCTGGCCGAAGGCACAGTTCTCGCGCCAGCAGATGAGCAACACCGGCGGCAGCGGCGGAGACAGCGAAATGACCTCCGACCAGATCCGCCTGCAGTACTCACCCTCGGGCGGGCGGTATTCGCTTTCCTCCGCTATCCAGGAAACGACGCAGGATTACTTCGGCACTGGTGAAGATGAAGATCGCCGCGGCAGCACCACCGAACGCTTCGATCTGTCGGGCCAGTATCAGGTAGGCTCCTCGCTTTCCCTTTCCGCGAGTCTCGGCAGCAATAAATCCACTTCGGCCTTCGATGAGCGCAGCTCCACCTCCGACACCACCCAGCTTGGGCTCCGCTGGTCGCCACGCGAGAATCTCGACATTAACCTTGACCATAGGATCGCCGAGTCCACTGGTCGGGTCAGTTTCTACGGTGGGTACAGCGGATATAGTCCCGGCTTCGGCGGGATTGGTGGCGGCGGTGGCGGCTATACCCCGCCCGACTACGATGATGACGAGGACGCCGAAGACAGAACTGACAAATACCAGGATACCAGCTCACAGTTCCGCATCTCTTACCGCCCCACCGACAAGATGACGCTCGACCTGCTGCTGGGGAGGCGCAAATATACTAGCGGCGGCAGCGTCGGCTACCTGGCTGACAGCGACCAGAACACCAGGAATCTGTCCGTGAACTACCGGGCCAGTGATGAGTGGGGTCTCAACCTCATGTATGGGACTGACAGCATGAACTTCCTGCAGGAGGGCCGCGGCTCGATAAGCAACCGCATGGTATCGCTGGGCGTCAACTACCAGCCTCGAGAAAAGCCGTATACCGCCGGGCTGAGTCTAAACCTGCAAACCGGCTCCAGCCCCACTTATCTCGGGTTTGGCGAGGCGCAGAAGATGTTCATGGTGGACAACGACCTGTTCGATGTCCAGTCCTACTTCAGCTATCGGCTCGACGACAACTCCAGTCTGGCCCTGCGTATGGGGCTGTCTGACTTTATCGGCGGCTATGCCGATTTCAGGAAGCAGAACCTGGAACTGCAGTACCAGCGTAGGTTGAGCGACCTGGCCACACTCGCTTTCGGCTACCGCTACATCCGCAACACCTCGCGTCTGCCGCAGGACCCGCGCCTTGGCTATACCAGCCTCACGCCACCCAGCCAGAATTACGTTGCCAACACCTTCATGCTCACCCTCACGACGAACTTCTACAGCGGCCTCGGCGGCAGCCCGTCGCGGCTTTACACCGGCTATGCGGGCTCCGCAGGCTACGGTCTGCGCAGTTTCGGCGGCTACCGTGCCGGCGGAGGCTATGGCGGGTATGGTGGGTATGGCGGGTACGGCGGCGGCGGTGCGACCGGGATCTATGGTACTGGCTACGGGGCGTTTGATAACCTGCGGCGTGGCGCTGCCACTGACGAGATTAGTCGGCTCCCCGGATACGGCATCTTCGAGGGCACGGGGTCTTACCGGGAGCGCGGCGAATATGAGGACGCCTGGCGCGCCGACCAGGTGCCGGGCGAGGTGCCGTCACAGTACCGTCAGCCGGGACGCGGGGGCCTTGATGCAGGGCTGGGGGATTTTCGAGCCGATAGAGCCCGGCAGAGCCTGGAGCGGCCGGGCTTTGAACGCCCACGCGAAGAGCGGCCGCCTGGCACCGGCCCCGGCGAAGCGCCACAGGCTCGAAGGGACTTCGATGCCGGTCTGCCCCCGTGGCTGTCGGCGGAAGATTCCTGGGAGCTTTGGTCGGAGTACATGTTGGATACCGATTTCTAAGAAGACTCGGCAAGCAGCGGAGCGTGCAGATGAGCTCTGGCTACAGCAGAATACGAATATTGCTGATCGCTATTTGCGCGGCCACGGTCGCAGCCGCTAGTGCTGTCGCCGCGACCAATCCCTTCGGTAACGTCCTGGATGTGCCGTTTGCAAGCGTCGCCAACGGCCCCCAGGGCGCGATCGTAGTTTCTGAACCAAGACCTGGCATGGTCAGCACCGCTGCTGTCCGCTCGGCGGTAGCAAGCCAGCACTCCCCACTGGCTCTGCAAGGCACCCGGGCAACCCTGGAGTGGATGAAGCGGCATGGCCTGGTTGGCCCTCGCGCCGAGGTGCGCTTCCCTCGCACGGTCGTGCATCTGCAGAACAACCGCATGGTGCTGCCGGACCTGGAAGCCGCCATCGTGCGCGGCCAGCAAATCGGCGCGCCCACTAACGATATCGAGTTCGTGTTTGAGAACTTTTCAAGTCAGGATGAGACGGCCCTGCGCAGCTACCTGGATCGCGCGATGCCCAAGGCCCGCCTGATCTACGGCGCGCCCGCCTTCGATATCACCGTCAACGTAATTCAGGACGACTCGCTGCAGAACATCCAGGGCGGCACGTACGATGTGACCACCAACGAGATCCGCATCCCGCCGCTTTCCGGCAACTTCCCGGAAGACACCTATGTGCTGATCATGCTGGTGCTCAGTGCCTTCCATGATGACGCGACACTCTTCTACGATGCCTGGGAGCAGGGCTTTACCGGCGCGGCGGCTTATGCGGTGCAGACCACCCCGGGTGTCTCCCCCGGCTACGACCCCATAGATCCCGGGCCGTTCTACTGCCTGTCTGTCTATGAGCCGGAGAATCAACCCGAGCTGGCCAATGCGACATACTATCCGGTGTCCGGGGTTACCAACATGCTGGTGTGGCGGATTGCGATGGCGCGAGCGGCGTGGCTGAAATGCTACATCGAAGACGACCGGTTTTTTGGCAACTTCAACCAGGTCTATTACAACAGTTTTGACGCGGGCCTTCCCGGCGACGTGCCGGCTTTGAAGGTGCTAGCCGCCGGCGTGCTACCGGAGGTCGAGGGCCAGAGCTTCTTCGACTGGTTCAAGGGCCAGTATGTGCTCGACACCAGCGTTCATCTCGGCCCCAAGCTGTATGTTTGGAATATACCTCTGGAAATTTCGGTGGCGCTGATCGCCGAGCTTTACACGACGCTGCCCGACGGCGATGAGGAGCCGATGGGCGCCCAGGCTCGCACCACCTACTGGAGCTACGATTTCGCCGTCAAACTGTACGCCGAGGAAGGCTACATCATTGACATTCCCTCCGGCGGCCCATCGGCGGGCGAGGGCTTTCTGTTGCCGACATTCTACAACATCGGTGGCCCCCAGCGGGTAACGGTGGATGTGGACGCCGCGAGCCTTTTCCGCCGCTACCCCTATCCCTATCAGCAACGCGGCTTTGAGGCCGGGGAAAATAACCTCTATGGCGCTATCATTGGCAATGCGGAGGGCACCATAGATGTCACGGGCGGGGACGGCATAAGCGACCTGGAGGTCAGTCGCGGCGTGTGGAGCGACAGGATCACTGCCGTCCCGCTCAGCCCGATGCAACTGGAAATACGATTCCAGAACAAACTCGGCCAGACCGTCACCCGCAAGTACAACGTGGGCTGGGACTCTTATGCAACCTTCATCCACGGCGCTGAGCAGGCCCGCGTGAGCCATACATTCCTCGAGGGCGCAACCGGCCTGCACATGATCTCCATGCCGGTGTGGCCGGTAACAAACGGCGCACCCAACATCCTGGGCATAGCGCCACAGCGGCTGCTGATGGCGGAATGGGATCCAACGCTGGAAGGCGAGGACAAGTACACCATCTGGCCGGACGTGAGGCCTTTTGTGCCCGGGCGCGGCTTCTGGCTGAAGATATTCGAAGACACCAATATGCAGACTTTCGGGGTCCTGCCTGCCGAGGACGAGCCAACTCGCGTCTATCTGCCAATCGGCTGGAACATCATCGGGAGCCCGCGACTCGACCCGATCAACGTGGAGGGCCTGACCGTGCAGTTTGGCGAGCAGGAGCCGGCCACGTTCCTCGATGCGGTTGACAACGGCTGGGTGCAGCAGGGGGTCTTCGCCTACGAGCAGCAGGCTGGCTACGACACCGTGGAGCAGCTTGAGACTTTCGCCGGCTACTGGCTGCGGGTGCTGCGCTCTCCGGGCCTCTACGTGGACTTTCCAGTTGCGACTGCGGAGTCTGTTTCGACTGCGGCTGCGGCAGATGCTGGGCTCACGTGGAAGCTGCCGCTGGTGGTCAGAGCAGGGCCGCTGCACAGCATCGCGGCCTACCTGGGAGTGGCTCCGCAGGCCACAGCTAGCGCGGATGCGGCCTTCGATATCACCGCGCCGCCAGACTTCGGCCCGTGCGTAAAGGTGCGCTTCGTCCAGCCCCAAAGCTCTGCAGCCGGCGCTGTGTACATGACCGATGTGCGAGGCGAAGTCTGGCCGCAGCGATGGGAGCTGCAGGCGTCAAGTTCGCTGCCGGACGCGGAAGTGACGCTGAGCTGGCCTGATCTGCGCGGCCTGCCCACTGACGTGCGTCCGGTACTGATTGACCGCGACACTGGCCGGAGGCAGTACATGCGCACTACAACCCAATTCAGCTTTCGGACGGGTAGCAACGGCGGCGTCCGCAATCTTGCAATCGTGATCGGCGACAATTCGGCCGATCTGCTGGCTGTGACCTCGCTTGACGCCGCCCGGGCCGGCGCGAGTGTGGCGATAACCTACACTCTCAGCAAGTCGGCGGCGGTCAGCGTCAGCGTGCTGAATATCGCCGGCCGCACCGTGGCAATCGTGGCTTGTGACGAAATCCGCTCCGCCGGTACCTGCAATGCCGTGTGGAATATGCGCAACGCCACCGGCAGCCTGGTGCCGGCCGGGACTTATCTCATACAGCTTTCCGCGCGCGCCGAAGACGGGCAGCAGGTCAGCACGCTGCGGGCCATGCAACTGCAGCGCTAGAAACGGGATCCAAATGATCGTCAGGCCAACGAGAGGGACTCTTATCGCCATCGGATGGGCGGCGCTGTCTGTCGTCCTCATCTGCGGCTGTGGTGGCGTGGGCGACGATGTGCCCCCGGAACCCACCGCTGCTATCGTGGTGGTCGGAGTCATTGATGCGGAAACGCAGGATTTCCTCGATGTAGAGGCCACCGCTGTCGTCGGCGGAGTGCGCGGCACTGTCACCGTCGCAGAGGGTAGTGTGGTCCTGCGCAATGTGCCCTTCGGAACCGCCACACCACCCACTCAGCCGCTGGCAGTGACCAGCCGCGGCTACGTCACCGAGGCCTACCCGATACAGATATCAATGACCACCGCCACTTTCGTCACCGTCGAGATGGCAGCGACTGACCTGGAAAGAACCGGCATCGTTGCCGGCTACGTCACGAATGAGACAACAAGCGAGCCGCTCACTTCCGCCGCAGTTTCATTTGAATACGAGCAGATCGGCGGCGAGCCGATTATCGTCAATGGCTACACCGACAGCGACGGATACTACATAGTCGGCGGGATACCGATCGGTAGAGTGGAAGTCACGGCCTCCGCCACCGACTACCTGACCACATCAGTGGTGACCAATGTCGCCCAGGCCGTCGGCAGCGAGGAGCCGCAGCGGCTCGACTTTCAACTTATCGCCGGCGAGACCCGTATCACTGTCACCGGCCGCGTGGTTGACGTATTCACCCAGCAGCCGATAGCAGGAGCCGAGGTCACAATTGCCGATCTGCCGTCCGTGCAGACCGATACCAATGGCAGCTTCTCGATTCCGGATGTATTCGTCGGCGAGCGCGCCCTGCTCGTCAAAGCGACCGGTTATGACGATTATCGCGAGAATATAGGGGTTATGCCCGGGATGAGTCCGCTGCTGGTGCAAATGAACGAGTCTGCGGCAGAGCCACCCACGGAACCCTACACAATCCGCGGTGTGGTCACGCTCGTTGGCGCGCCCGACAACGCCGCTGCGGAAGTGGAAGTGTTCGACGAAATCAACGGCCATGTCGCCGCCGAGACCACCACGGACGCCGCGGGCAATTATTCAGTCTTTGTGCTGCCGGGAACGTATCAGATAACGGTCCGCTACGAGGCCCGCTCGATCAGCCGCAGCGTGACCCTGCCGGGCGGTGGGCAGAAGCTTTCGGGAATAGATTTCACGCTGACTGTCTCGTGAGAACACTGCCAGTCAGCGCTGCGAGATAGAATTGCGCCGCCTTTATGCGGCAGCCTATTGAGATAGAAGTTGGATTTGTGGTAAACTGGTCGCATACCTTAACCGTAGCCAGGGAGGCCAGAAAAGTGCGCAAGTACTTGACAAGCAAGGCTCACATCGCATTTGCAGTCGTGGTAATCACGGCCGTCATTGCAGTAACAGGATGTGGTGGAGGCAAAGCGCTCACGGCAACCGTTACCGGAACCGTCCTCCATGACAGCGATCACCGCCCAGTGGCGGACCTGCAGGTGACCGACAACAGAGTGGTCACCACAACGGGCGCGGATGGGACGTTCGCACTGGAGTTGGGACATAGCGGCGCGACTACCCTTTATGCGGTCGCCGATGGCTATGCAGTCGAGCAGCGCGCCGTCCCTGCCGGTGCGGGCGTGAAGGATATCGGCACTTTCTACATGAAGCCTGTCACCCTTCCCGGCTATGGCAACATCGTCGGCATTGTGGCCGACGCCGGCGCGCCGGTGCAAGGTGCGAAGGTATGGGTGGGAGGCAACACCGCCGTGACCCACGCTGACGGCACCTACACGCTTTACAACGTGCCGATGGGACAGCGCACCGTCACCGCCTCAACCGGCAGCAAATTCGGCACGGGCTCTGTTATGGTCATCTCATTGCGCGAAGTGACGGCAGACATTGCTGTGACGACCGGCCCACCCATCGGGCCGCTTTCTGACTGACGCTGTGGTGACACTGCCGCCGTTTTGTGCCCGCCTATTGACCGGACTGAGCTGCCTGTCGCCGAAGCCGCAGTCGGTCCGGTTTCCCATTTCACTCATCGGAAGTCGGGTAGCAGGCTCGTGAGCAAACATCTCCGCCTGAGTCTTGCGGTAGCGTTGGCGCTGTTGGCGGCTGTTGTGGGCTACTGGCTGACTGCGCAATACGTCGGTGAGGGTTCCCGGGATGCAAATGGGCAAGCGATCGCACCACCCACCTCCCCTGGCGCGGCGGTAATCAGCGAGACAACTGTAAGGCATAGTCCGGGTGGGCGCACCGCCTGGCAGGTCAAGCTGGATAAGATCGAGTTGCGAAGCGGTGGCGGGAGTGTCGCCGCCCAGGGCGTCAGAGAAGCGCTTATATATGATAAGAGCGGCAAGCCGATGGTGCGCCTGACCGCCGACCGGGTCACCGGCAACACCCGCAGCCGGGACCTGGAGGTCACCGGCAACGTCCGCGCGGTATCGCCGGAAGGCGCTGTGTTTGATACCAGCACCATCAAGTGGGTCCAGGACGAGCAGAAGCTGGTCTGCCCTCGCCAGGTCACCATGCGCAACAAGGATACCGTGATCCGGGCTAACTCCTGCGAGTTCTACGTGGCCCAGAACCTGGTAAAGTCTGCCGCGAAGGTGCAGATGACCGTCGGGAACAATACCCTCATTGGCAAGGGTCTTACGTATAACGTCAAGTCCGAGGATTTCTCCCTGCAGCGTGTGCAGGCGATATTCCATCCCGAGACCGTGCGTGAGACGCTTGGCAGATAGATGCTAGCAGGAGCCTTGACACCGGCTTGACCAGCTTGGGAGATGACGTCAGATGCGATCGCACAATCAACTGCTGGCGGCTTTGCTGGTAGTCGGCATGCTGGGCATATTCGCCTTGGCGTGGTCGCAGCAAGTTGAGAACCAGCCGAATAAGCAGGCCGATAAACAAGCTGAGAAGGCCGCCGCCGATAAGCCGGCGGACGAGGATAAGGCAGAGGCCGAAAAGCAGCCTGCCAGGGCCGAATCCACCAGGGAGGGTGACGACGAAGACGAGCGCGTCCGGCTGGAATGGGCCGACGACATGTTCCGCGACAAGGCCGCCCACACCTACTACCTCAAGGGCAACGTCAGGTTCAGCCACAAGGACGTGGTGTTGTACTGCGACGAGGCCGAGTACTACGACGAAGACCATCCCGACAAACCGGACACTGCTAAGTGTGTAGGCAACCTGAAGATCGTGGACCCTGAAGCGACCATCACCGGCGACTTGATTGCTATTGATTTCGATGCAAAGCTCGCCGTCATCACCGCAAACGTCCGCATCGTCGCCCAGAAGAAGGACGAGGAGGAAGCAGAGGGCACCAGCGAGGAAGCGCAGGGAGAAGAAAAGCCGGCGGAGGAAAAGGGCGGCGAGCCCGAGGACAAGAAAGAAGATGACAAGGAACCGGAGCGTCTCGAGGACTATGCCAGGAAGCTGACCACGATCACTTGTGAGAAGGTCGAATACTACTACGACGACGATGTGAAAAAAGGCATCGCCACCGGCAATGTCAAGGCCGTTCAGGAAGACAAGACCGCGTGGGCGGACCAGGCGGTATATGAACGGATCCCGGATGAGATTACGTTGACAGGAAACGTGCGGCTGAAGACCGACGAGGGGGACGAATTCCACAGCCCTAAGGCGGTCATCTCAATCGAGGAAGACTGGATCCGCGCCGAAAACGTAAGCGGCATCACATTCCACCGTGAAGATGAGGAAGAAACCGAGGAGCAGTGAGTCGCCCTCGGCGGTCTTCTCAGCCGATATTGACACCGCAGGCCTGACGCACTCGCTCCATGGTCTGCTGTGCTACGGCCCGCGCCCTGGCCGCGCCCTGCTTGAGCACATCCACCACGTAGCCCATGTCCTCCGCTAGCTGTTCTCGGCGCTTTCTGGCCTCGCCGAAGTACTCCATGAAGCAGCCGAACAGCTCCTTCTTCGCATCGCCGTAGCCCATGCCGCCGGCCCGATACCGCTCTGCCATCTCCTGCTTCTGCGCTTCGTCGGCAAACAGGCAGCAGAGTGCATATACTGAGCAATTGTCCGGGTCCTTGGGGTCCTCCAGCGGCGTCGAATCGGTAACAATGCTCATGATCCGCTTGCGCACCTGTTTTTCAGGGTCGAAGATGCAGATGGTATTGTCATAGCTTTTCGACATCTTCTGCCCGTCAACGCCGACGACGGTCGCGGTGTCCTTGAGGATGTAGGCCTCGGGGATGACCAGCGTCTGGCCGTAGGTGCTGTTAAAGCGCTCTCCTATGTCGCGGGTCACCTCCACATGCTGCTTCTGATCCTGCCCCACGGGTACCAGGTTCGAATCGTAGATAAGAATGTCGGCGGCCATCAGCGTGGGGTAGGCGAAGAGGCCGTGATCAGCCGGCAGCCCCTGGGCGATCTTGTCCTTGTAGGCGTGACACCGCTCCAGCAGCCCCATCGGCGTGACGGTGGACAAGACCCACGCCAGCTCGGTCACCTCCGGCACATCCGACTGCAGGAACAACGTGGCCCTGTCCGGGTCCAGGCCCAGGGCCAGGTAATCGGCGGCCAGCTCCAACGTCTGCTGCCGCATCTCCTCAGCGCTGCGGATTGTCGTCAGAGCATGGTAGTTGGCTATGAAATAGAAGCCTTCATGCTCTTGTTGGAGCTGCACGTACTGGCGGATCGCTCCGAAGTAATTCCCGATATGGAGTTTGCCCGAAGGCTGTGTACCTGATAAAGCTCGCATAATCTATCTCTCCAATGCCTATTTTCTGTCGCGTGGGTCTGACATCCAGCCCGACAGCACGAAAAAGTCAACCGTGGCGCTGAATGTGCCAGCCCACGGCTTTCCTCAACAGCGATGCTGTCGTCACGCACGCAGATAAGGCCGACACCTAACACGGCGGTCGCCAGGCCCAGATAACATCAACCGTCTTCCCTATCAGTATTGTGATGTTCATGATAGCTCGAACGCCCACACATCAATCGCATTTCTGGCACGCTTTGTCCAAGATGCCGGGCTGCAAGCCTATTTGAGCAGTCGTCGCAAGTCTCCACCGGTCAGGCCACTGCCTCGCAGAATGTGGGCAAGGGTGCCTTTGGGCAGGTCCTTGTTGCTGTGCACCGGGACGACAGCGGTGCGGCCCTTGTCGCGATTAACCATGGTAACATGACTGCCGCGCTGTCTGAGGAACTCGAAGCCGGCCCGCTCGAGCGCCTTGATCAACTCCCGCCCCGATACTACCGGGAGCTTAGGCAACTACAGCCGCCTCCTCAATCGTCACTTTGTAAACGGCGGCTTCTGTCGCTTCACCGAGTTCAAACGTAATAATCTCCACATCAGGGGGAATAGGTTTTTCAAGCTCCTCCAAGCCGTCAATATGGGCCAGGATTGCTTCCTCCGCCATGCGCAGGGCGTCCGGCAATGTCTCTGCCCAAGTGGCACAGCCGCTGAGTGCCGGCACAATTAGCGAATAGCGCCCGTCCTTCTCCTTGAGTACCACCACTGTATAGGTCATCGCCATTCCCTCCATTGACTGGGGGACCTGATACCATGCGTAATTATCTTTTCTACGAGCCTGTCTTTAACGGCCTCAGCAAGCTAGTGCAGGCCACCGCACCTTCGACGTCGAAGTAACGGGCAGTTACTAGTCCTTTGATACTGGCACTGCCCGTAGGCCCGAACTAGGCCCACAGTTTGATTGTGGTGCCTCTACGGTAATAGTTTAGGAATTGCGGCGGGGGCTGTCAAGTTGCTTTGCAAACTCGGCGGTTTTGCTGCATAATAATTCCAGGCGGCTTGTATCGGACTGGCGTCGCGCCATCTGTCGCCGTACACTCAATACGACAGCCGGACGGATAAGATGAGGATCGCAGACCTGGTAGAAATCCGAGAAATGGCACGGGCTCTCGACCTGGCGAACCTGCGGCAGATACGGGATAGCCTCGACGCCGAGGGCGGTGCCCCCAGCCTGCTGACGGCTACCGACCTCGGTGAGATCTTATCCGAGTATCTGCCCGTGGCGGAGCCGGATCACGACCCGCTGTACAATCTGTTCGAGCATTTGGTCTCGGACCTGACCACCGGTGCCGGGTTCATGGTGCAGGGGCCTGCCGGGTCGGGCAAGACCCATCTTCTATGCGTGGCGGCGCTGCTCTTGGAGTACCAGCCGTTGCGCGAACTCTTTGTCCGGACGCATCCGGAGTTCGAGGAGGTCTTGCACCGCTTGGACCGCAAGCCCGCGCCGCTGGTGGTGCCGGTGGCGCTGCAGGAGCACCGCGCCGAAGACGAGCACCTCGAAGACATCATATTCGACTGCGTGGAGCAGGAACTACGTCGGCCCCGCTACAAGATTCAGGTGCCGCTATCCGAGCAGTCCTACGCGCTGGACCTGATTGACCGCCACATCTTGCCCCGCTACCAACCGCAGCTCGATGAGCATGTCAGCGAACGGTACGGGGGCTGCCGCAGTTGGCAGGACCTGGTCAAGCGCGACCGGGCGGCTGCGGTTACGGCGGCCCAGAGCTTCGCCCAGAGCATCGGCTATCCGCTTGATTTCCGCCAGAGCCGCGTCGAACGCATGGCCCGGCTCTCGGAGGTCATCCAGAACCGGGATGTCTCCGGCATCGTGTGGCTCATTGACGACCTGTGGCAATTTCTGGCCGCCGCCGGCAACAAGGCGGTGCGCAGTGACATCGCCTTTCTGGAATTCCTGGGCCAGCGAACTAAACTCGACCGCCTTTACCTCCTGCTGACAATGCGCGCGGGTCTGGAGGAACTCAGCGGCATCGAGCCGTACATCCTCGCCGGCATCCGCGACAGCTATGAGGCCACCTACCGCCTCGACGCCTTGCCGATGCGACGAGTGGCGCACGCCCGTGCGATCAAAGTCATTGACGAGAGCGGCTTCGAGGCGGCAATCAAGCAGGTCAGCCAGGCCTACCGCCAGGCCTTCGGGGAGCCCAGCTTCACGGAAGCCGAGCTGGCCGCCTCTTATCCGCTGCATCCCGCCGCCGAGCCGATGCTGGAGAACGTGTATCAGAAGTACTTTGCCGAGGGCGACGCGCTGGTTGACTTTTTGCAGATCCTACGCCGCGGCGACGGGACTGTCAGCCTGGACCGCGATTTCCGCCTGCTGGTATCGTTGCCTGACATCTTCGACCTGCTCAGTTCGCGGCTGGCCGCCCACCCCCGTGCCACAGATTACGTCCGTGAAGTGCTGGACTACTACGAGAAGAACGCAGCACGCATCGCCCCCGAGCACGCCGAGACGGTCCTGTATCTCACCAAGACGCTCATCTTGCTTAGCCTGGCCAACACGCCGGCATCGGTGGGCAGCATCGTGGAGCTTATCGGGCTTGACGAGCAGGCCAATCCGCTGGTGAGCGCGACCGTAGCCGCCGAGCTGTTGGAGCAGATGCGGCTGCGTGGCAACTACGTTGATTTGCGCGGCGGTGTTGCAGAGGATATCTACATCATTGACGTCCACACAAACCTCAGCGAACTGGCTCGCCACCGGCTGATGACAGCGCGCAGCGGGCTTCTGGAATCTGATCCGCGGCTGTGGCGCGCCGGCAGGTCCGCTGCCTCCGGGCCTGATTTTCCGCTGGCACATTTCGACCAGGCCAAGGTACTTGAAGTCATCTGGCAAAACACCGCCCGCTTTGTGGCCGTTGAAACTGCCGACCTTACCACCATCACCGCCCAGGGTCTCAAAGAGCAGGCCGCAGAACTGGCAAGCATCGAAAGCGAATATGACTGCCGCATATTCATCGCCGAACTGCTGGCCCCGGAGGCGCAACTGGAGGCTTTTCGCCAGGCGGCAGCGGCGGCGTCCGGCCAGCCCTTTGCCGATGGCCTCATCGCCTGGCTGCCACGGCCCCTGACCGAGGCCGAATTCGACAAGTTACGCCAGTTGGCTGCGTGTCAGCAAATCCTGCGTGAGCCATCGGCTGCCCAGGAGCAGCCCGAAGTCGCCGACCGTATCGCCGAGGAGGCGGCCACCCTGGAGCCGGAGGTGGCCCGCATCGTAGCCAAAGCCTACAGGGACGGATACACCATCACAGCGGAGGGCCACGAGCAGGCGCTGAACGCTGCTGCGCAGGCCGCAGCAACCTGGGCCGACTTGCTCTCCGCGGTCGTCGCTACGTCACTGTCTCGCCTGTTCCCCGACTTTGCAGCCATCGCCCCACGGCGGCTGCTGTCGGGAACCCGCATGGTGGATCGGCTGGTCGAGGGCCTGATCGGGCCTGGCGCTCTGTCGGCCGAAGCCGACCCGGACTTGGCCGCGATGGCCGAGGACGTGCTGGGGCCGCTGGGGCTGGTTGCCCGTGACGAGGATACGCTCTTGATTGATGTTGGCAAGAGTCCGGCCGCCACCGAGGTCATGAACCGGGTCCGGCAGCGCGACACGACGCCTCAGACCGAGCGCGGCCGCCCCGTCTCCTACCGCGACCTGGGGCCATATTTATCTAAATCGCCGGCCGGCCTGACCCCGGAGATATTTGAGCTGACGGTGGCATGTCTGCTCAAGACCGGCTGGCTGGTCGCCATTGGACAGGATGGCAATTCGCTGGCGTTCAACGCCCTGGCAGGGCCGGTGCGCAGCTCTGTGCAGCAGGTGGCCCGCGCGCCGCTGCTCAGCATGGCCGAATGGCGCAGCCTCACCCGCCTCAGCAAGATGGTGCTCGATACTTCGGTGCCCAGGCCCGACCATGCCACCCAGACCACCATCTACACCGGCTTGCTGAGCGCCCGCGAACTCAGCCTCAAGCGCATCGCTGCCATGACAGCACGTCTGGGTCAACTCCAGGAAACACTCGGCCAGGCACCGTCGCAATGGCAGCAGGCGCACGCGGCCCTGGACGAGCTCGCGCAATTCTTCGAGATCATTGATCCGGCGCTGATGCCTGCCGAGGGCCTGAAGAAGCTGGTCAACGAAGCGCAGAGATTCCTGCAGCAAGACGCCGGCCCGACCCGTCTGGCCCACCTGTTGCGGGAGGTGGATGCCATCTGGGACTTCTTCCAGAACACTGCTGCCCGCGTGGTGGCCATGCGCGACTACCTGGTGGCTGACAGCCTGTGCCTCGATAACGACGCCGATCTGCGCACGCGACAGCAGCGACTGCTGAGCTTGATTGGATTGGGGGAGCAGATCATCACCGAGAGCGGCGCCTTCGGGCGGTTGGCCCAGATCTTCATGGCCACTCACAAACGCCGCTATCTGAACTGGCACAGCCGCTGCAATCGCCCCTCTATCTTCGAGCGCTACCGCACGCTGCGTGCCTCGCCCGAACCGCGCGCTCTGGCTCAGTTGCAGAGGCTCGACCTGAAGGTCGAAGCAGACCCTGGCCGTGCTTTCGAGGTCCTTGAAGCTGAATTGCAGCGCCGCTGTGATTACGAGGCGCTGGGTACGGCTCTGGACAGCCAGCCGGTATGTCCGAACTGCCATCTGCGTCTGGATGTGGAGCCGGACCTGGTCCCGCCCGAGGAAATACTAGAACTTGCGCAAGCCGGCATCAGAGCTTACATTCAGGCCATGAAGACCGCCGAGTTCAGCCGGCTCTTGCACCAATACGCGACGGGGCTTCCTAACCGTGGGGAGCTGGCCGCGCGGCTGGACCGTGTGCTACATCTCGATGACGAGGCCAATGCCCGCCTGATCCTGACGCTTTTTAACGACGAGGTGATCGCACATCTCAACAGAATGCTCAGCGGTAAGAGGCTGAGGAGCAGAGATTTTGGGCAACTCCGCGAGCTGCTGTCTGGGCGCACGATACCGAGAGAGGAAGCCATGCAGCTTTTCGAACGCTGGCTGCAGGCGGGCGATGATGACGAAGATGGCAGCGAACTTATCCACATCGAGCCGTGAGGAAACCCGTTTGCATCTTTACAGTTGAGCGATTCCGCTGTCTCAGGCCTGCGCCACCTCGATTGTCTGTATCTCCTCCATTACTTCGGCCTTCTCGTCAATTGCCTCGTGCAACTGCTGTGGCGTCACCGTTGCGCAGCCGATGTGTCGGACCACTTCGCCGCCGGCGGCGTTGGCAATGATGCCCGCTTGCAGAAGCGAGGCTCCACAGGACAAACACGCGCACAGCGTGCTTATCGCCGTATCTCCGGCCCCGGTGACATCAAACACCTCAGTCGGCACGGCGGGAATCAGGTGCGCGACACCGCGCCCTTCATACAGGCATATACCCTTGCCCCCTCGCGTAATCACCGCTGCATTCAGCTCTGTGGTCTCCTGCAGCTTGCGTGCCGCCGCAATCACAGTGTCATCGTCAGTTATCTTGATGCCCGTGGCACTGGCCGCCTCTGCCTCATTGGGTGAAACCAGCGTCGCACCGGTATAGCGGGGAATGTGCTCTGGTTTGGGGTCAACACACACTGTCAGTTCCATCTCGCGGGCGCGCGCCAGCATCTCGCGGCTGACCGGCTCCGTCAGCGTGCCCTTTGCGTAATCAGAAAAAATCATCGCGTCGGCCTGCTCAAGCGCCTCCGTGGCACAGCCGATCAACTCATCATACAGTTCTCCGGTGGGCTCGGCCGCATAATCGTAATCCACCCTGACCACCTGCTGGCGATTGGCGATAACGCGAATCTTGGTCGTGGTCCTGCGCGTATCGGTCTGGACCAGTGGCCCAAGATCAGCGCCCAATTCGCGCAGATGCGAGGCCAGTGCCATGCCGTTGTCATCTTCCCCGATGACGCCGCACACCAGCGGCACCAGCCCCAGGTCCGCGAGGTTGCGCACCACATTGCCGGCCCCGCCGGGCACCACGTTCTCGTCATCAACTGCCACCACAGGCACCGGCGCCTCCGGCGAGATCCGCGACACAGTCCCCCAGATGTACCTGTCGAGCATGTAGTCGCCCAGCACGGCTATCTTCCTGCCGGCCAGCCGGTCTATCACCTCATGGAGTTCGGCAATGGTGCTTGGATTCATCTGCGTGCAATTCCTGTGCGAATATCATATACCGACACTGGTTCCCGCTGTCATATTATAGCACAGAGGTGGCAGTCTGTCGCGGAGGCCACAACCGCAGGAATATACAGGCCGCGAGGTAGCCGATCAGTGCACCAACCATCACATCGGACAAGAAATGGGCGTCAAGCATGACGCGGCCAAACGCAATGATAACAGCGCCGGCGTAGGCCGGCCAGCGCGCGCGTGGGTAATAGGCTGCGGCAATGGTCGCCAGCATGAAAGCAAACGATGCGTGGCTCGAAGGAAAGGAGTGGAAGTCAGAACCGGGTCCGTAGAACACCAGCATGTCATCCAATTGCCGAGGCCGTGGGCGCCCGGCAAGGTGCTTGATGATGTCAGTGGTAGCGGTCTGCACCGCAAGGCCACACACGAGTGTGAGCCCAATCTGTTTCCACCGTTCTCGCGCCAGAACAATGACCCCCAGTGCCAGAACAGTACCTCCGACACGGCCGCCTGCTGCTGTGCCCAACTCCGACAGCACTACCACCAGCGGCACTTCCTCGAGAGTCTGGTCTATGTGCTCGAAGGGAATGTCAATGAATCTCATGCACAGAAGTGATGCGACAAGCAACAAAACGATGAGGAAATAATTACGATACGGCTTTGCCCACACGCGTACGGCAACATTTGCTGCCGCATCTGTTTCATTCACAAACGGGGGCTCCAGTCATATGTAGCGATCGTTCGTCGGGGCTCTGCAATCATGTACTTAGATACTGCATGGCTGTACTTTGTTGCACGTCATCACCGCTCGACAACACGCCAGGCAGGTGCTTGCTGGCCCCGACGCGAATTGGCAATCATACTGCTACGGAGGGAATTGCCATTAGCAGCACGCTACCTCATATCGCCGCATTCTGGGAAAACACCTGCCGGAAGCTGCCTAACGCGCCGGCCTGCATATACCGGGGCGATACGCACAGTTTTGCGGAAGCCGACGCCGCCATAGGGGCGCTGGCCGGCTATCTGCGCGAGCAGGCCGAGGTGCAAAGGGGCGATCGTGTCGCCATCGCCATGCCCAACTGCGGTGCTTACTTCTCTGCTTACTGGGCCGCGGTGCGCCTGGGCGCTATCGTCGTGCCGATCAATATCAGACTGCGCGAGGAAGAGCTTGCACACGTGATTGCCAACGCCGAGCCCAAGGCGATATTCGTCCACGAGCAGGTAGCCGCAGCCGTGGACACAGTCCCTTCTGCCGCCGGGGTCTCGCCCCATGTCATCCGCGTGCCCGCCGGCGATGACGGTTTGGCCTTCGCAGCCGATGCGGATGCCACAGCCGACATCTGCCCGGACCTTTGCGGCCAGGACATCGCCATCGTTCTCTACACCTCCGGCACCACGGGCCTGCCCAAGGGCGCTATCATGCGCCACCAGGACCTGCTTTTCAATGTCCGCAACGCCATCCTGGCCCATTCTTTTCGTCATGAGGATGTTCACCTGCTGGCGATCCCATTTTTCGCGCCCACGGCCGGCTACAGCCTGCTGCCCAGTTGCGCCTACCTGGGCAGTCCGGTGGTGATCGCGCCGCAGCCGCATCCGGGCCAGCTTTTCGATCTGATAGACAGCCACCACTGCACCACCTTCGTCGGCGTGCCGACACTTTTTCATCTTGTGACACAGGACCCGCGCCTGCAGGAAGCTGACCTTTCATCACTCCGGCTGATCGCGTATTCCGGCTCGCCGATGCCGGCCCGCACCATCGCCAGGCTGCGCCAGCGCTTCCCGCAGGCGGCCTTGCACAATTTCTTCGGCCTGACGGAGACCATCTCGATTACTCACGTGCTGCCCAGCGCTGACGCCATCACCAGAGCCGAATCCATCGGCAAGGCACTTCCTGAGATATACACGAAGATCGTTGATGAGACCGGAGAACCGGTGCCGGTCGGTGAAATCGGCGAGCTGTGCTTGCGGCGGGATAGTATCATCCCCGGCTACTGGCGCCGGCAGGGCAAGCTTGAAGAATCGATTCGAGACGGCTGGTTCTACACCGGCGATTTTGCTTCGTGCAATGAGGACGGCTATTTCTACCTCCACGGCCGCAAGAAGGAAATGATCATAGTCGCCGGTCAGAACGTCTATGCTCTGGAAGTTGAAAAGGTGATCCTGCGCTGCCCGGACGTGCGCGAGGTGGCGGTAATCGGGATCGAGGCCACCGGCGCTCGAGCTGCTCTCGGCGAGCTGGTCAAGGCGGTTGTCGTGCCGCAGCCCGGGGCACAGCTCGGCGAGCTGGACATCAAGCGCCACTGCTCGCAGCACCTGCCCAGCTACAAAGTGCCGCAGGTGGTTGCCTTCTGCGAGGAGCTTCCGAGAAACGCCGCCGGCAAGGTGCTCAAACGCGAGCTGAAATAGGGCGCGCGCCGATAATCGGAGCAAACTGTCATGGCCAGAAAAGTCAAACCACACGTCACGCCACAGCAGCGTCGTCGGCGCATCATCTGGTGGATAGTCGGTATTATCGGCGGGCTGGTGGCCCTCGCCATCGTTATTGCGCTTGTCCTGTACCTACGTGCCACCGGTGAGCCGCCATTGCCCCGGGATGCCCTTGCCGGCATAGAGCAGGGCGCTGCCACCACCTCGGCGAGACAGCAAGTCGCTCAGGTGCAGGAGGCGATCAGACAGGGCCGCCGCCAGCGCGTCAACCTGCAGTTGACCAATGCCGACATCAGCCAGCTAATTCAGCAGGCGGGCGGCGGCAGTCCGGAGCTGCGGGAGATGCAGGTGTACGTGGGCCGTGGCCGGATCATCGGGAAGGGCAAGCTCACACAACAGGGGCGCACCTGGAACGTGCAAGCTGCCATCAAGCTGGGTGCTTCCGAGGGGCGGCTGAGCGTGACAATAGATGAGCTGTGGATCGGCAAGATGAAGGCTCCCGACAGCCTCAAGCGCCGCCTGCAAGAGCAGTTGAGCCGTGAATTCGCCAAACAGGCCACACCGGCGAGACTGGGGCTATATGTCGAAACCATCACTATGGAGCCGGGCCGCGCCACCGTCACCGGGTACACATTGGAGCGCTGATGATAGGCCATGCAACCCAGGGAACGAGTTCTCGCCGCCTGCCAGCATCAGGAACCTGATAGGGTCCCGATCCAGGCTTACTTCACCCCTGAGATCCACCAGCAACTGGCGGATTACTTCGCCGACCGAGAGGTTGTGGAGGCGCTGGGGGTGGACTTCCGCTCGGTGAACGCGCCCTACACCGGGAAGCGGGGGCCGGGACCGGGGATGCCGGGGAAGGCGGACGCGTATGATGAATGGGGCGTAGGTTACACGCACAAGCAGCACACCTCCGGCGGCACCTACCCGGAGGCCTGCGAGCTGGCTTTGGCGGAGATTAGGACGCTGCAGGACGTCGCGGGCTATCCTTGGCCCTCGGCACAGGACTATGACTACTCGGTGCTCTCGGCGGCTTGCGATGCCGTCCAGGACTACGCAGTGTGCTTGGGCGGCGCGGGTATCCCCGACATCCTCAATGGAGTCAGCCGCGGCCGCGGGATGGAGCAGGTCATGATTGATATTGCAGTCGGCGACCCGGCGGGAGTTGCCATCATAGACCGGCGTGTTGACCATTACTATGAGTGCTGCCGCCACGGACTGGAGGCGGCCAGGGGTAAGATAGACATTCTGTGTCTGGGCGAGGACTGCGGCAACCAGATGGGCAGGATGTTCTCTCCTGCTGTCTTCGACAGCTTCTTCGTGCCGCGCCTGAAGAAGTTCGTGGACCTGGCGCACGAATATGGGGCCCTGGCGATGCTGCACTCCTGCGGCGATACGCACGACATCATGTCCACCTTCATCGAGATGGGCCTGGATATACTCGATGCCATGCAGCCGGAGCCCCCGGGTGTGAATTGTTCGGAGATCAAACGCTTGTATGGAGACAAACTCACCTTCTGTGGCCTGATCAGCACCCAGCAGACTCTGCCGCACGGCACCCCCGAGGACGTCCGCGCGGAGGTCCGCCGGCGCATTGAGGTCATGGGCAAGGGTGGCGGATACATTGTCGCCCCCGCTCACTGCATTCAGCCGGATACCTCGCTGGACAATGTGCTGGCTCTTTTCGCGGAGGCTCAGGGCCTGGAATCTCTCCATTGACCATGAACCAGGATTCGCGCGACATGCAACACTACTTTAGCACCGACCCGCAGGTGCCTTCAAAGCCGGTGTTGGTCACGGCCACCGTCCGTGGCATTCGGCTGCGGTTGTGGACCGACCGGGGCGTGTTTTCACGCGGCAAGCTGGATGCTGGCTCGAAGTTGCTGGCGGCCACCTTCGACATCGGCGATCGCGACCGGGTGCTCGACTGGGGCGCGGGATATGGGGTCCTGGGCATTGTGGCTGCGAAGCTGCAGCCCGCTTGCACCGTCACGATGGTCGAGGTCAACGAGCGCGCCGCTGAGTTGGCACGCCGCAACCTGGCCGACAACGGCGTCCACAACGCCGAGGTGGTAACCGGCCCGGCCGCTGAAGTTTTGGGTGATTCGCAGTTCGATACCGTAATCTCTAATCCGCCGGTTAGTAGGGGTCGCAAAGTCGTTGAAGAAATGATAGCCGACGCCCACATGCGTCTCACTCCTGGCGGCCGCCTGTGGCTGGTAATCCGTACCAAACAGGGCGCCAGGCGCTACCTGACGTACATGCAGCAGCTTTTTGAGGAAGCCGACACCGCAACCATCAAAGGCGGCTACCGTATCCTGGTTGGCCGCAAGTGAAAATTCACCGGGTGGAGTGACATCTATGAATTCGAGAGAAAGAATCAATCTGGCGCTGAACCACAAGCAAGCTGACCGCATCCCGATCTCGGACGGGCCGTGGACGACTACCATTGCGCGCTGGCACCAGGAGGGCTTGCCCGAAGGCGTAGATCCCGCCGAGTATTTCGGCTACGAACTGCGTGGGGCCGGGGCCGACCTGACGTTCTGTTTTCCACACGAAGTGATCGAGGAAACGGACGAATACGTCATAGATCGCAACTCCAATGGGGCCGTCCGCAGGAACTGGAAGCACGCCACGTCCACGCCTGAGTGCATTGATTTCACCATCAGAGACCGCGCCGCGTGGGATAAGCACAAGCACCGGCTCGAAGTCACCAGGGATCGCGTCAACTGGGATGGTCTGGAAGGCTTCAATAAGAGCAAGGAGGCCGGCTACTGGTGCTCTTTCAACACGGCGATGGGCTATGATAAGACCCAGGGCATCGTCGGCTCCGAGAACCTGCTCATGTCCATGATCACCGACCCCGACTGGGTGCACGAGATGTTCATGACCAGCGCCGAGATGATCTGCCAGGCCGCTCAGATCATGATGGACGGCGGCTTTGATTTCGACGGGGCGTTTTTCTACGACGATATGGGCTATCGCAACGCCGCGCTATTCTCCCCGGACATGTACCGCCGCCTGCTCAAGCCCGCTCATGCGTTGGCCTGCAGCTTCTTCCACGACCGCGGCCTGAAGGTCATCCTCCACACTTGCGGCTGCGTGAACGAGATCGTGCCGGACATCATCGAGGCTGGTGTTGACTGCCTCGAGCCGCTGGAAGTCAAGGCCGGAATGGATGTCGTGGCCCTGAAGCGCGAGTACGGCAAGGACCTCGCTTTCATGGGCGGCATTGACGTGCGCGCGATGGCCGATCCAGACCCGAGTGTGATAGAAGAGGAGATGCGCACCAAGATTCCGGTGGCCAAAGAAAACGGCGGCTACATCTACCATTCCGACCACTCGGTCCCCGACAATGTCAGCTTCCAGCAGTACGAGCATGTCATGGCGCTGGTCGAAGAATTGGGCGCCTACTGAACGCCGCAAAGGCTTGATTCTTACGGCCTGAGCGGCTTCTTGACGGTTTGACACTCCCGGCGTGTGGCTGCTATAATCCCCTAGTGGTTGCTCTCAGACTTGGTGTGCTGTTTGCTTGTGTAGGGCGGGGGCTTGTGCCCCGCCGCAGGTATTGCACGACCGGCGCGGTACGAGCCCGCGCCCTACAGCAAACGCGGTTGCGTCATGTTCATAGAAGATCGCACAAACAGAGAGGTGATATGCACCGAGTGTCTGGAGGTGCTGTCAGGCGCGCCGCCGGATATATCGCCGCTGGGTTTTGAGAAGTACTGGTGCCCGGTGTGCGATGCCACAGTATATTATCCCCTGCGGGGCGGGCATCTTGTCGGGGTCTGGATACTTGTCCTAGTGGCTTGGTGGCTGGGCTGTTGCCTTGGGTTGCCCTCATTGCTTCTGGCTGTCGCTATCCTCCAGAGCAATAGCGATATCAAGCGCAGAGTTGCTGAAGCCCGGCGCCGGTTGCAAGAGCGTGGCGGCTGGCCGCTTAGCTTGGACTAACCGCGCAAGAGCGGCTGCGTGGCGACATCGCGGACGGCTGAAACACTGCGGTCAACATGGCAGCAAATATCGCACAACACAGTGAGGCAATTATAGAGTGTACCTGAAGAATGTTGAGATGCGTGGCTTCAAGAGCTTTGCCGACGCCACCGAGCTGGATTTCGGCGCGGGCATCACCGCTATCGTCGGGCCCAACGGCGTGGGCAAGAGCAACATCAGCGACGCGGTCTTGTGGGTGCTCGGCGAGCAGAGCTACAAGACTCTCCGCACCGAAAGCTCGCAGGACGTAATATTCGCTGGGACTGACAACCGCCGTCCTCTTTCCATGGCCGAGGTCTCGCTGACTTTCGACAACACCAACGGCAGACTCCCCACCGATTTTAGCGAAGTCAACATCTCCAGACGCCTGTTCCGCACCGGCGAGAGTCAGTATCTGATCAACAAGTCGGTCTGCCGCCTGCGCGATGTTCGTGATTTGCTGCTGGGCACCGGCGTAGGCCCTGACGCCTACTCGGTCATCGGCCAGGGCGAGATTGCCGCGATCCTGAGCATCCGCTCCGAGGACCGGCGCGAGCTAATCGAAGAGGTCGCCGGCATCCGCAAGTACCGCATCCGGCGCGACGAGGCCAGCCGCAAGCTGGAGCGCACCGAAGCCAACCTCACCCGCATCTCCGACATCGTCTATGAACTCAGCAACCAGCGGGAGCCGCTGGAGCGCGAGGCGGAGGTCGCCCGCCAGTATAAAGAGTTCGACGACCGCCTGCGCACTCTGGAATTGCAGTTGCTTTCGCGCGACTATCAGAAGCTCAACGAGCACCGTGGTCAAGCGGCAAACGATGCGGCGATCGCCAAAGCCGACCTGGCAGCAACCCGTGGCAAGATCTCGGAGATCGAGGCAGAGCACAGCAAGCTGAAGGCGGCTTTGGATCAGAAGGATTCGGCGCTGGAGAAATTGCATCTGGTCACCGCCGAGGCCCGCCAGCGGGCCGCTGACGCACGTCAGGAGCGGGCCGTCAACCTCGAACGGCTCCGTGCGGCCGAGGCGCGACTGGCCGCGGTCGAGGCAGACATCAAGGCCCAGCAGCAGCGCGTCGAGTTATTGAATCGGCAGATACAGGAGCTGCAGCAAGCGCGTGACGAACTCACTGGCCGGCTTGCCGAAGCGGAGGCCGCCCTCGATGAGCAGAAGAAGCTGTGCGAGCAGGCCGAGTTGAGCCACGAAGAAAGAGAGCAGGCCATATCGGATCTGGTCGAGAAGCGCAACGAGGCGCTGCGTGAGGTCGCGGCTCTGGAAAACGAGGCCGCGGCTCTTGAAGCTCTCCAGGCCGACCTCGAAGAGCGCGCCCAGCGTGTGCAGAGTCAGCAGGAAGCCCTGCAGCAGCGCGTCGGCAGGCTTGAGTCTGATATCGAGCGGACCAATCAAGAGCGGGAGCAGATCAACGAGGCCCTGAAGCAAGCTGCGGCAGCCAGAGGGCACTGTGAAGCGGCTCTGGCCGCCAGCCTGGCGCTCTTGAGAGATCACCGGGTCAAGCGCGAGCAGCTTGCCGCGGCCATCAGTCGGCTTGAGGAGCGCCGGGATGTTCTGACCGAACTGCGCGAGGCCTACGAGGGCTACCCCGAGGGCCTGCGTGCCGTGATTGCCGCCGCCAAGGCCCGCAAGCTCTCCGGCGTGCGTGGCGTTGTCGGCGACTTGCTCGATGTGCCGCGCAAGTTGGAGACCGCCATCCAGGCCGGACTGGGCGACCGCCTCGGCTGGGTCATTACCACCTCCCAGTCGGAGGCCGTCAACGCTGTGGCATACCTGCAATCCGAGGATCTGGGCCGCGCGGTCTTCTTCCCGATGTCGGCAAGCGTCGGCCACACCAGTGGGCCTCGGCTCTCGGGCATGAGCGGTAAGGTCCTGGGCATCGCCGACCAGCTCGTCAAATTCCCCAAGGAGTTCGCCAGAGTATTCGAAATCCTGCTGGGTGATTTGGTAGTGTGTGCGGACCTGCCGACGGCGCTGGACGCCTTCCAGCGCTTTGCCGGCCGCTACCGCATGGTGACGCTGGACGGTGTTGTTATCGAGCGAAACGGTGCCATCCGCAGCGGGCCTACAGATGTCCCCGGCGCACAGTCCTTCGGTCGCAGGCGGGAACTGGACAATATCGAACACCAGCTTGTCGGCCTGCGTACATGCCTGGCCGAGCTTTGGCAGACAGAAGAGCAACTTGACGCTGAGGTTCAGAGACAGCGGGCGCTGTTGCAGGAAGCCGATGACGGGCTTGCCACCCTCAACACCTCTGCTGCGCAGGCGGAGAAAGAGATCAGCCATCTGGGCAGCACCCAGCAGGCTGTGGCCAATGCGCTGGCCGAGAACCAGGATGATGTCAACCGGCTTCAAGGCCAGATTGAACGTACCGCCGAGCGCTACCAGCAGGTCGTAGGCGAATGTACGCAACATCGCGAGCAAGCCCGCGTCACCAGGGACGAGATTGATCGGCTCCGCGCCTCCGTCAGCCCGGAGGCTTCTGTCGAGCAGATGCGCTCCGAACTCACCGACCGCCAGGTCGGGGTGGCCGAGATCAGGGAGCGGCTCAATTCAGCGCAGGAAGTCTTGCAACGCGCCACTGAGGACCTGGAGCGCGTCACGGCTGAGCACCAGGCCACTCTGGCCCAACAGCAGCAATTGCAGGAGCAACAGGAGCAGCTTCAGCAGGCCATCGGCGGCGAAGACGACGACACCAAGGAGCTTGAGGCCGAAGTCGCAAGGCTCGAACAACAGATGCGCGAGCAAATCGAAAACGCGGCCCAACTCCGCGAACAGGTCGCCGCCCTCGAAACCAGCATGCGCACGCTCGCTGATGCGGCCACACAACAGAATGAACGCCTCCACCAGGCCGAGATAACTCTCACGCGGGAAGAGGGCCGCATCCAGAATACAATCGAGCGCCTGGCTGATACCTACGACATGACACCTGAGCAAGCCCTCGAGGTACAGGACGAAGGCCTTGACGAGGTCGCCGCCCGCAGAGAGGCCCGCGCATTGCGCTCGGAAATCCGCCGCCTGGGCCACGTCAATCTCAGCGCCATTGCCGAATACGAGCGCCTGAGCGCCCGTGAAGAGTTCCTCACAAGCCAGGAGCAGGACCTGCGCCAGGCCCGGGACGACCTGCTCAAGGTCATCGCTGACATTGACGCGGCCGCCGAAGCTGCGTTCATTGAAGTGTTTCAGGCCGTCCAGGAGGCCTTTGACGAGATGTTCCAGCGGCTATTCGACGGTGGACACACCAAATTGCTCCTCACTGACGAGCAGCACCCGCTGCAAGCCGGTGTTGACATCATCGCCCAACTGCCCGGCAAGAAAGCGCAGAATCTGCTGCTGCTCTCAGGCGGCGAGAGGGCCAAGGTCGCCATCGCTCTGCTCTTCGCGATGCTGAAGGTCAACCCCTCGCCCTTCTGCCTGCTGGACGAAATTGACGCCGCGCTCGATGACGCCAATACCGAGCGCTTCGGCGATATATTGCAGGATTTTGCTAGAGATACGCAGTTCATCATCATCACCCACAATCCCCACACCATGGAGCGGGTGGACAAGCTCCACGGCATCACCATGGAAGAGCCGGGCGTATCCAAAGTCATCACGGTCAAATTGCAGGACGCACAAGAGCAGGCAGAACAACAGGCCAAGCAGCAGCGCAATGCCGTGCCCGCTGAATAGCCGACACCGGCCACCACACCCTGATAGCGTACAGCCACCCCGGAAGGAAGACGCCAGGTGCTCAAGGGACTTTTCGGTAGAGTCACCAATCTGATTCGTGGCAGAGCCAATCTTGACGAAGAACTGATGGCAGAGCTCGAGGTGGCGCTTATCGAAGCCGATGTGCCGGTGAGCGTTGCCGTGAATCTGGTACAGGAGGCCCGCGACCGCGCCGAGCAGGATCATATCACTGACGGCGATGGTCTGCTGCAACTGCTGCGCAATATCATCCGCCGCATGATGACGCCCTATGAGCAACCCCTCAACGAAAGTCTGACGCCGCCGACGGTGATACTGATGCTCGGTGTCAACGGCACCGGCAAGACCACTACCATCGCCAAGCTGGCCCATTCCTACCAGCAGGCCGGCAACCAGGTGATGATGGTCGCCGCTGACACCTTTCGCGCCGCCGCCATCGAACAGCTCGAAATCTGGGCACAGCGTGTCGGCTGCGATATCGTCAAGCAGAAGTTCGGCTCCGACCCGGGCGCGGTTGTCTATGATGCGTTGCAGGCCGCCAGAGCGCGCGGCACCGATGTGGTGATCATAGACACCGCCGGCCGCCTGCACACCAAGCACAACCTCATGGCCGAGCTTGTCAAGATCACCAGGGTTATCGAGCGCGAACTGGGCCGGCCCGCCGATGAGAAGCTGCTGGTCCTTGACGCCACTACCGGCCAGAATGCGCTCAACCAGGGCCGCGAGTTCCACAGCGCCGTCGGACTCACCGGCCTGGTGCTGGCCAAGCTTGACAGCACGGCCAAGGGCGGGGTGGCGCTGAGTCTGGTCAGCGAACTGCAGGTGCCGATCAAGCTCATCGGCCTGGGCGAGAAGCTCGGCGACCTGATGGCGTTCTCAGCGGCTCAATTTGCCGACGCGATGCTGGAGGGGTAATCGGCAGCGTCTATACGTCAGTGGGCAGGCCATTGGCGGCGCGTCTGCTGCAAATAGTCTATTGCCCTTCTCCGGCCGCGCCGCGACGCGCTTGCACCCAGTCCTGCAGATCCTCGTAATCGGGAAGCGCTGCGATCTTTGCACCCAATGCCAGCACCGCTGCCGGGTTTTGTGCGTATCGGTAAACCTCGCTTAGCGTGTGACGCACCGTGGCAAGCGACACTGCTTTCTCGCTGCATAGTTTCTCTATGCCATCGGCTGCGACGGCGCTGCCAGGTGCTATCAATAGTAGCCGCGCAAATCCGGCCAGGGCTCCCTCGGCATCACCCGATCTTTCCGCCGCCTCGGCTGCTATCTCGGCCGCTCGCCGGTCAAGCTCCGGCTCATCGGACGCTACACTCTGCGCCGTGTGCATCGCAGCGACGAAGTTGCCTGCGCCCAGGTAGCATTCGGCCAGCAGCAGACCGCCTTGTGGATCGGCCAGATCGCTCGCAGGTAGTTGTTGAAGCTCTGCCACTGCCGCCAGATAGTCTCCGGACCGATACAGCAGGTAAGCCTTGCCTGCTCTGGCCTGTGGTGCATGATCCCGGGCCACGAGCTGATCGAAAAGCCCCATACCCGCATCCGCTTCGTTGCACGCCGCATAGATATTGGCTGCCGCCAGGTAAAACTCAACACTGTCGGTTTCCGCGCCTAGTAGCCTCATGGCAACATCCAGCGGCAGGCTCACTCCCAGATCGGCGAGCGGCTGGGCCCCGGCCACTGCCGGCAGGTTCGCAGCCACCACATCTTTGGCCCTTAGCAGCAATCCGGCCTTGATATAACAGGCGGCTGCATCGCGTGCGGCCGATGTCCCGCGCTCCGGTATCAGTCTTTCATATAGCTCGCTGGCCTCCTGCCATTTTTCCAGCTTCTCCAGGGCGTGTCCCGCAGTCGCCAGGAGCGCCGGCGATTCCGGATGCAGCCGCAGCAACCCCAGCATCTCCGCCGCCGCCCGCTCAGCACCCTCGCTCCGCTCGTAGGCGATCCGCAGAAAATCCGCCGCCACCGGGTTGAGCCCCTCGCACGTCAACACTGCGGTTATCAGGTCTGTCGCTATCTGCGGATGCGCGTATCGCTCGCAACATTCGATCAGTGTCACATACAGGTCAGGCTGCTCCGGATTGGCGACAATGCCCTTCCGGCACACTTCGATGGCCTTGGCATACTTCCGCAGTTGCAGCAGATACCGGGCATATACATCTGCCAGTTCCGCATCTTCCGAGTGCTTCTGCCACGCGCTCTCCAGGCCGCCGAGGTCCTCGGGCGTGCCAGTTCTCATCAGCAGTTCGCCCGCCATTGCATGCCACTGCGGCTCCGCATCCTGCTTTGCCAGCGCACTCTTTGCTGCCTGTTGCGCAGTTTGCCCATCGCCCAGGGCGTTCGCGAGCCGTGCGGCATGCACGAGTTGCTGGGCCGACATCTTTGCCCACACCAGCGCCTGCAACTGTGCCAGCGCCCATGTGCGGTACCCGGCTGTCGCCCCCAGCCGTGCCAGGGCCAGCCGACTCTCATTGTCATCAGCCTCAGGCAGCTCACTGGCCACATGCCACTGCGCGAGTGCCTCGTGCAGGTCGCGGGCGCGCTCGGCGGCCTCGGCGACCAGTGTTCGCAGTTCATAGTCATCCGGAGCGGTTGCCGCCAGCCGCTTGAGCAGATTCAGGGCCGCTTCCCCCTGACCCGACTTCAACGCCGCATCTGCCGCCGCAGCCAGAAGCCCCGCATCCGCCCCGGTCTTGAGCAATTCTCCGTAAGCCTCATAGGCCTCCTGGTATCGCCCTGCAGCACGGTACGCGTCAGCCAGCAATCGGCATCGCTTGGCCGTCGGCGCAAGCGCGACCGCCTTCTGCAGTGCAGCGATGGCCTGGTCCCACATGCCCAGGTTGGCATAGACCTGCCCGCCTACGGTGTGCAAGTCGGCGTCCGCCTGCTTGCTCAGCTTCTCGTACTGCCTCGCCGCCTCGGCCCACTGGCCCTGTCGCATGTAGGCTTCCAGCAGTGCCCGCCGCTCTTGCGCCCGCAGCGCTCCCATCTCCTCAAGCTTCAGATACACCGCTTGCGCCTCAAGCGAAAGCCCCAGCTTCTCATAGACATCTGCCAGCTTGCGCCATCCTGCGGCGTCGTTCGGATGCTCCGCGAGGTAGGACTTCAGGGCGACTTGGGCGCGCAGGTAGTTCTCAGCGGCCATAAGCGCCCCTGTCATCTCGTAAAACAGGCTCACATCATTGGGGCGCAGGGCGACCGCCTTCCGGTACCAATAGGCGGCCTCAGAGGTGTGGCCCAGCCGGCTTTCCAGCCGCGCCAGCGCGGCCAGAATCGGCACGTCTTTGGGATACTTCAGCGCTGCTGCATGGAAGGAGACTCGCGCCTTGGCGTGCTGGCCTGAGCGTTGGTAAGCCAGGCCGAGGCGGTAGCGGGTCAGGGCATTGTCGCCGCCACGGTCAATCGCGGACTTGAGTAGGGCGATGGCGTCGGAGTAATTGTCCTGTGCGAAGCGGACGTAGCCCAGGAGTTGAACTGCTTCCACGCTGTCCGGGCGCAGATGCGAGGCCATTCTTAGATTAGCGGCCGCCAGGGACAGCTTCCCCTGCTTGTAGCGCGCCTGCCCCAGCAGCAGATGCGCCTTGAAGTTACCGGGATCGGCGGCGGTAATCTGCGCCAGGGCCTGCTCCGCCTCGGCCCATTTGCCGGCTGCGATGAGCTTCTCGGCCTGACTGAGGCTTGCCCCGAACGCGATGCTCGGCAGCAGCACAGCCGCGACCAGCACCGCTGGCAGGAAGCCGGCGGCCGTCCGTTCAGCCACGAGCGCATCACCCCTCGTAGGTCTCGTCGGGGTCGAATACCCGCTCATCCGCCACGACCCATTTCCCGTCGCGGTACTCGCGGAAAAAGCACGAGAAATAGCCCACGTGACAGGCCGCGACGTTTTGCTTGACGCCAAGCAGCAGTGCGTCACCATCGCAGTCGAGCCGGATCCACTGCAGCTCCTGAGTGTGGCCGGAGGTTTCGCCCTTCGCCCAGAAGCTCTGCCGCGACCGGCTCCAGTAGGTCACCATGCCGGTCTCGACGGTCCGCTCCACGGCCTCCGCGTTCATATAGCCCACCATCAGGACCTTGTTGGTCTCAATATCAAAGACGACCGCCGGGATCAGCCCTTTTTCGTCAAATCTCAGTTCGCTCAGGTCCACAATAATCCACCCCTTCTCCGCGCGCTATTATCGTATGCGTCAGGTTTCCCTACTGATTATCGTGTGGCTCGCGGTTGCTTAATACTTCTCGCGTGGGTCGGGCTTTCTACTGTACTTGTGCAAATTCTGGGCAATTCAAGCTATAGGGCGACGGTGTGGCGTCGTCAGTCGTAATGGAAGGGCCTGTCGTAGCCCACTTCGCACAGCGAAGTGGGCAAGGCTGGCCCAGCCGTTGCTGTCGGCCGTCTGGGTGTGGCGACTTTGCCTTGATAGCGTTCTGCGTGGGCCGGCCTCGTCACGGAATCTTCGATTCCGCCACTCGACACGGCCCTTCCATTACGACCAACGACTACAGGCCATTAGCCCGAAACTATACTTACTTGAAATCTGCATAACTACTGTTTCCAGCCCGACAGCCGTTCCCGCTCATCCCTGCGCAACCGCGATCGCCTCCGGCAGAGCGATGGTGCTCTCATACAGCGCCCGGCCGATAATCATCCCACTCACGCCCGCGTCGGCCAGTTCGCATATCGCTTTCACGTCGGCGAGGCTGGTCACCCCGCCCGAGGCGATCACGGGTGTCGTCACGGCCTCGGTCAGCTTCCTGATGCCGGTGATATTCGGCCCCTGCAGCATCCCATCAGTAGCAACGTCGGTGAATATGATCTTTGCCACACCGAGCTTTTCAATCTCCAGGGCCAGATCAATGGCACTGACACGGCTTTTCTCGACCCAACCCTCGAGCGCTACACAGCCGTCTCTGGCATCAATGCCGGCGATGATACGGTGCGGAAACTCTGCTATTGCTTCCTCCACGGCAGCTCGGTTCTTCAGTGCCGAGGTGCCCATGATCGCCCATTGCACACCGAGGTCCAAGACGCGCTTGACATCTTCGAGCGTGCGCAGCCCGCCGCCGAGTTCCACAGGTATCTCAACTGCCGCCGTGATAGCCTCGATTCCCGCCAGGTTTTGCGAAACGCCCTTCATCGCGCCGTCGAGGTCCACCACATGCAGAATCGGCGCGCCCTCGTCCTGCCAGCGGAGCGCGAACTCCACGGGGTCGTCGGAGTATATCGTTTTTTGCGCCATATCCCCGCGCTTCAGGCGCACGCACTTGCCATCAGAAATGTCAATTGCAGGGATTACGTCCATGCCAGGTCTCCTATTAGCATCACTCAACTCGGACTTCCCGTAGGCCCTGCCGTGTCCGCCCTGAGCTTGCCGAAGGGAGCTTGTCGAAGGGCAGCCCGCCGTCGTTGTCGTTGAGTCGTCTTGGAGGGGCCTGTCGCAGAAAGCTTCGCTTCGCGAAGCTTTCAAGCCTGGCCCAGCAGTTGTGGTTGGCCGTTTGGGTGTGCAGACCTCGCCACAATAGCGTTCCGCGCGGGCCGGCCTCGCTTCGCTCGACACGGCCCCTCCGAAAGGCAACGTCTCAGCCTTTCGCGGTCTTTTTGTCGTGCGGAGGGGCCGAATAGGGTGGATTTCGCGCAGCGAAATTCGGGTTCCCTATCCGGCCCAAGGCACCGCGCGGACGGTAGGCCAGAGGCTACAGCGCGCCCTTGGTCGAGGGCAGGTCATCCGCTCTGCGCGGGTCAATCCGCGTGGCCTCATCCAGGGCACGGCCGAACGCCTTGAATGCCGCCTCCAGGATGTGGTGCGTGTTGCCGCCGTACTGCTGCCAGATGTGCAAGGTCATTTCGGCGTTGGCGGCGACCGCGCGGAAGAACTCCAGCGCCAGTTCGGTGTCGAACTCGCCCACCTGCGCAGCCGCAAGCTGCAGGTCAAAGTTCAGGTAGCTGCGGCCGGATAGGTCCAGCGCTACCCCAACCAGCGCCTCATCCATCGGACACAGCGCAAAGCCGTAGCGCACGATGCCGCGCTTGTCACCCACGGCCTCTGCAATCGCCTGGCCGAGGACTATGCCTACGTCCTCGACAATGTGGTGGGCGTCAACCTCTGTGTCCCCGGTCGCCTGCACCTGCAAGTTGAGCATCCCCTGCTTGGCGATGTGGGTCAGCATGTGATCGAAGAAGCCGACACCGGTGGCAATTTCATAGGTGCCGGCACCGTCCATATTCAGTTCCAGGTTTATCTGTGTCTCTTTGGTTTCGCGTGAGACACGAGCGCTGCGGTCTGACATGGTCACTCCCCGCTTTCTTCATCCATCTGCAGCCGCATTTCTACACAACGAGCGTGCGCGTCGAGCCCCTCGGCCTCGGCAAGCTTGCACACATCAGGCCCGAGCCGCTGCAGCCCGCGCCGCGTGGCATATATGAGCGACGACCTTTTCATGAAATCGTCCGTGCTCAGCGCCGACGAAAAGCGCGCGGTGCCGTTGGTCGGCAGCACGTGGCTGGGCCCGGCCGCATAATCTCCCAGTGGCACCGGTGTCAGCGATCCCAGGCAGATGCAGCCGGCGTTCTCGATCCGCTCCAGCAGCGCCAGCGGCTCCTCGACTAACAGTTGCAGATGCTCAGGTGCAATCTCATTGGACAGCTCGGCAGCCGCCGTCAAGTCCGAGACGAGCACTATCGCCCCGTAGTCGCCCAGCGACTGAGCCGTCAGTTCGGCTCTCGGCAACTCCTCCACCTGCTGATACGCCTCGTCGCGCACCTCGTAGGCGAAATCCTCGTCATCGGTTATCAGTATAACGGTATTATCCCCGGTATGCTCGGCCTGTGAGAGCAGGTCAGCGGCGGCCACAGCGGCCGGTACGGCCCCGTCCGTGATGATGACCACCTCACTCGGCCCCGGCAGCGCCTCGATCCCGACGCGACCAAACACCTGTTTCTTGGCGAGGACGACGTAGGGATTTCCAGGGCCGACTATTTTCTCCACTGGCTCGACGCTCTCAGTGCCGTATGCCAGCGCCGCCACTGCCTGCGCTCCGCCGATGCGGTATAGCTCATCAACGCCGCACTCGCCGGCCGCCACGGCGATAAGCGGCTCAACGCGCCCATCCTCGCGCGGCGGTGTGGCGATGGCTACCCTCGGCACGCCTGCGGCTCGGGCCGGCATTACCGTCATACATACGGTGGAGGGCAGAGGCGCCGCTCCGGAGGGGATGTACGCGCCTGCCGAGGCCAGGGGCCGGATCCGCTGGCCCAAAAACACGCCGTCGAAGTCCTGCAGCCACGACTTTTCCACCAGCTTCTCGTGATAGCTCAGTACGTTCTCCCGGGAGCGCCGAAAAGCGCCCACCCAGTCGGCTGGCACCTCCTCATAGGCGGCTTGAATCTCCTCCGGGCTGACCACAATCTGTTCAGCGGTGAAATCCGGGCAGTCGAAGCGCCGCGTGTACTCCACCAGCGCTTCGTCGCCGTACTCCCGCACCCGGTTAACGATCTCGCGGGTACGCTCCTCTATCTCTGGCGACAGGCCGGCAAGCGAGCGTCGGCACAGCGTCTCTAACTGAGGGCTGGGGCCCCGCACCGCATCAATTATCTGCATGCGTTCAGACATGTTCTCTCGCCTTGTGGCGCAGTCACCTTTCCGCGCTCATAGACAGCCCGCGCACCTGTTCCCACAGTCGCGTAGGTCGAGTTTCCACAGTGGTTATGCAGATCTTGGCCAACTCAGGCTGCAGGGCGATGGTGTGGCGTCGTCAGTCGTTGAGTTGTCTGGAGGGGCCGCATGGACGGGAGTTTGCCTGCAAACTCACGGCCATCCGGCCCACGGCTTATCATCCCGCCATCGCCTACGATCAGCCGTGCGCCGGTCACAAACCATACATAAGTATAGGTCGGAAAACGGTTGTTTGGCAAGGGCCGCCCGTACGGCGGCAATTCTGGCAGTGGGGGAGAGCGCTACACCGAGATCGCGGTAACAGCTTCAATCTCTCGGGCCTGGGCGGCCAGCTTCTCGTCACACTTCACCGTGTAATCTTTGCCCAGATTGACACGACGGCAAACGCCGTCTTGCTTGAACTCCAGCACTACCGGCTGGCTGCCGGGGTAGTTGCGGATAATGTCGCGCAGTCTCTGCAGGGCGGCGGGCGTCGCAAGGCTCAAGTCCAGTTCGATATGAATCTCGGCGTCTTGACGGGCCTCGGCTGTGGCCGTACCGAGTTCTTCCTGACGCTGCTTGGCTGCTTCGGCCCGCCGGCGCCGCACTTCGGACAGAGCACGTGCGCCACGCAGCGGCCGCAGCTTCTTGGCCAGCAGCTTGATGTCAACGACTTCATCACCGTCCCCGACAATCCTGCTGCGCCTTTGCACTTGCCCCTCTACTATCACTATGTCGCCCTTGACCGCCGTGTCCTTGTGCTTCTCATAGACCCTGGGAAACAGCGTCACTTCGACCGACTGTTCTAATCCCTCCAGCGTCATGAACATCATCGCCGCCCCGTTGGAGGCAGTGTGGTTCTTGGTCTCGCCCACCATCCCGCCGACTACTACGAGCTCGTTGTCGGGGAAGCTGGATAGCTCTTCAATGAAGCAAGTGCAGCAGGTAGCCAGCTTCTCCGTGGCGCGAATCAGCGGGTGATCGGAGATGTAGAGGCCCAGGAACTCCCTTTCCATGGCCAGTTTGTCGTCATCGCTCATCGGCGAGACCGAGGGCAACTGTTCAGTTGCGGCCTCTGCGTCGCTGCCCTCGAGCGCATCGAATAGCGAGTTCTGACCGACGCTCTGGTCTTCCTGGTACTTCTGGCCGGCGCCGAAGGCGGCTTCATGGATCGCCAGCAGTGCACTGCGGTCACCGAATTCATCGAGCGCGCCCGCCTGGACTAGCAGCTTCAGGTTGGCCTTGGTTACCTGCTGACCGGGTAACCGGCGACAGAAATCTGATAGCCCCCCGTAGGGCCCTCCGGCAGCGCGCTCTTCCACGATCGCCTGCGCGGAGGCTCTACCGAAATTCTTTATCGCCGCCAGACCGAACACCACAGCCCCGTCCATGACTGCAAACTCAGGCTCCGAGAAATTGACCGACGGCGGTCGCACCTCGATGCCCATGCGCCGGCACTCCATCACGTACTTGGAAATATCATCGGTATTGTCCATGACGGTGCTCAGATGCGCCGCCAGAAACTCCGCCGGGTAGTTGGCCTTGAGATACGCAGTCCAATACGCCACCAGCCCGTAGGCGGCGCTGTGCGACTTGTTGAATCCGTAGTCGGAGAAAGTTTCCATCCGGTTGTAGATCGCCTCAGCCACGTCCTCGGACACACCGTTGGCCACGCACCCTGACATAAATAGCGGCTTCATCTCCGCCATCTTATCATCTTGCTTCTTGGACATGGCCTGCATGATGATTTCCGCTTGCGGCATTGAGAAGCCCGCCAGCTCAACGGCGATCTTCATGACGTGTTCCTGGTACAGAATTACGCCGTAGGTCTCCTCCAGAATCGGTTCGAGCAGCGGGTGCAGGTAGTGTATTTCGGCTCCGTGGCGGCCCTCACAGAACTCGTTGGCGTGCCGCATCGGCCCTGGCCGGTACAGCGCCACCAGCGCGATGATATGCTCGAACCGCTCTGGCTGCAACTGCTTGATCAGGCTCTGCATACCCTCGCTTTCAAGTTGAAACACCGCCGCCGTATTGGCCTTGCAAAGCAACTCGTAGGTCTTTGGGTCGTCCAGGGGAATGTCGTGGACCGAGAGTTGCTTGCCATGGTTGGCGGCCACTGCCTCCAGGGCATTGGTGACAACTGTCAGGGTCTTGAGACCCAGAAAGTCCATTTTCACCAGCCCGCACGCCTCTACGTCGTCCATCGAATACTGGGTGGTCACTGCGCCCCTGTTGCCGCCGCACAGCGGCACCAGATCAGTAATCGGCCGGTCGGCGATCACTACTGCCGCCGCGTGAACCGACACGTGACGCACCAGGCCCTCGAGGCCCTGAGCGTACTCGATGATCTCCCTCACCTGCGGGTCGGTCTTGACCAGGTGAGCCAGCTCTCCCGACTCGGCCAGCGCCTTTTGAATGGTAGCTTTCGGCCCGCTCGGCACCAGCTTGCATAGTTCGTTGATCTGCTCCAGCGGTACCTCCAGCGCCCGTCCCACATCGCGAATCGAAGCTTTCGGCCCCATCCGGCTGAAGGTGATTACCTGGGCCACCTGATCCTCGCCGTACTTCGCCTTCACGTAGTTGATGATGTCTTCGCGCCGGTCATCGGGGAAGTCGAGGTCAATATCCGGCGGGCTGGCCCGCTCGGGATTCAGCATCCGCTCAAATATCAGGTTGTACTCAATCGGGTCAACATCTGTGATGCCCAGCAGGTATGCCACGACGCTGCCGGTGGCCGACCCGCGTCCCGGACCGACCAGAATATCGCGCCGCCTGGCCTCGGCGATAAAGTCACCAACGATCAGGAAATACCCCGTGTATCCGGTGTGCTCGATGACCTCAAGTTCGTAGTCCAGACGTTCCACCACATCGGGCCGCCGGCTGCCATAGCGGTTCTCGACGTTGTCTTCACACAGCTTACGCAGGTGGCTCTCCGGAGTATATCCGTCGGGGACATCCAGCTTCGGCATGTTCAGGTTGCCCAGCTCAAGCTCCAGGTTGCAGCGCTCCGCAACCTCTATGGTGTTAGTCAGTGCCTCCGGGCAATCGCCGAAAAGCGCCTCCATCTGCTCCTGGGATTTCAGGTAGAATTCCTCAGTCGGGAAGCGCATCCGGTCTTCCTGCTGCAGTGTCGCGTCCGTCTGGATGCACAGCAACACGTCATGCAGCCGGGCGTCCTCTTTGTTGACATAGTGTACGTCATTGGTGGCCAGAAGTGGGGTATTAGTGTCGCGGGCGATTCGTACTATCGCCTCATTGAGCCCCCGCTGTTGGGGGATGCCGTGCTCCTGCAACTCCAGATACACGTTGTCGGGGCCGTAGATCTCCTGCAACTGGCCGAGGTACTGACGTGCGGAGGTCTCATCTTCATTGAGCAGCCGCTCGCAAATACCTCCTTGCAGGCAGGCGGTGGTGGCAATCAGTCCTTCGGAGTGCTCTGCCAGGAGCTCGAAGTCGGCTCGGGGCTTGTAGTAAAACCCGTGGAGATGAGCGTCGGTTACGACCTTGAGCAAGTTCCTGTAGCCGGTCTCATCTTTGGCCAGCAGCACCAGGTGCGCCAGTTCCTGCTGTCCGCCGGTGTGCTCATGGCGACTGCCGGGCGCCAGATAAAGCTCGCAGCCGATAATCGGTTTGATACCGCGGTCGAGGCAGTTCTGGTAAAACTCAATGACCCCGTACATCGCGCCGTGGTCGGTGATGGCCAGCGCCGGCATCTGCAATTCGACAGCGCGATCCGCCAGGTCGGGAATACGGGCAGCGCCGTCGAGCAGGCTGTACTCCGTGTGATTGTGAAGTTGGCAGAAACTACCAGGACTCATCAATAAACTGCTCCGCAACTAGTTGTGCTGCAAACTCTACTTGTCAATACGCGGCTTGTGACCTAGCGGTTCGTGCCACAAGTCCGCGCAATATCGCGAACATGCCGTTGCCTTGCGGAGGGGCCGAATGGGTGACCTGAGCGAAGCGAAGGTCGGGCCCCATCCGGCCCAGCCGTTTGCCGTTGTCGTTTGGACCAGCCCGCTGGCAGCCGACAAACGACGCGAATTTAGGTCACCAGGCACTAGCGCGTTGCAGGTCTTGGCGTCTCAACGGCCTCTTCTTCGGTCGCAGGCTCGGGTTCCTGCTCCAGTTCTTCGGGTGCGGGCACGGCCACTTCCTCAGCCGCTTCTGCCTCGGCCGCCTCGACCTCCTCAGCCGGCTCCTCCAGGGCCTCTGTCTCAACCTCCGGCTCCGCAGTCTTTATGACCGCCACTGCCGCGACCTTATCGAGCATTGCCGACAGCTCCTCCAGCTCGGCCTTCACCACCAGATCAGCGCTGCGATTGAGAGCCTCCTCAGCGCCCTTAGCTGCCGCCAGCGCCTTGCGCAGCACGAGGTTCAACTGGTGCGACGCGGCCTGTTCCTGCGCCTCCATGATGCGGCGGCGGGCTCCCTTGGCATCCCCATCGTCAAGTTTCTTCTTGGCCGCCTCCAGCTTGGTCAGGACCGCAGGCACCAGCTCGGCGGGCTCTACTCCCAGGTTGCTGTCCAGAGCCGCCATCAATTCCTTGGCCGCTTGGGAAAGATCCTCGGCGGAGGGTTGCTCCAGTGTAAGCGCCAGACGCGCTCGCTCCAAGCGTCTGACGATAGTGCCGGCAGGCGCCTCCGCAAGCATCGTCATCAACGTGAACTGTATTCGGTGCAGCAGCGAGGCCAGGTCCTTGGCATCATCCGTCTCTTGCGCCTCCGCTGCCAACTGCCGGGCCACCGCCAGGTCGCGCACCAGTGGATGCGGGCCCTTGGCAGCATCCTCCGCGGCCTTCTGGGCCTTCAGGTCGTCGAGCATCTGGGCCATATCCCGCCCGCTCTTCTTCTGGTATTCCAGAATCTCCTGGAGCATTTTCGACTGCGCCTCAGAGATCGCCGGCTCATCCGGGCGCTCGCCAAGCTCGGAT
>JAUVVY010000018.1 GCA_030604405.1 bacterium | reverse complement strand
TGTACCCCGCCGCAGTTATTAGACGACTGCGGCAGCAATGCCAAAAAGCAGCAGCGTCTTTCCCGTAGGGGCTGAGCTTGTCGAAGCCCAGCCTGTGAGCTCTTGTCGTTGCCGTTCTCCCCTCTCCGGGGTACCCACGCCAAAGGCGTAGGTCAGAGAGGGTTAGGGTAAGGGCTGCCGTTGCCGCCCAGAGCACCTGCATCAGGAGCGTACCACTTCTTCCTGCTGCCGACAATTCAAACTCGCACCCACATGCTGCCCTTTGGTGGAACAACCCGACTGACGAGCGGGTTAGTAGTATTCAGAAGCGACTGTGTACAAGATTTGGCAGGCGATGGTCGAAGAAATGGCGAATCTCTTGGCAGTCACTATGAGAACAAGGGGCAAGAACGATGTCTGCTGGCAACGGCGAAAAGCCTCAGCGAATAAAGCCGGGATGCAGGCAACGGTTCGTTGCGGCCGTAGCGCTGGTGTTTCTGGCTGCGCTACTGGTCTTGGCGCCGCCCTTCTGGAGGGCGCACCAGAAGGCAGTGCAAGCCGACTGCCAATGCAATATTGAGCAGATAGCGCTCGGTATGGCAATGTTTGCCGAGCAGCATGACGGCCGCCTGCCCAACGCTGAGACCTGGGTTGAGGAGCTAGAGCCCATCATCAAGACCAAGGCAGTATTGAAGTGCCGGGGCGACTGGTCCCGCCAACAGGTCAGCTATGCGATGGTGCGGCGGTGGAGCGGCGCGAAACTAGATGACATACCTGATCGCGCAGAGACGATTCTGATTTACGAGGTCATATACGGCCAGCCGGCGTACCGGCACCTGGGCGGCATGAACGTGGGCTATGCCGACGGGCATGTCAAATGGCTTAAGAGGCTCCCGTCGGGGACGCTGGATGAGTAAGTTTTTCGCGCAGGCTGTAATGAAATGGCCGCCGCAAGGCACTACATAGACGGTAAGTCTGCACTGGCGGCCCCCGGTGACGGGACTTTCCGGATCTGCAGAAACTGATCGCGAGATAGTGATGCCAATTTCACGAAGGGACGCTCAGATGGTCAGGCGGGTGCTCAAGGGCGACAATGACGCCTACGCTGAACTGGTGAACGCCTACCAGGGGCAGGCGGTCGCCATGGCGCTGCATCTGTGCGGGGATTTCGAGACCGCACAAGACCTGGCTCAAGAAGCGTTTCTGCAAGCCTACCGGTCGCTGGCCGGCCTCAAGCATCCGGCGGCGTTTCGGGCGTGGCTGTACGGCATCCTGCGGAATGTGTGCCGCAAGCATCTATCTCGGCGCCCGCCGCCGGCCGCATCGCTGCAAGGCAATGGTGTGCCTGAGCCGAGTGCGCCGGCCGACGATAGCGTAGAGATGAGGTCAGTTCTCAACACGCTGGATCTGGAACACCGTGAGCTACTGGCCGCCAGGTATCTTCTGGAGATGGACTACAAAGAGATCGCGCAGATGCTTGGAATAACGGTTAACAACGTAAGAGTGCGCTGCTTCAGGGCGAAGCAGGCTTTGCGGGCAGCGCTGGCGGGCGATGGAGGTGTGGCAAGTGGCTAGCTGCGAGCAGTGGCAGGAGCCGATATCTGCCTATGCGGACGGTGAGTGCACTCGCGCCGAACGCAGAGCCGTCGAGGCGCACCTCAAAGAATGCCCCGCCTGCCGGCAGTGGCTTGAGCAGATCATTGCCGACCAGGAAATCTTCACCCGGACGCTGACGGGCCGCCAGGCAGACATTTCAGACTCTGTGATGGGGAGAGTGAATGAAATGTCAGCTCAAGAGAGTGAACGGGAAAAGCACAAAAGACCGGTACGTACGATGCGGCTTGTGGAGTTGGTTGCTGCCGTTGCCGTGGTTGCTGTAGTTGGTGCGATTGTGTTCCCCACGTTCGCCAGGAGCCGCGAGAAGGCACGACAGAGCAATTGTCTTTCCAATGTCAAGCAGATAATGCTCGGCATGGGGATGTTCGCCGAGGACTATGACGGCCGCCTGCCCAACGCACTGACGTGGGTGGACGACCTGCAGCCCTACACAAAGAACGAGCAGATCTTCAACTGTCCTCACCATAGCACGGCTCAGATGGACAGCTACGCGATGGTGCGGCGCTACAGCGGCGTGAAACTGGAAGACATTGACAACCTGGCCGAGACTATCATTATCTACGAGGCCGAGAACGGTCAGCCTGCGTACCGACACAACGGGGGCATGAACGTGGGCTACGCAGATGGGCATGGCAAGTGGCTCAAGCAGCTTCCGCCGGACGCGCTGGACACTACCGGGATGAAGCCGGGGCCGCCCGAGCGCAATTATGGCCTGACGCGACGGCTCAAGCTGGCCTACGACGCGGCCTGCGAGGTGTGGGTCAAGCACCTGCAGGATGCCGTGATCGCCGCCGAGCAGGCCTTCTACGAGCACGGGGGGTTTGTACTGAGTTCGACGATGGCCTGCGCACCCGGTTCCGGGAACCCCGGACACGCCGAAATCACCGGCAAGGTTCCGACCGCCGAGGTCGCAGGAACGCTCAAGGCCCTGGCTGCCCTGGGCTATGTGGCTCGCCGCGAGATCTACGGCGAGGACCTGACGGACGGCTACGTCACCGCTGCACGCGAAGTTACGCAGACCAAGCAGCAGATACACAACCTGCAGCAGCGTCGCAAACAGGCTGGAAAGAAGGAGAAAAAGCAAGCGGAGGCCGACTTGGCGGAGGCCCGGAGCAACCTGGGGCCGGCTCAAGATGGCGTGTTTGGGGTGCAGCGCGAACTGGCCCTGGCCACTATCACGGCCACCATCATCGAGAAAGCCCCCAGGACGTCGGAGATAGCCACGGGCATCGGCGCGGCGTGGGGAAGCTTTCTCAGCTCAGCGAAAAAGATGGGTGTATTGCTGGTCTGGCTTGCGCTTTATGGCCTGTTATTGTTACCGGTCATACTCGGCGTTGTAATCTACCGGCGCTGGCGAGAGTGAGGGACAACGAGTCGGGCTGCAAGAGCCACGCGATGAGAATAAGGAAGCTCGCCCGTAGTGGGCGAGCTTTCTTCACGATAGCAGACAGGTGTTAGGAGCGGCGGCCTTTCAGCGCCTCCCGCAGACCAGGTCCCAGACTTTGCGCCCGGCGTCGTGCATCGTGTGCATGTTAGGCGCCTTGGCCTCGCGCGGTACGCACTCGCCACTGTTCAAAATCATCCCGCCGTTGGCCATCATTCGCACCAGCCGGTCGGTCTCGGCGGCAACCTGTGAGGCCGACGCCTCGGTCAGCAGCCCAATCGGGTCAACATTACCCATGAGAGCGATCTGCTTACCGAACTCTCTGCGCACCTCCGCCATATCCAGCCCGGGTCCCGGGCTCAGCACACTCGGCTCGGTCAGCGCCTGCAGCCGCAGCCCCGCGATCTGCTCTTCGGAGTTGTGCAAGAACACGATCCCACCAGCGTCCTTCATCACATCGCTGACCCGCTTGCACGGCTCCAGGGCCCACTGCTCAAACTGTCTCGGCGATATCATGTGCGTCGAGGCGTTGCAGTCGCCGTACCAGATAGCGTGTGCGCCGGCGTCAATCTGGGCCAGACCCCATGAAAGCACCTGCTCCTCGCCGAACTTGATCGCGTCTTTGACCAGGTCCGGGTCGTCAATTATCTTGAACATCGTCTCTTGGATACCGAAGGTCAACGTCACTGCCGAAAATGGCGCCGCGACACGGCCCGTGATGCATTTCTCGTCACCGCATGCCTCGCGCAGGCCGGCTATGGCATCCAGCAACAGCGGCATCCGCGCCGAGGTCTGCGGGTTCGGCACCTTCAAACCCGCAACCGTCTTGCTGTCAAAGGGCAGATAGTCACAGGTCGCCGGCACGATGTTTTCTCCGGCCTTGACTCCGACACCCAGCGCCTCGAACTCCAACGTATCGTCAACATGCAGCCATGCCCAGTCCCAGCCGAATTTGTCCATGACCTCGAGTTGGCACCGGATTATGTTTTCCGGCGTCGAGATGTATTCGGCGTATGTCAGGTCGCAATATTTTGCATCAAATTCCTGGCTCAAGCAAAATACCGGCAGCTCCTCCGGAACCTGCAAGTCAACACACCTTTGGATGTCTTCCATCAAACTCATCGCGCTATGTCCCTTTCTGCACGTTCCTGTGATGTAGGGAATTCTATTTCGCCATGCGACTGCCGAAATCCTCTAGTGTCTGCACAAAAAGTAGCCACGGCACGTGGGGGAGAGCCGCGGCACAGTGTTGGCAAGCAGCCGCTGCGAAGCATTCGGTGCCTCTACAGTGCCCGTTGGTGGCGTAAGCAGGCTTATCTGAGGGGCTATGTCATCTGTGGAAGGCGCTGGCCAATATCTCCAGCACCAGCTCTTGGTAGCTCATTCCTAGCGCTTCCGCTTCGTGGGGCACGTCGGAGGTCTCCGTCAGGCCGGGCATGCTATTGATGTCGTGAATCCAGATCTGGCCGCTGCTATCGAGGTGCATGTCACAGCGGCTGATGCCGTGGCATCCGGTCACCTGGTGCGCTTTGAGGGCAACCTGTTGCGCCTGGGCGGCGTGCTGTTCGGAGATCCGCGCCGGGCAGATCAGGTCCGTCATGCCTTTGGTGTACTTGGCCTCGTAGTCGTAGAACTCCTTCTGCGGCACTAGCTCCAGCACCGGCAGCGACCGCGTCCGCTCATGCCAGCCCAGCACGCCCACAGTAATCTCGGTGCCATCAGTGAATTTCTCAAACAGGCTTCGGCCATACTGCCGGGTCAGCTCGCCGGCGACCTCGAGAGCCTCCTGTTCGCTCTTACATATCGTCACACCCAGGCTGGAGCCTTCACATGCCGGCTTGACCACCACTGGCACTCCCAGCCGCTCGATCGCGGCTTCCAACTCCGCGCTGCTGGTAGCAGGTGAGATCGGCACATGCTCCGGCACTGGCAGGCCCTTGTCGCGCAAGACCGCCTGGGTTAGCGGCTTATCCATCGTCAGCGCGCTGGCCAGCACCCCGCAGCCGCTATATGGAATGCCCAGCATCTCAAGCACGCCCTGGATCGTGCCGTTCTCACCAGCGCCGCCGTGCAGGGCGTTGAAGACCACGTCCACGCCGGCGTCCAGCAACTGCCCGGCCAGGTTCGGCTCCGGGTCCACCATGACTGCATCAATTCCGGCCGCTTGCAGCGCATTCAACACGCCGCCGCCGGAGCGAAACGACACTTCCCGCTCGCCCGACTGCCCGCCTGCCAGCACTCCCACACGTTTGCCCTTGACCTGTTCTAGCAGTTCCATTGCCTCATCTTAGTTGCTGTTTTCAGGTTGCTGCGGATTGAACCTCAGAAATAGTGTGCCGATGGTGCGGCCTGCAGCCAGATTATTGCTGAGCATCGCTTCCCGGTCCGCCGGCCCGCTGGCCAATCGCACGTGTCCGGCCCCAATCGTATATCTGCCCCACGATGGGTCCATCTGCACCCATTCTCCGACGTACAGCTCGTTCCATTCGTGGTAGCTGTAAGCACCGTTGGTATAGACCAGGCCGATGACTATTCGCGGGGGGATGCCCGCCGCCTTGGCTAACGCCGCCAGCAGCACCGCGTGCTCGCTGCAGTCACCTTCGCCCTGCTGCAGCACTTCCAGAGCCGACATCGGCCGCGGCTCGCTCTTGACCCTCTTGAGGTTATTATGCACCCAGTCCAGCAACGCTCTGGCGCATGTCCATGCGTCGCGCTCCTGGCCGACAATACTACGTGCCAGCTTGCGAATTGTGTCGCTGTCGCTCTGCGTTATCTCGTTAGGCTCCAGATATGAGGCCAGTTCGGGGTCCGAGATCGGCAACTGCGCCACCTGTGTCGGGGCTGGCTGTACGCCGATGATTACTTCGGCACTGCCGTCAGTGCGGGCAATGACCTGCTGCCGGTCGCTGGCAGGGATCATGTCCGTGACACTACCGGCCGCCGTGGAGGCGATCAGGCTGACCTGGTCGCTCTTGTGCGGGTCGCGGGACGGGATGCCCACACTTATGCCGCTGCTGAAGGCCGGGCCGACGATCTCCGCGAGAGCCTCCTCTTCAGTGGCCCTGACGAGTTCCAGCCCCATCAGTTCGGGCAGGCTCTGCCGCACGATCGCCCCGTCCGGCCCCAGCCACGTCTGCACTGTTATGCCCATCTTCTCCATGCGCGTGTGCAGCAGCGTCACTGTGCCTGCTTCGGTCTCTTCCTGCCTCTCAAAGCTGACGGTGTATGTGTCGAGCTGACCGATGTAGGGATCGAAGCCGCTGAATACGCTCTGCCACCCGGGCCGGATCTCGCCGGCCGCCGCGGCCAGTGTCACGAGGACCTCGGAGCCAAGATTATCAGGGCGCGCTATCTCTCTGCTGTGGGTGCCATCCGGCTGCCTTACCATTATATGCAGCTTGTCGGCGGCCACCACCACGGTGGTCTCCGATATCCTGCCCATCAGGTTCTGCCACAGCTCGATCCTTTGGAGGCGCAGATTCTCGTCGTAGTCGGTGACCTGGCGACTGGCCATCTGCTGGCCGCGCTCGTCAATAGCAAAGCCGACTTTGGAGCATTCCTCGACGCGCAGGCGCGCACCATCTTCGGTACCAACTTGCGTGGCCTGCCAGCGCAGATAGCCGGCGCGCTGGCCCTGCAGGCGGACGGTGTACCAGTGGGGGCCGCCGAACTGCTCGACAAAATCGGCAATGTCGAATTCTGCTCCGAGGCTCCCTGCCTGCCAGCGCAGATAGACATTGCGCCAGTCGGGTCCGCCGGCCCGCTGCCCAGCCTCGGCGGCTTCCGGGCCCGCACCGACGGCGGCCACATGAATCAGCAACAGCGGCAGCAGCCCGATGGCGAACCTTGCGCTATTCATTGCTCTCTACGGTGCTGCTGTTATCATCTGTGGTCGGCTCGCCGGAGCTTTCAGCCGCAGCGCCGGCGTCTTCGTCAGGGGAGGTTGCGGCGTCCGCATCTCCGGTACTGAGCATCATCCTGTGAAACTTGCCGACGATCTCGGGGTCGAACTCGGTGCCGGCCCGTGACACGATTTCCATCAGCGCGTCTCTGGTCGGAACTGTCGTCCCCGCCGAGCCGCTGGGCATTTGTACCCGGTCAAAGGTATCGGCAACGGCCACCAGCCGGGCAACAAGTGGGATGTCCTTTCCTGACAGGCCTTCGGGAAAGCCGTTGCCATCCCAGCGCTCGTGGTGGTATTTCACAATCGCCAGCACCGGCTCCAGAAAGCCAATCGGCTGCAGGATACTCAACCCGATTAGCGGGTGCATCCGGTAAAACACCTGCTCGGTGGTCTCGCCCTCTCTGGCCTCCATGGCCTCTTCGTGTACGCCGATCTTGCCGATATCGTGCAGGATGGAGCCGAACCGCAGCATCTCCCGTTCGTCTTCATCCATCCCTAGCGCTTTAGCAAGTCTGTCCGCCAGCTCCGTCACCCGCTCCGAGTGTTTGTAGGTTGCCGCATCCTTGGCCTCTACCGCAGTTGTCAGCGCTCTGACGGTCTCGTAGTAGTTGCGGCGGATATCCTCATAAAGCTCCGCGTTTTCGATGGCTACCGCGGCCTGGTCGGCGAAGGTGGTCAGCAGCGCGATATCTGCGGGGCTGAAGTGGCGCTTGCGCTTGGCATAGACTCGGATTACCCCGCGGGTGCCGTTCTTGGCACGCAGCGGCACCGTCAGGACCGAACTCAGCCCTTCCGCCCCGGCCGCTTCCGGGTACTGAAAGCCCTCATCTTGTGTCACATCCAGTATCTGCACGGCCTCTCCAGCCAGCACCTGGAGATCAACGGGACTCGCTGCGCCCACCACCTTCCCCTTCTGCCAGTACGCATCACTCAGCCCCGCCATCGCCACCGGCACCAGCTCATCGGTCTCCTCGTCAAGCAGCCTGATCCCGCAGCCCTTGGCGTCCATTACTCTCATGGCGCTTTCGGCTATCAGGTCCAGCACCTCGCTGACACGCAGCGTGCTGGTGATACTGCGGGCCACCTCGTACAGGCGTTGCGATTCGCTGGCCCTTCTCTTGAGCTCCAAAGAGGCTCGCGATGCCGCCAGGCCGACCACATAAAACGTACACATCCGAACGATCATATCAGCAGGGCTCTGCAGTATGGCCTTGTCGACCTCGTAGCGCGCCGCCATCCACGGCCCGCACAATAGCGTGCTCAAAAGTGACACGCATATCGCGCCGTAGTCCCCGAAGCAATAGCCGGCGTACATTATCGGCAGATAATAAAGGTGCACCGCTATGCTGTCAGTTCCCGCATAGCGCACCAGTACGGTGATGCCGGCGACCGCAGCAGCGGTGATTGCCATTGACCAGAAGATCTTGGGCCGTTTTCTTGTCTCCACGGATTCGCTCACTTCCATCACTGGCGTCGGGCTTCCACTGTACTTATGCAAATCTTGGTAACGGCTGGGCTGGATACTTCGGTGTCACCCAGTCCTGCGGCGCGGGTACCCGGCACCTGCGTATTCGGCCCCTGCGAAAGGCAACGTCCAAACCTTTGAGCGCGTAGGTCGGGCTTTCCAGGTGTAGCATATTTCCGTGGGTCGGGCATCCCGTAGGGCCTGAGCTTGCCGAAGGCCTGCCCGACTCGCCGTTGCCGTTGTTGTAGCCTTACGGAGGGGCCGCATGGACGGGAGTTTGCCTGCAAACTCACGGCCATCCGGCCCACGGCTTGTCATCTCGCCATCGCCTACGATCAGACGTGCGCCGGTCACAAACCAGAAATGTGCCTAACTACTGTTTCCCGCCTGACCCACGCGACAGCTAGATGCGCAGATTATCAGGTGATTATCATGTCCAAGCTAGCGGATCTTTTCTCCGGGCTCGACTTCTGCGTCGGTGGTAATCAGTGCCAGCGGCTCCTTCTCGCCTGCGGCCAGGATCATGCCATTTGACTCGGTGCCATGAATAGTCGCAGGCTCCAGGTTCGCCACCAGTACCACCGTCCGCCCCAGCAGTTGGCGCGGATTGAACTGCTGGGCCAGGCCCGCCACCACCTGGCGCGGCTGTTGCTCGCCTATATCAACCTGCAGCACCAGCAGCTTATCGGTGCCGGGCACCCGGCTGACCTCCAGGACCTTGCCGATGCGCAAGTCGAGCTTGCTGAACTCATCAAACGATATCTGGCCCATTCTACCAGCCTCTGCCGGCTGCGTCTCGTCATCCGGTTTCTCGGCCTCTGCGGGCTTTTCGCCGGCCTCCAGCTTCGCCGCCGCCCGCTCCAGATCTATCCGAGGGAATATCGGAGCGCCCCGGTTGATCGTGGTGTCCGGCTGCAGCCGCTCCGGCCGCAGGTCCGACCAGCTCCGCTCTACACCAGTCTCCGTGAGACCGAGCTGCTGCCAGACCTCCTCGGCAACATCCGGCATGAACGGCTCAATCAGGATAGCAATGACGCGGATACAGTCTAGTAGATCATAAAGCACCGCGTCCAGCTCTACTCGTTTGCCCTGCTTGTGCAGAGTCCACGGTTCGCGCTCATCAATGAACTTGTTGCACCGCGCGATTAGCTCCCAGATCGCTATCAGCGCATCCCGGAAGTTGATCTGTTGCAGATGTTCGTTCACCGACTCCGCGGTCCGGTTGATTTCCTCCGCTAACGCTCCTGCGCCCGGGCCCGGATCGGGCACTCGACTCTCCAGGTACCGCTCCACAAGTGGCAGGCTGCGATTCAGCAGATTGCCCAGGTCATTGGCCAGGTCCGCATTGAAGCGCTGTAACAGGCTCGTAAGCGAGAAGCTGCCGTCGAGCCCGAAAGGCACCTCGCGCAGCAGGTAATAGCGCACCGTATCAACCGCAAACGCGGTGCGCACGCCCGAGTACTCGACCAGAGTGTCTACGACCTCGAACGGATCAATAATGTTGGCCTTCGACTTGCTCATCTTCTGGCCGGTTTCATCACTCCACCAGCCGTGGGCGAACAGCCGCTTCGGAAGCGGCAGGCCCAGCGCCATGAGCATCGCCGGCCACAGTGTCGCGTGGAAGCGGGTCAGGATATCCTTGCCCAGCAACTGCACGTCAGGTGGCCACACGGCTGCAAACTCGGCGTCGTCCCCGGTGTAGCCGGCCACGGTGAGGTAGTTGGTCAGCGCATCCAGCCACACGTAGATGGACTGATCCGGCTCGTCGGGAACCGCAATATCCCACTCCGTGCGGCTGCGGCTTACGCAAGCGTCCTGCAGGCCGGCTCTGATAAAGGCCAGTACCTCGTTGCGCCGGCTTTCCGGACCGATAAACTCCTCGCGCTCCTCGATGTAGCGTACCAGCTCATCGGCATACTTGCTGGTGCGAAAAAAGTAAGCCTGCTCGGAGACTTGTTCGACCGGCCGGCCACAATCGGGGCAATTGCCATCCTCCAGGTCCGCTTCCAGCAGATACGTCTCACACGGCACGCAGTACCAGCCGGTATATTCCGACCTGTAGATGTCATCCTGGGCGAGAAGTTGTTGAAAGATCCTGCACACTATCTCGACATGCTGCTGTTCGGTGGTGCGGATGAAGCGGGTATAGTTGATATGCAGCCGCTCCCACGCCCGCTCGTATTCCACGACCAGACCGTCGGCGAAATCCTGTGGCGACTTGCCGGCCTCTGCCGCGCCCCGCAATACCTTCTGCCCGTGCTCGTCGGTGCCGGTGGCAAATACCACCTGCTCGCCCAGCAGCCTGTGATATCTGGCCAGCACGTCTGCGGCTATTGTCGTGTAAGCGCTGCCGATGTGCGGCTTGCCACTGACGTAGTAAATCGGAGTGGTGATGTAGAAGGCCGCTTTTTCACTGTCCTGAACTGCCATACTTCCTACCTGCCTCTAATGTCGGGCTGTCCCTTTCCTTGATGGTCGCTGCTGCTTGAGCTGGCTGGCCGCAACCGTGACCCGTGTTCCGTCATCAATCCGAACCACAACCTCACCGGCCAGCACGTGCAGCTCCACCACCTCGCCCTGGCCCTGCGGCGTGGTCACTAGCTCGCCCTCGGACGGCATTTGGCTGCGCAGCTCCTGATAAAGCTCCTGCTCGTAGCGCAGGCAGCACATCAGGCGGTCGCAGACGCCGCTGATCTTGGTCGGATTGAGCGACAGGCCCTGGTCCTTGGCGACCTTGATGCCCACCGGGTCAAAGCCGCGCAAGAAGGTCTGGCAACACAGCGGCCGACCGCACGAGCCCAGCCCCCCCAGCATCTTCGCCTCATCGCGCACCCCGATCTGCCGCAGCTCGATGCGCGTCTTGAACACCTTCGCCAGGTCCCGGACCAGCTCGCGAAAATCAACTCGCCCGTCGGAGCTGAAGAAGAACACCAGGCACTTGCGATCGAAGGTGTAGTCGGCATCAATCAGCTTCATCGGCAAGCCGTACTCGGCGATCTTGCGCTCGCACGTGCGCATCGCCGCTTTTTCCCTTTCGCGCAGTTGCTGCTCGTACTCCACATCAGCCGCGCTGGCCTTGCGCACCACCGGCTTCAAGGGCCCTTCGCTAGCTATCTCCGCCAAGTCCAATACCAGCTTGACCACCACGGCAATATCCACGCCCTTTTCGGTGTGCACCAGTACGTAGTCGCCGAGTTCAACCTCTACAGTGTTTGGCTCGAAGTAGTAAATCTTGCCGCCTCGCCGAAATGACACTCCTATCGCGACGGGCCGCCGATCGCTGCTGTCAAGCTCTGCGGCGTCTTGTCTCTCTTGGCTTGTATCGTCAGTCATTAGAGGCCTTCGATGCCATCTTTTTTCTCATCAGGCTGCCTTCATCGGCGGCTGCCTGTCGCCGATCCACGAGCCGCTGCAGCAAATCATTGAGCACCGGTATCAGTGCCTGCGGGTCGCGCTTGCTATAGCCAAGGCAGATCTGCTGCTCGCGAAACACTATGCGGGGCAGTGCGGACTTTGCGCCCTTGCGCGCCTGCCGACGGCCGGGAACATAGAGACCCTCCAGCATATCGCGTTCCTTCGCCGTCAGCCTGTGCTCAGGGGCCAGGCGAACTGTCACTTCACCCTTTGCAGTCGCGATATCCACGACCGCTGCCTGCCTACACTTTAACTTAATCCGTGCCACTGTTACAAGGTTTCGGAGCGGTTTGGGCAGCTTTCCGTAGCGGTCGCGGGTCTCTTTGACCAGCTCGCCAAGCTCGGTTTCATCGGCGACATTGGCCAGCCGCCTGTACAGTTCGATCCGCTGCCGCTCGCCGGGCACATAGCCGGCGGGTATCACGGTTTCAATCGGCAGGTCAATGGCCGCGCCGCCTTCTGCTGATTGGCCGTCTTCGCCCTTCAGAGTGCTGACTGCGTCGGCGAGCATCTGGCAGTACAGGTCCAGGCCCACGGCTGACATGTATCCGCTCTGCTCGGGTCCCAGAATATCGCCTGCGCCGCGAATTTCCAGGTCGCGCAGCGCTATCTTGAAGCCGCTGCCCAGATCGCTGAACTCCTCTATGGCCTTCAGCCGGTCCTCGGCCTCCTCTGTCATCCGCTCCGGGTAGCGGTACAGCAGGTAAGCGTATGCCTGTCGGCTCGACCGCCCTACGCGGCCCCGCAACTGATAAAGCTGCGCAAGCCCCAGACGATCCGCGTCATCAACGATCAGCGTGTTGGCGTTGGCCACATCCAGGCCGTTTTCGATGATCGTGGTGCACACCAGTACCTCGAACTCCTCGGCATAGAAGGCCAGCATCGCCTGTTCCAGGTCGCCTTCGCCCATCTGCCCGTGTGCTATCGCCACTCGTGCTTCCGGCACCAGCCGCTGCACCCGTGAGGCGGCATGGGCAATTGACTGCACCCGGTTGTGGACGTAATACACCTGCCCGCCGCGATTGATTTCGCGCCGCACCGCCTCGGCAACTAGCGCATCATCCTGCTCGCGCACGAAGGTCCGGATGGCTCTGCGCCCCGCCGGCGGGTCATTTATCAGCGAGATTTCTCTGATGCCGGAGAGCGACATATTGAGCGTGCGCGGGATCGGCGTGGCCGTCATCGTCAGGCAGTCCACCGAGGCCTTCAGCTTCTTCAGCCGCTCCTTCTGGCGCACGCCAAAGCGCTGCTCCTCATCAATTATCAACAGCCCCAGGTCCGCAAAAGCTACATCCGAACCCAGCAGCCGGTGGGTGCCGATGACGATGTCAACAGCGCCCTCCTTGAGCCGGCCGATGATCCGCCGCTGCTCCTGGGTGCTGCGGAACCGGCTCAGCATCTCCACCTCTACCGGGTACCGCGACAGCCGCTCTCGGAAGGTGTTGAAATGCTGGTGTGCCAGGACCGTGGTGGGCACCAGCACCGCCACCTGCTTGCCCGAAAGCACCGCCTTGAACGCCGCCCGAATCGCCACCTCGGTCTTGCCGAAGCCGACATCGCCGCAGATCAGTCGGTCGGCCGGCATCGCCTGCTCCATGTCTCTCTTGACCTCTTCGATGGCCCGCAACTGGTCCGGCGTTTCCTCGAACTGAAACGTGGTCTCCAGCTCCTTGAGCCAGGCGCTGTCTTGCTCGAAGGCATGGCCCTCGGTCTGCTCGCGCTCCCGGTACAGCTTCAGCAACTCCCGCGCCAGCAGTTGCGTGGATTTTTTCGCCTTGCGCTTGGTCGTCTGCCACGAGGTGCCCTGTAGGGAGCTGACGGTCACCTGTGCTCCCTCGGAACCGATATACTTCTGGATGCGGTCAAGCTGCGTCACAGGCACGTAAAGCCGGTCCTCGCCGGCGTATGCGATGACCAGGTAATCACGCTCTATCGCGTCAATGGTCTGTTTCGCCAGGCCCTGATAGACGCCGATGCCGTGGTTGATGTGCACCACGTAGTCGCCCTCTTCGATCTCGCGCAGGCTGGTCAGAGAGAAGCCACGGCGGTAGGCGCTGCCCTCAGGCCGGTGCAGCTTGCGCCAGCCGTAAATCTCCTTGGCCGTCAGGGCGACCAGCTTCGCCTCCGGCATGCAAAAGCCGCTGGTCAGGTCCTGGCCGATGACATTGACCGCGCCCATCTCCAGGTCGTCGAGGCCTGCGGCGACACGCACACTACTGAGCCCGCGGGAGCTGAGCACCTCGACGGCCTTATCGGTATCCTGCCCGCAAACCAGTACGCAAAAGCCGTCTTTCTGCCACTGTGCCAGGCCCTCGACAAGTAGCTCGAAGCGCCCGCCGAACGTCTCAGTCGGCGGCGTTGAGAGGCTCACCGTTGGCGCTTGCTCGTCCCACGGCACCTGCCGCTGCAGCATGTTGAGGCATATCAGCGCCCGCCCGCCCGACAGATACTTGCCGCAAAACTCCGCAAAAGCCAGACATGCCGTCTCCGGCAGGCGCAGGTGCCGGCCCAGCTTCACCCCACGCCGGTGCGAATCAAGCACATCGGTTTCGAACTGCTCGGCGCTGGCCTTGACCCGCACCGGCTCATCAATTATCAGCGGCGCGTCCGTGGGCAAATAGTCCAGGAAGGTCTCGCGGTGATCGTAAAGATATGGCAGGTAGTGGACCAGGCTGGGTGTCGGGCGCAAATTCTCTAAATCGGCCAGGTCCTGCTCCATCCGCTCTTTGAGGTGCCGCGCCTCCCGCGCCTTGCCGGCCTCATTGAGCACGTCCAGCTCGCGCCGAAACGCCAGCTTGATCTGCGGCAGCGCCCTCTGTACCGCCGTCTCGTTCAGCACCACCTCACCCGCCGGCCCGATCCCGACCTTCTCAATGCTCTGCAGCGAGCGTTGCGTGGTCGGCTCGAACAGCCGGACGCTGTCAATCTCGTCACCCATAAGCTCAATGCGCACCGGGCACTCAAGCGCCGGCGGCGAGACGTCTATGATGCCACCGCGCACTGAGTACTGCCCCACATCATCAATCAAATCCACTCGCTCGTAGCCCAGATCCGCCAACTGATAGGCTATCTCATCGCGGTTACACTCACCGCCCAGATCTATCTGCACGCGGTTGGCCACAAACTCCGCCCCGGGCATTGTCAGCGTCACGGCGGACATCACGCTGGCCACAACGACCACCGCATCGCCACCACAAAGCCGCTCCAGGCAAAGCAGCCGGTCGGCCACGGTCTCCGGGTCGGGAGTGACGCCGTCGTAGAGCGCCGAAGCAGTCGAGGGGAAGCACAACACGCGCCGCGTCAAGCGGTCCTTGTTGCCATCATCGAGCAACCCCGACAGATCGTCGGCAAGCCGCTGCGCCCGCTCTTCGTTGTAGGTGATGATGGCACAGGGGCGGGTTAAGTCCTGCAGCCAGGCACCGCAAAACGCGGATTTCCCGCCACCGCTGAGGCCCTGCAAACACAACGCTGAATTCGTCCTCAGGGCCTCTTTGGCGCGTGAAAATCCCTCGGTACGCCCCAGCAGTTCAACTAGCGAATGACTGCCGGTCGAGTTGATGGTGCTTTGCTGCCTATCTGACATCGTAGCAATATGGCGATTATATGACAAGCAATGGTATTGGGCTGGAAGCGTAGTTATGCAGATTTCGAGCAGTTCTGGTTCCGGGCTGGTGCCCTGCAGCCGTTAGTCGTAATGGAGGGGCCTGTCGCAGCAAGCTTCGCATTGCGAAGCTTGCAAGCCTGGCCCTGCCGTTGTCGTTGGCCGTTGCGGTGTGCAGAGGACGCCAGAATAGCGCTCTGCGCGGGCCGGGCTCACGTCGGACAAACAACGTCCGACGTTCGACGCGGCCCCTCCCGCCTTCGCTGAAGCTATGGCGGACAAGCCGAAAGCCAACGTCTCAACCCTCCAGCGCGTGGGTCGGGCTTTCTAGCCCGACGCCGTTGGTAGTGACGCTTACCCAAACGCTGACGTTCTCCCGGCGAGTACGCCAACGGCATTCCTGTAGTCGTTAGTCGTAATGGAAGGGCCGCGTCGAGCATCGGACGACACTGTCGTCCGATGGGAGGCCGGCCCACGCAGGACGCTATCCTGGCGAGATCTCCACACCCAAACGGCCAACGACAACGGCTGGGCCAGCCTTGCATTGCGGACGCAGAGCAAGGCTGGCCCCTCCATTACGACTAACGACACCACGGCATCGGCCTGCAACTTACATTGTCACTGCTCGGCCTTCAGACGTTCCCACACCAGCGCCGCCGCACCTACTGTTCCTGCCTTGTTGCCAAGTTCGCACGGCAAAATATTCGACGGGTCAAAGCCGCTGATTGGCGTGCGCTCTTTCACCGTGCGGCGGATCGGATCAAACAGCACATCGCCGGCCCCCGCAATCCCGCCCCCGAGCAGAATGATATCCGGATCGCACAACACTATCGCATTGCACAGTGTCTGGCCGATATAAAGGCCGATGTCGGACATCACGCCGAGACACATTTCGTCGCCTTGTCTGGCCAAGTCGGCGATCAGCTTGGGCGTGACAGCAGCCGGGTCAGCCGCCGCATACTGGGCCAGTGCCGAATTTGGATAGGCCGCAAGCTTGCACAGCGCCCGGTCAATAATCGCCTGCTTGCCCACAAAGGCTTCCGCGCACCCCATCGTGCCGCAACTGCATGGCGGGCCGTTGAGGTCCAATATCACGTGACCGATTTCGCCCATTACCTGACGCGGTCCGTGGAATACCTCATTGTTCAGCGCGATACCGCCGCCGACGCCGGTGCCGAGTGTGAGCAGGAGGACATTCGCGTGGTCCCGGCCGGCCCCGTAGCGCAGCTCGGCCAGCGTTGCGCAGTAGGCATCGTTTTGCATCCACACCGGCATATCCATGCGCTGCTCGAAGAATTCGGGGACGCGTATCCCGTTCAGGATGGTCAGGTTCGGGCAGTCACGGACCTCCCTTTCGTCAGGGCTTACGGTTCCCGGCACCCCGATGCCCAGACCGACCGGCTCATACCCAGCCGCTTCTGCAATTAGTTCCCTGGCCGTTTCGGCGAACGCTGCAAGCAGCGCCTCGGCGCTGCCCACCTCGGGGGTTGGGTACGACACATCAGCGATGAGATCGCCGTCGGCGTCAATGAGGCACGCCGCGTAGGTCGTGCCGCCGACATCAATGCCAACAGCGACTTGTCCACTTGCCGGAGGCATCTTCGTTATCGCCTCTTACTGGTCGCCGAAGGGGTCGTCTTGTTCGTCCACATCGTCCAATGCTTCAGGTGGCGGAGCGGCCTCTTCCTCCGGCTCCGGTTCCGGCCGCGACGGCTGCGCACTGCGCCGACGCTCGGCCTCCTGCCGCGTCTCCAGGAACTGTACTCTGAAGGCATTGATTTCGACGGCGTATTGCCGCTTACCGTCCTGGCCTTCCCAGGTCCGCGATTGCACCCGGCCCTCGATCCCGACCAGAGAGCCTTTGTCCAGATACTGTGCCGCATTCTCTGCGGTCTTGCCGAAGCACACCACATTCAGCCAGTCGGTCTGTTCTTCGTCGCTGCCGGCCCTCGGCGGCCGACTCACAGCAATCCTGAACTTGGTGATCTGCGTCCCGCTGGAGGCATAGCGCATCTCCGGATCGGCGGCCAGGCGACCTACGAGTACCACGCTGTTAATCATCTTGCGTTCCACCTTTCCGTCTCACGGCTGAAAGCCCTGCCGTGTTTGCCCTGAGCTTGCCGAAGGGCAACCTCTCGCCACGCCGCTCTGGTGCTGGCGCTCGGGCTGGTTGCTGGTGTGGTAGAACTCATCCGACTATGTGCTTGCTACTCAGGCTCCTCTGCCTCAGCCGCATCTTCGGCCTCTTCGGCAGAGGGCTCTTCGCTCTCCTCGGCAGACGGCTCCTCGATCTCTTCTTCAGCCGATTCTTCAGGGGCCGCCTCTTCTGCGATCGGCTCTGCCGCCTCTTCAGCGGCCGGCTCTGCTACCTCTTCAGCGACCGGCTCTGCCGTTTCTTCAGCGACCGGCTCTGCCGCCTCTTCTGCGATCGGCTCTGCTACCTCTTCTGCGGCCGGCTCGACTTCGACATCCTCAGCAGCCTCGGCCTCGGTATCAGCAACAACGGCTGCGGCTGCTTCTGCTATGATTTCCTCGTCGCCGGCGGCCTCTTCAGCGTCTTCCACAACTTCCTCCGGCTCCTCGTAGATCGCTTCGGGGTCGGGCACAACGATTACCCCGCGCAGTATCGTTTCGATCAGGCCAAATTCGTTTTGCAGCGCTGCGACGGCAGCTCCATCGCCCCTGAAGTAGGTGATCATGTAGAGGCCCTCAGTCTGGCCATTGATCTCGTAGGCGAGGCTCCGCTGCCCAAAAACTACGGTGTTTTCCACCTCTGCACCGTTTTCGACAATTGCACGCTCGACGGCCGCCGTCGCTTCCTGTTGCTCTTCCTCTTCCCGGGTCACGTCTATGATGTACATCGCTTCATAAAGTGTTGCCTCGTCCGACAATTCGTATGTCCCCTTCCTGTGGTCAAAATGGCTCCGTGGCGCACGCACACGAAGCAGGAATGGCCGTAAAGCCGCCGACCCCGCAACAGCCGGACCTTGGCTGTGCAGGTCGCCGGACTATTCTGCCACTGACGGCAGCCGCGATGGGCTGCCGACTAAACAGGCCGAGTATAGCACAGTTGACCTGTTGACGGCAATTCGTCCTAACACAAATACAACCAGCAGCCGGCGTCACATCTTGCTCTTCTCCTCACAGGAAGATGAGGTACGTGACCCCACACCAGACCTGTTGAGGCGTTTTACCACCCGCTATCTTAGCGTTGACGTTGGCACCGTTGCCCATTAGAAAGCGGGCCACCTGGACTTGGCCAGCCTCGGCTGCTTCTTTTAGCGGTGTCGTGCCGCCGGCATCCCTGGCCTTGTGCCCCTTTGCTGACAAGCAGCCGGCCCAAGTCTAGTGTCGTGTCCCAGAGATAACTTCACACAATTTGAATAGCTCACCAAACGCGTAGCTCGGCCTGACCTGCGCCTCGCGCAGGTCAGGTGAGAATGCGACAGCATTCTCAGCTTCCAGCCCGAGGTCGTTCGGGTCGAGCTCTCCAACTGAGCATCTTACAGTTGCTGTGGCACGGCATCGGAGCCCTCTAAGGGATAAAAGTATTTCAGGGACACGACACTAGAGAGGCTCTTTACCTGTTCAGTAGTTATGTTAGCTATTTCTCCCTCTCTCTGCTTCCTTAAATAGGTAACACTGTTCTTTCATAAACTTCGTTTAAGACCAGTGCACACGCCGCATACATTGCGCTCAACCCACAGAAAATACCTTCATAGCCAGCAATGACTTTTATTGGAGCCACAAATTCTGCTACAGCCAGGAGGAAGAATAGGACAGCTAAGGATAGGAACACTACCTGCAATGCCCGGTTCAACTTGAGCGTTGCAACGAACATAAAAGCGGTAAATATGCCCCACATTACTAGGTAGGCAGCCATTGCAATCTCTGCAGGCGGGGAAACCCAGCCCAATTCAGGGATCACGATCAGTGATGCAAGAGATATCCAAAATAGACCATAAGATGTGAATGCTGTCGTCCCAAAGGTGTTTCCTTTCCTAAACTCCATAATGCCCGCGATCACCTGTGCAACTCCACCATAAAACAGTCCCATGCTCAGTAGCATGCTTTGCAGGGGAAAGAACCCGGCGTTATGCAGGTTCAGAAGCACCGTGGTCATCCCGAAGCCCATCAAACCTAGGGGTGCCGGATTCGCAAATTTTACTTCAGACATTCTTATTGCCTCCTGTCTTAGTTTATTATTACTGCCAACATTCTCCGTGTCACGCAGTAACTCCTCTCCTGCTCAGGGATCTATCTGCAAAAAGTGAGTTTGGACCTCTCCTGACGGTCATGTTAGCCCGAATCAGGTAACGTTGGTCGTTCTTCCCGAGGCAGTACACACCCTACTGCCCGCACTCAGTACGAGTAGCCATCATCGCTATCCCTAAATCCACTGTACAAGTGATCTTGCTGCTTCGGAATTCCAGGCGCAGGCGAGCATCAAATCCTGACCGCAACTGCTCATCGGCGCCCGCCTTTGTATGCCTCTGGAACTATCCACAAAGAATTCCGAAAAAGATCCCAAAAATTTCCCATCTAAATCCAGTAAAACGCCTCGCTCAGAGAGACTCTACTAGGTGAGGGACATTGTTTTCGGTGCATGTTTCTGCCGCTATAGCCGCACAACCTATTGGCTTACCCAATAGAAAAAATCCGCGTTCTTTTTTGCTACCTTGCATGCTGGCAACTAAAGTAGATTTCCTCCCCCCTAGCAACAAATGCCGTAGTATCAGGGCCTGGTGGCCTCGGCGGCGATTTGCTCCCCTAGAGCAAATTGCCGATTTGACCCCCCTCAGCAAGGGGTTGCTGAGGGGGGTCACGCGGCGTTGTCCGGGCAATTGATGCGCCGTGCAACCGGCGGTTCAGGGCGCTTCTTCGAATAGTCGGTCGGGATCCCTTTCGATTGCGGGGAAATAGCGGGCAAATAAGCGGTCGCCCCGGATCAGATAGACATAGAGCGCCACGCCGGTGACGATGCCGATTGCGTAGCGGGCCAGGTTGCTCGCCAGAGTGCCGCTGGCGAGCGGGCTGATGAGGCCTTCGATGAGCGCGGCCAGCACGAATATGGGCAGCGTCGCGGCTACCAGGCGTATCGCTTCGCGGGCCGCGATTAACAGCGCATCGCGGCGCAGCATGTCGCCCGGATTGACGAGACTGTAGCCGAAGCGCAAGCCCGCTGCGGCGGCCAGCAGGATCGCCGAGATCTCGATAACCCCGTGCGGTACCACGACCGCGCCCAGAGTGACGAGCTTGCCCTGGTATATGCCGAGTCCCAAAAACGAGCCGAGCATCAGCGCATTGCTGGCCAGGATGTACAGTGTCCCGATGCCGAAGGTGATACCCCCAGCAAAGCAGATGATGGCGACATTGATATTATGCATCATCAGGAATCCGGCGAAGGTCGGGCCGGTCCCGGTCTCGGCTATGCCTTCGAAGTACTCGCCCGGCGCCTTCTCCGCTTCCAGGAAATCCTCCACGCCGGAGCGAAAACCGGGGGGCATAAACACCTCCACCCAACCCGGGTTTTGCGCCGTGGCCCAGCCGGCGATCAGGCCGCCGAGCAGTAGTATCCCAGTGCAGACGGCGAAGTAGCGCCAGCATTTCTTGAAGGTGACCGGAACCTCGACGCCGAAGAAGTAGCCGAGGCGCACGCCACGCCCGTGGCGGCGGCCGTGGATGATGCCGTGGGCGCGGCCCATTAACTGGTTCAGGTAAGCGATTACCTCCGGGTCATAGTCCCGGGTCCTGGCAACTGCCAGATGGGAGGCGGTTTGGCGGTACAGGGAGCCGAGTTCGCGGAGTTCGTCGCCGCTGAGCGCGGACACGCCGACGACGGATCGGCAGCGCTCAAGCAGCGCCTCCAGCCGCTCCCATGTTGGCCTGTGTCTTTCTACGAAGCTGAGCATCGGCGCGCCTCCGGATTATCATGCGGCATGAGACGATAGTCGTTCAAACGCCCGAATACACGGAAATCGAGTACGAGCTGGCCGGCATCGGCTCGCGTGTGATCGCCTGCCTGGTTGACACCATCGTACAGTTATTGATCACGGCGCTAATCGTCATCGCCGGCATCTATCTGTTTGATCTGCTTTCGCCGCTTGGCAGAGGGAATCCTCTGGACCTGGCGGCGATGCTGATGATCGGCGCCGGCGGGCTGGTCGGTTCCGTCGCCTATTGGGTCGTGCTGGAGATGGTCACCAACGGCCAGAGCATCGGCAAGCGCATGGCCGGCCTGCGCGTCGTGCGCGATGACGGCACACCGATCAATCTCTGGGACAGCATAATCCGCAACGTCGTGAGGATCGTGGACCTGCTGGTGCCACCCTTCTACTGCAGCGCCATGATCTCGGTATGGGTAAGCGCACGTTCCAAGCGCCTTGGCGACCATGCGGCCGGCACGGTGGTGGTCAAGGAGCGCGCTGCGGAAATGCCCACAACAGCCGCACCATCAGTCCCGCCAGTGCAATATCGCGTCGCGCCAACTGCCGCCGACGAGCAGCTCATGACTCGCATCCGCATGCTGACCGCGCAGGAGGCCGACGCCGCAGCGAGGTTCTTAGAGCGCAGGCATGAGCTGGTCGCTGAGGTGCGCGCTCAGCTTGCCAATCGTCTTGCAGCATCAATCTCCTCGCACCTGGGCGTAAGCGCCGCCGCGTGGGCGAGTGCCGAGGAGTTCCTCGTCGCGGTCCTCGCCTGCCACCGCAGCGTATCGCGCTCCCGCGAATAGCGTCCACCAAAGGTGCTGATCCACAGCCGCCGCCCGTCGGTGAAGATATCTACCGTGCCCATGATGTCGGTTGAGACCAGCGGAATCCGGCGCATTTTCAGGCGACGAGCGACCTCCGGATGAGCCGGCATATACCTCTTCGACGCCCCGGCAACTATCGCCAACTGCGGGCTGACCGCGTCCAGGAATTCCGGTGTGCTGCTGGCCTTGCGCCCGTGGTGGGACAGCACCAGGACAGTGCTTTGCAGCGGGACGCCGTTTGCTCGCGCCCATCTCACCAGCGTCCTTTCGCCCTCGGCTTCCAGATCAGCCGGGAACAGGATGCTGATGTCCCCGTAGCTCAGACGCACGGCGATGCTGTTGTTATTGATGTCCTCGCTGGTATTCCCGGGCGCGACTCGCGAAGGATGCAGTACGCTTAGGTCCGCGCCATCGGCCAGCTTCATTTTCGCGCCGGCGCGCACGGTAACTTCGGGGATCCTGAGCCGACGCGAGGTGTTAAGGGCCCGGGTGGCTGCATGCTGGTCGGCTGTCGTCAGCCCGTTAGTGACGAACCGGCGCACGGAAAGTTTATTCATAATATCTGCCATGCCGCTGCAGTGGTCGGTGTCGCTGTGGGACATAATCAGGGCGTCGAGGTGGCGGATGCCGCGATGGGCAAGATAGGGCAGGATTACCCTGCGGCCGACCTGGTAGTAGGCGCGCGGGCTGGACAGGCCGGTGCCGGCGTCGAACATCACGTGATGGCCTGCGGTGTCGCTGATGATGCTGCAATTGCCCTGGCCGACGGCAAGCATCGTGACGCGCAAGTGCTGCGGGGGCCGAGCCCAGAGCGCCGCCGCAAAGAAAATAAGTCCGCCAAGGGCAAATATCGCCACCACAGCCCACTGCGAACGCCGTGGTTGCTGCTCGTCCTCACCCTCGTCCACAGGGACAGGGGAGCAAAACAGCAGCCACCAGATGACCCCTGCCGCCACGTACCAGGCCGCAACCGCAGCCAGCGGCATGTGAAACACACCTATCGCGGCCCCGGGCATAGCGGCAAAGCCCTGCACCACCCACAGCGTCAGGGCCCCGAATACACGCCCAATTGCGCAGGGCAGAATCGCCAGCGGCAGCCACACCGATCCCACCAGTACCGCGATGAAGCCGGCATAGAGTATGACGACCCGCAGCGGGATAGCTATTAGATTGGCCACTATGCCGACCAGTATCAGCATGTCGAAATGGTAGGCAATAATTGGCGCGGTCAGCAGCCATGCTCCCAGCGTTGCACCGGCGAGGAAGCCAATATCGAAAAACCTCGTGCGCCACTGTCTCTCCTGCCTCCGGCGCGTCCGGGGCATGAAGCCGACCACACCGATGACAGCGGCGAAGGTCAATTGCACCCCGATAGAGAATGGCGCGGAGGTGTCGGCGATGCACAGCACAATCGCCGCGATAGCCAGGGCCGTCCAGAAGTCATAGCGCCGGCCAGTGACCATGCTTACCACCAGCAAGATAGCCATAGCCAGGCTGCGCATCACCGAGGCGCGCAGACCTGCCACCAGCGCGTAAAGCAGCAACGGGGGCGCTACGATCAGAACGATCCACAGCGGCAGCCGCACGCGCAGCCCCTGCACCAGAAAGATAATGACAGCGGCGACGAGGGTCACGTGTGCGCCTGAGACGACCATCAGGTGGATGGTGCCGCTGCGGCGGAAGCTCTCAACGATCTCCTCGGGCAACTGGACGTTGTACATGCCGAAGACCATGCCCGCGAGCAGATCGGCGTAGAGTTGCTTGTTGGTTCCGGGCATTGCCGCGCGCAACACGCTGACGACGTGGGTGCGGATTCTGGCGACGGCGGTATCCAGCGCCACTCGCCACAACGCTCGCCGGGCCGTGACTACGAAATCTGCAGCTTTGCCGATGGCATGGATGCCACGGCGGGCCAGGGCGCGCTTTTCGTCGTACTGCCCCGGGCTGGTAATCGCCGCTGGCGACCAGACAACCACATCTTTCAGCAGCAGCGTCTCGCCGGTACCGACGGTCGGCTGCGGCGGCAAAGTGCATAGCAGCTTACCGGCGGCGCGTACGCTGACACCCTCGGCGTCGGCAGCGTGCACGTCAATTTCGACGCGCTGGTGGAACTCGCTCTGGCGGATGATTCGGGAGATGCTGCCGGCCAGCGTCACAGGCCCGCGCGCGGCCAGGTACATCGGGTCGCGTGAGGAGGGGCGAATGCGATATGCGTGGAGACTGGCGCCGACCAGGGCGGTGGCCAGGCACAGGAATACCCCGGGCCGCGGCAGTTTCATCACGATTTCGAGGATTACAAGGCCGATGGCCACTGCCGCCAGCAGCGCGACTGTGCGGGGCTGGGGACTGGCCCAGTCGGCCCACACAATGCCGGCAACCAGGCTGATGGCGACGAGCAGAAGCGGCCTGTTGGCAACACCTCTCAACGGGCCGGCGTATGAATCGTCTGGCGAGGTGTATTGTGTTGCGTGCTCGTTGTCCGGTGTCATGGAAATTGGGGACAGTCACCTATTCATTCCAACTTCTCTAAGTTCGACTCGTATTCCTCTGGAATAGGTGACTGTCCCCAATTTCGCACGAGCTACAGGGTGATGTAGGGCTTGATCTGCTCGAGCTTGTCCTGGCCGATGCCCTTGACCTTCAGCAGCTCGTCCACACTGCTAAAGCCGCCGCGCTCGTAGCGGTAATAGCAGATGCGTTTGGCCAGCTCGGGGCCGATTCCCGGCAGCAGCTCCAGTTCCTGCGGTCGGGCGCGGTTGATGCTGATCTTGTGGCCGGGGTGGAGGCCCGGAGGCTGTGAAGCTTGCTGGTCTTGGGCATGGGGCTGGAGCGGCGTTTCAGGTGCACGGGCGGCGGTCGGTGGCTCAGTTTGCTGCCCCGGCTGCGGCTGCTCGGGGCCCTCGACGGATTGCTCAGACGCAGGCGGAGAGCCCTCGGCGACGAGCCTGGCGACGGTAATCTGCTGGCCGTCATCCAGTACCGCGGCCAGGTTCACTGTGGCGAGATCGGCGTCATCATCGAAGCCGCCTGCTGCCGCGATCGCATCAGCGACACGGCCACCCGCAGACAGGCGGTAGAGCCCGGGCTGCTTGACCTCGCCGACAATGTGCACCACGATCTCGGGCGGCGGCTGTTGCTGAATCAGCATCTCTACCGACTCGTCACCGACTCGCGGGCCCTTCAGGCTCATGATGAATACGCCGGCCAGGATCACCAATAGCACTATCGCCATGCTGAGCTTTTGTGCCCTGGTTAGTGCCAACTATATGCCCCCAGTCAAGCGTACGTGGGCCGGATGGGGCCCCTGGAGTTCTCTACGAAAACTCTCTTCCCCATTCGCAACTACTCACCTAACCCCCTTCGATTCCCCCTTCCCTATCAGGGAAGGGGGCTAGGGGGTTAGGCCTAGCCCCAACGTCAGCACTTAGGATTATTGTAATGCCCGAGCCAGGCGTCGGTGATCGGTCCGGGTCAGCTTGCCACGATGTTTATGAGCTTGTCGGGAACGGTGATGACCTTTCGGACTTGCTTCCCCGCGATGTGCTTCCGGACCTGCTCGGATTCCTGGGCCATCTCGGCGACCCGGTCCATGTCAGAGCCGGCCGGCACCTGCAACCGGTCGCGCACCTTGCCGTTGACCTGGATAACGATCTCAACCTGCTCTTCGGCGGCGATGGACATGTCCGCCTCCGGCCACTGTGAGCCGAATAGGCTCGGCTCGTGGCCGATGCGCGCCCAGAGTTCGTCGGCGAGGTGCGGCGCGAACGGGGAGAGCAGTACCACCAGATACTCGACGGCTTCGGAAAAGACCGCGCAATCGGCCGCCTCATCAGCAGCCATCTGCCCGGCAAAGGCCGTGAGATCATTGGTCAGCTCCATGATCGCGCTGACGGCGGTGTTGAAGTGCATGCGGTCAATGTCGTCGGTGACCTTGGCGATGGTCTGATGGGTCTTACGGCGGATCGCCCGCTGCGACTCGGTCAGATCGCCGGCGATGCTATCGGCCCACGCGCCGTCGTAGCGGTCAATATTGCCGTCCACCACGCGCCAGACGCGGCTGAGGAAGCGGTGGATGCCGGCGACGCCGTCGTCGCTCCATTCGGCGTCCTGGTCCGGCGGGCCGACGAACAGCACAAAGGTCCGGGCGGTGTCCGCGCCGTACTTCTCGATGATCTCATCGGCGGGTATCGCGTTGCCCTTCGATTTGCTCATCTTCTCCAGCTTGCCATCCGGCGTGCGGCTGCAGATCATCCCCTGGGTGAAGAGCTGCGAAAACGGCTCGACAAAATCCACGTACCCGAGCTTGTGCAGGACCTTGGTGACGAAGCGCGCGTACAGCAGATGGCGCACCGCATGCTCGATGCCGCCGATGTAGTGGTCAACCGGCAGCCAGCGGTCCACATCGGCCTTCACAAACGGCTCGGCATCAGCGTGCGGGCTGATGTAGCGCAGATAATACCACGAGGAGCAGACATACGTGGTCATGGTATCGGTCTCGCGCCTGGCCGGCTGGCCGCACTTTGGGCAGGTCGTGTTGACGAAGCTCTCGTGCAGGGCCAGCGGTGACTCGCCGGTGGGCTTGAATTCGGCATCGGTGGGCAGCAGCACCGGCAGGTCCTCATAAGGCACCGGCACCGGGCCGCACTTTTCGCAGTGGACAATCGGGATCGGCGCGCCCCAGTAGCGCTGCCGCGAGATCAGCCAGTCAAGCAACCGGTAGTGGATGTCACGGTGGCCGATGCCCTCGGCCTCCATGCGGTCGGCGATCATCGCGGCGGCCTCGGTGCAGGGCATGCCATCGAACTCCTGCGAGTTGACCTGGACGCCGACGGCTTCGAAGGATTGCTCCATCGTCTCGCCATCGAAGCTCTCGCCCTCGGGCTGGATGACTACCCGGACAGGCAGGTCGTACTTGCGGGCGAATTCGAAGTCGCGCTGGTCGTGGGCGGGCACGGCCATGATCGCGCCGGTGCCATAGCCCATCATCACGTAGTTGGCCACCCAGATGGGGACGCGCTCGCCGGTCAGCGGATGGACCGCGTAGGCGCCGGTGAAGATGCCGCGCTTTTCCGTGTCCACAGCGGCGCGCTCGATCTCGTCCTCGCGCATGGCCTGCTTGACGAACTCGCGCACCGGCTGCTCATAGGCGGTGGCCTCGGTCAGCTCCGCCACCAGCGGGTGCTCCGGAGCCAGCACCATGAAGGTGACCCCATAGACGGTGTCAATGCGGGTGGTGAAGACCTCCATCTGCTCGTCGCAGCCGTCTATATCGAGGCTGAAGCTGACGCCCTCGGAGCGGCCGATCCAGTTGGCCTGCTGAATGCGCACCGACTCCGGCCACCTGTCGAGTTGAGCCAGGTCGTCCAGCAGGTCGTCGGCGAAATCGGTTATCTTGAAGAACCACTGTCCCGGCACCGCCCGCGGCTCGACCACGCTCCCACAGCGCTCGCAAGTGTCGCCATCCAGCTCCTCGTTGGCCAGCACCGTCGCGCACGAGGGGCACCAGTTGACCGTGGCCTCGCCCATGTACGCCAGGCCGTTGTGATACATCTGCAAAAAGAGCCACTGGGTCCACTTGTAATAATCGGGCTGCGAGGCGTTGATTTCGCGGCTCCAGTCGTAGGTGATGCCGAGATCGTCGAACTGCTCCTTCATCTGCTCAACGCAGCGCTGCGTCCAGTCGTTGGGGTGGACCTGGTTCTCGATGGCGGCGTTCTCGGCGGGCAGTCCGAAGGCGTCCCAGCCCATCGGCTGCAGGACATTGTAGCCGCGCATTGACTTGTAGCGGGCGATGACGTCGGCGATGATGTAGTTGCGGACATGGCCCATGTGCAGCTTGCCCGAGGGGTACGGGAACATCACCAGGAGGTAGAATTTCTCGCCGGCGGCGTCATTGTCGGTCTCGAAGAGCGCGTTGTCGGCCCAGTAGGCCTGCCATTTGCGCTCGATGGTCGGAAAGTCGTAAGGTTGTGCCACTTTCAAAACTCCCCAATAGCCTTGTCGCGTAGGTCGGGCTTCCACTGTAGTCATGCAAATTCTGGACAACTGAAGCTGTAGGGCGACGGTGTGGCGTCGTTAGTTGTAATGGAGGGGCCTGTCGCAGCAAGCTTCGCATTGCGAAGCCTGCAAGCCTGGCCCAGCCGTTGGCGTTGGCCGCTTCAGCATCCAGAGCTCGCCAGGATAGCGTTCTGCGCGGGCCGGGCTCACGTCGGACAAACAACGTCCGACGTTCGACGCGGCCCCTCCAACGGCGACGCAACCTGCAATGGGACTGCTTGCAGAGCTCTAAACTCCTTTCAGAACTAGAGATCTGCAGAACTACTGTTCCAGCCCGAGTCCCCCGATACCCTCGTCGCGTAGGTCGGGCTTCCAGCCCGACTCCGTTTGTGTGTGGAGACAAACAATCTTGCGTCGAAATGGGTCAATGTGTCAAGGCTTCAGCTACACGCAGCTAACTCTGGTTTCGTTCGACGGCATGGTCTGGTTCTGCCGCGTCAGCCTGATTGGTTTCTGTGTCGGGGTCCACTTGCTGGCTTCTGCGCAACCGTCTTCCGGCCATGTATCCGCCTACCGCAAATGCCGCAATTATTCCCACAGCAAGTAGGACTAACACTGAGATTGGTGGTATATCGACGCCCCCAAATACGGCCGCAAATAGCCCCGAAGCCGACCCCAAGTGCGTCAGCATGACCACAACTATCCCGACAGCCAGACTCATCAGCGCCCCCGTGCGCATGGACCGACCCGCCGCATATCCCAATAAGAGCGCCAGTACGAAGGGGGAGGACAAGATGGCAACTTCGGCCCCATAGGCATAATCAACCAGGCTCCACAGAAACACCATGACCAGTAACAGCACGGGACAAGCTATCATGTATAGCACCGCAAAGCCGACGACATAGGCGACAAGCTTCAGTTTCCTAAGCAAAGTGAACCCTCCCATCACTTCAGTCGCTACCGACTCAGCGCTGTGCGGAGGGAGTGTTGTTAAGGTCGTCCGTCTCGTCTGCGTAACGACCGTATTTCAGGTAAAGCTGGGTACGGAATATCCAGTCAGGGTCCAGATCGTCTAATTCTTCATCGTCATCCTGCGGGGCTGCCCGGCGCCTGGTCGGCCACGCCCATCCCAGCGCAAATAATACATCCCTGTCGTCTGGTTCGGCTGCAGGCTGCACTGGCGGGCGTTTGGTCGGCCAGCGGCCGTGCACGTACCCGCCGATGGTGAAAGCTAAGACCACCCAGGCCCCGAATAGCATGCTGAAGAGGGCGTGTTCCAGTCCCTTCCACCCCCAGGCCCGCGCCACGTAGGCGCTGGGTACGAGGCTGTGTATCACTGTAGCTATTATTTCCACTCCCGCTACAATGGCGACCACCGTGATGCCGGTGGCCAAGCCAATCTTGGTTCCGCCTCTTGCCTGGCGAGCGGCGGCGTATCCGTAGTAGCCAGCCAGCGCGATAAGGAACACTGCAAAAAGCAATACCAGCAGTGTGGGCCCGAAACCGTTGCTGACATCTTCAAGTAAGTCCGCGAAGATGAACAGAGCAGCCACGAAGACCAGCGCCGTTAGGAATAAGGCAATAAGATATCGTATCGCGAACCAAATGATGTCGCCTACGGGCCCGCCCTGTTCGCGCAATTTAGCCGCTCCTATCGCCTCGGTCGTAATCGGTTCCTCGCGCTGCCCTTCGACGTTGCTCCCTTCGACAAGCTCAGGGCAGGCAGGGCCGTGAGCCTGCCGAACGGGAAGCTGAGAACCCGTTAGCGAATGATGCGGTCTGAGTCTATCATTTCAGGTACTGCGTGAGCAATACGCCGACGGCAATGAATGCGCCGATGAAGATTACTGCGATCAGCAGGTAGAGCTTTTCCTGCGGCGTGAAGGTGAACTGGCCCGTGTTAGCGATCAGGAAACCTATGGCAATAAATGGCAGCAGCGGGATGCCCGGCAGGAAGGGAAGAGCCAGGGATCCAAGCATGGCGACCGCGACCAATGCAAAGATGCACCAAAATGTCCTGTCAAAACGCAAGCCGTAGCGCCAGGTGGCTGCAAAGAACAGGGCCAGAAATATGAAATCGCCCAGGCCCGCCGAAGCGATGAAGCCGAAGCCTCTGGCGCCCTCCGGCCCGACCGCCGAGCCGACCGCCGGCAAGCCGATGGACAGTCTGCTGACCAGTTCGGGGACTTTGTCCAGAGCCTCGCCGGTGGGGCCGAGAAACACCGTGAATATGTCCACCAAAAGCAGCACAATGGCAATCGGCACCAGCATGTTGACCTCGCGAACCAGCCGCGAAAGCAGCCGGCCCAGGAATGCGCAGGTCACCAAGAATAGCAGCGACTCCAGCGGCGAGATGAACGGGGCGGCGTGCTGGTACTGCTCCGCCCATACGGTGACGGAATACCATCCCGCCAGCGGGTACGCCAGCAGGAAGAACTCGTGCAGGGGCTTGATCTGCCACAGCGCGATATTGCGAATCACCGCCAGCGACAGCAGCAGGAACAGAATTGTGCCGGCGATGATGCCGACCGCCGGCGGCACACCACGGATATGCGGCAGCGCGGCCAGAATGCCGTAATAAGTAATGCCAGCAATCAGCGCTTCGCGGCCCAGCGGGGCTGTCCCAGCGGCGGTTGCGTCTTGCGTGTTCTTGGCCTGTGCTTTGTCAGACACGGATTTGGCCTCGCAAAGTACAGTTGACAAAAAATCCGGCCTCAATTGCACCGGAGTGGCAGCAGTACCGTGTTTCAAGATAATTATAGCACTTGCGGGAGGCATTTTCAAGCAGAGGCCGGCAAGTGGGATGCGTGAAGGCGCGGGCCGGTTTCCCGGCGCACGATAGCCTTCAGCCCTTCGGGAAGCTTCCGGCTGCAGCAGTGGCGAGCCGAAGCCTCGTCGACTTGAGCAGCTTCCCAAAGACCGCATCCTCACTCCGCACGACCTGGACGTGCGTGCTAGCGCAGAAGGTCCTCCATGACAGTGTGTCCTGAGGCTACCGCAATGTCGAGCGGGGTCCATCCTGCATCATTGGGTATGTTGACGTGGGCACCGTGTTCGAGGAGAAGTCGCACAACCTCGGTGTGGCCGCCAGTGACGGCCCAGTGGAGCGGGGTGAGCCCCAGAATGTCCTGTGCATTGACTCTGGCTCGCTTCTGGAGCAAGAGACTCGTCGCGTCGCCGTAGCCAAACATGGCCGCCTGGTGGAGTGGGGTCCAGAGGCGCCTGTCCTCCGGGGCATTGACGTCGGCCCCTGCCTGCAAGAGAAGCGTTGCCACTTCGTTGTGACGGAGACGAACCGCCGTGTATAGTGGCGTCCTACCGTCGTCGTCTCTCGCGTTGATATCAGCACCCCTGTCCAGGAGGATGCTTATTGCGGCGGTCCGGCCCTTTCGCGCCGCTTCTTGCAGGGGGGTACTGCCCCAGTTGTTCTGTACGTTGATGTTTGCAGTATTATCGGCCAAGAGCGCCACACTATCAGTGGTCCCCCAATTCACCGCGTGGTGCAGGGCCGTCTGGCCGGCCCTGTTCTGCAGATCGACATCCGCGTTTCTTTCTCGCAGCAGCTTGATAACCTCGCTGTGAGCAACTGCATAGAAAACCGCCGTATTGCCGTTGTTGTCAGCGCGGTTGGCCTCGGCTCCTCTCGCCAGAAGCAGTTCCGCCACCTCTTTGCTGCCACGGCGAGCAGCGGTGTGCAGAGGTGTAGCGCCTTCCCTGTCCACGGCGTTGACGTCAGCGCCACTGCCTAGGAGGAGTGCGGCCACTTCCTTGCCGCCGCTCGATGCTGCCATATGTAGAGGTGTGGCTCCATAGCTGTCCTTGGCACTAACTAGCTCAGGAGAAGCTTCCAGGAGTTCCCTTACCTTCTGTGAGTTGTTCTTCTTCACGGCCACCATGAGCGGGCTCCGCCGGAGCAGCCAGACGGCGAACAACCCCGCGATGAGCAACAGGATGAATCCCGCAATCAATACCGCCATGCCGATTCGTCCCCTAGATGGAACTGTTCTGACGACAAGTACGCGATGGCAATGGCTCGCAAGCGTGTTGCACCAACGGCGAAGTTGCAATATGATCCCAGGCCATAAGGGAGCGGTTAGATGAATTGCTTGTTGAAAGCGGGGATGGCTAGAGCTTGCGTCTACCGCGGGCGAAGAGGATCACGCCCAGCAACAAGACGAGTCCGACGAAGAGTAGAATGTTTGGCCCCGGACGTCCGGGCAGCTCCAGTTCCGTGGTGCCGTACCAGATAACACCCGCACCCAGTGCACAGACTGCGGCCAGCACCGTGACCCAGGTGAAAACCCACGTGAACAGGTTCGTCGCCCGCTCCCAGTCAAACAGCGCTGCACTGCGCTCCGTGACGTCGGCGGTATCGTCAATGCGGCTGGCGAAGTGGTTCGTAAGGTCCTCCAGCACGCGGTCCAACTCTCCCTCCAACTCGCCCTGGCGGATCATGGTAATGAAAAATGGGGAAAAGCAGTTGGGATAGCGGCTGAAGGCGGTCGCGAGGCTGCGCCCCATCTCGACGTCTTCCCGCACGCTGTCAATTATCTCGCGCATCAGCGGGTTGTTGGATTGCTCCTTGAGAGCGTCGAATATGTCGAGGATGTTGATCTGGGCGTGCATCAGGCTGGAGAACTGCCGGCAGAAAGCTGCCAGCTCGGTGTTGGTCACCCCGGGCTCTTCTCTGGTCACTGCGCATACCTCCTGATGTGCAAGCAATTCAGAAACAGCAAGGAGTTTCGGGTAGAGACGGCGAATATTGTCTGAGAATGTGCCCGCGTGCCGTCGCGGCCGGTAACCAGAAAGCCACGCGGCAGGCTCGTGTACCGAGTATAGCAAAGCCGGTCGGAGCAGTCAACGACAAGGCGGGAGACAGGGCAGGAAGCGGGCAGCGGGAATGATCTCGAGGAGAATAAGCATCCCGCGCGGATGCTGCTAAAAGGGGTGTTTGAATATGGCCACACCTGATGACGAACAATTGGCACGCGCGCTAGTTTCGATCGGAGTTATCAGCGTGCTCGAACTTCAGCAGGCCCGCGAAATGCAGGAAGCCGAGGGCAAGAACCTGGTGCAGACCTTGCTCGGCAGCGGGATGGTTTCAGCTCACGACATAGCGCGGGCCACCGAGACAATGGCCGACGCTGAGCCACAAGAGCCGGAACCGGAAGCCTCCGATGAAAGCGAAGCGTTCGAAGCCACGGAGGCGCTCGACCAAGGCGTTCCGGAGTCTACTGCCGCGCCGCGACGAAAGCGTCGCAAAGGGCAAGCATCGCTGGATGATTACGAGATTGACCCTCTAGCGCTGCAGGACGTGCCGCGCTCGGTCGCCGAACAGTACACGCTGCTGCCGATCCAGGTGAGCCAGGATCGCATACTGGTGGCTATGGCTGATTCTACCGATGTGTTTGCCATGGACGAGGTGCGCAGCCGCACCGGCAAGCGCGTCGAGCCGATCGAGGTGGACGAAGAGGAACTCAAACAGGCCATCGAACAGTTCTATTCGACTCACGCCCGCTCGAAAGTCAAGATGGCCGACACCCAGGATCTGGGTGCCGCCGTCGGGACAGCAGGCGTCGAGGGCGTGGATGATACACTGGCCGAGATGCTGGATCAGGCTCCCGTGGTCCGCATCGTGCAGGAGATCGTCAAAGACGCCGTGCGACTGGCCGCGTCCGATATTCATGTTGAGCCTCGCGGCGAGCACGTCACCGTGCGCTACCGCCTCGACGGGCAGCTCAACGTCATCACCGAGCTGCCGACAGACATGCACCGCTACGTGCTTTCTCGGATTAAGATCCTGGCCGGCGAGGACATCGCCGAAACGCGCAAGCCGCAGGATGGGCGGTTTGCCACCGTGGTTGACGACCGGCCGATTGACCTGCGTGTGTCAACACTGCCCACCTACTGGGGTGAGAAGGCGGTGCTGCGTATTCTGGACAAGAGTCGCACCCTGGTGTCACTAAACCAGCTCGGCTTCCGGCCTGATACGCAGAAAGAATTCGACACGCTTATAGCGAGAAGACAGGGGATGCTTCTGGTTACCGGCCCCACCGGCAGCGGCAAGACGACCACCCTCTACGCCTCCCTGCACCAGCTCAACGATGACACCAAGAACATCACGACCGTCGAAGAGCCGATCGAATATGAGGTCGAGGGGCTGAACCAGGTCGCAGTGAATGAGGCCGTTGACCTGACCTTCGCCACCGCACTACGCAGCATCCTGCGCCAGGACCCTGATGTCATCCTCATCGGTGAGATCCGCGACCTGGACACCGCCCAGATGGCCTTCCGGGCCTCGCTGACCGGCCACCTGGTGCTCTCGACGCTGCATACCAACGACGCGCCCTCGGCGGCGACGCGTCTGGTGGACATCGGTATTCCGCCCTACATCACCGCGTCCTCGCTGATCGGCGTGCTGGCCCAGCGGCTGGTGCGGAGACTGTGCAAGCGCTGCCGCGAGGCGTGCGACCCGAGCGAGGGCGAACTGGACGCGCTGCAGCTTAGCAAGGAGCAGGCCGCCAAGGTACAATTCCATCGGGCGCGCGGCTGCCAGCACTGCCGCAATACCGGCTACTCGGGGCGGGTCGCGGTGTACGAGCTGATGCCGATGAATCCGGAAATCCGGACGGCAATCACGACCGGTATGAACGCCGCCGAGCTTCGGCAGATCGCCATCAAGACCGGGATGCGGACGCTGAAGTACGATGGGCTGGCGAAGATCCACAACGGCATCACCAGCGCGCACGAAGTCGCCGGCGTCATGTTCGCCGGGGATGAGGTGTAAGGCGGACGCTTGTAGACTAGGCAGTGAAACTCTCGTAGCGAGGCGTGCGAAACACTCTCGGGTGTCACGCCACGCGTGGTGACGGCGGGGAATGCTATTCGAATGGCACTTCCGGCAGGCCGACTCGAGTGCGCCAGTAGTTGAATTGCTTTCTTTCTTCCTTCGTTAGCGTTGGGGCTCGACCAGCCCACAACTCCTTGTGTTCCTCAGGCCAGTGCATCAGTTGGCTATGTTCCGCCAACAGGTCAAGGAAGCGCTCAATGTCAGACCCACGACGCGTCTGGGATGGATGTTCGAGTTCCGGGTGGTACCACAGGGACGTCATGCCCTTGCCGTCTCCGAAGCATAGCCCCACGAAGATCTGGTTCGCCTGATCCACCAGGTATCTGAGCTCCTTTCGAGTGATGCGGAGATGCGCCCGTGTCGGTGCATCAACTAAAGGCTTCTTGTCGAGGTGAGCAACCATCTTGTCTCGGATTCCTCTGGCCCGATCGAGGAGTTCCGACATCTGCCCCGGCGTGGGTAGGGCTGCCAAATGGGCCTTTACGTCGCTGCGAACCTCGCAACGGCAGTTTGTGACGATCCACCTCTTCAAGGTTTTAAACGTCACAGACTTAGGGTCCTTTGAGGTGAGCGCATCAACGAGGATCAATACTACTGCGTCAAGGAAGTTACGCAGCACACGGCTCATGAAGATCCGATCCATAGGAGGAAAAAACAGGTCCCATGGGAACTCGTCCACTCGGTCAAACACGTACATGGAGTCATTCGCGCGGTGAAGTCGCTCCCAGAGGCCGTCGAGTCGCTTGCCGTACTCCTCCGCGCGTTCTTCATCAAACAGCTCGGAAATCTGTCGGTCTCTGATGGAAGTCACTGTCGGCACTCCCCTTCCTTGGCCGGTTCCCAAAAGCCCCATGACATCGCCACCAGGCGTTCCGCAAGCCCCGGCACGCTCATAGGACAGGAACTGGGGGCACGCCATACTCAGTTATTGACTTCCCACGTTCTCGGAAGGCGTTTGCGCCTTCGTGCCGCTTGCCTTAAGAGGCGGCCTCCAGGGCGTCGAGGGCTTCGTCGGAAATCTCGAAGTTGGAATGGACCTGCTGCACGTCCTCGTGATCATTCAGCCGGTCCAGAAGCCTGATGACCCTGGCGGCGTCTTGATCAGAAACCGGATTAGTAGCAGTGGGGATCATCGTCACCTCGGCGCGCTCGGTCGGCATCCCGGCTGCCTTCAAGGCATCATACACCGCACTGAACTGCTTCGGCTCGGTCTGGACCTCGATGGTATTCTCTTCCTCGTCCTCGACAACGTCTTCGGCGCCGGCATCCACGGCAATCATGAACACCTCATCAAGATCCGCCTGGTCGCCGGGCAGTACAACGACGCCCTTGCTCTCAAACATCCACTGCACGCAGCCGGCTACACCCAAATTGCCGCCGTGCTCCTTGAAGATGTTGCGTATGTCGGCCACGGTGCGCTGGCTGTTGTCGGTGAGCACACCAACCATCAGCGCGACGCCGGCCGGGCCGTAGCCCTCATACAATCCCGGCTCGTAAGTGACGCCCTCGATGTCGCCGCTGCCCATTTTGATGGCGCGCTCGATATTGTCTTTGGGCATTTCGGCGTCTTTGGCCTTGTCTATGTATGTGCGCAGGGCGGGGTTCATGTCCGGGTCGCCGCCGCCGTCGCGGGCTGCGACGGCAATCATGCGGGAGAGCTTGCTGAATGCATTGGAACGCTTCGCGTCCTGACGGTTCTTGCGGTGGACCCGGTTTGCCCATTTGGAATGTCCAGCCATGTTTATCCAGTCCTCCGAGGTGTACGCTTTGGTGGCCTCTATTATAGCCAGAGAGTCGCCGGGTTGTAAACCTGTGGCCGGTGGGTGGGTACATGCAAAGAATGTCGGCAAGTGAGAGAAGTCCCACCACCAACTCGGGCTGGAACTGTAGTTATGCAAATCTCTGGTCTGTGGCTCATCCATCTGTAATTGTAGGCGCTGGTACTGTGATACGCCTTGGGCCGGATGGGGGCCCCTTCGAGTTTCTTCGAAACTCTCATCCCCATTCGGCCCCTCCTGACGGCAACAGCTACTTGCTACTGCCGTAGCCTTCCGGAGGGGCCGAATGGGGGCAACCCACGCCCCAAGGCGTGGGTGGGGTCCCCATCCGGCCCACGGCTTGTCATCCCGCCATCGCCTACGATCAGCCGTGCGCTAGTCATAAACCAAAAACCTGCATAGCTACAGTGGAAAGCCCGACCCACGCGGTCAAGGATAATCCGAACTGAGGGTGTTCAGTGCAAAGTCCAGCGCGTGTAGAGAATGCCTCCGGGATCGTCGGAATAGGCCAGCGAGGGGCCCACGTTCTGCTTGCGGTTGCAATAATACACGGTCAGAATGTGGCCGGCAGTTACCTCCAGCGAAACCGGATAGCCGATGTCCCACGGCTGGTCGAACTCGTAGATGGTAATGATGTTCTCGTCGTCCCAGGTGTCTCCGTCATCGTAGGAAAGTACGCCCCGGATGCCGTAGGGATTGCGGCGATGGCCGTAAACGCACAGGATCGGGCCTGAACTGAGGCGGATAAGATGAGGGGGACATCCCCAGACCGGCATGGGCTTTAAGTCGGACCAGGTGTGGCCGCCGTCTTCGGAATTCGACTGGTGGAGGTATCGTGCATCGCGGTCTTCGAACTCGGTGCGAAAGACGACCAGGAGGCGTCCGGGAGACAACTCCAGCACGTGATTCTCGTTGAAAGCCCCGTGGGGAGAATCGCCGGCGCAAGGCCCGCGGACCTCTCCTATCTGCGCCCAGGTGTCGCCCTTGTCGGCCGATTCCCAAACCGGCGCAAGGCCTGCGACGCCGGCGGAACCGATGTAAATGAGCCGGTCGTCGCTGAGCACACTTGGGCCGGCATGGTGGCCGATGGGTATCTCATGGGCCGCCTCCCAGGTGCGTCCGGCATCAGTGGAGCGGATGAGCCAGCCGCCGACAGGGGTGTCGGGTGTAATGCCCTGGCGCTCGACGCGGGCCAGCCAGCGCTCTCGCCACGGCTCCGGGCACGCGTCATCCTCGAGCCATCTGAGAAAGGCGATGGACGTGAACCAGGTGAGAACGAGCGTGCCATCAGCCATGGTCAGGAGGTTGGCGTCACGGTCGTCGAGCTCGCCATTGAAGACCTCCTGGGGCAGTTCCCAGGTTTTGCCGCCATCGTATGAGTGGATGACCACCTCTCTTCCGATGGGATCAACATGGTACTTGCGCTCCGAGGCGCTGACCAGGATATGGTCGCCCTGGACGCGAGTTATGCCCGGCCAGCCGTACATCTGGTCGGGGCGGGAAGCTACCACCCCGTGCTCGAAATTGCCTGCTTTTGGCATTGTCATCCACCTTCCGTCATGTAGTAGCTACTTGACTTGGTTTGCGTCATGTTGCCGGCACTGTAAAACGCCGAGGAGTAACAGCATACGGGCAGCTCGCGGCTGTTGGTGCTTTGGAAAGAGTTATCAGTTCGAGAGGCCGTGCCCAGACTCGTAATCTCATCCGCCCCAATCATGATGGTTCGGCCGCCTGCCGAAGCGTTAGTGATCGCTAGTCAACGGGGTATGCTCAACAGGTACGTGGGAGAACAAGGGCCTGTGAACGAAAAGCGCCCAAAGGGCTACGGCCGTAATGACCAGATTCACTCCCATCAAAGATGCAGACAAGACAGTAGCAATGCTTCGAAGCCCTACAGCCATGATTATGGTTACGATCATCCACGTTCCAAGCCACAGTACTGCGCACCACCATCCCCATCTTCTGAATATCATCAAGCCGATACCTGCAAGGAGGCCGAAGGGTACGTAAATGTACGTAAGTATGGGTGCATAGGATGTGAAGCTGCGTGCGAGGGGAACAACGACATCCAGTGGCCTCGGCAAGTCTTCGAGTTGCTCTAGTTCCTGTAATAGTTGGCGCGAGTCAACTCTGTCCCACCATTTGGCATCTTGGCCGTGCTTTCGCTGGCGCTCTTCAGCCCACACGGTCATCTCCTGTGCTACCTCCGGGTCGGCGAGTTGGGAGCCAGAATACGCACCCACATATATTGGGAGCCATCCGCCGCCGATATTGAGGAGACTCGACAAAATGACATGGACGCCTATCAAGTACACCGGCCAGTTTGCCAGTCTAATATCGGTAAATCGGCAATAATCAGAAGATGCCATGTGTTATCTAGTCTCCTGTTCACCGATGTTTTTCCACTATAGCTTTATGCTCCAGAGGTGCGAGCCTATCGCGAAATAGATGCGGCCGCCAGTGATGCCGATGCCGGCGCTGATGTCACCCGGGGCGGCGGCGATCTTCTCAACCTCATACGTGCCCGGTGTGATCTTCACTATCGCCTTGGTAAGCACGACATAGATATTGTCATCGGGGCCACGCTCCATGCCGTTGACAGGCACACCACCGTATTCTTCAAGGCTTTCCTGGTGCAGAACCGTCCTGCTTTCCGGGTCGAAGACAAAGAACACCGCATCGGAGCCCGTGCAATAGAGCTTGCCATCAGGGCCCATCTTCATGCGGCCAATGGCGGACATTTCGGGTATCGGCACCGTTTGCCACTTGACCTTCTTGGTCTGCCAGTCCAGGACCCAGATGACGGCGTCTTTTTCGACAGCTTCGCCGCCGTGGGTGCCTGAAACGGTGGTGCCGGCGATTATGTCACCGTTGGGTAGAGCCTGCATCGGGATGGTGCTGTGGTATTGTATGAGGTCCTCATGGGTGAATTTCAGCGTCTCGCCGGTCTCCAGGTTGTAGATGTCCATGCCGCCACCGACGCGGCCGTAGCCGGGCAGGCCGGCGATCAGGATGTGCTTTCCATCCGGGTGGGCAAAAGCTCCCCAGGGCACGTTGACGTCGGGCCGGGAGTGGTCAATGACGCGTCGCGGGTTGTTCTCCCGGGGCTTGCTTGTCACTTCCTCGGGGTCCTGGCGGGTCAGTGTTACTGCTCGGAGCGCGAGTAACGGATGCTTCGAGTTCTTACCCTTGATCGTCTGCATGGTCAACTGGTGCTCGCCGGCTTTGAGGTCAAAGGGGCCAAGTGTTACTATCGGCGCGACTTGGAGAGCTGAACTCCTGCACTGAATATCCCCGCTAATCTTTTCGCCGTCCAGGAGAAAACGTACATAGCAGTAGCCGGGCGATTGCCACATGGCGGCGAGGACGTAATACTGGCCGTCCTCAGGCGCGGCGACCTTGAAATCAGCTTTGCCGGCGTAGTCATCGGCCCTGAACATCAGCACATCGCGGTCTTGGTGCAGGAAGAGCTTGCCTGCCTCGGTTGCGCCTACTTCGAGGAGCTGGGCAGGAGAGAGGCCGCCTACGATATTGGGCGGTTCGGGGAGCAGGTTGACGGGCTTTGTGGTGTCGAATACGTGGAGGCTGCCGCCTGTGTACATGCCGCCGAAGACATACTTGCCCTGAGTGTCCATGCCCTTGAGCGCGATCGCACCCGGGTAATACTTCAGCTCATCGGTCTCCGGGTCGTAGGAGATGAAACGGGAAGGGTGAGATGAGTTGGCGTAGATTTTGCCGTCCGGGCCATGAGTCAGAACGCGTACCATGCTGCCCTCAGATTCATAGTCGAATTCGATGCGGTTGGTCAGGCCGGTGTCGGGGTCGTAGATCTCCATGTACTTTTCGAGCATGTCGAAGGTGTTGACTATGCGGCCGTCGGGGAGTTTGGGTTTGGTCCCGCGCGGCACCGCCCGAGCCGGCAGGTCAGCTTTGTCAACAAGGGTCTTTTCGCCGTTGTCGAGCAGATAATACACGGTGCCGTCCTTGAGTGGCGCAGTGCCGTAGAGCTTGCCGTCCGCGCCTCGCCAGACACGCCCGCTCTCGACCCTGCGCTGATCCTCCGGGATAAGCTGGCGCTTTTCGCCGGTCTCGGAGTGATACGCGATGAGGTTGCATTTGGCTGTGCCGATGCCGCAATAGACCCAGCCGGCGTCATCGAAGCCCAGGTAGGAGAGGTATTTCTGCTCGTCCATGCTGCCGTGGTCTTTGATCTCTTTTGTCTTTGGATCAAAGGAGGTGAGATTGGCGTGATAGACGCTGCCTGCCCATATCGTGCCGTCGGGGGCTTCGGCGATACACATCATAGCGCCAACGCCGGGCGCGCGGCCATGGAAAGTCCACTCGCGCGAGGTCGGGTCGAACTCCAGAAATATGCCGCCCTGGCTGGTGTAGAACTTGCCGTTGCTGGCCACCAGTGAGCCATAGGGCGGGGAGTTAGCCACCCCCTCAGGCGTGTATATCTGCTGCGTTTCGCCGGTATCAACGTCGGTGACCAGTATCCAGCCACTAGGGGAGAGGTCGAGACTTCCGACAATGACGAGGCTGTTGCCGTTCTCATCCTGCGCGCCGTAAACACCGCGGCACTCGGCTAACGGCACGGGCACGCCGTGGTCAATGAACCTCTCGTCCTGCCTGGCCTCCTGCGCAAAGGCAGGCGTCAGCACAACGCACATCACACCTGCTACCAGGATACTCATGACGTACCTCATCTTTTCTCTCCTTTGTTGCCAGCGTTTTCATGATTACGGCAAGGGTTGTTGCCTCGCACTCTCATATTCCAGGGCTCCACAGGTGCGTTCCTATGACGAAATAGGCGCGCCCCTTGACCAGTGCGAGTTCTACCTCGATCGGCCCCGGCGGGTCGGCGATTTCTTCGACCTCGAAGCTACCCGGCCTGATTCGGTCAGTTAGTCCAGGCCGGGCACATCATAGCTCCAGAAATGTGTATCACAGGCGTAGTAGAGCACGCCCTTATGCAGCGCACCACCGCCAGAGATAGGCACAGGCGTGTCGGCCAACTTCTCGTGCTCGAATGTGCCCATCGCTAGCTTGACGATCGTCCTGCTCATCAGAGCGTAGAGGTTGTCGTCCGGTCCTACATGCAAAGCATGGCGCGGCACAGCGCCGTACTCGGCAAAGCTCTCGCTGTGGACCAGTTCCTGCTTGTCGGGATCGAAGACGAAAAAGGTGGAATTACCGGACAGGCCATAGACCAGACCGTCGTTGGCGACCTGGATGCTGATGATATTGCCGTCACCCGGCACCGGCACTGTACGGAAGGCTACCTTCTTGGTCTTCCAGTCGAGAATGTATAGCTCCGCCTCGGTGGCTGTGGTGTGGCCGCCGCCGGGGGCTGAGATGCTGGTGCCGCCGACCAGGTTCCCGTTCGGCAGCGCCTGCAGGGTGATGGTACTGTGGCCGGGCAGCACATCCTCATCGGCAGCAAGCAGGAGCTCTTCGCCGGTCTCAAGATCGTACATGCCGATGCCGCCGCCGCAGAGGCCATAGCCTGCGAAACCGGCCATCATGACGGTCTTGCCGTCCGGATGGGCCAGGGCGGTGCGAGGCCGACAGATGTCCTGGTGCCACTTGGCCAACATGCGCGGGTTCTTGGCATCGCCTTCGCCGGCGGGATCCCACGGCCTGGCAGTATCATAATCATACAGTCGCCCACCGGCGTATTCGGCGCCCACTAGATGGGCGCCCTGGGTGGTGATAGCGCAGAAGTTGCCGCCGCCGATGCCAGGCACCGGGCCCCAGTCTTCCAGCTTGTCTTCGGCCACGTCGTACACAAAGAAGTGCATAGGGTGACAGGAGGAGCCGTAAATCTTGTCGTCGGGACCGGCGGCAAGGCTGGTGAGGCTTGCGCCTACGGTCTCGTAGTCGAAGGTAATCGTCTTGGTTTCATCTGTCTCGGGGTTGTGGATCTTCATATAGCGCTCGGGCATCGAGTAGGCAGCGACGCGGCGGCCGTCGGGCAGAGCGAATTTCGTGTTGCCCCAGCCGATGTTGCCAACGGACTTTTGCTTGCCGGCTGCTTCTTTGGCGATCTTTTCGATGTTGCCCTCGAAGCAGCGATAATGCTGCCCGCCGTAGCTGGCGTACACTTTGCCATCTTCCGCCGGGTAAACGACTGCCGTGCCGTGCTTGCGATCCGCTTCGTCCATGAGCTGTATTATTTCGCCCGTAGCGGGATTGCAGGTGACGATATTGCACCTGGCCGTACCGATACCGCCATAGACCCAGCCGGAACTGTCCACGGCTAGGTTGCTAAGATACTTCTCCGCTTCGTCCATCTGACCGTAGTCTTTCAATTCCCGTGTTTCCGGGTTGAATGAGACCAGGCGGGTATTCGGGCATCCGCCGCACCAGATAACGCCGTCGGGGCCCTCCGTGAAGCCGATATAGCAGCCATCCCTGCCCTCCGGTACCTCGTGGAAGGTCCAGTCGCGGGCTGTGGGGTCGAACTCCATGAAAGTCGCGCCGTGGCAGATGTAAAACTTGCCATTGCTTGCCATTATCGAGCCGTAAGGATAGGAGCCGGCGACGCCTTCAGGCATCCAGTACTGCGTGGTCTCTTCCGTATCAATATCGGTGACGAGGAGGAAGTCCATTGTGTTACCCAGCACCAGATAATGGTCGTTGTCATCCTTGCAAGCGACAACACCACGGCTTTCTTGCGCCGGGGCGGCCACGCCGTAGTCCTTGAAGCCGTTGCCGGCATCTCTGGGATATTGTGCCTGCTGAGCGCAGGCCAAGATAATCGTGGAGCCAAGCAAGACTATCATCATTAAGTCTGTCACGCATTTCATCTAACTCACCCTTTCTACGAGCTGCGGCGGTACGAAACGACAGGTTGTACTTTATGCGCTGCCCTGCTGTCGTAACACTGGAAGCTGTTTCAAAACCCGGTGTGGATGGGGGGACAGTCCCTGGGTCTGTGAGTCTCCGCAAAGGAGGTTTTGAAGCCGCTTCCAGGAGCCGCAGCTTGGCTGATGCGGGAGCTTACAATTTCGCGCTCCACAGATGCGATCCTATCGCGAAATAGACGCGCCCGCCGACGACGGCAATGCCGGCGGTCGGAGAGGCCGGCGTGTCGGCGATCTTCTCGACCTCGAAACTGCCCGGCGCGATCTTCAGTATCGCCTCTGAGAAGATCACATAGATATTCCCGTCGGGGCCGCGCTCCATGCCGTTGACCGGTGTGCCGCCATATTCGCCCAGGCTCTCGTCATGCACGACCTCTTTCTTGCCGGGGTCAAAGACGAAGAAGCCCGAGGCGTCCGCTATGCAATATACCAAGCCGTCGGGGCCCGTACGCATCAGGCGGATTGCACTGGCCCCGGCCACCGGCACGGTCTGGAAGCTGATCTCTTTCGTCTCCCAGTCCAGAACGAACAGGACAGCTTCCTTAGCCACCGCTGTGGTGCCATGGCCGCCGCCTACGCTGCTGCCGCACACAATGTCCCCGTTGTCCAGCGGCGCCATCGCCGTGACACAGTGGTTTTCGATGAGTTGCTCGTGGGTCAGAAGCATTTCCTCATCGGTCTCGAGGTTGTAGATGCCGATGCCGCCGCCAAGGTAGCCGTAGCCGGGTGGGCCTGATATCATCACATGCTGGCCGTCGGGATGTGCGGCTGCGCCCCAGGGGACGTTGATGTCAGGGGAGAACGTGGCAACCAGTCGGGGATTGGGCGGTTGGGCCTCAGCTATCACGCCGTCCGGCTGCTCTTTGGTCAGGCTGATGGCGTTGATGCCGATCCAGGGATTGCCGGCCTCAGCTTTGATGGTCTTGACACTGAGCCGGTGTTCGCCCGCCTTGAGCTGCAGGGGGCCGAATGTCTGGAAGGGGCCGGACTCTGCCGCCTTGGCATATCCTGGATACGGTTCACCGATCTCCGTACCGTCAAGCGAAAACTGCACGGTGCAATAGCCGGGCGACTTGTAGGGCGCGATAATCAGGTAGTATTGTCCGTCGTCGCCTGCCTCCAGCGGGAAGTGAATCTGGCCGCCGTAATCGTCTGCGCGGAATAGTACCAGGTCGTGGCTCTCGATGTAATCAATCTTGCCTGCGTCGCTTTCGGCCAGCTTTGTCAGCTCCATAGCCGGTATTCCGCCACGCAGGCTCGCGGCAACCGGAGCCATGTTCCACGGCATGGTGGTATCAAACACGTACAGCCTGCCGCCTCCGTAGTGGCCTCCGATGATGTACTTGCCCTGTGTTGCAAAGCCCTTTCGTGCAATGGCCCCGCGCTGATACTCCAGGACATCAGTCTCTGGATCGTAGGTCACTCCGCGCGAGGGATGCGCCGAGTTGCCATAGACCTTGCCGTCGGGGCCGGCGGTCATGACCCGCAGGTGGGTGCCTTCTGATTCGTAGTCGAATTCGATGTGTTTGGTCTCGCCGGTCTCGGGGTCACGCACCTCCAGCCATTTATCTGTCATGCTGTAGTTGACTAGCTGCCTCCCGTCGGGGAGGCTGCCGCGCTTGTTACCCCAGCCGATGGCTCCCGTGGGCGCTTTGGGGCCCATGTCGGCTTCTTGTATGACCTCGGCCTTGCCATCGTAGAGGCGGTAGAATTGTGCGCCGTCCGCCAGTTCGGCCCTCCCATAAACCTTGCCGTCCTCACCGCGATATACGTTGGCAGTGCCGACCTTGCGCTTGGCCTCGTCCACAATCTGGATCTTTTCGCCGGTCTCAGGGTTGTAGGCCACGATGTTGCAGCGAGCAGTGCCGATGCCGCCATAGACCCAGCCGGCGTCATCAACAGCCAGCGCCGAAAGATACTTCTGCGCCTCGTCGAGCCGCCCGTGGTCCTGCGCTTCCCGGGCCTCGGGGTCAAACGAGATCAGGCCGGCGGTGTAGGCGTTGCCGGCCCAGACCATGCCGTCAGGGCCCTCGGTGAACGACAGATAACAGCTTGCCGCCGGAGAGGGAGTGCCGTGGAAAGTCCAGTCACGCGAAGTGGGATCAAATTCCAACAGCACGCTGCCCTGCGTTGTGTAGAATTTGCCGTTGGTGTGCATAAGCGAGCCGTAGGGCGGTGAATTGCCCACACCTTCGGGGCATTGAATCTGTGTGGTCTCGCCACTGTCAATGTCAGTGACCAAGATCCAGCCGCGAGGATTCAAGTCCAGACTGCAGGCAATGGCCAGGTTCTTACCATTGGCGTCCTGGGTGGTCACCACGCCACGGCGCTCGGCCAGCGGGACGGCCACTCCGTGGTCAATCAGCTTATCATCTGCCTTCTGGCCCTGCGCGGTGGCGCACACCATCATCACGCACAGCACGCACATCAGCATGTAGGTCATAACGCACCTCATTCTGTTTGCTCCTTTTCGCGTTCTGTCTCTCTGCTGCCACTGGTGTATGTCACAGCCCGGGTAGCTGGTAGCTCCAGAGATGTGAGCCCGAACTGTAGTACAGCACACCCTCATGCAACGCACCGCCGTTGCCGACGCCTGTCGGCGGCTGTCCGAGCTTCTCGTGTTCGAGCGTGCCCGGCTTGAGTCTCAGTACCGCCCCGGACATCAACGCGTAGATATTGCCGTCCGGCCCGGTGTGCATCGACAGCCGCGGCACCCCGCCGTACTCTGACAGATCTGCCGTGCGGACCACCTCTTTACTCGCCGGGTCGAAGGCGAACACAACGGCTGAATCCGTCAGCGCGTAAACCAGTCCGTCCGGCCCGATCGTGCAACTGACAATGCGGTCGGCGCCCTTGACGGGGACCGTGTGGAACACGATTTCCCGCTCCGGCCACTTGAGCATGTAGATTTCGGCTTCCTCGGCTATCCTGTGCCCGCCGGTGAGAGCCAGCGCGGAGGTGATGCCGAAGAGCATGTCGTCGGAGAGAGCCTTCAGCTCGACAGTCGTGAGGCCGGGCAGCAGGTCATCATCGGCCGTCAGCAGCGAGCTCTCGCCGGTCTGGAAATCATAGATGCCCACACCGCCCCCACAGCGTCCGTAGCCGGGATAGCCGGTCATCAGTACCGTGTGCCCGTCGGGGTGAGCCAGCACGTAGCGCGGCCGGCCGATGTCTGCGCTCCACTGGGCCAGTGCGATGGGATTGGGCTCCGAGGCCTGGATCAAGTCATCCCGCTTCTGTGTCGTCAGGTCAACTCCGCACAGCGCCCCCCATGGATTCGGCGAGTCATTGTCGATCAGCCGCACGCCGAGCCGGTGCTGCCCCGCCTTGAGTTCCATCGGTCCGATGACAACGGGTGATCCCGGTCGCAGGTACGGGTCGGTGGCCACATACGGCTCGCCCACTTCCTTGCCGTCGAATGAGAATTGCAGCGTACAATAGCCCGAGCCGAGGTAGGGGAGAATGTGGAGGTAGTACTGCCCATCAGCGCGCACATCGAGCGTGAATGTAGCCTCTACGCCGTAGTCCGCGGCCTTGAAGAACGTCACATCGTGTCCGGGGATGTGCTTGACCTCACCGTCGGGTATCCGTCCGCGGTCCGCCAGTTGCTCCGCAGACATTGCGAACGCCGGCCGCCCTCCGCTCGGGTTCCACGGCTTGGTCGTATCGTACGCCCACAGCCGTCCGCCACCGTACGAGCCACCGAGGACGTACTGGCTCTGACGCGCGATCATGTTGATGTGGCCGTTGCCGATGTCCGGTATTGGCCCGAGGTCCCCCAACTTGCCGGTCGTCGGATCATAGACGATCATGTGCATCGGGTGGCCCGACGAGGCGTATATCTTGCCATCCGGGCCCACGCCTGTGCCGCTTATGTGGGCCCCCTCGGTCTCATAGGCAAAGGTGATGGTCTTGGTCTCGTCGGTCTTGGGGTCGTAGATTTTCATGTAGCTTTCAGGCATCGCGTACTCGATTACGCGGCGGCCGTCAGGGAGGTCGAACGTCGTGTTGGGCCAGTAGATACTGCCGACGTCCTTCTCCTCCTCCGCATCGGCCTGCTGGATCTCAGTGGCCTGCCCGTCATACATGCGGTACCACTGCTCGGCGTTGGAGCCGTACACCTGTCCATCCACGCCCGGGTAAACGTGTCCGCCGCCGGTGATGCGATCCTCTTCGTCAACCAGTTGGCGGCGTTCCCCGGTAGCCGGATTGTAGGCGACTAGGTTGGACCTGGCGGTGCCGATGCCGAGGTACACCCAGCCCCTGTCATCAACGGCGATGGTTGAGATGTAAGCCTCCGTGGGGTCCATCTGCCCGTGGTCCTTAATCTCCCGCGTGTTGAAGTCGAATGAGACCAGGTGGAGGCGCGGATAGCCGCCGGCCCAGATGACGCCCTCGGGGCCCTCCGTCACACCTATGTAGCAACTGTCGGCGGCCGCGCCCAGCTCGTGGTACGTCCATTCGCGCTTGGTGGGATCGAATTCCGCGATGTGATTGCCGTGGCCCACGTAGTGTTTGCGATTGCTGGCCAGTACGGAGCCATACATCGAGGCCGCCGGCATGCCCGGCGGAGTAGGGATCTGCACGGTCTCTCCGGTATCAACATCGGTGACCAGTACGAAGCCGGAGGCGTGGGCGATCACGACGTGGTTGCCATTGTCATCAACGGTCGCGACAACCCCACGGCTCTCGATCACGGGCGCGCCGATGCCGAGGTCCGTGAACCCGTTCTGGGCAAGAACCATCGAACCTGGCACCGTCAACAGCGTAAGACAACACAGCACTTTCATGATAGATCATCCTTTCTGCCGTCTGCGAAGGCCGACCGGACAGGCGTGCGGCCCCAGTCCGGTTATTCTCGTCGTCCCCAAGCGGCTCAGAGTCCGGGGACCTGGTACGTCCATACGTGTGAGCCGCCGGCAAAGCACAAAAGCCCATTGACCAGCGCCCCGCCGGCAGTTATGTTCACCGGCGTGTCGGCGAGCTTTTCGTGCTCGAAAGTGCCCGGAGTTATCCTCACTATAGCCGCTCCCTGCATCGCGTAGAGTTTGTCGTCCGGGCCCAGTTGCAGCGCATGACGCGGCACGCCACCGTAGTCTTTGAAGCTTTCGCTGTGCACGATCTCCTGCTTGTCGGGGTCGAAGACGAAGAACGTGCTGTTGCTGGAAAGGCCATAGACCAACCCGTCAGCGGCCACCTGAATGCTGATGATGCTGCCGTCGCCAGGTACGGGCACCGTGTGGAAGGTTATCTTCTTGGTTTCCCAGTCGAGGATGAACAATTCGGCCTCGGTGGCCGTAGGATGTCCACCGCCGGGTGCGCCGATGGTAGTGCCGCCCACGAGGTCGCCGTTCGGCAGTGCCTTGAGCGTAATGCAACTGTGCCCGGGCAGCAGGTCCTCCTCCGCGGTGAGCAGCGTGTCCTGTCCGGTCTCGAGGTTGACAATGCCGATGCCGCCGCCGCACAGCCCGTAGCCGGCATAACCGGCCATCATCACGTGCTTGCCATCGGGATGCGCCAGTGCCGTGCGTGGTCGGCATACGTCGCGCTTCCACTGCCCCAGCACACGCGGATTGACTTCCTCCGCGACAAGCGGCTGCTCGCGCTTCTCCTGAGTCAGGTCAACCGAACATATCGCGCACCAGGGCTCCTGGCCTTCTGACTCCAGCGTCCTGACCGTCAAACGGTGCTCGCCGGCTTGCAAGTCGATCGGCCCATAGATCTGCAACTCGTCCGCTCGTGTAGTATTGTTGGTTGCGACATACGGCTCTCCGATCTCTTTGTCATCAAGGAGAAACTGCACGGTGCAATATCTCGCCGACCGAAAGGGCTGGATGTAGAGGTAGTACTTGCCATCTTCAGGCGCATTGAGTTTGAACGTTCCCTCTGCGCCGAACTTGTCGCCACAGAGAAACGCAATATCGTGTCCGGCCAGGTAGCTCCAGTGACCGTCCTTACATTCGCTGACCTTCATCAGGTCCTGGGCGGATATTCTGAGGCCCTCGCGCCTGTGAGTGGGATTCCAGGGCATATTGACATCATAAGCCCACAAGCAGCCCGCTGCGTACTGCGCGCCTATTACGATGTCGCCCTGCGTGGCGATGGCGCAGAAGTTGCCGCCGCCGACCTGGGGTATGGCCCCCATGTCCTGCAGCGTCTCGGTATTGGTGTCAAGCGCAAGGAAGTGCATCGGATGGCAGGTGGAGCCATAGACCACTCCGCTTGGCCCCGCACCGAGACTGGTTATGCTTACGCCCTCGGTCTCGTAGTCGAATTCAATGCGCTTGGTCTCGTCGGTCTCCGGGTTATGGACTTCAAGCCATTTATCCGGCAGGTTATAGGTGCGGACCCGGCGGCCGTCAGGGAACGCTCCCGTCTTCGCGCCCCAGCCGATGTTGCGCACGTCCCTGCGCGGCGGGACATCCGCTTTCTCAATCGGTGTCGCCTGCCCCTCAAAGAGACGGTAGTGCTTCCCGACGGCGGTACCGTAAGCCGCACCGTCATCGGTGGGATAAACGCTGCCGGAGCCGGTGACGCGCTCGTCTTCATCTATGAGCTGCCGCTTTTCGCCGGTGGCAGGGTTATAGGCGATGATGTTGCACCTGGCCGTCCCGATGCCGCAATAGACCCAGCCCGCGTCGTCAACGGCCAGAGTGTTGAGATACCTCTCCTCGGGGTCCATGCGGCCGTGGTCTGTTATCTCTCTGGTTTCCGGGTCAAACGATATCAGGCCGGTTTGATAGACCGAGCCCGCCCATACCGTTCCGTCAGGGCCCTCGGTGAAGCCGATGTAAGCGCTTCCGATCGGGGAGCCTGTGGCCTGGAAGGTCCATTCTCCCGCCGCCGGGTCGAACTCCAGGAAGATGCTGCCCTGCGTGGTGTAGAACTTGCCGTTACTGTGCATCAATGAGCCGTAGGGCGCGGATTGGCGCACATCCTCCGGGCAGAAGTACTGCTTGGTCTCGCCCGTGTCAATGTCGGTGACCAGCACGTAGCTGATCGGGCTTGTGTCCAGGGCGTTGGCAATCACCAGGCACCTGCCGTCGGCCGTCTGGGTGGTGACCACGCCTCGGGATTCGGCGACCTTCGCGCCCACTCCGTGATCAACAAAGGCGTCCTGTGCCATCGCCCCGCCAGCCACAAGAGCACAAACCAGCGTAACAACAGATAGGATACGCAATGTAGCCCCTCCTTGTGAGATCAGAATTGGCTTCTCATTGGGACGGGCTACATTTCCCTGTTGTTCTAGCTGTGACCTGCCGGTGCAGCTATATCTTTGCCCTCCAGACGATGTCGCCATCGGGGTCGGTCTTGCCGCTTTCTGGTTCAACGCCGCCGTCATCGTCACCGTCCGAGCCTACGCTATATGCCACGAATCCGTGCCCTGCTTGCCTATAGACATAGTCCCTTCCGGTGAAGGGATCCTTCGGTAGCTGCGTGTTGCGGCTCTGCGCAAGCGCACCAAGGCTTGCCGGATACCGGCCGTGCTGCTGCTTGTACGCCTTCAGCGCCAGGGCTATGCGGCAGAGGTCCAGGCGGGCCGCTTCCCTGTCGCGTTTCGAAGCGAGTGCAGCGACTACGGGAACTAGAACAGCGCTGAGCAACGCTGGCGGCGCCTCGCGCAATTGCCCGTTCACTGCATCATTGGTCCCCTTAATCTGCGCCCACGGGCTTTCCGCGGCCTGTATCTGCCCGCGCATGATCCGCAGATATCTAGCCTCATCGGACTTGTGAAGAGGCCTCCCTACCCAACTGAAATAGAGACGCCCCAGCAGTTGACCGTCGTCGAGGTCTGGGAACATCAGGTTGCGAAGATTGTCAGGTTCGGTACGAAATTCCAGAAACACGGAATGCCCCAACACGGCTTCGAATGTGATGGCCCGCGTATAACTCTTGTACAGATCAATGCCCTGCAAATGCTGTTGGAGGGCCTGGCCTACGCGTGCCGGCACCGGCCTGTCCGATATTATCTCCTCGAGTGCATCCAGAGTCATGTTACGCACTGCTGTTGCGACTAGTTGGCCCATCAGCCTCGGGTCCATTGCCGCATGGTCTGCCATGCGCAGCCCGATGAGGCACCAATCGAGGGCCTCGTCCACGTGGCCGGTCTCAGCCAGGATCAGCGCATTTGCCGCCACGAGCCGCGCGCCGTGACGGAAGCGGGCCAGGTGGGCAGAAAGCGCCGCAAAGCCCTCCTCCCACTTCACCGGGAATACCGATTTCTTGCGCTGGGAGGCACGCTTGAGCGTCTGCAGCGCCCGCACCACCTCAGGGCGGCTCAGGATGGCGCGCACCCGGGCGATGTTTGCGGCCCGGTCTTTGCCACGCCGGTAGTAGTGAATGAGGTCTTCTTCCTCATCAGAAAGGCCGGCAAGATTGCGTTGTGGGGAAGGCTGATCGTCGGGATCGAAACTGACATGAAACACACTCAGGTATATGGGGGCCGCATTCTCGCTGTCTGGCACCGGCTGGGGGATTACCTCGGACAGCGAAAGGGGCAGGCCCTTAGCTTGCCAGGCCTCCAACTCTCTTGACAGCTCGCCGCCCCATTTGACATTGTAATACGTCCACACACCAGCGGGCATCACAGCCAGCGCCAGCACCACCACCAGCAGTTTCGGGACGATGCGGGCCAGCCAGTCGCCGCTGCGTACTGTCGTGGCTGGATGCTCTTGCGACATTGGATTCGCTCCTCAGAGATGTGGAGCTGAGTTCTCCTGGCGCCAACGCCTAGTTTTCAGCGGTCCATTCTACCGGCAGAAGGCCTTCAAGGTCATCGCGGGCCTCGCTGTGGAGCACGAAGCCCTCCGCGTCGATCTGGTAAGCGAAGTCCTCGCCCGCAAAGACGTCCTTGGGAAGCTGCCAGGAAAGGCCCTTCTGCAATTCAGCAAGGTCTTCAGGATATGCGCCGTGGATGTGCTTGTGCGCCTTGAGTGCGAACGCAATCCTGGCCACATCAATGCGTGCCTGTGCGAGGTCTATCTTTCTGTCCGGTTTATGGAACACGTGTACCAGAGCGCGGGCTAGAATGGCTCCGGGGCCGGCGGCATCTATCTCTGTCTGTGCGTGATCCCACGCGGCCTCAACTTCCCGACTCGGCAGTTCGCTGGCCTCAATCCACAGCCTCATCGCCCGCAGATATATTAATTCATCAAACTCCCGTAGCGACCGTCCGGCTTCGCTGCAATATTTCTGCAGGTCGCTGTGCTGGTGACCCAAGATCGATGCAGCAATCTCTCTGCCAGCTGCCGGATAGTGGCGAAGTTGCTCGAAAATGTACCGGCCCAAGGTCATTTCGCCGATTATGGCACGAGTGTAGGCCTCGCGAAGGTCCACCTCGCCAAGGAAATCGGCGAAGCTGGTGGCCGTTGCTGCTTCGAGCGGCTGGTTCGCGATGATTTCTTCAACTGTCTCGAGAGTCATTTGCTGCATCGCAATTGCGAGCAACTGGGATATGAAAATAGGCTCAGAGGCGGCGTGCTGGGACATTCTGAAGTTGACCTGGCACCATTCCAGGGCCTCATCTGTTTGGCCCTGCTCGTGCAGCATCAGCGCATACGCCAAGACGAGGCGTGTAGCCTGCCTGAACTTGGTCAGGTGCGGAAACAACGCACCGAGGCCCCAATCCCAGTTTACGGGAAATACCGCGTGAGGCATCAGGGACGCGATTCTCAGGGCTTTCATGGCGGACTGCACCTGCGTCCGCTCGAAGAGCTCATGGACCGCTGCGGCGATAAACTCCCTGTTCTCGGGCTTGAGGTAGTCCGCGACCATGTTCGCTTCTTCGTCGCTGATTCCGCCTATTTCCTGGTCCCCAGTCCTTCTCCGCTCGGTATCCCAATGAACGTGGAATACCTGCATGTACAGAGGCGCAGCGTTCTGTTCGTCCGGGACATCTTTTGACACAAGCTCCGCCATCGTCAGCGGGATGCCCTGGGCCTTCAATTCTGCCAGTTCTGCGGCCAGTTGCTGGCTCCACTGCGTCTCGTCAGCGGCCCACACCACGCCACACGCAAGAACAAGCCCGAAGAATACACACGCAAACTTGTGGCAAGATCTGCGGATTGCACACTCCGAACGAGTGCGTACTGCTGTCGTGTTTTCCATGACGGTCCTCCTTATCCGTTATGGCGGCATCGCCGTTGAGTTCGAGGATATCATTGATGAGTTGGTTGCGGGCGCGTAATGCCTCGATGGTTATCGGCTTCATCTGCAGCGGCTTGGTGACGGCCGGCTGCCGGGCAGGGGCCGATACACCTAGCGTATCAAACTGGGCCGATCCGTTGTCGTTCTGTTCGAGGCTATTGGTGATGAGCTGCCTGCGGGCGCGGAGGTTCTCGGCGAAGATCAGCGTTGTTCGCAGCGGCTCGTCAATAGTCGGCTGTCCAGTGAGTGTCGCGATATTTCGCGCATGGATCTGGTCCGCTACCACATTGACCACTAGCAGCAGTGCCGCCGCGGCGACGACGGCGACCGTCATCTGGCGCCACCGCCGCCTGCTGCGTGTCAGGCGCTCGGCGCGCCACAACAGCTCGCTTTCGACCTCGGCGGAGGGCTGTCGCAGCGGCGCCCGCCGCAGACGCTGTTCGAATCCTTGCTGGCTATTCATCACTATCACCCAGTATCTGCTGCAGCTTTTCCAGGCCGTACCGGTAACGGCTGGCTGCTGTGTTTATCGGAATATTAAAGATCTCGGCGATCTCAGCAAAAGTACATTCGTGCCAGACCTTCAGGATGACGGCTTCGCGCTGCTCCACAGGCAGTTGGCTGAGCGCTTCCTGCACTCGCAATGCGCCCATACGGCTTTGCGACTGCACATTGTCAGTGTCCACCAGATTAGTATTGTGGAGATCGAGCTGCATTGGCTTGCCCCTGGCGTACAGTTGGCTGGCCTTGTTCAGCGCCACCTTCAGCAGGTACGCCCGGACATTGCGAATTCTGGTCACGCCGCGCCCCAGCTCTATCAGCGACAGGAATACTTCCTGCAGCAGGTCCTCGGCATCTTGTGTGTTGGCCGTGTGCAACAGCAGTATCTGATACACCAGGCTCGCATAGGCTTCGTAGAGTTTCTGCAAGGCGGTCAGGTCGCCGCCGGCAAGCGCCGCCAGAAGATGCCGATCTTCTGCTGGGCCTACGGTTCTCATCTGCGACCGCCCTGGCCTGGGACACGGTTGTGTATCATCACCTTAGTGTGCCCCGTGGGCCGCTTTTTGTCTAATCAAATTGTGTTTTTTTATTCGCGCGCAAGAAAGTACCCGTGTGCCGGCCGCTTCGAGCGTGCAAATCGTGTCGGGCTGGAACTGTAGTTATGCAGATTTTTGGTCTGTAGCTCATCCATCTGTAATTGTAGGCGCTGGTACTGTGATGGGCCTTGGGCCGGATAGGGAACCCGAATTTTGCTTTCGCAAAATCCACCCTATTTGGCCCCTCCGAAAGACTAAACCCTTGAGCGCGTAGGTCGGGCTTTCTAGCCCGACAGCCGTTGTCGTCCGGAGGGGCGGGGTACCCGCGCCGCAGGCGTGGGTCAGGTGGCCTGAGCGAAGCGAAGGACGGGCCCCATCCGGCCCAAGACTTGTCACGCCAGCATTGCCTATTACGAACAAGGGCTCATCACCTACCGGAAATTGCATCACTGCAGTGGCAAGCCCGACCTACGCGTGGGAGAGGGCTGCGGAAAGAGAATAAGCCAGCGCACTGTGCGCTGGCTCGTGTTCCGTCGCAGGCTACGGCAGGCAATAGCTCTAGCCTAACGTGCTCACCCAGTCGCCGATGTAGTGGGTTGCCGCTATGACCACCACCGTAATGGCCAGGTGTTCTACAATAACCGAGACGGGGCGCAGGCCCTGCAATCTGGCCAGGAACAGACTGAGGGTGATTATCAAGAATAGGCCCCAGGCCACGCTGACAACTATGGCAGTGCTGAGCGGCAGGAACACGACCGGGATAAGGAATGTCAAAGCGAAGACCAACTTGGACAGAAAGGTTGCCGCCGTCGCCTCCCAGATCTCGCGCTCGGAATGGTGCCCGGATGCCTCCTCGGCGACGTGGATTCCCATGGCGTCAGACAGCGCGTCGGCCACTGCGACAACCAGAATCCCGCCGATCACAAGTGTATTAGAATGGGTACTGGAATGTAGTCCAACGATGACTCCGAGGGTGGTGATAATGCCCGAAGTCAAGCCGAAGCTGAAGCCTGTGCGGATCGAGTGTCTCATCTTGGCATCTGTCCTGAGAATATGGGTATTTGGCCGGGCTGTCGCTCGTGCACGAAAAAGGTCGCCGATAAGGTGCAGCGACCCGGTCACAAGTGGATTTCGCTACTATGGTGCCGAAGGCCGGATTCGAACCGGCACGGGCGCGAGCCCACTGCCTCCTGAGGACAGCGTGTCTGCCAATTCCACCACTTCGGCACCTGGCAGTGGGAACATTTTACCCACAGTCACAGGTGTTGTCAACCAACGGCACGCCAATCATCTCCCGCCCACGGCGGGAGGCAGCACTACCTGAAGCGGCGGCCGAAAAAAGAGGATGCCCTGCGGGAACAGGGCATCTGTGTCAGATAAATAATGGCTGCTTCTTGCCACCGTCCCAGGGCATCCTCCCAACCCCTACATTCCAACCCCGACCAATCCGCACTCATACTACCCGTCTCAACATCTGCTCAAACATATCCTAACAGTTTCTGAAACATAATGCAACAACGATGCCAAGGGTGCGAGTTTAGATTGTCGGCAAAGTCACAAACGCGTAGCTCGGCCTGACCTGCGCCTGGAGCAGGTCAGGTGAGAACGTGGGGGTCAGCGTTCTCAGCTTCCAGCCCGAGAATGCCGTCAATGGCATTTGCCTTTGCCGTATGCCGTTCTCCCCTCTCCCTGCGGGAGAGGGGCCGGGGGTGAGGGTGATGGCTGCGTACCTTGCGTTACTGCCGACAATCTAAACTCGCACCCGATGCCAACCGTATCAACTGCGCAGTTAGTGCTGGCCGAGTGAGTGGCTTTATTCGGCGTCGGCCTCGGTCTGCACCTGGCCTTGGTAATCGAGTTTCCACGCGGGGCGCTTGCGGAACGGCTCGTTGTAGGTGGCCTCGATGCGGCCGGATTTTTCCAGACTCATCATGCATGCCCTGATACAGCCGCCGGCACCGCACACGGCGTAATAGCCGGTACTGCTCAACATCGTCTTGTAGTAGTCCACCAGGTTGCCGGTGGGAAACTCATCGGTCTTGCGCCAGGTGCCACCTGCCACCGTATAGGACAGCTTGTAAGCCTCTTCCTCGGACATCTCCTGCTCGGCCACGTTGAGCTTCAGTCCTGGGAAATCGCGGGCCAGGAAGGGTGAGACCTCCTTGTTCATGCCGTGGTGGGTGAGACAGCACTTGCCCATGTCCACATCCGCCCACTCGTACACCTTGTCCTCAATCTGTATCCTGACGGTCTTGCCCTCGCTGATATGGGGGATGGCATGGCCACGACATTCGCGCACGCAGGCCATGCAGCGGCTGCAGATCGAGCCCGGCTCCACCAGCGGATCGGGCTGTAGCTCGGCATCGGTAAGGATCATGCCCAGGCGCTGGCGCGGGCCGAAGCGTTTCGTCAAAAAGACCTTGGACCAACCACATTCGCCCAAGCCGGCGGCAATGGCGGCGATGCGGATGGCCGGGAACACATCAGCGCCAACCTGGCCCGTGCGAACCGGCTCGCGCGTGGGCTGAGCTTCCGGGACGCCGGGGTATATCGGCACCGCCTCCCAGCCGTGGTCCTCAATCAAGCAGGCAAGGCGATAAGTGCCAAGCGGCCGGAAAAGCGAGTTGAGGCGGTTGTAGCCGTAGAAGGTGTAATTGCTCCAGTGGGTGCCCTCTTCGATGCCGCGATAGACGCCGCGCGGGATGCGCCGCAGGGTGACGATGACGGATTTGCACTCGGGGAAGATGTTGGCCAGTTGCATCTGCGGAGGCGCGTTTTCAAGCCGCTCAATGTTGGCGATGCCCACGCCGTCGAGGCCGGCCTCAAGGCCGGCCCGCTTGACCTCTTGTGCCGTAAGCTCGGCCATTATTGCCCCTCCTCACTCTTGCGGCTTGAGGCGGGTTCGACGGGTACTTCGATCGGGTTGCCGGTCTGGTCAATGCCCCAGGCGTTGCGCTTGCGGAAGGGGTTTTCGAATGTGTTGCTCAAGACCCCGCGAGCTTCCAAGGCATCTACACAGGTGCGGTTACAGACGGCTCCCAGGCGGTCGGGCTTGCCAGCCTGGTGATAGCGGTTGGGGCAGGCGCCGTTTTGGCAACTGCGGCACTTTTGATAATCTATCTTCGCCACGCGCATGGTCTTGCCGGCGATGGTAAGGTCGTCGAATTCGTCTTTGCTGATGGCCCCCAGTGGACAGCTTTCAGCACAGGCCATGCAGTCCTGGCATATTCGCCTCTGGCAAACCGGGTCGGGCTGCAGGGGCGCGTCGGTGAGGATGAGCTGGATGCGCTGGCGCGGGCCAAACCGGGGTGTCAGGAGGTCTCCGTTGATGCCGATCTCGCCCAGGCCGCAGGCAACCGCCACATGGCTGAAATCGGGATAGACATTTGGCGCGGGCAGATCCGGCCTGACGGGGATGCCCTGGGGCCACGCCTCGGGCGGGAACGGGAAAAGCGGCACGGCTTCCCAACCTCCATCTTCGAGAGTTTCCACACATTCGAATGTTGTCAGGGCGAGGAATTCAGTGTCCAGCCAGTGGTAGCCGAAGCTCTGGTAGGTGTTGAAATTGGTGCCCTCTTCGTTGCCGCGAAGAGTGCCCCGGGTGATGCGACGCCCAACGGCGACCACTGCCTCGGCGTCGGGAAATATCGAGACAGGACTGCGCTCGGGAGGCCAGCCGGCAAAACGGTCCATGCCGGCTATCCCGACCAGGTCGGCACCGGCGTTTGAGGCGAATTCCTTGAACTGTTGCGTCAATTCTGCCATCATCGTGCTCCTCACTTCGGTCAGGTGGTCGGTGACAATGATACGGCCTGCCCAGTGTCAATGTAAGCTAGAGTTGCCCCTGCGAATTGTCGCGGATCTCCATGACCTCGGCTAGCATTTCGCGGATCTTGGGAGCTGCCTGCTCGACAAACAGTTCCGCGAGCATCTTGCCATGTTCCGCTGTGGCCTCTCGTGGGTCCTCGCCACTGACTCCGTAGATTCCCGACAGAATCTCACCGTCGGCGGGCAGTTGCGACAACTCCACCAGGTCAGGCCGGTAGTGCATGAGCATTGAAGTCTCATTCTTGCCCGCGTGGTCGCCGCCTGTAACGTTGACCCAGCCCGCCGGCAGGTAATCCTGCCAGGCCACAGCGCGGGCTTGGTTGTGGCAACCATTGAACCGCTGCGCCGCCTCCTGGATAACCTCCACATGCTTGTTGCCGTAGTGGCCCATCAGCACCAGCATCAGCAGAAAGCCCTCGTCATAGAGCTGCTCCAGGTGCTGCAGGAGCAGGTTGTAAACAGTCTCCCGCGTGAACTCAAGCGTGAGACGGAAGCCGCGCCAGGGCTTCATCGTCTGGTAGCCGCAATAGACCGGCGGCAGCACGACCCCACCGACCTCGTCGCACAGGTCCAGGGCCATGTGATAGGCCTTGATGGTATCCAGGCCGAGGGCGTTGTGCGGCCCGTGCCACTCGTGTGCGCCCCAGGGGATAATGGCGAACGGGCATTCCTCGATGATCTTGTCCAGTTGGTGCGGAAGACATTCTTCGTACTTCATGGCGGCTCTGCCTCCAGACAGACACTTCTAGTTCGTCTGCCAGGTTGTTCTGGCGCGATGGGCCTGCTGCGGCGTCGCTGGGACATCGCCCAAAAGCAGCGGGTCATCGGTATCTTCCATCCACCGCTGAACCATGCCGGAAAGCTCGGCGAGCACATCGGCGTACTCGCGGTCCTCGGCGACATCATTCATCTCCAGCGGGTCCTTTTCGAGGTCGTAAAGCTGGTGCTCGGGTCGCCGCGGCGTATAGTATTCCCAGGCCATTTCCTGGCCGGCCTTGCCGTTCCATATATCCAGCGGCATGAACACCAGCGGCCGGTCGCCGAAGTTGCGGATGTACTTGTATTTCTCGGTGCGGACCGAGCGCATCGGGTTGTAGCGGTCATGCCAGGTCATCTCGGTGAAGATGTGATCGTGGGGGGAGTAGTCCTGGCCGGTCAACAGGGGATAGAAGCTGCGGCCAGCGATGCTATCGGCCTCGGGTCCTCCGACCATTTCCAGCAGCGTCGGCATGAAGTCACAGTTGATAAGCAGCTCATCATACTGCCTGCCGCCCTCGATTGCGCCAGGCTGATGCATGATCAGGGCGGTCTCTATGCCGGGATCGTAGCAGGTGCCCTTGGCTCTGGGCATCGCCGTGCCGTGGTCGGTGGTGAAGATGAACAGAGTATCCTGCTCCAGGCCCGTCTCCTGCAGCGCGGCCCTGACTTCCCCGACAACCTCGTCAACCACCCGGATCAGACCATTGAGGCCGGCAGTATCCTCGCGGATGCCCGGCCTGTCGGGCAGCCAGGGCTGAATCTGCACCGTCTGCGGATCGTCCATCGGGTAGCCCTCGCGCTGGTACGGGCGGTGCGGCTCGCTGAAGCCGGCGCAGATGTGCAGGGGCTTGTCGCCGGGATTGGCCGCATGCTCACGCAGGAATTCCATCAACTCCGCCCCGACAACCTTGGCCTGGCTCTGCTCCGGGGAATGTAGGTGCTGGTAGCCGAGCTTTGAGGCGTCGGAATGCTCGTGCTGATGGCCGAACAGGTGGGTCTCGTAGCCCGCCTCGTTCATGTACATCGGCAGTGTCTTTTCGCCGAAGTGAAACTCCCAGCCGATGTGGGCCAGGCCCATCTCGCCATTCTGGTGCGGGTAGCGGCCGGTCATGATGCTGGCGCGGCTGGGCGAGCACTGGGCAGCGGTGCAGAAGTAGTTGTTGAACCGCACCCCATCGGCGGCGAGTCGGTCCATATTTGGCGTGTCCACACCGGCCCCGTAACAGCCGATATGCTGGCCGATGTCGTGGACGATGATGTAGATGATGTTAGGCCGGGCGTTTGCTGCCATACGATTGCCTCCAATGGTACTACCTTTGCCAGCGAGCTAATTCGCGCAGCGAGTGAGGATGTCCTCCAAGGTTGGCGGGTGTCACGGCTTGTCCCGCGTGGAAAGATGCGCATGTGACCCACGCCGCTCTCGGTTGCAGACGTAATGGCGAATATGGTATAAGATAGTGGTATGGGAAGCCCGGCAACATCGGACTCTTACGAGAAGCTTCTGCCAAGCGAAGAATGTGGGCGTATTGAGCTACTGGACGCATTATGGGCAAGCCAAGGAGCCGGATGAGTGGCGCGCAGAGTTAGTCCACAAACAGTGCGCGATATGAGAGCGGACCGGCGTGGCGCACGCGGCGCCGGCTGGACCGTGCGCGACACCAGCGGCCAGACGTGGGGACCGTTCAGTCCCTCGCGGCTGCAGCGGCATGTCATTGAATTGCGGATTCACCCCGACTGGTACGCGTCTGACGGTTTCACACAACACACGGTCCGTGATGTGATCTGGCAGGCGGTGCGGGAAGTGGGGGCCCAGCCACCAGCCTCACAAGAAGGCGACGGACGGGTCTGGACGGTACGGGATCCGAATGGCCGAAGCTGGGGGCCCTACAGCCCGGGCTGGCTGCTGCGATATCTGATAGAGGGACGCATACGCTGCGATTGGCAGGCCTCTGACGGCGTCCGAAGTTGTACGGTCCTGGAGGCGCTTGCACAGCCGGGGCGGCTGCTCGACCAGCAGGGCGTCCCACATGATGTATCGTGCCCGAATTGCGGCGCGGTAATCCGCGCGGGGCATCTGACGTGCCAGTACTGCAGCACCGATGTCAGATCCTTCTGGCAGCCAGAAGAGACGGAGCCGCGCTCTGACCCGCAGTTCGCCCATGTGCCTTGCCCGGCCAGGGACTGCGAGACAACGATACTAGTTCCGATCGAGACGGCTACCAGACAGGTGTCCTGCCTGGACTGTGGTACCAGCTACGACTGTCTAATCGGCAAAGTGCTGACGAAAGGTGGGTATGTTATATGGAAAAAGGACTACAACGACGACGGAAGCTATTCTGCCGCCCCCACAGCCACAAAGAAATGGCAGATAAGATACGATGAGATCAATACCGGGGACGGGGAAGCGTTGTTGGATTTCAGGGCGACGATAGATATTGTAGTCAAGCCCGGCGACATCTTCATCTGCCTGCGGCACCCCACCTCACACCGCATCCGCAGCTTTTCGAATGTGAACCTGGAAAGAAACTGGGAAGTTGCCGCCGGGGTTGGGTGCCTGCTCAGCGTGCTTGCCATCGGCACTGTCATCGCTTTGCTTGCGTTGCTTTGAGCACGCGGGCACATCCCACCCGTCATACTATCGGAGCAAGTTGATTCGGCCGGGCCCGGATTATGCGCGCGGAGGAAGGCTGTGGGGCGTAGCGTACCGTGAGTCATCAGAAGTCATCAGGAGGCAGCCACATGGCGAAAGAGGAGCTCCGCTGTCCAAAGTGTGATGCGCGCGTCCATCCCACAGACACGATCTGTGTGGGTTGTGGCGCAGATCTGAGCGGGCTGCGTACCACCGCCGGGGACCAACCAAGCCCCCAGTCGCAACCGGGGCAATTATGGACGGTCGTTGACCCAAGCGGGCAGCCCTGGGGCCCTTATACCCGCGCACAGTTGCAGCAGTACGTCAATGAGGGCCGCGTTCTGGTTGACTGGGAGGGCTCCGACGGAGCCACGAAGTGTACGGTCAGGGATATCCTGGCACAGCCTGGCGGGCCGCCGCAGACCCAAAGCTCCATGGACGGGTTGATCCCCTACAAGAACATGTACGCACTTATCGCGTACTATCTGGCGGTCTTCTCTATAATTCCCTTCGTGGGCATACTGCTCGGGATTGGTGGCTTCGTACTGGGAATACTGGGCCTGCGATACGTCAAAGAGCACCCCGAGGCCAAGGGCAAAACACACGCCTGGATAGGAATCATCGTGGGCGGACTATTCGGGTTCGGATACCTGGCGGCCTTGGTATTCCTCATCGTAGGCAGCAGTATGTAGCCGCTGAGCGTCCACACGTATGTCGGCATCGAAGAGCAGGCCCCGAAGGCCCTGTTCTGTCCTGCAATCACTCGCAACTCAAGCAGTCTGTGCGCAAACAAGGATTTAGGATTCGCAGGGCGCGCGTAAGGATGGCACGTGAAGGCATTCTGTTGTGCCGCGTTGAATCTCTCTTGAGCAGACATTCCCATTCCCAAAGGGGCAAGACCATGGAGAAAGTACTGCTGGTCATCGGCGATGCCGCAGAGGTTACCGATACGCTGTATCCCTACTACCGCATCCCGGAGGACGGCTACGAGATCGTAGTGGCTGGGCCGGAAAAGCGCGTCTATCATCTGGTGCAGCACGATGTGCATCCGGATTGGGACATTACCGTAGAATCGAAGGGGTACAACTTCGCATCCGACATCGCGTTTTGTGACGTCAACGCCGATGCGTACCTGGGACTGGTCGTCTCCGGCGGACGTGCGCCGGAGTACCTCCGCTACGATGAGGACCTGATGCAGATCACGCAGGATTTTGCGGCGGCGGGGAAGCCAATCGCTTCCGTCTGCCACGGCATCGAGATACTTGCCAAGGCCGGAATTATCGAGGGCAAAACGGTCACCACGGTAGCGAAATGCCGCTATGATGCACAAGTCTGCGGGGCGACTTATGTGGACGAGCCGGTAGTGGTGGATGGCAACATCGTGACTGCACGCACCTTCCACGATAACACGGAGTGGATGCGCGAGTTCATGAAGGTGCTCAACGCGGCCCGCGACGCCAAGGAAAGCCACTAAAGAGGGGTAGGTAGCAGATGGAGCCGCTGAACCTATTGCTGGACGGGAGCTTACACGCGTACCAGGATACGGTCGAGGCGGCCAAGTTGGCACAATAGGCAGATCGTTCAGCAGGAACCCACCGGGCAGACGCCGAACCTTGCTATAGTTGGCACGATCAGACTGCCGCACGGATGTCGTGAATCTGCATGAGACGCCTAGGCTTCACGCTGATTGAGCTTCTCGTCGTTATTGCGATCATAGCTATCCTCGCTGCGATCCTGTTTCCGGTTTTCGCGAAGGCTCGGGGGAAGGCGCGACAGGCTAGCTGTGCGTCGAACCTGCGCCAGTGGGGGCTGGCGCTGCGGATGTACGCGCAGGACCACGACGAGTGTATCCCGCCGCATCACGACTGTGACGGCCCTGTTCCGCAACCGTCCTACGACTGGCGGTGGGACACGATCCTGTATCGCCTGCGGCCCTATGTGCGCAACCTGCAGATCTACAAGTGCCCCTCCGATGCAACGGCCTACCACAAGCCACCCACACCCCGGGACGACGGACTTTGCTGGTGGAGCTACTGCTTCAACGTCGCAGTCGGGCAGATGGGTACCCATGACGCGTACTTCCAGGACCCGGCTAATACCATCGTCTTCTTCGACGGCGAGGAAGCCGACATGGGCGTGGAAGACGACGGCGACAGGCCATACCAGGACATAAACAACTGGCGGGCCTACCGGCGGCACAACGACGGCTTCAACGTGATGTTCTACGATGGTCACGTCAAGTGGCACAAGCACAAGACCACCACGCCGAACCAGTACACCTTGGCGTATGACTAGACCGCGTTATTCATGAAGCCGTGGCTCGGCCTGAGCGTGGTGTCCTCCTTACCACGCTCAGGTGAGAATGCGCAAGCATTCTCAGCTTCCAGCCCGAGGTCGTTGAGGTGATTACAGTGTGTCATTTTCCGCCGCTTATCAAAGACCGCTCTATGTACCCATGAACGGTCTCCCTGTCCAATCTTGCTAGTTATTCCATTTCACTCATGAATAATCCAGACTAGACCTAATACTGTTCACTTAGAATCGGCAAATACCCGATACGGCCCGATGCACAGTGAAATCATCACGGATAGACTTCGCCACCTGTGTTAAGGTGCTTAAGTGAACGGTATTGAGACTAGACCGCGTGGCGGCGGGATCTGCGCGCCACCGGGGAAGAAGATTCCAGGTGGTCCGAAGCGGCCGCCAGGCACGGATTCGTGCGCGACGCGGACCCAACCGCCGGAAAGATTTGAAGAGGCACATGTAGATATGCTGATGACAGAGCAGCCAACGCTCAGCAAGGAAGCTCTCTTTCGCAATCTGCGACGGGAGGGAACTCCGGAGCGCGTCTTTATATTCGAACATGCCATTGACGAAGTGGTCAGGGCCGAGATAGTAGAACGGTTCTCGCTGGTCGCAGACGTGAATCCTGCTGACCCGGCTTTTCTCATGAAACGCGACCTCGCCATTCATCGCTTTGTCGGACTGGAACTGCTGCGGGTGTGGCTGCCGGGGACGAAGTACTCGATCTATTTCGACGAATGGGTGACTGACCAGACCGCGCCGATCAAGCAGCCGGAGGACATCGAAAAGTACGAATGGCCCGATATCGCCAAGGTGGATTTCTCGCAGCTCGACTGGCACGAGCAGAACATGCCTGAGGACATGGGCGTGGTGCATACGGTTCATGTGTTTGAGATCGTGCGCGATCTGATGGGCTTTGAGACCATGTGTATCGCGCTGTATGAGCGGCCGGAGTTTGTCGCGGAGGTCTGCGAGCGGGCCGGGAGTTTCGCTCTCCATCTGGTGGAGCAGCTATGCCAATATGAGTGCGTGGCCGTGATCTACGGGGCGGACGATTTCGGCTTCAAGACCTCTCTGCTCGTTGATCCGGACAATCTCCGGCGGCTGTTTTTGCCATGGCACAGGCGTTTTGCACAGATTGCGCACGAGCACGGTAAGCTCTATTTCCTGCACTCCTGCGGGCAGATCGCTGAGTTAATGGATGACATAATCGAGGACATTAAGGCTGACGCAAAGCACTCCTTCGAAGACGTCATCACGCCGGTGACGGAGGCAAAGCGGCTGTGGGGAGATCGCATCAGCCTGCTCGGCGGGCTGGACGTGGACTTCATGGCCCGCGCGGACGAGCCCTCCATACGCAGGCGCGTCCGGGAGGTCCTCGACATCTGTATGCCGGGAGGCGGGTACTGCCTGGGACTGGGAAACTGGGTAACCAGCTACATCCCGCTGGACAACTATCTGGTCATGCTCGACGAGGCGCGACGCTACAGTTGACCCTGCGCAATATGATCCTCAGCCTATGACGGTCAGATCAAGTTCGCCATCAGGCCAGAAGCCGCACAGCAGGCTTGAAGGCCGCACTTACTTGACACCAAGTAGCCGCAGCGCGTTCTCTCCCAGAATTATTTTGCGGGTCCGGTCGTCCATTTCAAGCTGCTGAATCTTGTGCAGCCGGTAGTCAATGAGGCTGACGCCGCCTGCGCCGTAGTCGCTGCCGTACATGAGCCGCGCGGCAGGGACGCTATCCACGATGCTCTGCATGGCCAGCATCGAGGGCCCCGACATTGTCAGGTAAATGTTGGGCAGCTCGCAGGCGATGTCACGGGCCTGTCGCCACTGGTCGTTGAGACCGGCATGAGCGAGGACGACCTTTACTTCGGGATAACGCCGGGCCACGTCGGCGCAGCCCAGTGTGGAAGAATAGGCCGGCGTGCCATCGTGGAAGTTGATGGGCATGCCCAGCTCCGCACAGACTTCATACACCGGGTCGCAGTAATCATCGGAGCACGAGAATCCTTGCATCCACGGGTGGAGCTTGAGCGCTTTCATCCCCAGCACTTCATAGCAGCGGCGGACCTCGTCGCCGGCGTCATCGTTGAGCGGGTTGACCACGCACCACGGCCAGAAGCGCCCTTCGAAGCCTTTGCTTGTCTCAGCAAAGAAGTCATTGTACTGCGAGTGTGCATCGCAGTTGGAGTACAGCGGGTCAATCAGAGAGCCGGTGGCGCCGTCAACTCCCGCTTCAGCCATCAACTCCAACTCCTCCGCCATCGCCCTGCGAGCCTCGTCAACCCCCGCGCTGAGTGGCATAGTAAAGTGAATGTGGGCGTCTATGATCATCTAACCCACCTCCTCGCCCAGCAGACGTAGAATGGTCTCACACAGCACGATTTTGCGCTGCTGGTCATCTGGCACGGCGTTTTGTATCTTCTCCAGTTCAACCGGGTACGTATTCTGGGGGAAATCGGTGCCGAAGCAGAGCCGCTCAGGCCCCATGGCATCGCAGTATCTCTCAATCGAGGCGGGGTTATTCAGGCTCGTGTCCAGGTAGATATTTTCTGCGCCTGTTATGCCGGGGATCATGTCGTTCCAGAAGTCAGTGGCCCCCGAGTGCCCCATTATGAAGTTGACGGACGGGTAGCGTCTGGCCAGCATCGCTAGCTGCAGGGGCTCGGCACAGACCATTGTGCCGCTATGGACAAATACGGGCAGGCTATGTTCGCCGGCGACCTCAATGAGAGGGTTCACAATGTCGTCACTGATGGCGAAGCCCTGCACCTTCGAGTGTAGTTTGAGACCGCGGGCCCCGGCTTGTATCGCTCGCCGCAGTTCCTCAATCGCTCGCGCGCCATACCACGGGTTGGCTGTGGCAAACGCTATGAACCGGTCCGGGTATCTTGCGACTGCATCCAACACGTAGTCATTGCCCTCCGCGTTATCTACTGCCAGGTTCCGGTCAACCGGACAGACCACAGCACGATCCACGCCCGAGGCATCCATGCCTGCAAGCAACTTTTCCGGCTTGCACGCTTGATAGACGCCTTCCCCGATGTGAACGTGACAATCTACTATCAATTTGCATCACCTCATACTCAACGCAGTCTGATACAGCAGCGGGTGGCGCTACCATTCAACGGCTATCGCGGATAGCTTGTGCAGAGCGTGGTAGAACCCGTCAAAAACCTCCACTAGCTGCCTGGCAACCTCTGTCTCCCGCCCCTCCTGGCAGTTGTTCGTCAGGGCGCCGACCGTCAGACAGCATTTCGCTTCCTCGTCTGTTAGAGTCCCCGGCGCCAGTTGAGGGATGATCTCGGCCGGGTCACCAACTTGCTCTCCTTGAGTCAGTTCCCAAAACGCGGTCAACGGAGGGAGGAAAAAGATGGTTCGGATCAACTCGCACTCGTTTCGGATCAGCCACGGTGTCTCGAAATGAGAAGGGGCATGGGCGTAGAAGTACAAGCGCCCTTTTGTCAGCCGCGACCACTTGGCGTTGACGAAGACAGTGCGGGCCAGATCAACCGGCATTTGCTTGAGCGCCTGTTTCCACTGCTCCGGCGAGGTGCTGGCCGCACCGGGCACAATGGTGATGGCATCGGCCAAATGGCGGCCCACTATCTCTATTGCTTCAAACAGCCGCTGCTCCAGTTGTGCCAGTGCCGGGTCATGGTACAACTCGGGCGCCTCATAGTGCCGATCAATTATGTCGAGAGCCTCTTCGAATACGCTTGTCTCCGGGAACATCTCGCACGCCAGGCGCAGCGCTGCCATTTTGCCGGCCAGAGTCTGTCGCCGCAAAATGGATATCCCGGACTGGACCGGCGGCGGGAGGTAGTGCATGATCCGACTGTGCAGGGGGTACTTGTTCTCGTAGGGACCGAGGTTGATGGCCGGGTCAAGCTCGCGGTCGTACGGAGTGTAGTAAGTGAGGAACTTGTTGAGATGGTAAAGTTCATCCGCCTCACTCCACGGTCGCCTGGCGAGTCTTTGCCCGGCTTGCTTGAGCCGCTCGGGTTGAGCAGTGTGGTAAAAAGTCCACTGGCTGAAGTCCGTGCAGTAGCCGCCCGGGTCTGTCAGCTCATCCCAGGTGAGGTTCGCTCCCGGCAGGTGTTCAAGCTTGCGCGCCCAGTGCGGATGGGCCTTAGACAGTTCCAGGTGTACCTGACCCACGAGAGACGCCATTTGGCACCAGTCATCCGCGCTCATGCCATTGGCGCAGATGAAGCGATAATCGAAATCGCTCATGCCGGGGATGAGGTCCTCGAAGGTCCACTTGCCGCCAATTGCCTCTATCTGGGGCATACCACGGCGGCAGTCTTCGTAGTAGGTTTCGATGAATTCTGCAAAATCGTTTCGGGGTGCAGGTTCGAAAATCATTTCTTCCCGTGTCCTGAATATCAGGTTGGGCGCCAACTAGTGTTCTATTTCGGACAGGGCAACTTCACGGTTCTCACGCGCGGACAGATAAACGGCCTCAAGCAGCAGATTGGTCTTGGCCGCTTCCTGTGCAGTCACCCTCGGGCAACGGCGCTGCTCTATCGCACTGACGAAATCCTCGATTACCGGATAGTGGATGTTCTCGTGATTCGGCGACTCGATGTCCTGAATATCCCGGCCCACAGTCTTCAGCACACTCGGCCCATCGTACGGATGCCACTTCACCTTGGCTTCAGTGCCGATGATCTCGAACTCATGCGACCAGGTCTTCGAGTTCCAGTTGAAGCTGGCGATGACCTGCGGGCCGTCCTCGTACTCCATGACCATCACGGCCGAGTCTTCCACCTCGAACGAATGGGTCTGAGTGGCGACTTTGGCATAGACGCGCGCAGGTAGCCCGAAAAGCCCGATCATAACGTCAAACATGTGCGAGCCCATGTCCGGCAGTACCCCACCACCCGACTTGTCAAATGTTAGTCGCCAGGCGTTGGGGTCGTCTGCTGTCGGACCATGCCACGTGAAGAAATGAAGCCGGATCAGGACAATCTGGCCGAACTCGCCGGCGTCCAGCATCTGCTCGGCCATTTCATAGCGAGGATAGAACCTGCGATAGTATGGCACTCCGCAGGTGCCATCTGCGGCTTGCGCGGCTTCTACCAGTTCGCAGGCCTGGGCATAAGACACACCCACCGGCTTTTCCACCAAAACGTGCTTGCCCGCCTCCAGGGCCGCGACGGCCTGGGGGACATGCAGGAACACCGGAGTGGCGACATAGACCGCCTCAACGTCACCGTCCTGCAGCGCCTCATCCAGATCGGTGAACACACGTGCGTCATATTGCCGGGCAATATCTTCAGCACGTTGCTGCACCACATCGCAGACCGCGACGATGCGGCTGCGCGGCTCGGCAGCGATCCCCGGGCCGACACGCTTGTGTACGATGTCACCTGCTCCGACTATCAACCAGTTCATCGCTTCATTGCTCCCTGCAAGTGGCGTCAACTTCGCTGCAACTCCGCTATTGATTCTTTCAGCGTCCAGACGATGTAGTCCAGGTCCTCAAATGGCGTATCGGGGAAAATGGGGAGCTGGAATACCTGCTCGCAGGCCTTCTCCGCTATCGGACAATCGCTGTTGTCGTAATCAATTTCCGCGAACGCCTCCCAGCTCCACACGACCGCGTAACACTTGGCGCTGCCGACCTGATAGGCGTCCTGCATGTGCTCGCGGAGGTCCGCTTCAGAGAAGCCGGCCTTGTCGGTGTCAAGCCGCACACTGTACATGTGGCTGGCATGGCCCGGGCCATGACCGACCGGCAGGATCAGTTCCTCGACACCCGCCAGCAACTCGTTGATCCTGAGCATCCGCTCCCGACGCTCGGAGACGACGCGGCCGAGCTTGGCGACCTGGGTCAGGCCCACGGCGTACTGAACCTTGGTCATGCGGTAGTTGAAGCCGATGGTCACCACTCGCAATTGCGGCCCGCCATAGACGTATCCGAAGGTCTTTTTCTGCCGGACCTTTTCGGCGAACTCTGGATCATCAGTGGTCACGGCGCCACCTTCACCCAGAGTCGTCATATTCTTGTTGCTCTGGAAGCTATAGCAGGATGCCTGGCCGCGTCCCCCGACCGGCTTGCCCTGGTAGAGCCCGCCTGCCATGTGGGCTGCATCGTAGATGATCGGAATCCCTGTCTCCCCGCTTATCTGGTCGAAGGCGTCCAGGTCACATGGCAGGCCGGTGTAGTGGACCGGAACAATAGCGCGGGTGCGGTCGCTGATCTTGGCCCTGACCTTTTCCGGGTCGAGGTTCATAGTCTCCTGATCTATGTCTGCGAAGACGACCTTGGCGCCGCGGGCCGCTGCACATGTAGCCGAGCATACGAACGTGAGAGGCGTAGTGATGACCTCATCGCCTGCCTGTATGCCGAGCACCATCATGCACACATCCAGTCCGGTCCCGCAGCTATTCACCGCGACTGCATGTTTAGCGCCCTCGTGCTCGGCGAACGCATCCTGGAAATCGGTCTCTTCAGGAAGTGGGAAGAAGGTGCCTTCCGGCTCGGTGGCATTGGATATAACCCGCATGGCGGCGTCCACATCGTCTTGTTCGCAAAGGCCGCCCAGAGCCTTAAAGGGGACAGGATGGATTTTCACGAGATGCCTCACTCCTCGCTTATGGCGCGTTGTCAGTCCCGGTGAGTTTGCTCGCGCAAAGCCGGTCTGATATTCTACTGTAGTTATGCAAATATTGGGCAATTCAAGCCATAAGGCGATGCTGTGGCGTCGTTAGTCGTATTGGAAGGGCCTGTCGCAGTCGGCTTTGCCGTTGGAAGCCGACAAGGCTGGCCCAGCCGTTGTCATTGGCCGTTTGCGTGTGGCGACCTCGCCAGGATAGCGTTCTGCGTGGGCCGGCCTCCCAGCGCACGGAACAACCGTGCGCAGCTCGACGCGGCCCTTCCAACAGGACCACGACGTGTAATGGGAGGTCCCTCCAAGACTCTAAACTCCTTTTGCGATTAGAAATCTGCATAACCACAAATTCTACTCCGGCATCTGGCCGGCCTTGCGCTGCTCGTTCGGCCGGAACTCGGGGACCTGAATCTGCTCTCCGGTGTCCGCAGACATATCGGCCAGGATGCCGGGGGCCTGGACCTCGGCGGCCCGGTAGATATTGTTGAAGGGCTCGGTGTCATTGAGGATGCAGTTGGCGAAATCCTCAATCGGGTAATAGTCAAGCCCTCCATGTCCGCTGGCAACTGCCGCAGCCGGAGCCGGCTGGAAATCTGTATTGGCCCACGCAACCGGCGTGCGGGTCCTCATGTGGCGGCCGGCCAGCCACCATGCACCCGGATCACTTCCCGCCGATGTGGCGCTTCGGGCTGTCTCGACATCTCCGCCGGTGCCGACCAGATGGTACCAGTGAGCCGGCTGAGCCGTCGGGAAGCTGAAGCCGCACACCAGCCGGATAATGGTGTCTTTCGCGGTGTGCATCAGCGCCACCTGAAGGTCGGAGCCGGACAAGTCGTCGTAGTAATAGCTGTCGCTGCGCCGCGTGCCCATGCAAAAGACCCGCTCCACCCGGTCATCCAGCACTCTGAGCAGCGGGCTCAGGTCGTGCGTGTGGTACTTGATGGGTGTGCCCAGGTTGCAGTACCGGCTCCTGATCGCGGTGGGACACTCCTTGGCCTCCTCGCTGCCCATGCGGCGGCCGGTTTCGCTGTCAACCCACATGACGTAGTCGGGCATGCCGTGCAGGTATTGCCCCTCCGCGAACAGCACTTTGCCAAGTTCGCCGCGCTCCACCATGTCCCGCCAGGCGAATACCCACGGCGACCATGCCGTCTGCTCGGCAAGCTGGAACTTCAGCCCGGTCCGCTCGACGGCCACTATGAGCCGCCACAAGTCGTCCATCGTGTAGCACAGCGGCACCTCGGAGATAGCGTGCTTGCCCGCCTCCAGTGCCCTCACGCTCAGGCTGGCGAGGGCTTCCGGCTCAACTATCACGGCTACGGCGTCAATGTCCGCATTTGCCAGCATTTCATCGTAGTCGCGAAATCCGCGCACGCCGGGGTCATCGGCCCGCGCCAGGCCCTGCTCGACCAGCGGCCCAACCCTGTCGCACACGGCGGTCAGCCGGCAGTCAGGCACCAGGTTGATCGTGTTGACCCAGCCCTGGCCCCGCCCGCTCATACCGACGATGCCAATCTTGATTTCTTTCATTGTGCTCCTCGCTTTGCTCTACGGCCTGTGCGGTAACTGTAGAATAATGATAGATCTCCGAGTGCGGTGAATACACGCAGCGGAAGCCCGCTTCTCGACCCGCTTTCTGTCCGCATCATAGGCAAAGTAATTGTGGCTGTCGTCCGCAAAGTCAATCCGCGTCATCAAGTTCTGGTCGCTGCGCTACCGGCACCGCCCCCAACGCCGGCCAGTACCATTTCTCCTCGCTGATCCTTATCAAGACATCCAATCTGCGCGTCTCCCCTTCGACTGCGCATGGATTGCCCAGCATCAGCATCGTGTCCGTTCAGGCGGCCCGTGCCGGACGTGCTCTTGGCTGGTCATTGCTCCGCAGCGTGCCGGCGCAGGAGGTCTGCTGCCTCCGTGTGGCTTTTTCGGCGGGCGCGGTCGAGCGGCGTATGGCCGCCCGCATCCCTGGCATTGATGTCCGCGCCTCGGCGCAACAGCACCCGAATAGTCTCGACGTCACCTCCAGCGGCCGCCATGTGGAGGGGCGTCGCACCTTCATCAGCCACTGCGTCAGTACGCGCACCTCGATCCAGCAATGTCGCGACTGTGTCGGCATGACCTCGGTAGGCCGCTGCGCCGAGCGCGGTCGTGCCATGGCTATCTGTGGGATTGACACTGGCACCCCTGTCCAACAAGGCTCCGACTACGTCTGTGTGGCCCTCGTAAGCCGCAACATACAGCGGCGTGTGGCCTTTCGGGCCCTGGCCGTTGACGCGTGCCCCGTTCTCCAGCAGCAACTTCACGACTTCGATGTGGCCTTCTTGGGCCGCATACCACAGCGCCGTGGCGCCGTCATCGCTGTGGGCATTGACCTCGGCGCCATCGTGCAGCAGGAACTTCACGACCTCGATGTGGCCTCCGTAAGCCGCCGGGGACAGCGGGGTACCGATGCTATCGGCCCCCGCCTCGATGTCGGCGCCGTCTTCCAGCAGGAGCTTCACAACCTGGGTCTGGCCCTTTTCGGCCGCAACATGCAATGCCGTGGTGCCCTGACCGGTCTCAGCATGGAGGTCTACTCCGTTGTCCAGTAGCAGCTTCACGATCTGGGTGGACCCAGATGAAGCCGCCGCGTGCAGCGCGGTTCCGTGTGTCTTGCTGTTCACGCTTACACTGGCGCCATCTGCCAGCAGCAGCTTCACGACCTCGGTGTGGCCTTTTTCGGCCGCAAAATGCAGCGCCGTGCACCCTTCGGGGCCCTGAGTGTTTGCATCTGCCCCGCCATCGAGCAGCAGCTTCGCGACATCGGCGTGCCCTCGGGAAGCCGCCACGCGCAGCGCAGTCCAGCCCCTGTCATTCTCAGCATGATGGTGCGCGCCGTTCTCCAGTAGCAGCTTCACGACGTCGGTGTGGCCTTTCTCGGCCGCAACAGCCAGCGGTGTGCACCCTTCGGGGCCCGCAGTGTTCACGTCTGCCGCGCCATCGAGCAGCAGCTTCGCGATTTCAGCCCTGCCCCCGTGGGCGGCCAAGTACAGCGCGGTCGCGCCTTTCTTGTTCTTCACGCTTACACTCGCGCCGTTTGCCAGCAGCAGCTCCACGACCTCGATGTAGCCTTCCTGAACCGCATAGCACAGCGGCGTACAGGCATTATTGCTGCTCTGGGCATCCACGTCGGCGCCCTGCAGCAGCAGCAGCTTCACGACGTCGGTGTGACCTCTGTAGGCCGCGATATGCAGTGCCGTCGATCCATGATCGGTCTTGGCATGGAGGTCCGCGTCGTTCTCCAACAGCAGCTTCACGACGTCGCTGTGGCCGCCAAGGGCCGCGGCACTCAATGCCGTCCAGCCTTCTTTCTTGGCCACCTCGACGTCGGCACCCTTTGCCAGTAGAAGCTTGACGACCTCGGCGTGGCCGTCTTGAGCCGCCAAATACAGCGCCGTGGCGCCGTCAGGGGTCCTGGCGCTGACGTCGGCACCCTTTGCCAGCAGCAGCTTCACGACCTCGATGTAGCCTTCTTGAGCCGCATAGCACAGCGGCGTGGAGGCACTATTGCTGCTCTGGGCATCCACGTCAGCGCCCTGCAGCAGCAGCAGCTTCACGACGTCGGTGTGGCCTCTGTAGGCCGCGATATGCAGTGCCGTCGATCCCTGATCGGTCTTGGCATGGAGGTCCGCGTCGTTCTCCAGCAGCAGCGTCACGACGTCGGTGTGGCCGCCAAAGGCCGCGACACTCAATGCCGTCCAGCCTTCGGGGCCCTGGCTGTTTGCATCTGCCCCGTTATCGAGGAGGAGCTTCGCGACCTCGGTATGGCCTTCGCAAGCCGCTCCGTGTAGAGGCGTGCAACCGTCATTGGCTGTGGCGTCAACGTCGGCCCCCTCGGCCACCAGGAACTCCGCGATCTCGACGCGCCCCGCCCGGGCCGCACAGTGCAGTGGCGTCAACCCGTACTCCTCCCTGGCGTTGACATCCGCTCCCTGCCGGAGGTGTCTCTTTACGTCCGCGAAGTCTCCGACGCGAGCGGCATACTGTATGCTGGCGTACTGCGGCGGCCAGAACCACCATACTGCTGCCAGTGCCATGATCGCCGCTGCCACAGCAGGCAGCCAAGACCGATGGCTCCGCGTCATGTCACATCCCTTCCGAGTCTGAATCGAGCGGCGAGTTCTCGCGAGCAGGCGTTGTAGAGGTACGTATCGCCGATGATCTCGGCGATGTCGGTCAGCTCGAACGTCGAGCCCAATGCGTCGAAGCGGTAGAAGCAACTCGCGCCGCCAGATAGTCCTCCGCCGTTGGCCCGGCGCATGGCTTCCAAGCTGTTACCGATCGTGTACTGCACCACGGCCTCTTCGCTCTCGTTCTGCTCCTGCAGCAGCTTCAGCATATCCGGCCCCTGATAGATGAAGCGTGCATAACCCTCACTATCCCGCTTCTCCACCCACTTGCTGTCGGCATTGTATGCGAAGTAGTTGTGGCTGTCATCCGCAAAGTCAATCCGCGTCATCAAGTTCTCGTGGTCGTACTGGTAATACGTCGTCCCCGCTGGCGCCTGCTTGGCAATCGTGTTCCTCGCCCCCTTATTCGTCACAGCTCATTCTCGCTTTGTATCCAATCGGAAGCGCATTGTTCGCCACAAGTGCACAACGCCGCCGCAAGCTGCGCCAACCAAAAGCCACAGAAGCGGCGCCACGAGAAACAAGTCATATTGATTCTCTAGAAGGCCAGCGAAGGGCAGCGCCGGGAGCAGCATCCATGTTGCTAGTACATGCAGCAAGTAGTCGGGCGGCCCGTGGAACCACTCCAACTGAGCTGGAGGTGGACTATCTCTGCCTACGAGCGCCCACTCAAAGACACCGAGATACACGGCGGCCATGCCTGCTGCGGCGGGCAGTGCAAAGCCGAGCAGGAAACCCCATCCACTGCCGCGTAGGACGAGCCTTGTCCAGGACTGCACAGGCATCACCCCTCTCTGACGCGCAGGAACTCGCTGCGGGCTCACAATCGGGACACAGATAACGTGTTTCCCCTTAGCACCGTCATACGCCCTAGCGATCCAGGCGGATCGTGGTCTTTCGCTCGACACGGAACTCCCACGCCAAGCAAACTCGGTGGAGACCAGCCAGCCGGCTTCCCTGCCCGCTTGCTGTCGGCATTGTATGCGAAGTAGTTGTGGCTGTCATCCGCAAAGTCAATCCGCGTCATCAAGTTCTCGTGGTCGTACTGATAATACGTCGTCCCCGCCGGCTCCTGTTTGGCAACCGTATTCCCGCTGTGGTCGTAGTAGTAATAGGTCGTGCCCGCGCCGGTGGTCTCCTCAGACCCCTCCTTCCAGCCACAGATAGCTCATCACGCTTCATTTCCCGCCGTATCGTATTCCTATTCCTGAACACGCGCCTGTTGCTCTCGGTTCCCAAGGGAAGCCGTCGATGCCAGCACCCCTTCCCGCCGCACTCGCAGCGCACCACTGCTCATCAAATCGCCGAGCGCGGATGGTTTCGCATTGAGCCTGCGACTCACGGAAGTATTGGCCTTGCGCTACGCATTCTATCCGGTTGCTCGACCCCTATCACCGAGTCCAACTACCGTGCGAGAAACCCAAACCATTCCCTCACCAGGGGCCACATGACCCCCCCCAATATCGCTCCTGTCACCGCGTGAATTGTTCCCCAGAAGCCAAACCATAGAACGTGCATGCCCTGCTCTGAGCCGGGAGGCGCAGGCGGACCGAGGCTCACCCCAATCAATGCGCCTGAGAGGATAGCCGCACCGAAGAGCGCCAGGCACGTCACTGCTGCAATGTGCTCCGTCCCCACTTCCGACCCGTAGAGCTGAATCACGCGCGCGGCACCAACCCCCAGTGCAGCTCCCATGATACTTGGCGCTAACATCTGTTCGGAAAACGCTAGGCATGCGCTGCCGCGCGACCAGACCAGGATGGGGATGACAGAGGCCAACACGGCTGTCCCTGCGATACACAGCACTCTTGCGAGAAAATGCCCACCGATGAGATACTCTGCATGTGAAGGCAACATGTTGACGTCTCCTTTCAAAGCAAACCTAGCATGCACCGCGTCATCAAGTTCTCGTGGTCATACTGATAATATGTCGTCCCCGACGGCTCCTGCTTGGCCGTGGTGTTCCCGCTGTGGTCGTAGTAGTAATAGGTCGTGTCGCTGCCGGTGGTCTCCACGGTCAGCTCATTGGCGGTATCGTATTCGTAGTACGTCGTCACACGCTCGCAAACAGTTGGCATCAAGTCATAGCTGTTCCGATGGACGGACCTAGAGCGAACCACAACAGGCCGCTCAGTGCGGCGCCAGATATTCCGTGAATCGCACCCAGAACTCCGACTGCCGCCAGCTGTATTCCGCAATCCGAGCCAGCAGTGGAAGGGGGCCAAGTTGCATTCGCAACGATGGCTCCTGCGACGAGCGCCGCAGCAGCCGCAAACATCAGCGCTACCGGACAGAGCCATGGGTCTGATGTGAGTGCGGCGAGCTGACAGATCCGCATCGCCCCGAGGCCTATGGCCGCGCCGACCAACGACGGCGCCAGCATCCATCCAATGAGAGGCCAGGGCTCGCCCGCGCTGCGGCACTCCAGGAGCCCCACAACCACGCAGGAGAACATGCCGCTGAACACCATCACTATCCATCGGGCGATGACATGCCCAAGTTCGCTACAATTCGCTCCTAGCACAATGCACCAACCTTTCAGCAGTTCAGGAGGGCCCACGAGAGCTCAATGTCCACTGGCCAGCCGTAAACCCCTTTCTTGCTTGCGTCATAGTCAACGACACTCACGCCGTACGAAGGCGCCAGAGAAAGGAATTCCTGGATCGCCTCATAGGTGACAGGGGCGACTGATCGATCATCATGCCAGCCAATGACAATCGGGTCGGGGCGAGCATACTTCTTCGAGCCAACCCCCATCGTAACGGTAGACTCTCTCATTTGTCTCTCAGGTAACCGCGCAAGTCCAGTTCAAGTTCGCTTTCCTGTCTCGGCACTGCAGCGCGATACAGCTCCGCGATCTCTGCGACCGTCGCTCCTGCGAGCCCATAGCCTCGATCGGCGACGATATTCTTGTAGTGCGTGATTATTCCTTCGAGGGTCTGCCGCCTGAAGTCATCGGGATCGCCGTATTCGAATATATTGTGAGTAACTGTATGTAGCAGTTTGACGGGCACGTCTTCTTCGATTTGCCGGCGAACGGATTTCTCTATGGTGTAGAAATGATTCTTGGCATCAACCAGTTCCACTCGCAGGTCCTGGGGGTGTTTGCCTCCCCACATGCGGCTTTCCCAGTCTATCGTCGCTGGCACCTCCACGAAGTCCAGGTCGCCGATTAGGCAGCGATTATAGGGGTGGGTGTAGTGCATAAAGAGCGGTGCACCGCCCCACAGAGAAGCGCATTCGGGCAAGATCCGCCCGGGTACGGAGCACATACCGTGCGTAAAGGCCAGCTTGGCGAGGATCGGATAGGTATGGTCGTTCGCAGAGCCATAGCCCATGCACAGGGCACGCGGGCGCCATCCCATCACTTGCGCGAAGCGATCGGCCGCCTCGTCCATTATCTTCTCCTGCATATCCGGGCCGTATATGCCGCAAAACGGCGAGTAGCCCTGGGCCGCAGGATGCAGGTGGAGGCCGATCTCGTGTCCGGCGTCGTGCAGTTCATTGTATAACTGTGGGTGTGCCTCCATATCGGTGGGGATGACATAGAACGTTGCGCGCCAGGCTTCTGCTTCAAGCAGATCCCTCAGGCCACGCGTAGCGCGCTCGCCAAGTGCCGCATCGTTAAGAGCCGGATCCGTGGCCTCGCAGTCCGTGCTCAGATTGAAGTAAATGATCTCCTCTGTGTCAGCCATGATGCGCTCCTTCCGCTATTGTGAAGGCTGAGCCTGATTTCATAGCTTAACCTTCCCTGCTTGCTTGTTTCATTCCTTCCGGCTGCTCGCTCAAGGCAGGAAAGCCCACGTGCAAAAGAGAAATGTGAGCGTAAGCTGGACGCAGGAAAGGTAGGCTATCATGGGTATCAAAGTTGGTATGTGTGGAGTTGGCTCTTTCGCGAATTCGTTTATTCCTCTGTTCAACGCACACCCTCTGGTGGATGAGGTCATCCTGTGCGACCTGGACGGAGAGAAGCTGAAAGCAAAGTCCGAGAAGTTCGACATCCCGAAGACCTGCCCGTCGCTGGACGAGCTGTGCCAGACTGACGTGGATGCGATAGCCGTCATAACCCAGCACTGGATGCACGGACCGCAGGCGGTGCAGGCCCTGCGGTCAGGGAAGCACGTCTATTCGGCGGTGCCCTCGGCGGCCAGCATCGAGGAGATCACCGAACTGGTCCGCGCTGTCGAGGCAACCGGCCTGATATACATGATCGGGGAGACCAGCTACTACTATCCCTGTGCCATCTACTGCCGCGAGCGTTTCCGAAAGGGCGACTTCGGCAGGATTGTTTATGGCGAGGGCGAGTATTATCACGATTGGGACCACGGGCTTTATGATGTGGCGAAATGGCGCGGCGGGGAAAGGTGGCGAGAACTGGCGGGCGGCCCGCCGATGTACTACCCGACCCACTCGACGAGCATGATCGTCTCGGTCACCGGCGCCCACGCCACTGTCGTCTCATGCTTCGGCTTCGTGGATGAGCACGAAGATGGTATCTATGATCCCGAAGTCAACGTGTGGAATAACGCCTTCAGCAACGAAAGCGCTCTGTTCAAGATGTCCGACGGCAGCATGATGCGCATCAACGAGTTCCGGCGCATCGGCCACCCGGGCACCGTGGGCCTCAGTCTTTACGGCACCGAGGGAAGCTACGAGGAACAGGCCAACGCCAAGGTGTGGGTTACCAAGAACCGTGACGAGATGATTGATCTAAGTGATCTGTTGACGCCGGTGGGCCGACCGGCAAAGCCCGAGGGCGAGATGGCGGCAGTCACCTCCGCCGACGGGACGCATGAGGGCGTCTGCAGTGTCCACGACATCAGCCGCCTGCCCAGGGAGTTCATCGGCCTGCCCAACGGTCACCTGGGCTCCCACCAGTTCCTGGTGGACGATTTCGTGACGGCGTGCATCAGCGGACAGCAGCCGCCCAACAACATCTGGCAGGCGGCGCGGTACCTGGTTCCCGGGCTGATAGCCCACGAGTCCGCCAAGCGAGAAGGCGAACTGCTCGACGTGCCGGATCTTGGCGGCGGATCGAGCCGGAACTGAGCGTTTGCTGGCCCGGCGGAACCCCCGACAGCCGTGCTTGCTTGGTTGACACAATGGCAGCAGGCAACCGGCGTGTGAGGGCGAAGTTGTAGTCCGTAGCTCTTCTTGGTCAACGAGGTGATGGTAGTGCGCGACCACGGATTGATGAAGGCAAGATGGCCTTCGAAACGGACACCGATTATCCGGCCGGCTGCATCGTCGAGATGTTGTGCCCGATAGGGGATCTGACTGTTGAGGTAAATGGGCAGGCGGGGGAGTCTGTGGTGCGCGAGCAGCACGGTGCCAGGTGGCTGTATGTAGCGATGCCGGCAGGGAGGGCGCGAGCTGCGATCAGCGGCGCGTGGGCATGGGATTGGCCCCCCTCCACCGAGCCCGCGGGCACTTGTGCTTGCCTGCAACGCGTGCTAAGATGGCGGGAATTGCGGGCCCAATTCTGCGACAGGTGATGGTCTGTGGCATGTGGCATGACAACGTCCTCTCGCTCATAGGCAATACCCCAATGATGCGGCTGCGTAAGGTGACAGAGCAGCCGCTGTTCGCGAAGGCCGAGTTCCTGAACCCGGGCGGCAGCATCAAGGACCGCGTTGCGCTTCAGATGATCGAGTGCGCGGAACAGACCGGCGTGCTGAAACCCGGCGATACGATAGTGGAGCCGACGTCCGGCAACACCGGCATCGGCATCGCGCTGGTGGGCGTGCAGAAGGGCTATCGGGTCGTAATCTGCATGCCGGAGAACATGAGCGAGGAACGGAAGAAGATCATACGGGCGCTGGGGGCGGAGCTGGAGCTGACGCCGGGGGATGAGAGTATTTCGGGAGCGGCTGCGCGAGCGGGAGAGCTGGCCTCGCAGCCCGGCTTCTTCATGCCACAGCAGTTCGAGAACCCGGCTAACCCGGCGTGCCATTTCGAGACCACTGCCGTCGAGATCTGGGACCAGATGGCTGGTGATATCGGCGCATTTGTAGCCGGTGTTGGCAGCGGTGGCACCCTCACCGGCGTCGGTCGCTACCTGAAGGGGAAGCAGGCCGCCATCCGCGTTGTGGCAGTCGAGCCGGAGGGTGTGGCGGCGCTGCTGGGCGATGAGCCGGGGCTGCACCAGATCCAGGGCATCGGGGACGGCTTCATCCCCCCGATCCTGGACACTGATCTGATTGACGAAGTGGTCACGGTCACCGATGACAACGCCATCGGGATGGCCCGCAAGCTGGCGCGGGTGGAAGGGCTGCTTGTGGGTACCTCCTCGGGGGCGAATGTGTGGGCCGGCATAGAAGTCGCGCGGCGCCACCGGGGCGGGAACGTGGTCACCGTGCTGGCCGACCGCGCCGAGCGCTACTTTAGCACCAGCCTCATCTGAGCGGCGCCATAGAGAACGAATGAAAAGGTCACGACCGAAGCAGGTCGTGGCCTTATCGTTCTGAGGAGCGCAACGGCGTTCTTCTACGGCAGCAGACTCTCCGGGCGTACCCGCGGCCAGGCCCACGCCGCCCGGAAACCCTCGGCATACTTGACCCCGCACTGCAACCCCCGCATCTGCGCAACGCCGTCAATGAAGTCGAGTATGTCAATGTCATCGTGGTCCAGCAGCCACGTCACCTGGCTGTCGTGACACTTCATCATCTCGATCTTCTTCTCATAGGTGTCCGTGATATCCACTAAGAACTCGGGCTGGAAATTCACGCCGGCCAGAGAGTCCATGTAGAAGATCGCCGCCATGCCGTCCGGAGGCGGAGTGCCGGTCTGGATGTTAGGAATGGTGGCTACGAACGCGGCGCCGAAAACCAGTTGCGAGGTGGCACGGTGATCGGGATGGTAATCGTCCGGATTGTGAGTGATGATGACCTGCGGGTTGGCCCAGCGGATGGCCTCGATGAACTTCATGCGCGTTTCGTAGTCCTCGAACAGGAATTCATCCGGCTCGCCGATCCAGTGCACCTGCGCACCGATCTTTTCAGCCGAGGCGTGCAATTCCTGCTTGCGGATCTCGACCAGTTCGTCGGGCGGGATCACCGCATGACCGGCGCTGCCATCGGTGGCCACTGCCATATAGACCTGATGGCCCTGGGCGGCATATTTCGCGAGCGTACCGCCGCCGAGTATCTCCAGATCGTCGGGATGCGCCCCGACGCCTAAAATGCGCATTTTTTGGTCTGCCATCAGTATCACTCCTATGTAAACGGCCGGGCCAGTCGCTTGGTAAGCCTCTCCCAATGCCAAGCGGAAGGCAATGCTGTCGGGCTAGAAACTGTACTTATGCAAATTCCAAGTAAGCATAGTTTCGGGCTAATGGCCTGTAGTCGTTGCTCGTAATGGAAGGGCCGTGTCGAGTGGCGGAATCGAAGATTCCGCGACGAGGCCGGCCCACGCAGAACGCTATCAAGGCAAAGTCGCCACACCCAAACGCCCAACGACAACGGCTGGGCCAGCCTTGGCTGTTTCGCTTCGCAAAACAGCCTGCGACAGGCCCTTCCATTACGACTAACGACACCACACCATCGGCATACAACTTGAGTTGCCCAAAATCTGCATAACTACTGTAGAAAGCCCGACCTACGGCTTGGGGAATAATACCGGTTAGCTCATCTTCTCCACCGCGTCCCAGAGGGCGGCGCAGATGTACTCGTTGTCCTGCTGCGACATCATCGGGTGTATCGCCGCACAGAAAAGTCGCGTGCCAAGCTCCTCAGAAACCGGCACTTCCTGGCCCTTGGTCGCTTCCGCGATTACGCCGCGTATCTGGTTGACCGGCGGGTTGGCGACGACCGTGTCCACGCCGTACTGCTCGCGCAGAAGCTCCATGAGCTTGTCGCGCTTGGCGCCGGCCCAGTCCTTCGGCACCAGCAGCGTGTAGAGGTAGTAGCTGTGGGTGACATCATCCGGCTCGTAGGGGATCGTGAGGTGCGGGATGCCGTCGAGCATCTCCTTGCGCGCCGCGGCAACCGCACGCCGGCGGGCGATGAAGTCGTCAAGCCTGCGCAACTGCACCAGGCCCACAGCCGCCTGCACGCGCGTCATCTTGTAGTTGGTGCCCCAGCCGCTGGTCTCGTTGCCGAACTGGCGGATGCCCCGCAGATACTCGCAGGTGTGGTCGTCGTCGGTGGTGACTGCGCCGCCTTCGCCCAGCGTGGTCATGTTCTTCATCGTATGAAAGCTGAAGACCGTCATCAGGCCGTGCTTGCCGATCTTAGTGTCCTTATAGCCGCCGCCGAGCGCGCGGGCCGCATCGCTGATGAGTTCGATTTTGCCATGCTTGTGATGCTGGTGGCGGCTGGCGACCTCCAAAAGGTCATCCATCGGCGCGGACATTCCATTCATGTGCACCGGGAAGATGGCGCGGGTGTTTTTGGTGATGCGCTTTTCGACATCGGCCGGATCGTCCTGGAACGTGCGCGGATCGCAGTCGCAGAGTATCAGCTTTGCGCCCTGGCCGATGACCGCCAGCGGGGCCGCTCTGAAGTTCAGTGCGGACACGATGACCTCATCATCAGGCTCCAGTTCCAGGACCATCATTGCCATGTCCAGACCGGAGCCGGCGCCATTGATGCTGACGCTGTACTTGGTGCCGCAATACTCGGCAAAGGCCGCCTCGAAGTTCAGAATCTCTTCCATCATGAAGCCGAAGCCGACGTTATAATCCATCGAGGCCTCGATGCAGTTGACGACTGCGTCAATCTCCTCCTGGCCGTAGTCGCCGCCGAGGTATGACTCGCCCTGCCAGGCGATGCTCGTTCCGCCGCGCTTGAGGATTTCCTTTCTGATCTTTGGGTCCATTTTCTCGCCCTCCGTGTCAGAGTTATGCGGTCGCCCCACCTGCAAATTGCAGGAACTCATCTATCACAAAGAATGAGCCGGTGACCACAATGCAATCGCGCGGGCCGGCGAAATCGTGAGCCATCCTCAGCGCTTTAGCGGTGGTCGCTGCGGCATGGTGCTCAGACCAAGATTGCGCCGTCTGTGCCCGAAATTCCTGCACGGGCAGTGCGCGCGGCATCGCAGCCTGCGTCAATACGGCGATATCGGTTATCGCAGCCAGTGCCTCCGCGATGCCGGCGGCATCCTTGTCGGCCGAGACGCCAAGGACCATTATGAGCTTGTCATATTCTATCAGACTTGGCAAGGCCTCGGCCAGCGCCTCTGCTGACTGCGGGTTGTGAGCGCAGTCGAGCACCACCCACGGACGCGCCTGGATGATCTCAAGCCGCGCCGGCCATTCGACGCTCCGCGCGCCAGCCAGAATCGCTTCGTCGTCCATCCGCTCATACCCCGTCGCATCAAGCACATCGGCGAGACCGATGGCTGCCGCGAGGTTTATCGCCTGATGTGCGCCCGCCAAAGCCAACTGCACGGCCAACTCCTCGGCGTCGCGGCGCACCACAACGGTCTGCAACGGCCTCGGCAGGGGCGTGTCGGCGTCCGGCACAGGCAGACGCTGAGGCGGTGTGCTTGACACGATCTGTGGGGCTGGTATGAGCGGCGCTCCGACCTCCGCAGCACGCTTGCATATCACTTCCCTGGCTGACGTTGGATTGTCGGCAACCACCACCGGCACGCCTGACTTGATGATGCCGGCCTTCTCGAAGGCAATCTGCTCGATGGTATCACCAAGTATTTCGGTGTGATCCAGTCCCAGTGTGGTAATGGCACAAACCAGCGGGTTGATGATGTTGGTGGCATCGAAGCGGCCGCCCAGACCGGTCTCAAGAATCCCCAGGTCCACCTTCTCTGCGGCAAAGTGCACGAACGCCATTGCCGCATAGACCTCGAAAAACGTCGGCGGAGAGGGGACGCCCTCATCGCGGATTTTTTCCACGGCGGGCTCTACGGTATCCACCAGCTCGATCAAAGTATCGCGGGAGATGATCTCGCCATCTATGCGGATGCGCTCGCGAGGCGAGACAAGATGGGGAGAGGTGAAGAGCCCTGTGTGATAAGCTCCTGCTCGGGCCATGGCTTCGACGGTGGCTGCGACGGACCCCTTGCCCTTGCTGCCGGCGATATGGACGGCTGCGAACTGCTCGTGCGGATTGCCCAGCAGTTGGGAGAGCCGGCGGATGGTGTCCAGCCTGACCTCGTCAGCGAACTCGCGGCGGAGGCCGGTGCGCTCATAGTTCACCAGGCTGTCCAGATATGCTATTGCGGCATCATAGTCCATGGGCTACGTCATTTCCACGGTGACGGGACTTTCAGCAGCGCCTGGGCGAGGCCGAGGATGGTGTGCATGCCGTTATAGGCATTCGCCAGCCAGATTTCCTGCCAAGGCTTGTCATCCGGATAGTTGCCCTTGAAGCCCGCCATTGCCTCGTACGTGACGGCATAGATGCCGAGGTTCGCCGGGAAGAAATGGCTGTTGTACCAGCGGCTGGGGTCCTGTTGGGAGAGCGCCAGTTGTGGGCCGCCGGCCCTCTTTGTCATCTTCGCGGTCAATTCGTGCAGCTTGACTAATTGCTCGTGATCGCCGCTGGTGTGCTGCGGCGGACAGATGCCCAGCCACGGGGGAGAGCTGTGCGAGTGCAGGTCCATGTAGCAGTCTATTTCATTGTTCTTCAAGTAGTCCAGCATCTGCATGGTTTCGACCGCCATGGACTTTTTGCGCGAGCGAGGCCTGTTGATGAGGCGGCCGGCGTCGTTGAAGCGCTGGCCCAGATATGCAATCCGGTCAAGCCTGCCGGCAACGTCGGACTGCGGCGTCCACGGGCCGAAGACGCGCTTGCGGTTAAGCAGCCTACCATTCTTCCAGAAGCCGATGTGTAGATGGTGAACGCCGTCGCTGGGGTCTTTCAGGTCTATGGGCATCCCGACATAGCTCTTGACGGGGCTGCGGGCCGCGGCGTCAGGGTTGTAAAGGGGCATCAGATAGAAGCCGACCCGCTTTGCTACTCGCTGAAACGCCGGCCACTTCTTCCCGCGCAAGTCCGCTCCGGATTCCAACAGCTTGATAATGTTGGTTATCGAGGCGATACCCTCTGTCTCGGTGCCGTGGGTGCCGCCGGTGGCGCAAAGGGTGCGCTCGGGCTTCTTGGGGCCATAGTAAACGACGGTCAGGTCTCGACCGCCGGCGCTTTTTCCCACGGTTGAGAGTTGTGCCTTCGTCAGGCCCCGTAAGAACCCACGGACCTCCTCATAGCCGACCAGCCACCACTCGGGGACATCTATGTACTTGCTGATGTCGTCGTCGTGGGGCCACGGCCATTTGGGATTGCTGTTCCACAACTTCATTGCCAATCACATCCTGTTTGCCGGCAATTCGTGTCCGTCCACAGTGGAGATGCTACTGAAGTTTGAATGCTGCCAGGCTGCCTGCCTCCGTTGCGGCGATGATAGTCTCATTGCCATTGGCCTGGACACGGGCCGTCGCAACGCAACTGACCGGCCCAGCTATCTCAGCGCGGGCCAGAGGCTTCCCCTCGGCTGATACCACGTACACAGCGCCTGTGTTTGTGCCCGCGATCACCTGCACACCGCTTCCCGCCAGCGCTCCGCTAGCCAGTTCCGAGATCGGTTCGCCTAGATTCAGCCGCCACGTCAGCGGCTCCTCGGCTTCGTTGAGGCAGTAGAGGCTACCGCCGCCGGAGCCGATGAGCACTTCCGCGATCCCGTCACCGTTCAGATCGGCCACTTCCGGTCCCGCTGCCGACAGCCCGCCCGCCTTGTAGGACCATTTCTTCTCGTACGGCTCAACCGTCTGAAAGGCGTCAGTAGTGCCAATTCGGTGGTCCACACGGACCTTGCGGTAGGAGCCGTCGGGCGCAATCCTCGCTACGTTGCAGAACCTTTCCCCGTAGCCAGCGCCCTGCCTGTTGAGGTTATTGCCCTGGTTGTCCACGATGTAGCCACCCACGCCGTAGGTTCCACCGCCGCTCTCGATGGCGATCTTCATCTGCCCGTCGCCGGTATCATCGAAGGCGGCGATGCTGGTGACGGTACCGGCAGACTGGTACAGGTGCCACTGCAACTCTCCGGCCGGGTTCAGGCACCAGAGCGTTCCGAACACGCGACTCCTGCCGTGTCTGAAGGTCTTGGAGCCGACCAGAATCTCCTTGGTGGCGTCGGCATTGAGGTCGGCCACCTCAACGACCATCATCTCGCCGTCGCCTTCAATGTACCGTCCAATACCGTAGGTGCCGGGGGCCTGGTTGGTGCACTCGATGCCTGCGCCGGTGAATTTCCACAGCTCCTTGCCGCTGGCATCCAGGCAGTGGAGATATTCATCGTCGCTTGCCACCAGCACCCGTGGCCCGTCGCCGAAGTCGGCCACCGCAATATCGTTGATGCCACCTGCGGCGGCGAATTCCCACTTCTGCGCGCCATCAGGCGTCAGACAGAAGGCCCGCCCGTCGGATGCTCCGACGAAGACCTCCTCCCGGCCGTCGCCATCGAGGTCAGCACTTTCGACGGTGCGGATGGAAGCGTCATCGCCCTCAGGCACCTGCAACTGCCATTGTTGCGTCAGCTTCTTGGGATAGCTGGGGCGTTGTACTTCAATAGGCGCTGGCGGCACCGCTGCTGCCTGGTCTATGATGGCACGCACGGCCGCCGCGATGGCAGCAAGCGGGCCGGTGGCAATGTCGGCCTCCAGTGTGTACTCACGGGCCTCGAGTTGGACAATATTCGTGGCTGTCGGCGCAGCCGCGGTAATGTTGTCCTCTGTCGCCGCAAGCCCGCGGATTATGAGTTCGGTGGGTTCCGGGGCGTTGACAGTGACCAGGCCGTTGCCGAAATCAATTTCCAGGTCAATGGGTCTATCGGCTTCCACCATCGGCTGCTGGCCGCCGAAGCTGGTCAGCCCGGCCAGTGCTATCTCATCAGACGCCAGAGCGAACATAGTACACTTGATCTGCATCTGCGGGCCGAGGGCTATCGCCTCATCGGGCTTGCCCAGCGGCGCGACGCCGACGAGCACCTGGCGCTCGGGTTCGGTGACCAGGCACATATTCTGGCTGATGCGCTTGATCGAATACTCATGGGGCAGATCTTTGTGGTGACCATACAGCAGGTTTACGAAGGTGAGCTCCTGCCCGGGCGTGAGCTGACCGTGCAGGCCCTGTCTGATAGCCGTAGCTCCGCCCGCAATCGTGGTGACCACAGGCCTGCTGCCACCGGCGGCCTGCAGGTAGAGGCTATGGTCGCGATTGGTAGATATGGCGCGGTACTGCTCATCAACCGAAGACCCCATACGCATCCACTGGGAAAGGATGCTGTAATCCGCCGGCTCCAGGACCTGCAACTGGTCGAAGATTACCCAGTACTTGCCCTTGATCCAGGCGATGTTGCGGGCCCAGTCGAGGCCGTTGTACTCACGCATGACGCTGCGCGCAAAGCCGCTTGCGGGAAGATCGGAGGCCAATTGCAGGTCGCAAAAGGCCACGCGCTTGTCGGCCATCTGGCCGTCTCTGAGTACCAGACAGGTGGTGTGATACCTCATCGAACGCCCGCCGCCCCAACTGCTGGCGCTGAAGCACCAGGGCCGGCCATCTGCCAGCCACGCAATCGCATTGCCGTCACCGCCGTTGGCAATACCGTCATTGATGCCATCAAGGCGCAGGTACTGGTTGTCTCTTTCAAAACCCTCGCGCATGACAAGCTGGTGGAAGGTGCGCTTGCGCGGTACGTTGACGAAGCTGCCCTGCCCTTTGATCTGCTCGTAGTTGGTCGGATGCACGGTCATGTAGCGAACGCCGGCCATCTCCTCGGGTACGCGCTCCTCCATGTTGGGCAGGTAAGTCCACAGGTAGCAGGTGATGGTGGTCGCTGTCATTTGCGGATAGTACTCGGATCTCTTTCTGCGCCAGTTATTGAACCACACGTAGGTCGGGTCCTGGTAATACCACGCAGCAATGGAAGAGGTGAGCGTGGGACCAAAGAACGAGCCGCCCCATGAACTGTTGATCAGCTGGCAGTATTCCATCCATTTGCGGGCTGCGCCGGACTCAAAATACTCGTAGTTGTCCATCGCCAGGGCCAGCAACATGGCGGTGAGAGGGTAGGACCGCGTATAGCCCCCGTCATTGTCCATGAAACCATTGGAATTTGCGATGGTCTCCTGCCCGACCTGCACCGATGCGACGCCCTTGTCCATCCGCTCGAAATCAACGTCAGGGTAATAGTTCTTGAAATACCGCGCCCCGTAGATCACGGTCTCGGAGACGGCGTGATGGCCGGTGGTCGTGAGCACGCCCGGCTTGAGCTGCGTGATGCGGCTATGCACGCTCATGCGCGAGGTGTAGTCGTAAAGCAAGTTGGTCATCTCCAGCTTCAGGTCATCAGGCAGCAGCGGACTTTCTTCGATCTGGTCGTAGCTGAGCAGCATCACCGGGATGATGTACTTGGGGGTGGTAATCTGCCGATGGGGCGCCCACTTGTAATACTCGTCCATCCAGCGGCGCATTATCAGCGCATAGCATTTGAGATACTCGTCGCGGCCGGTCAGGAAATAGCGCTCAGCCGCCTCCACCATCTTGGCCTCAGCACCGTACGGAAGCGCCTTCAGGTCAATGAAGTTATCGTGGTAATAAGGTTCTATCGTCTTGGCGAATTCTTCGAGGTTTTCCGTGCCCTTGAACTGTACTTTGACCGTGCGCGGAATGGTGAGGGTGTCGCCCTTCTGCAACAGCCCCTTGAAATACTCGACCGCCAGCTTCACACCATCCAGTTCCGTGCCGCCGAGCATAATGACATTCTTGCCGGTGCCCCACGGATCGCAGCAGGAGCGCACTACAAAGCCGGGCGGATGCTCATCGCCCCCGGGGCCGGGGAACCAGTCGTCACAGGCGATGTAGTGGAAGATGTAGAGGTCCAGGGCCAGCTTATTGTTGTTCATTCGGCCCAGGCAGATGAGGTTGCTGTTGCGATCGGCTTCCGTGTATTCGTCAGTCGTCTTGGTCGGCACCGTGGCCCCCGTCGCTGCTTTGATGGCTGCGACGATATCCTGGGCGAGTTCCGCATAGCCCTCCTCTTCCGGATAAACGATGATGCAGTTCGCCTTGCCGGCTTCAACCAGGGTGGTGTCGGGGTAATACGTCTTCAACTGTGTGATTGCCTGCGGCGGGACGTTCTGCGCGACAGCCTGCAGTGGCGCTACACACAGGATCGAAAGCAGTAAGAATATTTCATACTTCATCGTGACGACCTCCTACTGTAGCATTAGGCCGGGATGGGGGGACTGTCCGCCACTAGGCCCTGAATAGGTCGGAGTGCGTGATAGCTGTTTCGCGACATTCTCGTCGTATCTGTTAGGAACTTTCAACAACCTATTGACAACAGCCGGCGTTCTGTAGGGCGGGGGCTTGTACCCCGCCGCAGGTATTAGACGGCTAAGCAAGCAAGCCCAAAAAGCAGCAGCGTCTTTCTAGCCTGGCTGGTGGCTGGCGCGTAACAGCGTCGGGCTAGAAACTGTAGTTATGCAAATCCTGGGCAAGTCAACCTATACGCTGACGGTGTGGCGTCGTTAGTCGTAATGGAAGGGCCTGTC
>JAUVVY010000070.1 GCA_030604405.1 bacterium | reverse complement strand
TGACGGTGGCCGAAGGCAACGCCAAAGACCCAGAGAAAACAAAATCTCCACCACACCCTTGACAGGCCGTTTCATAGGGGCCGTGTCGAGTGGCGCACAGTAGTTTTGTGCGCCAGGAGCCCGGCCCACGCAGAATGCTATCATGGGGAGCTCTGCAGGCCGAAACGGCCAACGACAACGGCTGGGCCAGGCTTGCAAGCTTCGCAACGCGAAGCTTGCTGCGACAGGCCCCTCCATTACAACTAACGACGCCACACCATCGACCTGCAACTTAAATCGCCGTAAATTTGTACAAGTACAGTGGAAGCCCGACCTGCGCGAGAAGGAAGGAAGTAGGTCAAAGGGGGCGTCGCGGGGAATAAGGAATGCGGACACGGAGCAGATGGATAAGAACAAGTTCGTCCAAATAGGTGCGGGTAATATCGGCCGGTCTTTTGTCGGGCAGTTGTTCGCCCGCGGCGGCTTTGAGATCGTATTCATTGACGTGGTGCCGGCCATCATCGGTGCCCTCAACCAACAGCGCAAGTACCGCGTCGAGATCAAAGATAGAGCGCCGGCCAGCATCTGGGTCAAAGGCGTCAGGGGCGTGAATGGGCGCGAGAGAGAGGCGGCCGCCGCTGAGCTGGGCGACTGCCGTCTGTGCGCCAGCGCCGTCGGGCCCGCTGCGCTGCCCGCGATCTTTCCGACCATCGCTCTGGCGCTGCAAAAGCGCGTGGAAAATGGACAGCCGCCGCTGGATATCATCATCTGCGAGAATATGCGGGATGCGGCCGCCGCCTTCCGGGAAGGCCTCCAGGAGCACCTGCCGGCCGATTTTCCGCTGGCGCAAAGCGTCGGGCTGGTGGAGACCAGCATCGGCAAGATGGTCCCGATAATGAGCCAGGCGGACCGGGCGCGGGACCCGCTGCTGGTGTTTGCGGAGGCCTATAATACGCTGATCTGCGATGCACGCGGATTCAGAAACGAGATACCCGACGTGGCCGGGCTGGACCCCAAGCAGAACATGAAGGCGTATGTTGACCGCAAACTGTTCATTCACAACCTCGGCCACGGACTGTGCGCGTATCTGGGACACGTTCATGAGCCGGCGCTGAAGTACACGTATGAGGCGGTGGAGCACGAGCTGCTGGGCCCGGCGATACGGGCCGGGATGTGGGAATCGGCGCAGGCGCTTATCAGTCAGTATCCCGACGAGTTCGATGAGACAAACCAGGCTGAGCACGTTGATGATCTGCTGTCACGGTTTGCCAACTGCGCGCTGGGAGATACGCTGTACCGGGTAGGGCGCGATGTGCCAAGGAAACTTTCGCGAGAAGACCGGGTGACAGGGGCGATCGTGTGCGATCTGACCAACGGCATAGAGCCGAGGATGACCAGCCTGTGCGCCGCCGCGGGAATGCGCTTTCGGGCAACAGACGAGAGCGGCAAGATGTACGGGCCCGACAATGAATTCGCCCGCAAGGTCTGGCCTCAGGGGGTTGAGATGGTCATGGAGCAGGTGTGCGGCCTGAGCGGGGAAGCTGAAACTGAGCGGGCCGCCCGGGACTGGATACGTCAGGCCGACGCGCGGCTGCATGAGGTGATGATGTCGGCAATGCCGGACTGGGAGCAGGTGCTGAATTGAGCGAGCAGATGCAGATGCCGGAAGCAGTAGAAGCCAGGGGCGGCAGAATGTCAGTGCCGGCGACCGTGGGGCTTGTGCTTTTCCTCAGCGGGGTGCTGGCATACGCTTACCCGCATTTTCTGCCCGGGCCTCCCGAACAGGCAGCCAAGCGATTTCTGGTGGCTCACCAGGCTGGTACGTGGGACTACGTGCAATGGGCTATGGACGCCCCCCCCCCGCAGTTGGAGGGGGAATATGTGAGGGCTGCCAGTCGCTGCCGACTGGTCGGTTTCGAGGTCGCCGAGAGCTTTCCGAAACGCCTGCGCTGGGCCTCGGGGCGGCTGAACGATGAAGAGAGCCTGAAGATGTACGAATACTACGCGACCGGCGACAAAGGCCACACGGTCAGAGTGACAGTGGAGTACGTGTTGCGGCGGCGCGACGGCGAGTGGTTCATCGAGCTCGATAGCATCCTCGGCGAGGGCGGGATCGAGGGGTATCTGCGTGCCAGAGGGGTTACCCGACTATGACGAATCTATCTGCGCCGCAGAGGCGCTTCGTGGTCACAGTTGACGATCCGGGTGGTCTGATCCAGGATATTCCAACGCTGCAGCGCGTTGTGGACTTCCTGGGCGAAGAGGGCGCGCCTGCGAGCTTCTTTGTGGTGCCGCGCGGTGAGGGCGACTGGCAGCTTGACCGGCAGGAAGAGTGGCTCGCCGTGGCGCAGCAGGCCGAGCGGCACGGACATGACTGCCAGTTGCACGGGCTTGACCATGCCGGTTGCGAGTTCGGGCCGTATCCAGCCTTCATATTCGCCCTGGGCGGACAGGACCCGAAGGAAAGGCTTCGTCTGGCGCGGGAGGAGTTCGGCCATCTGTGGCGGCGCGAAGTCTATGTAGAAAAGCTCGGAACCGCGATCGAGATCTTCGAGAACGCTTTCGGGCGTAGGCCGCAGGTGCTCAGGACCGGGGCGCTTTCGCAAACCCCCGAACTCTACGACGTGGTGGCTGATGTTGGTATGCGCTACGTTTCAAACATGATCGTGGACCCGCGCGGCTGGGAATATATCATTGGCAACTACGACGCGCCCGGGGACTGGGACCCCGATGTCCCGCCCGCACCGTATAAGCTGACAAGCGAGGTCATCAATCTCCCGATCATCAGCGAATACGCCTGGAAACTGACGCCGGAGAAGATAGAAAAGCATCTCGCCCTGGGCCTTGAGGACCTGAGACGCGTGTACGAGGCCGACGGTGTATTCATCCTGGTGTGCCACGTCCAGGAGGTCGGCGCAGAACATCCACACTCGCGGGTACTGCTGCACAGGCTGCTGGAGGTGGCACGGCAGGATTATCAAGTCACGTTCATGACGGTGAGGGAATTGATCGCCGACATCGAGAGCGGTGCAGTCCGGGTTGTAGATCACAAGCCAAAGATTACTGAAGGAGGGTACTACAGTGGGAATTGACACGTTCGACGGCAAGGAGATCGAGTATCTGAAAGAGGTGCTGGCCTCGGGGCGGCTGGCCGGCCATGACGAGGGCTTCAAGGGAAAGGTGGAGAGCGCCTTCGCCGAGGCTTTCGGGGTGAAACATGCGATCGCCGGCAATGCGGCCATGTCGCTGCTGATAGCGTCGGTCTATGCCGCCGGTGCGGGCGCCGGTGATGAGGTGATGTGCGATCCGCTGGTGCAATTCCATGCGATAAGCACCTTGTGGCAAAACGCGCGCCCGACGTGGGCCGATGTGTACGCGGACAACTGGTTGATGGACCCCGAGTCGGCGCGTGCCAACATCACGCCCCAGACCAAGGCCATCTGCTGCACGCACCTGTGGGGGCTACCGTGCGAGGTTGATGCCTTGCGCAAGGTCGCTGATGAGGCCGGGGTTGTGCTCATCGAGGACTGCGCGCACGCGATGTTCCTGCCCTACAAGGACAAGTACGTCGGCACCTGGGGCCACATCGGCGTATTCAGCCTCTGCCAGGGCAAGCACATGACCACGGGCGATGGTGGTATCGCGCTGACCGACGATGATGAACTCGACCGGCGCATCAGAAGCATCATAGCGTTCGGGGAGTCACCTCCGCATCTTGCCACGGTCTTCCGCATGACGGAAATGACGGCGGCGGTGGCACTGGTGCAACTGGAGAAGGTCAAGGGATATATCGAGGAGTACAGGAAGTCCTACGCCGTCCTGGAGGAGGTAGTCTCGGGTTGCGAATGGCTGCAATCGCGTGTGGTGAAGGACGGCTGCGGGAACTCACCGTATATCTTCTCGTGCCTGTTCCAGGGCGATGAAAAGGGCATTGAGGTCGAGGACTTCAAGCAGGCGCTGTTCGAAACCGGCGAGAACTTCAACATCGGCTTCACGCAGGTGCCCGCGTACAAGTACAAGCTCTTCACTCAGCCGATGGCGTATCAGAACAAGGGCTGCCCCTTGCACAACTGCCCGTATTACGAGGGTGATTACGAGTACAAGGATGGTCTGTGCCCGACCGCCGAGGAGATCCTACCGCGACTTGTCAACACCAACTGCATGATTGCAGAGGACGATGCCAAGCGTGTGGCCGATGCGCTGAGCCGGGCCATCGCCCAGGCCGAAGGCAAATGACGTAACTACTCGCCTAACCCCCTAGCCCCCTTCCCTGGTAGGGAAGGGGGAATCAAAAGGGGGTTAGGCCAAGCTACAACGTGAGTACTTACGTTATTGCAAATCAGAAGGTGACTAGTTAGCAAGTAACTGCACTCAACCGGGCGGACAGCTTATGGATGACTTGACCAAACTGTGTGACGAGAACAGCGACAGGATAATGGCTATCGTTGAGGAACTGCAGCCAGTCACCGCGCGGCAGGTCCGCGAGGAATTGGCGTGCAGGTACGGACTGGAGGCGGAACTCGAGCAGGTAGTCAGATATATGGAGTGGCTGCGCTCCGGCTTTCCGCGCAAGCTGGCCCACGCCGGCCCCGACGCCTGGGTCGTGATTGACCTGGGTTGAGGGTGTGCCCTGGAGCCTGAAGATACCGGCTGCCGTAGTGACTCGTTGATGGAACTCGACAGCATCCTGGGCGGGGTGGGATGGAAGGCTACGTGCGGGAGCGTGGCGTCAATGCGGCCCCTGAAATGACTGAGTTGCTCTAACGTTGGTCTGCCGCCACCCGCTGATGCGACTGGTGAGTACGGCGGCAAAAGGGGTCAGGCATCTGGCGTTCGTGGCGAGCCAACGGAGCTCGTGAGTGCGGCTACGATGCCGAGCCAGTTGAATTCATACAAAGCCCCTCTGCCTGATCATGTTTTAGCCCACAGTTCTCTGGTTCGCAAAGGGTGTAGTATCCACATGAAGCCAATGCGACCGGACAGATAAGTTCCGGCTTCTGGTGACAGACCAGAGAAATTCCGTTGCCGAACAGACAAATGTCACACATCTGGCGTTCGCACATCAGTGGCACGAAGTCAAAGGTAACGTCTAACTGCTCGGGATAAAAGCACAAGTCGTCTTCCGCGGCCATGATCTCGTAGATGGTGCGAATCACACGTGGCATGTCCATACGAGGCTTTTCATTTTCCAAGTAGGGACTGAAAAGCCCGCCTCGGAATATTGGCCTGTTATTCCAGACGTCCCCAGGCAGTTCGATAACGTCCATGCCCTTCCTTAGCCACTCACTTCCTCGGCACCAGCGATCCGCGTCGCATACGCCAACTTTTCGAAGAGCCACGACAAAGTATCCGCTAAACTCCGGGCTCTTTAGGTAGTCGCGCAGCGAACACCAAAGGCGTTTTTTCCCGGAAGGACAGAAGGCGTCAGTCCAGCGACCTATACACGCTGTGCGATCATTGAGGTATGGCTTCGCATCCTCCTGTGACTTTTGACCCATGCTCTTGATTGACGCATCGAGCTGCTGTGCTGATACATTGCCTCCTGCGGCGTACGTTAAGGCGAATAGAGCCGCGGCTATTTGCCTGATGGCGGTTCGCGGGTCATCTGCACCCTCGCACGCTTGGGCGATGAATCCTGCCAGGCTGCGGTTGGTGAGCTTGTCCAACATGAAGAGAGTACGGAAGATCAGCAGCAGGTCCTCAGGCATGAATCGCGAGGCAAATCTGACAGGCCCTTCCGTAATATCACGCCGCTCCAGCCGTGAGTTTTTGGCCGCTAATTCGCATTCCAGACGCACCTTTGGGCGGCCATGGTCTTCCCAACGATGTATGTACCTCTTCAACAGTTCATCTACGGCCCCATCGTTAGAGGTATAGGTGTGCACAAGGTGCGAAATGACGTATCCGCCGACATCCCAGATTCGTCGGAAGGGTGTTTGCCGATCCACGATGTAGCACAGCCAGTGCGTGAGCAGCTTCTCATCGGCTGTGAGATCCTCAACACAATAGTTTATCAGGTTGTAATTAGTATCATGACTCCATCGAATTTGATCTAGAATGGCGAATGTTTCCAGAATCCGACGCATTCTCGTCTTGTCTGTAACCTCAAGCTGACTCATGTTGCGCTCCCCTCCCCCCCTTATGGCGGTCATAGTAGTAATGGCGGCGAGAGCTGTGTCAGCACAGCGGTTCGAGGATTGCGATGGCGCGTTTGATGTCCTCGCAGCCCGTGGTGAGCGTTAACCTACGGCTCTTCCTCAAGTTGTGCCAGTATGCTTGCGATGTCGCTCTTGAGGCGCGGGAGGTCAGTCATCACCGTGTCCCACACCTGATCCAAGTGTATCCCGGTCGTCTCTCATACCGTCATGGCCTCCTGCAAGACACGGTCGCGAATTCTCTCGCGCAAGGCACGCTCACTGACAACGTCCACCCTTCGGCCAAGCAAGGTCTCAAGTTCGCGCACCATAGCCGCGTGGTCCAGCAAAGTCACGCCTGGTTCGAACCGCACCAGGAAGTCAATGTCGCTGTCAGGACTGGCCTCACCCCGCGCCACCGACCCGAAGACACGGACATTGCGAGCACCATATCGTTGAGTGATTCGCAGGATGTCCTCGCGCTTCTCTCTGAGAAGGGTCCGAATATCCGTCTGTGATCCCATCCCGTTTCATCCCTCTGCCGTGCGGCTACGCCCATGCGGCAGACGAGTAATTCCGATCTCGGATGCAAACATACTACAAATGGCAATGCATTGCAACACGGCATCTAAGCGGCACTATTCGTGAGGCGATTGGAAAGGACCTCAGGCTGCCCTTCGACAGGCTCCCGCCTCCGCCAAGGCTACGGCGGACACGCAGGGCAGGCCGAGGCAGGCGTTTTGGTGGATTGTTTGGGATAAAAGCGGTTTCGAAACCTCACCTTCGGAGATTCACAGGCTGGGCTTCGACAAGCTCCCTTCGGCCCTTCGACAGGCTCAGGACTTTCAGCAGGCTCAGGGCGGACACGGCAGCCCCTACGGGAAAGACGCTGCTGCTTTTTGGGCTTGCTTAGTCGTCTAATACCTGCGGCGGGGTAGCCTTCGGCAAGCTCCCTTCGGCAGGCTCAGGGCGCACACGGCAGGGCCTGCGGCAAGCCTCCGCCCTACAGAACGCCGGCTGCTGTCAATAGGTTGTTGAAAGTTCCTAACAGATACGACAAGAATGTCGCGAAACAGCTATCACGCACTCCGACCTATTCAGGACCTAGTGGGGGACAGTCCCTAAAGGGACAGTCCCCCCATCCACCGAGCTTTGAAACAGCTTCTGCACCTGCGGCTTAGCCATCGGCAGAGCTTGCCGCCTGACGGCGCGCTTTGAACATGCTGTATAGCACAATCGCGCCCGTGCCTGCCAGGATGCCGACCAGGTCCGCCAGCCAGTCGTAGATGTCGCACCGGCGACCCGCGATAAAGAGCTGGTGCGCCTCGTCCAATGCGCCAAATCCCGCACATATCAAGAATGTGTACAGCCAGCAGTAAGCCAACGATAGCCGCGAATAGGTTATAGACAGTGCGCGGAAGACCAGTATGCCCAGCGGCAAATAAAGAGGCACGTGGGCCACAGCGTCAGGGAATCCAAGGCCCTCTACGAACACCAGCCGCTCAGATGGCAGTGAGGTAAGCGTCAGGATGACACACACATAAACGCCGGACAGTGTCCAGGCCCACTTCATAAATTCTCCGTGCCTGACGGCCTTAGCCGCCGTTGTTGCTGACGATGATGGTGCAGTGCCGGCTGAGAAGCGGTCGCCCCGTGGCATTGCAAAGCGCCGCCTCGATGCGGTGCTCGCCGTCGCTGTAATCCTCGGCATTGAACGAGTAAGTGTAGGGCGCTGAGGTGGTCATTGCCCTGAGCATGCCGTCAATGAAGAAGGTTACGTATGAGAAATCCTCGCCTTCGACCTGGACGACAACCGGCACCAGGCCGGTAACTACAGCGCCCTCGGTCGGCTTCACGATCCCCAGCTTGAGCGCAGGTTTGGTGGCCTCTGACAGCTCGGCCGGCTCCTGTTGGCCTGGCGTTGGTGTCTCTGCCACTACGTCGCCCGCACGGCGTTGGCTGTCATAGTAAGTGTGGATAAGATAGTTGCCCACCACCAGAGCGCCGAGTACGTGAAAGGTGATGCGTTGCTCAAGCGGGTGTCCGGAGCCGGTCTTGGCCTCGAACAGGTACGCCGGAATGCCGCGCACCAGGCCGAAGTAGCGGTGACATAGCGCCCGCGAATCGCTGCTGTAATCATAGTAGAAATTCGCCGGCAGCCTATAGGCCTGCATCCAGTCGGCAAGCCTCAGGCTGCAGATGCGGCAGTCGTCGCTGAGCCACGTAGCAATGTTGTCATCGTGGCCGATGGTCTCGACGAAGCTCTGGGCATAGGCGGGCTTGTCCGAACCTGCGGGGAGCTCGTGCATGTCAATTGCCGCCAGCGGTTGCCACCGGCCGACTGCCTCGGCAATCGCCCGGGTTTCGGGCTGGCTGAGGCTGGCCCAGTCCCGGTTCAGGTCCACATTGGCCGCGTTGCGCCGCCTGGATGCTGCCACGCCATCCGGATTCGCCATCGGGACGACCGCGATGGTCAGTTGCTGCAAGATGCGCCGGCTGGTCTCATCATCAGTGGTGGCGAAGTACCACAAGAGCGCCAGCGCCGCCTCAGTTGCCGAACATTCGGTGCCATGCTGGCGAGCGACAATAAACAGGCACGGTGGGCCCTCGGCAGGGCTCAGGCCGACATTCCTGGGCGCTTGCACGGCCACCAGCACCACTGCACGGCCTTCGTGGGTGTAGCCGATGGTCTCGGCAGTAATGCGCGGTGAGGTCGCCAACTCCTGGACGACGGCCATGCACTGTTCGTAGCTGTGCGGCTGCGAGGGGGCCAGTGTCACGATGTCACTGACAATATCGCCGGCACACAGCCCGGCCACCGCGGCCAGCAGCAATAGCATCAGGCCGGCCCGCAGCCATGTCGTGTTGGATTGGCACTCACAAGTAGTTCGCGGCATCTTGCCTACCATTCCCTGCCCAGCCCGGCCAGAAAGTCGGAAACCGTTTCCAGGTCGGAAAGCCTGCCGACATCGTACCAGTAAGCCTCGGCGTCCAGATAGCCGACGACTTTTTCGCCATCGGCAATCATCTCAGGTATCACGTCAGTGGCGAAATCCTTGCCCGGCGCGCAATAATCCAGCGCGCGGCTGGAAAAGACATTGATCGCCGCATGAGTGGGCTTGCCTATCGCCGGCTTTTCAATGAAATCAACCACGCGGTCGCGTTCGTCAAGCTCGGCGACGCCGGCATGAAACCGAACCCCGGTCACCAGGCCGATGGTGGCCGCTGCGCCTGTGTCCAGGTGCTGGCGCGCCATCGCTGCTGCATCGAGGTTAGAGATGATGTCGCCGTAGTGAACCAGGAAGGCCTCATCATCCACCAGCAGATCTCGCATCGCCGCGACCTCGCCGGCGGTCTGCGAGGGCTGTGGCCGCTCGATATAATGGATTTGAACATCCCAGCGCGAGCCGTCGCCGAAGTAGTGGCGCAACTGCTCAGGGAAATCGGTAACCGCTGCGATGAACTCTGAAAAGCCCTGGTCGCGCAGCTTGATCAGAATGTGCTCCATCAACGGCCGGCCAGCGACCGGTATCATCCCCTTGTTGATGTAATAGGTCAGCGGGCGCATGCGGGTGCCGTGGCCGGCAAGCAAGATGATTGCTTTCATAGCTGTTTGACATCTCCAAGGAACGTGTCGGGCTGGAACCGTAGGCGTGCAGATTGTGGCAACGGCTGGGCCGGATTCTCGGCGGAAGCTGCGCTTCCGCCTCGTATGCGGCCCCTCCTATGGGTTATTCTGTTTGGTGGAGGGGAGTGGGGGATGCAGGTGGAAAAGGTCTGCGGTGTGGTGAGGCATGCCCCACCACACCGCCTGAACCACGGTGCCGGTAGGGCCTGCCCCTCCGGCCTCTCGAAGGCCTTTTCGGACTGCCCGCCGGCACCGCTGCCTGCGCGCAACGGCCAATCACACAGACGCCC
>JAUVVY010000056.1 GCA_030604405.1 bacterium | reverse complement strand
TTTCCAGCCTGACAATGCCTTTTACTTATCCCGTGGCTCGGGCCTCCCCAAAAACCCGTGGGTCGGGCATCCTGCCCGACTCCGTCGCCGTTCTCGTTGCCTTTCGGCTTGTCCGCCATAGCTTTAGCGAAGGCGGGAGGGGCCAAATGGGGGATGTTTGGGGCCCCATCCGGCCCAGCCGTTGCCGTTCTCCCCTGTCCCGGAGGGAGAGGGGAATCAAAGGGGTGAGGCCTGCCGTTCCCAGAAAAACCCCAAAAGCATCACAAACATTTCCCATCATTATCCAGTAAAACGCCTCGCTCGCAGAGACTCTTACTAGTGGGGGACATCTTTCCCGGTGCATCTGTCCGCTGCCCGTATCGCGAGAGCTATTGGCTTACCCAATAGAAAAAATTCGCGTTATAGGCTGCTACTTTGCCTGCTGGCAACTAAAGTACTATTTACTCCCCCCTAGTAACAAATGCCGTAGTATCAGGGCCTCGTGGCGTTGGCGGCGGTTTGCTCCCCTAGAGCAAATCGCCGAAAAAGGCCGATTTGACCCCCCTCAGCAACCGCTTGCTGAGGGGGGGTCAACGCCGGCTCGGAAGTAGTCGTCACGCTAACCGAAATGGACGATGTAGCCGGCGAGGCTGTCAGGGCCGAACACCGCCATCGCGATCCAACTCAGGCCGCCCACGAGCAGGTCCGCCATCGCCAGCCCCAGGAAGAACGGCATGAGCTGGCGGAACAGCCGCGCGCCGCCCAGGCGATGGATGACTGACTTGAGGATCCACGCGACCAGGAAGGGCGCCCACAGCGCGTAGCCATGATTCAAGGTGGCCAGATAGCCCAGCGGATGGAACGGGGAGCGCAGCCACGCGGTACGCAGCGCGACCAGGCCGATGATCACAACCGCGCCGGCGCCGATCGCTATCATGCGGTCGAGATTGGGCGGCCCGGGCGTCTCGATGGCCGAAGACACTGAGTTCCACGCCCGCAGCGAAAGCTGGATGTTGTAGCCGCCGTTGGCGCTGCCGCCGTGCAGCACGAGCGCGCCGAAGCCATAGTAGCTCTTCAGTATCGCGTAGTAGGCCACCAGGCAGCCGAGGATGAAGGCGCCCATCATCATGATCGGCAGCCCGCGCGATTTGATGCCCTCGTGATCGGCCAGGGCCTGGTTTTCGATCTGGTAGGCGAACTGAGATGTGAAATAGCCGCGCCCGATCCAGGCAAAGGAGGTGAGCATGACGAGGTTGCTTATGTTCGGGCCACTGATCAGGCCACGCGTGCCGATGGCATACTGAATCGTCTCTGTGTCCTGGTGAAAGGGGAAGGCGTACATGGTGGGTACGCCGGCTTCGGAGCGCAGCCGGGAATAGACCAGCCCGAAGGCAAGCAGCATCATAAAGTACGGAATGCTGATAGCAATTGAAAGCCCCATCACGTGCGTCCAGGCGATGAGAGCCACAAAGCCAACGATAGCGCCCAGCAAAGCCCAGCGATATGGCATGTACTCATCTGAGTCATCAATACCGCGGTCGTTGTAGAAGGTCTTGCGGATGATATTTCCGATGTGCTGGCGGCCAACCCAGAATAGGATCCCCGCCAGGGCCAGATAGGCGCCGGTGCCCTGCTGCTGAACGAACGGGAAGCCCGGGGTGGCCTGCAGGCCGAATATGTCGGTCAGCATCGCTATCGCGGGGGCCAGCAGGAAGAAGAACCAGCCGGAAAACAGGATGTCCAGCCCTACGAAATAGGCCAGGCCGATTATCTGCGGACGCTGGAAAAAACTCAAGCCTCGGAAGTGCGTCCACGGATACTCGGTGAATATGCGGCCGATGGCGAAGCGGTCACCCAGGGCCATGACCGCCGGGTTGTAGGCATGCAGGACGTTGAGGACATGGTGGACGATCACCATCGCGAATGCGATCCACACCAGCGGGTTGCGGAAGAAGGAGGTCTTGGAGCCCGGGGCCTCCTTCTGGACAATGCTGATCGGGATGAACAACAGTGGAAAGCGCATCCGCTCGCGTTCCACCCACTGCTTGCGGAAAAGGCTCACCACACACATGCCGGTGAAAAACAGCAGGCTCATGAACAGGGTCCATATACCCAGCGGGTAGGTCCAGGCGCGCCAGGGCACCGGCCCGCCGTCTGAGCCCTCGTACATCTGGCGGATGACCTCGGTATCATGCGGGTAGGACCAGTCAGGCAGCGCGTCGGCGAGCTGCATGAAGTTGTTCTGCGGATTGTGGAAATAAGTGGGGCTGCCCATCCAGGGAATCAGCATCTCGACGACGCCGAAGGTGACCGGCGGGATCGCGATGACCAGGAACATGAAGATGACGAGGAGTTCGTTGTTTTCGAGTTTGGACTTGAACAGCCGCAGGACTAGCGGCATAAGGGCGACGAGAATGATGAGGCAGACGACCGCCGGCACCGGTGGCACCGAGAGCAGATAGACAGGGGCGTAAACATTTCCAGGAGCCTGAACCAGTGAGGCCTGGTGGATCCAGAATATCGAGAGTATGGACAGTACCACAGCGACGAGTATGGCACGAAAGGTCAAGGCTGAAATTCACGCCCTTTCTGCTGACGCTAAGGCGGACGGAGCAATAGCAATGCATTACGGGAGTTGCCGCGGTCTAATGGTGCGTATAAACTCATCATCAATCTTGATGCGTTCATCACATGCATCCCAGAGCTCATTGTGATATCTTGTGCCATGACAGAGGACAACAACCACTCCCTCGTCGCGCGCGACTCGTACCGCCGGAAGGAAATCGCTGTCGCCCGTAATGAGAAGAGCCCGGCCGATGCGTTGCTTAACTGCAAGGAGCACGAGGTCAATGCTAAGTAGGGTATCTACGCGTTTCTGTTTATAGACGGGATTGCCCTGTGCATCGTAGTAACGAAGCAGCTTTCCGAGTCGAATGTCGAATTGCTGCAGCCGATTTATCCCTTGGAGGAATCGATCCATGTTGGAAAAACGCGTGCGTTCGCTATCTGTAGGGGTTGCGCTTTGAAACGGAAGACAATGATAATAATAAGTACGAAGCAGTTCATCGCTACCTGGAATTTTTCGTACTAGAGCTTCGTAATCAATGGCAACCGAGCTGAACTCGTGTTTCAAGAGCGCGTTGAGATAGCCGCCATCAATAAATATTGCGGTCATCGCCATTTTCCGATCTCCTTGGGGTAAGCAACGAAAAGACGCCGGCCTCTCTCAGGGAGACCGACGCCGTGGATAAATAGTCTGCCGTCCTCCACAGCGGTAGCACCAATACTACCGCCAGGAACGACAGCGTGTATTCCGTTATTATTATACCCGTCGGCACTAGAGAAATCAACCTTTAGGACAGAAACTTTGGAGTTTTTAACGGCAAACATGTATATGGAATGCGGTGCGCATGGGCAATCAATTCGGCGCCGGGCGGAGGAATCCTTCCTGGCAATCACCATCGGGAGAGCTCGCCGATTTTGCGACCGATAGCCCTGATTGCCAAAGGCGGCTGCAAAAATAGGGCCCTGCCGCAGGTCAAGTCCGCAGGCAAGGCCCGTGTGCGCTGCTGTGTGATACGCAGACTCTGCACGTCTCGCGACTACTTGGGGTGGACGAAGAGCCTTATGGCGGTGCGCTCATTGCCATCCACTTCCACGTCCACGAAGGCGGGCCAGCAGATGAGATCAATGCCGGAGGGCGCCAGGAACCCGCGAGCTATCGCGATGGCTTTGACCGCCTGGTTGAGCGCACCTGCGCCGATAGTCTGCATCTCCGCACTTCCCTCTTCGCGAATCGTTCCTGCCAGTGCTCCCGCAACTTTGTTGGGATTGGAACTCGAACCTACCTTGAGTGTTCCCACGAATAATGGCCCCCTTTGATGCTGCGCCCGATGCAAAATCCAAAGCTATCTTCCCAGATGCGTGTATCTGACTACATTAGTTGCTCAATAATTGCAGTAACAAGACCGACGTATTGCTACAGTGTTAAGAATCATCTATTCCAAGGGTGTTTCGAGGACCCATCCCGAATTATTGCGTGACAATACAGCAAGACAGCGCCTAAAGTGCACTCCCTTCGCTAGCAGGTATCAATCTCTCTAACCTTTGTATATGTTTTGCACGTCCTGTGTCAAGAGAATATTCGAAAACAATTGCACTGAATCGAGCTTCGCCCTGCTTGGGAACCTGGAATCGCTGGGGCATCAGGGTGAGGAATCTGGCCAGGACCTCCGGGGACTCAACGCCGATTATGGTGTCCTCTATAGGCCCGGTCATGCCGACATCGGTAATATAGGCCGTGCCGCCCGGCAGTATCCGCTCGTCTGCGGTCATGACATGAGTGTGGGTGCCGATGACAGCAGCCACGCGGCCGTCAAGGTACCGGCCCAGGGCGAGCTTCTCGGACGTGGCCTCGGCGTGGAAATCAACCACGATCAGTTTGGCCCCCTCTGCCTGGAGCCGCTTAATCTCCTCCTCGGCCTTGCGGAAGGGGCAGTCGAGTTCAGCCATGAAGACGCGGCCCTGCAGATTGAGCACTCCTACATTGACATCATTGAGGGCGGGAAATACGCGGGCCCCGTCGCCCGGACACTGCGGCGGATAATTAGCAGGCCGCAGCAGGCGCGGCTGGCTCTCCAATAGCTCGTCCGTACCCTTCTGGGCCCAGATATGGTTGCCAGAGGTCAGGCAGTCGGCGCCGGCGTCAAGAAGCTCGCGGGCCGGGCGCTCGGTGATGCCAAAACCCGCGGCGGCGTTTTCGCAATTGACCACCACAAAGTCGAGGCTCTCTTCCTGGCGCAATCCGGGAAGAAGGTGTTGTACGGCTCGACGCCCGGGTCGGCCGACCACGTCTCCAACGAGCATTATGCGCACAGCAGTTGCTCCGTTTCAGGCGACGACATTTACAGGCTATGGCGGACAAGGCCACGCGATGAGAAAGGCCGTCGGCCGGCTATTTTGCATATTCGACGGCGCGAGTCTCCCTGATAATCGTCACGCGGATCTGGCCGGGATAGTCCACCTCGGCCTGAACGCGGTCGGCTATGCCCTTGGCAAGCCGATAAGCGGCCAGATCATCAATCTTCTCAGGCTTGACAGTGACGCGAATTTCGCGGCCAGCCTGAATCGCATAAACTTTCTCAACACCGTCGAAGCTCCTGGCGATCTCTTCGAGTGATTCGAGGCGCTTGACGTACTTCTCGAGCGTTTCGCGGCGTGCTCCAGGCCGCGATGCGGAGACGGCGTCAGCGGCCTGGACGATGGCCGCCTCAACCGACTGGATCTCGACGTCATCATGATGAGCCTCAATGGCATGGACGACAGCGGGCTTTTCGCCACGGTCCATGGCGATTTCAGTGCCAATCAGAGCGTGAGGGCCCTCGTGGTCTGCGTCGAGAGCCTTGCCGATGTCGTGGAGCAAGCCGGCGCGGCGTGCAATCTCAGCGCGCGCGCCCACCTCCCCGGCCATGCGCCCGGCCAGCATTGAGACCTCAATAGAGTGCTTAAGGACGTTCTGGCCATAGCTGGTGCGGAACTGGAGGCGGCCAAGCAGGCGTATGAGTTCGGGATGGAGGCCACTGACGCCGGCCTCAAATGCGGCCTTTTCGCCGACACTACGGATGCGGTCCTCGATCTCCTGCTGTGCCTTGGCCACCATCTCTTCGATGCGTGCAGGATGGATGCGGCCATCGCTGACGAGGCGCTCCAGAGCGATCCTGGCGACCTCACGCTTGATCGGATCAAAGCCGGAAAGCACCACGGCCTCGGGTGTATCGTCAACGATGAGGTCAACGCCGGTGAGTTGCTCAAAGGAGCGGATGTTTCGCCCCTCGCGGCCGATTATGCGGCCTTTCATTTCATCGCTGGGTAGGCTGACCACAGAGACGGTTGACTCGGTGGTGTGCTCGACAGCACAGGCCTGGATGGCACTGACGACTATCTTTGCCGCCTGGCGCTCGGCCTCCTCATGGGCCTGCTGGCGCTTGCGCTCGATGAGCTGGGAGATGTCTTGGGTGATCTGCTTTTCGATCTCACTCATAAGCACGGCCCTGGCCTGTTCGGTGGTGAGGCCGGCGATGCGCTGGAGCTCCTCGTGGTGCTGCTGCTCCAGCTCATCGAGGTGGGCCTCGCGCCCTTCGAGATGCTTCTCGCGGTCATTGAGGCCCTGCTTCTCGCGCTCAAACTCTTCTTTTTTGCGGTCGAGGTTATCTTCGCGCTGCTCAAGGCGCTGCTTGGCTTGTTGCACCTCGCGGCGGGTCCCCTTGACCTCCTCCTCGACCTGATGGCGGAATTGGAGCATCTCCTCCCTTGCGTTGACCTCAAGTTCGCGGCGTTGAGCGTCAGTGGTACGCTCCTGCTCCTGGCTTTGTTTGTCCAGCTCGCGATGCCTGGCGACGAGGTCCTTGCGCAATTGTGCGTTCTTGAGAATGGCATAAACGAGACACATGGCTACGACTGCTGAGGCAGATACTACTATGTACGCCGGTGTATTTGAAAGGAGTTCCATCTATTGGCACACCTCCGTGAAATGTGCCTCCCATCACCTCGACACGATACGCCTCGCCGGCAATGAACCTTCAGTCAAGATCATCGTCCGGCTCAATGGCCTCTAGCGCCGCCCAGATCAGCTCGCCGTCAAAGCCGCGCCGCCGCAGGTAAGCATGAACGCTCCGCTTGACTTTTTGCCATTCCTTGCCCTGCATGCGGCTGGCTCGCCGCACAGCCAACTGTCTGGCCCATTGTTCCTCTTGCTCGGCGCTGACCGTTCCGTCAACCATCTCCTGCGCCAGCGCCCGGTGCACTCCTTCAGAGGTCAATTTGGCCACCAGGCCGACTCGCCCCATCTTGTTGGTGCTCAGCAGGTAATCCAGGCGTTCCCTGGCATACCGCGTGTCGTCGAGATAGCCCCGCTCGATCAGCCAGGCGACTACCTCGGCTATGGTGTGTTCGGCAAACTTGTGTTTGTGCTGCAAACGCTTTGTCAAATCTACTACCGTGCGGGCCCTGTAACCGAGAAGTCGCAGGGCAGCCGCCTTCGCCTGGGATAGTCCTTCCGCATCCTCAAGCCGGCTGATTTGCTGCTCGTCGAGCACATCGCCAACCTTCAGATTATGCTGGTGTATCAACTTGGCCGAACAGCCCAGGCGGTACTCTCCGTCAACGTAAACCGATACACGGTTGCTATTGTTGTTCTGCTGCTCAACAGCGGTAATCCTGTTCACAGAGCGAGCTACCACCCCCATTTTCTAAGCGTTAGTTTGCTCGTCGCTTTCGTCGTCTGGTGCCGGCTCGTGGTCGGACTCGGCGGGTGTTTCAAACATCGGCAGGCCGGCCTGCTCGCGGATCTGGTTTTCTAACTCCATGAGTATATCCGGATTGGCAGCCAGGAATTCGACGACGTTTTCGCGGCCCTGGCCAAGGCGCGTCTCACCGTAATTGAACCAGGAGCCGGACTTCTCAACCATCTCGCGGTTGATGGCCTCGTCAAGTACGCAGCCCTCGTGGGAGATGCCGAAGCCGAAAATGATATCGAACTCGGCACGTGTGAAGGGCGGAGCGACCTTGTTCTTGATGATCCTGACAGCGACACGGCCGCCAATGACGTCAGTGCCGCGCTTTATCGCCTCGCGGCGGCGCAGTTCAATGCGCACCGATGCCCAGAACTTCAGCGCGCGGCCGCCGGGCGTGGTCTCAGGGCTGCCGAACATCACGCCGATCTTCTCGCGGATCTGATTGATGAATATCACCACGGTCTGGGCATTGGCCACCGAGCCGCCGATCTTGCGCAGCGCCTTGCTCATCAAGCGGGCCTGCAGCCCCACCTGCACATCGCCCATCTCGCCCTCGAGCTCCGCAGCCGGCACTAACGCAGCCACCGAGTCAATGGCGATGGCATCCACCGCGCCGCTGCGGACGAGCGTGTCGGTAATCTCCAGGGCCTGCTCGCCGGTGTCGGGCTGGGAGATGAGCAGCTCGTCGAGGTCGAGGCCCATATTCTCGGCCAGCTCGCGCGGAAAGGCGTGCTCGGCATCAATGAAAGCAGCGGTGCCGCCCAGGCGCTGGGCATTGCCCAGAATGTCGAGGGCCAGCGTGGTCTTTCCGGAGCCTTCCTGGCCGTAGAGTTCGACAACGCGTCCGCGCGGCACGCCGCCCACACCCAGAGCGATGTCGAGGGTGAGCGCGCCCGTGGGAATGACCTGGACAGCCAGCAGCGTCGGCTCCTGACCCAGGCGCATCACCGCGCCCTCGCCGAATTGCTTGTGTATCTGGGACAAAGCCAAATCCAAAGCCTTCTTGCGATCTTCATCTTGCTTGGCCATCGGTTTACCCCCTTGGTTGTAAACACCACTCGGGCCGGCTCGCCGGAGCCGGCCTCAATCCGGCAACGTGAAAGCCTCCACCGTCTCGTAAATCGGCCCCGATCCGGTCAACGTGCTCTCGATCAGGCAGAATTCGGCACACTTCATGCGGCCGATTTCAGCGTTTGCATTTCCTTCGATCGCGGCGGCCAGTTCGGCACTCGGCCGCTCGCGTACCCGGCCCAGAGTGCAGTGCGGCACGAAGGACTTGCGCTCCGGCTTGGCAAGGCCCGAAGCATCCAGGGCGTCGGAAAGCGCCGCGTGCAGAGCCTTGAATTCGTCAGCACCCTCAGCGGCTCCGAGCCAGATCGTCCTGGCCCTCTGCGGCGAGGGGAACGCTCCCGCGCCGCGGACCTGGATGTCGAACTGGCTGCAAGCTGCGGCGGCCTGGCGCCCGGCCTGAAGAAAGTCTGCGACGCTGTCCGGCGGCGTGTCGCCGATGAAGCGCAGCGTGAAGTGCAAGTTGTGCGGCTTCACCCACGTGACACGGCCGCCGGCTTCGCGCAGCCGCTCCTGTAAGGCTACAACGCCGTCACGCAGGCGATCTTCAATGAAGACGCCATAGAAAAGCCGCAGGTTGTCGCCCTTTTTCTCGCCGCGGGCCACGGTATCAAATCCCCTGGATAGTCTCCAAAATGCGCTTGCGGAGCGTGTTGAGTGCCATCTGCGAGACGCGGCGCTTGAACTGCTCGCGCGTGCCCGGCCAGTTGTGCTCTTCCACGTCAACACCGCGCTCGTCAGCGACCGCTACATAGACCAGGCCGACGGGCTTCTGCTCAGTGCCGCCGCCAGGGCCGGCGATGCCGGTCGTGGCAACGGCGAAATCGGCGCCGAACGCAGCCCGCGCGCCCTGAGCCATCGCCTCGGCGCACTGGCTGCTGACAGCGCCATCAGTTGATAGTATCTCGGAGGCGACCCCCAGGATCGCCTGCTTGAGGTCGTTGGAATAGGCGACGACTCCGCCGAGGAAATAGTCCGACGAGCCGGGGACATCCGTGATGCGGCTGGCAACCAGCCCACCCGTGCAGCTTTCGGCCAGCGCAAGAGTCGCGCGCCTCTCGCGCAGCAGTCGGCCGATAACCGACTCCATGGTGTCATCATCCACGCCGAAGATGTGCTCGCTGAGCAGCTCGCGGATAGGGGCCTCGGCGGCGGCCAGCCGGTCAGCCGCGGCCCGCTCATCGGCGTCCTTGGTGGCGAGCCGGACTCTCACCTGGGCCGGTGAGGCGTAGAGCGCAATCGTGGGGTCGGTCTGGTCGGCGATGAGGTCGGAAAGAATCTCGGCAGTGTTTGATTCGCCGATGTCGGCCAGCAGCAGAGCGCGGGTGTAAAGGCGCTCGCCGCGCTGCCCGGTCATCTCCAGGAGATAGGGCATGACCTCGGTGGTGAACATCGGCTCCAGCTCAGTCGGCGGGCCGGGTAAGGCAAATGTGACAGTGCCCTCGTGCTCCAGGCGGATGCCAGGGGCTGTACCATGGAGGTTGTCCAGCAGAACGGCACCCTCAGGGGCCTCGGCCTGGCAGAGGTTGTTGTCAGTGGGGACACGGCCGCGGCGGGCGAAGAACTCGCGGAGCTTCTCAACTGCTTGCGGGGACCGAAGCAGCGGGCGGCCAACAGCCTCGGCAATCGCCTGCCGCGTGATGTCGTCCTGGGTAGGCCCCAGGCCTCCGGTAATAATTACAACGTCCGCTCTGTCGAACGCCAGCCGCAGAACTTCCACGAGCCGGCGCAGATTGTCGCCTACCGTATGGCGATAATAGACATCAACACCGATTTGAGCGAGTTTCTGAGACAGATAGACAGCATTGGTATCGACAATCTCGCCGAGCAGAAGCTCCGTTCCAGCGGAGATCAGCTCTGCTTTCAAAGTTGGGCACTGCTTTCATGATCGGCCGTCACACGGCTCGCGGACGACGCCTGCAAGATCAGGGTGACAGCCTATATTTGAATTGGCCCGACACGGGCCACGGGTGTCTAGCTACCCAATTATAAATCAATTTCAAGCTCAGGTCAATGAGTGACTTGATACGCTCTCTCATGGCATCCCTGTGACTGTTCAACGAGGGCCTGCTAGAGCCGAAACTCAAGCCATACTGGGCTGGTCCAGGCCATGCGGAAATCCTCGCGCGTCACGCGCACGTAATAATGCACAGAGGCGGCCTCGCCGTCCGCGCTGATCTGTGGCACAACCTCAGTCAAGGGCTGCTCGTCCACGTATTCCACCCTGTCGCTGTTGCCGCTGCAGGGGTAAGGCGTCAATGTCAGCCCGTTGCGGACTATCTCGATCTTGCGCAGCGGGCAGTTGGCCTCCGCCTCCACGGTGATAACGCGACGTCGGCACTGCTGCTCGGTTGCCTGGGCCTGGGCACCGATGAAGAGGCCATCCACATCCATCTTGACAGCGGTTTTGAGGCCGGTGGCGGCGAGGGTGCGACGCGCTCTGAAGCCCTCCAGAAGTGCTTCCCGGGTCAGTTCGGTGGCATAGACGCCGGCGATACCGCAGCCAAGCGGATTGCGCTTCAGTTGCCGGTTATTGGCCCATCGCTCTTTGAGGTCAGAAATATCCCAACCGAGCACGTGCCCGCCGGCACGCCCATCATGGACATCGCCGCCGCCGATGAAACCGAAGCGCAGGCCGCGCCCGAGGCCCTCACGCGCGAAACCACGCGCATCACTGGGAGCCCAATTCGGGTCGCACTCGAACGGATTGCCGGCGAACTCGTAGCAGCCCCAGATCGAACAGATTTCAACAACCGGCTCGAACTTGGGGCTATGGTACTGCCACTGGTTCGGCATACCATGGCGCGCGATATGGTGGGGTATCACCAACGCCTGCGCATCGTGCTGCTCCAGTTGCGCCCACAGGTCAGCCGGCGTCACGTACTCGCTGCACGGCAGCATCGGAGCGTTGTCGTGGGAGTAGATGACATGACGATGGCCGCCGTTGCTCGACCACTCGAAGCCCAGGAACGCCACGAACCGGCCGGAGTCGTTGTAGTCCACGGCAGCAGTACGGATTGCATCCCAGTCTTGCGGCTTCATGTCGAAATTCTGAGCCAGACCGCAGTCATGGTCAGTCACCGCAGCGAAGTCCATCTGCGCTTCGTCGCGGGCATAGCGGTAGCAGTCCGCGGGCGACCCGTCGTAACTGTCGGGCTCATTACCGAACTCAAAGCACCGCCATGATGCGGTGCTGTGGATATGCGGGTCGCCCCAGAAGAGCTTCATTTCCGCTGACATTGGAGCAATTCCCTCCGGTGCCTGTTTTTTCCGCCACGCTGTCGGCTAGCCGCGCGGAGTCAGGCACCGCCGTCGCGGCCACACTTCGGACACACTTCAAACGAGTCGGTAACGGCCACGTGCTCGGACCCTTGCACTGGTCATTGTTCTAAACTGATTGCTCACGAAAACCGGCGCAGCCATCATCGGCTGCGCCGGATATCTGCGCCCGATACGCATTCGGTGTTCTCAGGTGCACTCCGGTCACTGGGCGATGAGGCGGCCAGTGCCCGGGTAGGTGATCGAAGCCTTGCCAGATGCGAAGCCGGTCAGCGCCTGCAGCAATGACTGGGTGCCGGGATCGCCCTCGATCTTGGAGGCGTCAAAGATCGTGAAATAGCCCGAGCCGCCCTTGGCCAGCGACAGCGGCATCACCACGCGGTAGCGGCTGTCCGGGATAAGTGGCACGTACGTTCCGGGGCCGGGGATGATGGTGCGGACGGTAATGGACTTGACACGGCTGTTGCGCCCGCCGTCAGGATCAAATGTGACCTTGATGCCCGCCACCTGCAAGAAGCCGTTGTTGGTACCGGGCAGGCGGGAGAGACTCTTCTCCATGGCGGCCTGCACCTGCGCCCCCGTAAGCTTCGAAACCGCCCAGACCTCGCCCGGGTTCTGCAGCATGGCGGAAAGTTGGGCTTCAGTCACCGGCCCCGCCGGTATGGTGCCCGGCTTGCAGGAGACGGCGGCAACAAAAGCAATATTGGCTTTGGATGCAGACCGCAGCGCATCAGCCAAAAGATCGCCGAAGCCGGTCTCCTTCTTCCCGGCGTCCTGGGATGAGATCGGCCCGGTGGCAGTAGTATCAGCCACCACCACCGTACCCAGAGTAAGCAGGGCCAGAACAACCAACAGCAGGCTAATTCTCTTCGCCTTCATCATACTCACCCTCTGCTGCCTTCATTTGTAAGTATGCAGTGATGAACTCGTCAAGGTCTCCGTCAAGGACAGCGTGTACCTGCGCGACTTCGACATTTGTGCGGTGGTCCTTGACCATCGTGTAGGGCTGGAGGACGTAAGATCGGATCTGGCTGCCGAAATCAATGTCCTTGCGCTCGCCGCGCAGTGCGGCCAGCTCTTCTTCGCGCTCGCGGCGCTCCTGCTCGTGCAACTGTGAGATCAGAAGCTGCATGGCGGTGCGGCGGTTGGCATGCTGGCTGCGCTCGTTCTGGCACTGCACCACGATGCCTGTGGGCAGATGGGTGATGCGCACCGCCGAATCGGTTTTGTTGACGTGCTGCCCGCCCGCGCCGCTGGCATGGTATGTGTCAATGCGCAGGTCAGCAGGCGGGACCTCGATTGTGTCGTCGTCTTGTTCGATCTCCGGTATCACGTCAACCGAGGCGAAGCTGGTATGGCGGCGCTTGGCGGAATCAAACGGCGAGAGCCTCACCAGGCGATGCACACCCACCTCCGCCCTGAGCCGGCCATAAGCGCGGAAGCCGTGGACCGTGGCTGTGGCGTTGCGAATGCCGGCCGCATCACCGTCAACCGAAGAGACCACCGTGAATTCGTAGCCCTCAGCCTCGGCAAAGCGCTGATACATCCGCAGAAGCATCGCGGCCCAGTCACAGGCCTCCGTGCCTCCGGCGCCCGCGTTCACCGACAAAATCGCCGAGTTGTCATCGTACGCATCGCCGAACAGCAGCTCCAACTTGAGCTCATCAAGCGTCTTTACGGCAGCCTTAAGTTCGGCGTCTAGCTCTTCCTCCAGCTCCGTTTCGTCTTCCTCGATGGCCAGGTCGGCCAGCACCCGCAGGTCCTGAAGGGTAGTGTCCAACTCATCCCACGGCTGGACGAAGCGCTGGAGATTAGATATCTTTTTCATGTGCTCCTGGGCCGCGTCAGGATCATCCCAGAAGCCATCATGCTCGGTTTTCTGGTGCATCGCCGCCAGCATGTGTCTGCGGGAGGCTAAGTCAAAGACGATTCCCCATTTCAATGAGCTCGTCAAGAGCCCGGTCTATCTGTGCTCTTAGTTCCAGTAGCATCGTAGTCTTTTCCTTCCCTGTATTGTTAGACAACTACTGCCGGCAATAGTTCACCAGGGGAACCCCTTTTTGCAAAAAGTGGTTTCCCTGGACCCTTCCCCAAAAACTCCAATAAGGCGAGCGCAAGCGTGCCTTCGTTGCCGTCCCGCTTGCCGCGCCTGACAGAATGCTAATCGGGGCATTGTTTGTGGCGTCAGTGTTGTTTTTTGGCCATGCAGCATTTTTTGTACTTTTTGCCGCTGCCGCACGGGCACGGGTCGTTGCGGCCCGGCTCGCTCGCTGCGACGTATGTCCGCGTTGGCCGCGTGTCCGGCATCTCCGAGGCAACCTCATCAACGCCATCGCTCATCTGCAGAGCCTGCTGGGTGGCCTGGAGATCGCGCAGTTGCGTGCCGGTGTCCTCGATGGCTTCAGTACGGCTGAATGCGTACTGGGTGACGCGGCGGGCGATCACGCTCATCATTTGTTCAAAGAGGGCCGAGGCCTCGCGCTGGTACTCGACCAGCGGATCGCGCTGGGCATGGGCACGCAGATGGATAACCTCGCGCAAATCGTCAATGGACAGCAGATTGTCCATCCAGCATCTGTCAACCGCCGCCAACAGCCAACTGCGCTCGCGGTAACGAAACTCGCGGTAGCCGATTACGCCCGCGCCCGGCGGGGGATCCCGGCGGACAAAGTCCATCAGCGCCGCAGCGAGGCTTGAGTCGCCGTCGGCGATGACCTGCAACTGCTCGTCGGCCAGCCTGGCAATCAGGCCCGGGTAATCAGGCAGCAGGGCATAGACCGCGCCAGCGAGGTCCCAACGCAACAGCTCGGCGGCGTCGTTGCCGTACTCGGCGGCCAGCGCAGCGATGCGTTGCTGCAATGCCTCAGGTTCGGGCGCGGCTGCGTCGGATACTGCGCCGGGAGTGTTGGGCGGCAGTGCCATCTGCTCCTGTTCGGCCTTGTGCGGGAGGTCCTCAAGCTCCTGGTAGGCAGCTTGTACGCGCTGGACGAGCCATGCTTCGCCGTCTTGTTGTATCGCCAGAGCCTGGAGGCGCTCGATGGCCAGGCGCGGGCGCAGGTCATGAAGGGCGGCGAACAGAAAGCCCTCAAGAGCAGGCAGGTCCCAGCTTTCCCGGGGCATGCTTTCACCGGCCAGCCGCTGTGTGCCCGGGATGATGCGAGTGTCAATAAGGGCGAGCTCGCGCTCCGAGTACACTTCCAAGCCGAGGGCGGGGATGATTTCGTGAAGCTCCTGCGGGTGGATGCCGTACAGTCCGGATAGTGCCAGTTGGTCGAGTGCGGCGGGGTATCTGGCGCCGATGGCCCGGGCGACATCTATCAAGCGCGAGGTGGGCACGTCTTCGCCATTGTCAGAGAAGCGGGCCATGATCCTGGCGATGTCTTCGTGCACTGTCTCGCGGCGGATGCGCTCGGCACGCTTGGGGTCCATGGAGCGGCTGAGTTCGGCGTGCTCCTCAGTCAATTCCTGTAGATACGCGGCGAGGTCCTCGCCCTGTTCGGCCAGGTTGATGAGATGGCGTTCGGCCAGCTTCAGCGACAAGCCACTGGCGGGGGCCTCAACGTCAGCGTCCTCCTCGGCCTCAGGGGACACCGCGACCACACGGCACAGCCGGGTATACATGGCTTCGAGGTCCCACTCGTCGGGTGGCCGATCGGGGTCGGCATGCGCGGCCACCACGCCCTCGGCGGTGCGGCGGATCATGGCCTCGATGCTGGCATGAACGTTTTCGCCCTCCAGCACCCGGCGGCGTTGCGCATAGACCACCGAGCGCTGGATGTTCATCACATCGTCGTACTTGAGAGTGTTCTTGCGGATGCCCATGTTGCGCATTTCGACCTTGCGCTGGGCACTGTGGAGGGTCCTTGAGATGAAGTTGTGCGCAACCGGCTCTTCCTCCGGCCACTGGGCAGTGAGAATTGCGACGCGCTCCGTGCCGAAGAACCTCATCAGTTCGTCTTCGAGTGAGACAAAAAAGCGCGAGGAGCCCGGGTCGCCCTGACGCCCGGAACGGCCGCGCAACTGATTGTCAATGCGGCGGCTTTCGTGACGCTCGCTGCCGACGACATGCAAGCCGCCGACGCGCTTGACGGCCTCGGACATCTCGGGGATGGTGCTCTCAGTCTCGGGGTCCCTGCCGCCGAGAACGATGTCCACACCGCGGCCGGCCATGTTGGTGGCGACGGTGATCATCCCAGGGCCGCCCGCCTGTGCGATGATGCGCCCCTCCTGTTCATGCCGCTTGGCGTTGAGAAGATTAAGCTGGCTTTCGTGCTGGTCATCGCCAGGAGACATGCCCTCGGATAGCATGTTGCGCAGCCGCTCGCGGAACTCCGCCACAGTCTGGGGATCGGTGTTTTCGTCAGTTGCGCCGACAATGAATAACAGGTGGTCGAGATTGACATCAACCAGGATGTCAGCGTCGAGTCCAATGGCCTCAACAATGTCACTAAGGTGGACTTCGTCGTCCTTACTCTTGCGTTTGAGATGTGCGACCTGTCCGGCGAGATCGGCGATCGGCCGGCGCAACAATTGCAGCCAGGCATCACGCAGGTCCTTGCCAAGGTCTTTTCTGTTGAGTATTTCGGACAGCAGAATCTGGACCAGGGCGTGAGCGCGCAAGCGGGGGCCTTCAAGGCGCTGGCCGATATGCTCGGACACGTCCACTGAGCGAGTGCCGACCAGCACCGGCTGCTGGCGGACGTGCATGTTGATAATCTCATTGACAATGCCGCGATACTTGGCTTCCTGCGTCTTGTAGATGACATCAGGGTGATCAATGCGGACGACGGGTCTGTTGGTGGGTACGACCACAACACGAGCGCCATAGACGCTGACGAACTCGGGCTCCTCGGACTTGGCAGTGCCGGTCATGCCGGCGAGCTTGTCATACAGGCGGAAGAAATTCTGATAGGTGATGGATGCCACCGTCTGGCGCACTCGCGGGGCATAGACGTGTTCCCTGGCTTCGATGGCCTGGTGGAGGCCGTCTGCGTAGCGGCGGCCCGGCTGTAGATGGCCGGTCAACTCGTCAACTATGACAACCTCGCCATCCATCACCACGTACTGGTGGTCTTTATCGTAGAGAAAGTGGGCTTTGAGAGCGTTGTCCACAAGCTGGGCGATCTCAACGTTTTCGGGGTCCACCAGCGAGCTGTCCTTCATATCCATCTGATCTTCAACCCAGATCATACCGGTCTCGGTAAGAGAGGCCTGCTGGTCCTTCCTGTCATAGATGAAGCAGGGGTCGTCCTCATCGTTGGCGCGGATCATCCTCTCGACCAGTGTATTGAAGAAGTCATAGTCGGCGCCGCCGGAGCTTGCCGCGCCGGAAATAATCAGGGGCGTGCGGGCCTCGTCAACGAGAATGGCGTCGGCCTCATCCACGACGGCATAGTGCAATCCTCGCTGGGTGAGCTGGGCCGGACTGGTGGCCATGTTGTCACGCAGATAGTCAAAGCCCAACTCGCTGTTCTCGACATACGTTATGTCCTTGCGATACATGGCGCGGCGTTCAGCAGCAGTCATATTGTGCTGGATGTAGCCGACACTCATGCCCAGGGCCTCATATATCTGGCCCATCCATCCGGCCTGCCAGCGCACCAGGAAGTCGTTGACCGTGACCAGATGAGCGCCCTTGCCGGGCAAAGCATTCAGATAAAGCGGCATCGTCGCCGTAAGGGTCTTACCCTCGCCGGTCTTCATCTCGATGACCATACCCATGTGTAGGGCGACTGCCGCTATGGTCTGCACCTTGAAGACCCACTCGCCAAGGTTTCTGTCGGCCGCCTCGCGTACCGCCGCGAACGCCTCCGGAAGCAAGTCGTCGAGGGTTTCGCCGGCGGCCAGTCGCGCCCTGAACTCGGCAGTCTTGGCACGGAGCTGCTCGTCGGAGAGCTGCCTGAATTCGTCCTCGAAGGCGAGCACCTCGGAGGCTCTGCGAGTCAACCTCGCGATCTCGCGCTCGTTAGGGTCAACTACACGTTTTGCTGTTTGCCAAACGAAAGTCATGAGAGGTTTTAACCATTCTGGAGTCGGGCTGGAACTGTAGTTATGCAAATTTTGTAGGTTCTATGCACAGCCGGCGGCAGCAAAGACTTGGTCGATATCGTTGGTCGTTTCGTAAATCTTGATTAGAGCTCGCAGTTTTTCGCGCT
>JAUVVY010000007.1 GCA_030604405.1 bacterium | reverse complement strand
GGTCCGTCGCCTGCGCGTCCGAGACCCTATCATGGGCCTGCGAGAGAAGCGCTATCGCAAGCAGACTCGGCGGCACGCTGGGCCGGCCGAAATCCGGGCAGTAAAGCCCCTCGAAAGCCTCGTCACAGAACAGCTCGCGCCCGTGTCGGGCCAGGAAGCCGTAGAAGCTGTCGGCCCCGACGAAATCCAGGTATTGCGTATCCGCCGCGAAAAGGCTATGCTGATCCGACCGATAACTCATCATGGGCCAATTCTCCCAGGCCCCAAAATGGAACTAATCCCTGATTCCACCTCCCACCCAAATCACCTCCAATCCCACCATACTTTTCGGTCGAGTTTATCGGCCCCAGGAGACACCTTCATGAGCCGCAAGACAGGACGCACGATAGCTGTTGCAGTCAGTCCGGTCGGCCTGGTGCTTGTCACGCCCGCACATGGGGCCGTGAGCCTCCGAAGTCTGCTGCCGGGCAGCAACTCAATTGCCAGCTGGGCACTGATAAGCGGCCCCGGTTGATATCTGCCTGGACATGTCCAGGGCCCATTTCTCTGATACAGGTAGCGACGTGAGCATCCCATGACATGCCCATCCTCTGCGTAGGTCGGGCTTTCCCGTTCGACTGGCTCGCCGCCCTGCCTGCCCTGAGCCAAGTCGAAGGCAGCAACGTCGAAGGGCAGCCCGACGCGGATAACAACGCAACGTCAATTCCAGACAGGCGTCAACGGCAGCCGCCCGGTGGATGGTACAACATGGCCGATCCGAGAAGCCTGAGCCTGGCAGAGCATATCGAAGAGTTTCGCGGGGGACTCATACGCTGCGTGATCGCCGTTGTTGTTGGGATGGCGATATGCTGGGGGTTGCGCAACACTCTGATGGGCTGGCTGGAGTATCCGGCGCTTGAGGGCGCACGGCGGGCCGGGCTGGAGGACTTCAGCTTCCACATCTTTGAGCCGGCGGGCGGCATCCTCCTGATGATGCAGGTGGCACTGCTGGGCGGCGTTGTGATGGCGTCCTTCTTTATTGCCTGGGAAGGCTGGAAGTTTCTCGAGAAGGCGCTGCAGCCCGACGAACGCCGCTACGTCTATTTCGTGGTGCCAATGGCAGTGCTGCTGTTTGCCGGCGGCATCGGGTTCTGCTATCTTGTTACACCCGCGGCCTTCGCTTTTCTCATAAGGTTCAACACCCAGCTCGGGGTCGAGCCCCAGTTCATACTCGTGTCGTATGTGCGCTTCTTCATGCGCTTGCTGCTGGTCTTCGGCCTGACCTTTGAGATACCGCTGGTGATGTGGTTTCTCGCTCGCGTGGGGCTGGTCTCCAGCGCAACATTTATCGGGAGCTGGCGCTCGGCTATTGTCATTATCATGGTGATCGCGGCGATGGTCACACCCACCCCGGACCCTTTCAATATGATGCTGTTGGCGGGGCCGATGGTGGTACTGTACTTCCTGAGCCTGGCTCTGACGGTGTTGGCGCAGAGGCAGCGCTGCAGGCAGCAAGCAAAAACCAGGCCTGCTAGCGATGCCGCAAAGCCTCAGCAGCAGGCTGAAGATTCGACAAGCGGCGAGTCGCGGGCGATGGATATCGGCGATAGCCTGCGGGAGGCCCAGCAGACGGAGGCCGAGGTGGAGGCCATGGACAGGGAGATCGAGCGGCTCTACGCCGAGGCCGATGCGCAGCCGGAGGCCGACCAGCAGCCCGGTGATGATGACGGCACAGGCAGCGAGAGCTGATGGACCTGCTTGAGCTCGTGGGGTCCCAAAACTAGTCTACACCGTGAACGCGGGCCCACAGGCACTGCCCAAGGGCTTAGAAGTGGTGGCGACGCTCCGCTCAAGAACATCCTGAAGCGCACCTTGGTGGGTCGGGTGGCAGTATGGCGGGTAGGAAGGTCACTGACGGGAGATTGGTTGGGGTGCCGAAGCACGGATGACCGGCCCCGTCCATCGCCTCGAGGCTGCGGAGAAGAGCCGCCAACGCCCTGGTCCTGCTGCCGGGCGGCCTTCCGGTAGTAGTCAGTGATCAAGCCGCCGAGGACCTGACGGCGCGTCACCTCCCCCTCCCGCGAATAACCTGCTGGGCCACCCGGTGGCCGCAACCCCAGTGAACGATGCGGTCGTCGCTCGTTATAGTATTGGATGAACTCCGTCAGGACCCACCGTAGATAGATCTCGTTGAGTCCTATGATGCGGCCCAGACATTCATCTCGCACCGTTCTGATCCAGCGTTCAGCATGAGCGTTCAAGTTTGGCGAGCGCGCCGGGAGCCGTATCGCCTCGGTGCCGACATCGCCGAGTAGAGCATCGGCATGAGCGGTGAACTTGCTGTCCCGGTCATGCAGCAAATAGCGTGGGAGATTGTCGTGGGTGACGCTCAGATTGCGGAACTGCTGTGCCGTCCAGATGCCATCAAGGGAGTCAGAGACGTTCCAGAAGACGAGCCTGCGCGTCCCAATCTCGATAAAGAAGAGGACGTAGTAGGTTCGTAGAGTTGCCGCGGTGACCGTGAAGAAGTCACAGGCCGAGATGAACTGGTCGTAGTGGCCCAGCAAGTCGCACCACCCCCGGGCTCCGGGATTCGCTCCGCTCGGGCCTCCGCCCAAGGCTGCGTAAAAGGGGCCCGACTACCGCACTAGAATTGGTAGCGTTATTGGGGCAGGTCACCCATGAATGCTCTGACGCGAGATGCCCCAGGCCAGAAACAGTGATGGGGCCGCCCGCTACGGTAGCTGGGATCTGCGTCACAGCAAAACGCAACACGGGTGGCCCCAAATGAGGCCCCTTTCCGCAAATTCATACATCATCCGATGCCCGTGCCTCCCGAAAAAGCGTATCATAAGCCCTGAGCGCACCTCCATATCCGGTCCATTTCAGCGGGGGGGAGACGCCCTCCTGCAAGCAGATTTCCACAACATGTCATTTTGAGGAAGCACAGCAGAAGAGGGGAATCATGCGCAATTGGGCAGGTCGCCCTGCGACAAGATGGCGCATTCTTCACAGAGCGAGTTGATCTCCATAGCCTGCCAATCGGCCGCCTTTTTGCTCCAGGTACTTCTCCGCCGCATCGGCCAGTGTCTCGCAGCCGAGTGTCTTGCGAACGTGGTACAGCATGAATTCAACGCTCCTCACCTTTAGGCCCATCTCCTGCGCGATCTGGTCTTCATCACCACCTCGGATGTACCGGACAAGTGCCTCTTCTTCCCGAGGCCGAAGGTCCTTCTCCTTAAGACGGCCAGGGTGCCATCCGGTAGGACCCAGGGGGAGTTGGTCACGTTCCTTCTCAATACGCCCGCGCGCCAGGCGAATCGCCTCTTCAATGCTGTCCACCTGCAAACGCTTCATAGCACTCTTTCGCAAATAGTAGGTTGCCTGGAGCGTGACTTCCCAGTGCTTGTAGATCTGCTCATCTGACCAGCCGTCCGAACGCAGCGTGAGATAAGCTAGTTCCCTGTCGCTCACGTGCGCGATGTCGTCGAGAAGACCTGTTATCCGGGATTTGGAATTAGGTAGGTCCTCCGCCACCTCCGGCAGGTAGTGGAATTTGACGCGGACACGATGCTTCCTGTCGCCGATGGGTTGGACATAGCAGTACTCGATCACCTCGCGGAGTAGATGCCGCCTTTCTTCGGGGTTAAGCTCATCCCATAGCTTCGGGAGCTGAGTAACCGCTCTTTCAACCTCTGCCAGGAGGTTCATCCGCTCCGATTCGTTACCAAGCTGCAGCTTAATGCTGTCCAACTGTGCATTCAGCTCGGCGTTGTCCTGCTGGATGCTCTCATAGCGTTCATAATAGATGTCCTCGCTCACTTTGCCCTTGCTGTAAATGCGCAATAGCCTTCGTTCCTCCTCCGTCTTTTGAGCCACAGCACGTTCCAGACGGGCTTGTTCCGCTTCCAGGCCTTTGACTTGGCGCGCCATCACTTCCTCACGCGCCTCCTCTGCTACCAGCTCCTGAAACTCCGCCCGGTCCATAAATGCTGCTAGTTGCTTCAACACGACTCGGTCTACGAGGCGCGTGTCCTTGGCCCACCCGCTGCAAGTCTCCTTATGGTCCCATTCTGAACCTCGACAGCGGTACGCACACACCCCTTCGGTCACGCGAACCCTCACTGCCTTAACAGGCTGTCCGCATAGGCCACAACGCGCCACCTTGTATAATGGCTGCAGATCGCCATCTGCTCGCATCGGGCCTTCCCGACGTCGGCTCTCCAGCTCACACTGTGCTGCGTCAAAAAGCTCTTTCTCAATGACACGCTGGTCGTAGTGCTGGCCACGAATCAGCTCGTCTTCGATCTGAATATATCCAGCATTGAGGGGATCCTGAATGATTGAATTGACGGACCCTCGGGCCCAGCGCTTTGCGCCCGGGTGCAGAGGTGCGCCTTGCAACTCCAACTCTTTAGCAATGCGACGTGCCCCCCAGCCGCGCAGGAACCATTCGTAGATCTTGGGAATCCAAAACGCTTGTTCCGGCTCCGGCTCGATGGTCGGGCGGGCGCCAGGACTTACCGGCGGCACTGGCCGCCACCCATAGTGGGTGCCTAGCGGAAGCCCCTCCCTTTTGCGATTCTGCAGTGAGTTGCTTACGTTTTCGGAGATGATGGCGGCTTGATGGTCAGCCACCGCCGCTAGGACATGTGCCAGAAGCCGGCCTTCCGCTCTGGAGTAGTCAATATCCTCGCACAGGCTTACAAAACCCACCGAGTTATCCACGACGCAGATTTCCAGGAAGTTGGCTATCACCCTCACCGGCCGTGCGAGCCGATCGAGTCGATAAACGATAACCAAATCGACGTCTCCGGCCTCGATAGCTTGTACCAGACGTGCAAGCTCGGGGCGATATTTGCGCGGGCCGCGTTTGGGTGGCTCCCAACCCAGTTTGCCACCAAGACCCTCATCGACAAAGACCTCAGTTTCATAGCGTTTTCCATCAAGATTGCCTTCACACCACTCCTGCGCAAGGTTAGTCTGAGTGCCGATGCTGAAGCCCTCGGTAGCTTGCTCTTCGGTCGACACGCGGCAATAGATCGCGACCCTTGTAACCTCCGCTTTGCTGCGCTTTGATTTCGACATATTGTTTTGCCTCCACATGAAATATATTTGAGAGCGGTCAATCAAGCTGACCTTCGTGTGCGGTGCATCCACAGATATCAAGCCAATTATGCCTGCTGCTAATTATAAAGGATTTAAGCACTTTTAGTTAACTCTTACAAATGAAGGCTTACCGCCATTGAATACCTTTATAATCCGGCACAAATAAGTATCTGAGCACATCACTCGCGCTCATCTTTTGCATCCGTCTTCTCAGGTGCATCTTCTTGTGGCACCGATTCGCGCACTGCTACCTTCACGGCGGCTGAGGCCAATATACGAGCTGCTTTCCGCTCAGCATCACTCGGTTTGGACTTGCTCTTGGTGGTCATTTTCTGCATTCTTTGCTCCTCGGTTTAGTCTGTGTACGGGCCGGGCTTATTGAACACACCTATCTGACAGCGATTCCTCGTCAACTGTCGGCGTGTCAGGTTCTGCCGCCGGGGACGCAGGTATCCCTGGCAGACTGTCGACGGCGCTCTGCTTGCTCGCGGCGTCAGAGTGCAGATAACGGCTGGTCACGGAAATGTTCGAATGCCCCATTAAGGCGGCCACGGTGGCGATGTCGACGCCAGCCCGGATCAACTCGCTTGCGAAATGGTGCCGCAAGGCGTGAGGGCTCAGCCCTTTCTCAGCTAGCTCCGCGCGCTTCAGAAGCTTGTGGAAAAGTCTGTGGAGAGTGGTCGGGGACATGCGCCGCCCGCATCGGTTGCGGACCAGCGCGGGCTCGTCACTGTCAGGCAGGCTGGCCACATGGGCCTGCAGCAGTCTGCGCAGGTCACGGTGAAGGGGGATGTCACGTTGCCTGTGGTTCTTGCCCGAGACGCGCAACGAACTAAAGTCGGCGCCGATGTCGGCGAGGTCAAGGCTCAATAGCTCTGAGCGACGCAGTCCGCAGCAGCGCAGAAGGCCGACGATTATGCGCTCCTGCAGAGTCTCACAAGCCGCCATGAGTTGATCGGCTTGGTCGCGGGAGAAGGCCTGGGCGAGCTCATGAGGCTTTTGCGGGAGTGGCACGTCCTGCGCTGTGTTGCGGCTGAGGATTTCGAGCTTGCACAGGTACTCAAACAGGGATCGAAGCGCATATACGAAGCGCCGAATAGACTCAGGTGAAAGATGACTCAGCTGTGCAATACAGCGCTCAATGTGATTTGACGAGATATTGCGCACATCGAGGTCGTGTCCAGCCGCCATCAGGTTCGCAGTGAGCTTACCGTAGTCCGCCTTATAGGATACAATGGTGCGTGGGCTGCACCTTCGCACACGGCTGAGGTGTTCGAGGAAGCGACTGGCCAGTTCGCTCAGGTTGAAATTTGCCTCAGTGGGTGACTGCTTCTGGACAGGGCCCGCCTCTGACATTCGGCCAGAAGGCGTGGGCGTCCCGTCCCTTTCCATCAGCGAGAGTTGGACTGATTTGCTGGCAGCTTGTCCCACGGTACCAAACCTCCACGTAGCCAGCAGACTGCTGGCTCTGCGAGGCGAAGACCGTGTCCTCTCGAGTGGGGGCATCAACTCCGCACTTGACGGGGCGTATGCAAACCACTAAAGTATTTGTGGGCGGACACGAGCGTTCGCCTCAACTGTTGGGCCCGCTGAGGCCCCGATCAGGCAATCGATCTCGGCGGGCCTTTCTGTTTGTCAATAACTGCACTCTACTACGGGATGTTTGGTGTGTAAAGCCGTCGCACACGGATGTCACAGTTAGCTCGCGCTTAACTGTGACATTGCCCTAATTGGCCCCTATTTGCCGCGCTGTACCTGTTTGCGGCAAGCGGCACTGCAATAGATGGCATCAATGCGCTCGCGGAGGAAGAGATTCCCACAGGGCTCATCCGGATTGTCCCGCGCAGGAGCTTGACACACACCGTAACGCCGATGCCGATAGCCACACAACGTCTCTAATGCATCTATGAAAAGTTCCACGGCGTGCTTGGGGAAGAAGGCCCTATCATCGCTGTAGACCACCGCCCAAGAGATTTCCGGACGCCAGGCCGCGGTAGGGAGATCATCACCCTTTCCGAGGCTCAGGATCTTCGGCCGGAGACAGGTTTCGAGAAAAAGGTTGTCGACAGTCTCGCCGAGCGACCGGACCATCGGGTCATCCAGCGTACCGGCGACTTGCGCTCGTGCGGCATCCGCAACCTGCTGGAAAGCCTCGTACATGAGCACGATTTCGTCCTCTATAATCCTCGCACCCTCAGGAAGCTCCTCCAGGTCCCGGCACCACTTCCCAAACTCCTCCCGCTCGAGATTCAGGACACTCGCAGCGCTGTAATCGTGCCACTTCAGTTTAGCTGACTGTATCTCCGGTTTGGCCAAGATATCGCCTCCATCATTGTGTGCTCCGGACACCATCGTGTTGCTTCAAAGCCTACCACGTTTGTCAAGCATTTGCCAAGTGCTCATCCCGGCTGGCCGACCGCTCCTCGTGAGGTAATAGCGACCTTGGGAATGCCCACTCACCTAGCCGACATGGCACATAAGTCGAGTTATGTCTCATGTGCCGGTCACAAAGCTCCTTCATCGTCACGTAAAAGGGGCCTTCGAGGGAGACGCGATGTACGCAAAGCATGTGCATTAGTGTTCGTCATCTGAGAAGGAAACTCGTATCGTGGTCACGAAAAGGTAAGGATAGGAAGAGGGAGGCCGGGTAACAGGAACGGTTCTGGCTGAAAGAGGGCTATTGAGAAACTGACGTGTCAACTACTTGTAACGAGATCCAGATAGGGCAACTCCACCTGTGGCAGGAACGCGACGAGGTAATCGAACTCGTTCCGGAAGAGTTTCGCCTCATGCTGGCGCCGGCGACGCACTGTCTGCGCGAGTGGGCCAACTACTGGGCCGAATGCGCTGGCGCTGATGTCCTGCGTGTGGGCGGCGACCGGGTGAAAGTAAGCCACGGCCGTTTCAAAGTGCGGTTCGAGAACCAATTGGGGATCAGTCAACTGCAGCCTTACGTCGGCAGCCAGCCATTGTCGGAGCCTCTGTACGTCGAAGTCATCTCGCCAAAGTTCCCTACGCCGTCGGAACACTGCGCGTTCTACCGGCGATTGCTTGAAGATCTGTTCGCACGGGCGGCACGGATCCCGTTCGCCGCCAGTGCTCTCACTGCTCGGGGCGTCACCGAGTCACTGCGGCCACCCAGCCCTCTTTTTGTGCTGGATTTCCTATGTTGCTGGGGACAGATGTTGAGGACAGCTCTGGCAGCGGTGCTGGGGCAGGTGGCCTATTTCTTTGCAGCCGGCGGCGGCGAGATATCGAAGGTGGTCGTCTTTACCTCCGCATGGCCTCTGGTAACGGTGTTCGTGGCCGCAGCGTGGCTGGGCGAAAGTCTCGCGTGGCAAAAGCTGCTGGGAACTGCCCTGGTCATCGGCGGCCTCATCGTTCTGACCGCATCCGGCAAGCCCAGAGAAGAATCATAACTGCTCACCTAACCCCCTTTTGAGTCCCCCTTCCCTACCAGGGAAGAGGGCTAGGGGTTAGGCCAAGCCACAACACATCTGTCAACTGCCCTATCCGCGGGCCTGAAGGAATACGACCTTGAAGAGATACGTGCTTGTAGCATGTGTGGTAGCGATCATTGGATGGGGCGTGGGCGGCGTGATTGACAAAGTGGCCCTCAACACCATGCCCGGAATGTCGCCGCTAGCGGCACAATTCTTCCGTTTCAGTCTCGCCACCGTAGCCCTGTTGATTTGCGGCCTGTTCACCGGTTTCTATGGTGAAGTCGGACGCTTGAGCTGCCGGGCCTGGCTGTATATTGTCCTGAGCGGCCTCCTGGGCGTCGGCGTCGGCGGAGCGACGTACCTGTATGCGGTCCAACTCGGCGAGGTCTCAAAGGTCGCGGTGTTCTCTTCAGGCTACCCGGTACTGACGGTATTTCTTGCGGTTCCGTTTTTGGGCGAGAAGCTGACGTGGAACAAGGTTGTCGGGACGCTGATGGTTGTCGGCGGACTGATGATACTTTCCCTTTCCAGGGGCGTCTAATCCGCATTATTGATAAAACGCGTGGCTCGGCCTGACCTGCGCTTGCCGAAGATTGCCTGTCCTTCGCGTGGCCTGGGCATCACAATAATCATCGCGTGGCACAGGCTTTCCAGCCTGTGAGTGTCTTTCACTCATTGCGGAGCCCGGGCATCCCAAATATATTCCCGTGGGTCGGGCATCCTGCCCGACATCCGTTGGCGTAGCCTTGCGGAGGGGCTGGCTGAACGTCGGGTACCCGCTGCAAAGCAGTGGGTGCCGCAGCGTCCGGAGTGAAACCGGCCCGCGCCCTTTCTCACCGCATGGCTCGGCCGTCCAGCCAAGCCGTTGTCCTAGCCGTTGTGGGCACGCTCGCCCGAGGCGTCAGGATGAGCTTGCTTTGCCAAACACAACATCATGGGTCGGCCCCAGGGGGAGCACAATCCCCTTTTTCAAGCGTGCAGTGTCTGACAGTGTTTGATACAATACGTACCACCGAAGAATGTGCACGCTTCGAAGGAGGCTAGCTATGTGGCCATTCAAACCGAACATCGAGAAGATGGAAAAGAGGCGGAATCTACGCGGGCTCACCAAGGCACTCTCCCACAGGAGCGAGGATGTCAGCTCTGCGGCCGCGGAGGCGCTACGGCGGATCGGCGCTCCGGCCTTGGAGCCGCTGTGTGAGGCCCTGAAAGACAGCGGCTGGGATGTGGTGGTGCGGCGGAGCGCCGCGTGGGCGCTGGGGAAGATCGGCGATGCGCGGGCCGTGGAGCCGCTGTGTGAGGCCCTCAAAGACAGCGAGGTCGGTGTCCGCTGGGACGCCGCGAAGGCGCTGGGGCGGATCGGCGATGCGCGGGCCGTGGAGCCGCTGTGTGAGGCCCTCAAAGACAGCGAGGTCGGTGTCCGCTGGGTCGCCGCGAAGGCGCTGGGGCGGATCGGCGATGCGCGGGCCGTGGAGCCGCTGTGTGAGGCCCTCAAAGACAACGTCCGGGATGTGCGCCGGGCTGCTGCGGAGGCGCTGGGCGAAATCGGCGATGCGTGGGCCGTGGAGCCGCTGTGTGAGGCCCTCAAAGACAGCGACGCCGGTGTGCGCTTTTCCGCCGCGGAGGCGCTGGGCGAAATCGGCGATGCGCGGGCCGTGGAGCCGCTGCGTGAGGCCCTCAAAGATAGGGATACGGACTTTTACATTCCTCTGCGCTTCGTCGCCGAGGAGGCGCTCCAAAAGATTGGCCGGGCCGGCGACGCAACTGTGTAGGCGTGCCCACGCTGTAGCAAGATGAGAGCCGACTCGCGCGGCATCGCTGGGTGCCGTCGCTGTGGAGGTGCTGTGCGAGGCCCTCAAGGACAGTTACGCCGATGTGCGCTCCGCCGCCACGTCAGGATGAACTTGCTTTGCTAAACACTACGCCGTGGGTTGGCCGCAAGGGGAGCATGTTCCGCTTTTTTGAGCGTGCAGTGTCTGGAAGTGTTTGATACAACACGTACGACCGAAGAATGTCCAGCGTTAGAGGGAGGCTCGCTATGTGGTCATTCAAACCGAACATCGAGAAGATGGCAGAGAGGGGGAATGTCGGCGGTCTCATCAAGGCCCTCTTCCACACGAGCGAGGATGTCCGCTCTGCCGCTGTAAATGCGCTGGTGAAGATGGGCGCCCCGGCTGTGGAGCCGCTGTGTGAGGTCCTGAAAGATAGCGACGGTTCGGTGCGCGTGACCGCCGCGGGGGCGCTGGGGCAGATTGGCGATGCGCGGGCCGTGGAGCCGCTGCGTGAGGCCCTCAACGACAGCGATGAGCTTGTGCGTTTGGCCGCCACGGTGGCGCTGGGTAAGATCGGCCATGCGCGGGCTGTGGAGCCGCTGTGTGAGGCCCTCAAAGACAGCGACTACCGTGTGCGCTGTGGCGCCGCGATTGCGCTGGGGCGGATCGGCGATGGGCGAGCCGTGGAGCCACTGTGTTGGGCCCTCAAAGACAGCGACTTGGGTGCGCGCATGGGTTTTGCGCTGGCGCTGGGGGAGATCGGCGATGCGCGGGCCGTGGAGCCGCTGTGTCAGGCCCTCAAAGATAGCGAGTGGCTGGTGCGCGGGGTCGCCGCGTGGGCACTGGGGCAGGTCGGCGATGGGCGAGCCGTGGAGCCGCTGTCTGAGGCCCTGAAAGACAGCGACGCCGACGTGCGCGAGGCCGCCGCAGAGGCGCTCAAAGAGATTGGCCATTCCGGCGACGCAACTGTGTAGGCGTGCCACGCTGTAGCAAGACAAGACTGGAGTTGCGCGCCAGAGTCCAGGCTCGGACCGGTGAGAGGGAAGCCAGATGGCTTAGCTACTCGACCCCTTTCTCTTGCTTCATGAATTGTCAGGGCGAGCGGATCCGGTGTCCTATTCCTCCGCCGATTTATCTGCCATGTCCAGGGCCATTTTGTACGCCGCATTGCGCGACATTGAGGTCAGCTTTGCGACAACGTCAGCGGCGGTCTTGACCGACATGCCGGATTGCAGAAGCTGCTCGAGCGTCGCGCGGATCGCTGCTTCGTCAGGTGCGGCTTCAGTGGGCGCGTCGCCGCTGGCTTCAATGATTATCACAAATTCCCCACGCGGCTCATTTTCGGCAAAGTGTTGGGCAAGCTCGCCGAGTGGCCCGCGGACGAATTCCTCGAACTTCTTGCTAATCTCGCGACCTGCAACCGCGTACCTGTCGCCGGCGAGTTCAGCCAGCTCCTCTAATGTGGGCCGCAGGCGGTGCGGAGCTTCATAGAGCACAACCGTCCATGGCTGGGAGGTGACTAGCCTGAAGAATTCTGCCCGCTCTCCCGCCTTGCGCGGCGGATAGCCCAGAAACAGGAAGCGGTCGGCGTTGATGCCCGAGGCGCTTAGTGCCGCAGTAAGGGCGCTGGGGCCGGGGATGGGGCAGATGGCGATGCCGGCTTCTGCAGCCGCTCTGACGAGGTCGGCTCCCGGGTCGGAGATCGTCGGCGTCCCGGCGTCGCTGACATACGCCACAGTCTGGCCCTGGCGCAGGCGCTCGATAATGCGGTCGAGCTTCGCCGCGCCGCTGTCACCGTGAAAGCTTTCGGTGGGCTTCTCGATGCCGAAATGTGACATCAGCTTGGCGATACGGCGGGTGTCTTCGGCGGCGATGAGGTCGGCATATTGCAGGGCCTCGAGGGCGCGCTCGGAGATGTCACTGAGGTTGCCTATCGGGGTGGCTACGATCAACAGCAGGCCGGATGATCGCGAATGGGAAGACAGTGCTATGGCCTTCACACCTCGCTACTTGCTTCAGTGTAGCTGTTCAGCCAGCAGTCGGAGATATCACACGCGCTGGGCATACGGCGCTTGAAGGCATTGCGCTCGACGAGGGCAAACACACGCCGCACCGCATCGGCGTCGGCACCCTCAGCGGCTATAGTTTCGGCATCCTTGCTGAGTTCGAGCATGTTATGCAGTATCCAGTCGGCCTGCTCATAGCTGAGGCCGAGTTCGCCCTCATCGGTTTGCCCGGGCCACAGGTCGGCTGACGGCGTTTTGTCAATGATTACCTGTGGCACGCCCAGATACGCTGCAAGTTGCCACACCTGTATCTTGTAGAGATTGCCGATGGGCGCAATTCCGGCGGCCATATCGCCCCACATGGTGGTATAGCCCAGCGTCCCCTCGGTCTTATTGCCGGTGCCGATGACCATCGCGTGATGCACCTTGGCCATGTCGTAGATGACGCTCATGCGCTCTCTGGCCATCTTATTGGCGCGGCGTATGCGGTCGGCCTCAGGGAAGCGCTCGAAGTAGATGTCTATCTGGGGGCTGATGTCAATTACCTCGAAGGCGATGCCAAGCTCGGCTGCGACCAGGCAGGCGTGCTCCTGACTGGCGGAGTTGCTGGTGGCATAGGGCATGTTGTAGGCGCGGAAATTGCCGGGGCCAATCGCACGGACGGTCAGGTACGCCGCAACCGTCGAATCGAGACCACCTGACAGCGCAATCACCGCACCGTCGAGGCCGGGCTGCTCGATGGCATCGCGGATAAAGCCGGCGATCTTGTCGGCAGCAGCCTGCTCGTCTATCGCCAACCGTGCCAGCATCGCTTCACTCCACAACTAGCGGTCTATCGCGTGGCTCGGCCTGCCCTGAGCTTGTCGAAGGGCAGGTGAGAACGCGATAGCGTTCTCAGCTTCCAGCCCGAGGCCTTTTCAATCGCTTCACGAATAATCCGGCGCTAGGGGCTGTCGAGCGGCATAAATGGCATGCCGCCACCCATGCCGGTCTCGCGAATGTATTCCATGTACTCGTCAATCCACGCTTGTTCATTAGCGACCAGGTCGTCTTTCTTGAGCTCTTCAAACTGCTGCTGGAGTTGGACATGCACCCTGTAGTCCTTCTCGATGTAGGACCGTGCCCAGTCGGAAGCCGACTCGAACGAGTTGACGGCCTTCTCCTGTTCGCCCTTGCTGAGAAGCAGCTCGCCCAGCCTCATGTGTGCGCGTGGCGAAGTTGCCCCGAACTCGCTGGCGGTAATAGTCTCCAGTATCTTTATTGCCTCGTCCTGCTGGCCGATTTCATCGTAAATCTCGGCCAGTTCGTAGGCCGCGACAATGTTGTGGGAGTCGTTAGCCGCGGCTTGGGCGAGGTATGTCACGCCTTCCGCAACCTTGCCTTCGTCCAGCAGTTGGTACGCCTTCAATTCGGGGTCAATGATCTCGATATTGGCCTGGTCGTGCAGTTGCCTTACATAGTCCTGCCAGGCGCGGTACTTGGCCTGTACTAGTGCCTGCTCGCGGTACATCTCCTTCTCTTTTTCGAAGTTTTCCGGGTTCTCCCCACGCCGGTCTTCGACTTGGATTATGTGGTAACCGAAGCTGGTCTCGACAATATCGCCTACCTCGCCCGGCTTCAGCTCAAATGCCACTTTTTCAAACTCGGGCACCATCTGGCCTTTTCTAAACCAGCCCAGGTCCCCGCCCTGTGCGAGACTGGAGAAATCCTGGCTATGCTCTCTGGCGAGTGCGGCGAAATCTGCGCCGCCCTTGATGTCGGCGAGCAACTTCTCGGCAAGCTCTTTGGCTTTCTGCTTGGCCTGCTCCTCGGAAATCTTTTCTTCGACGCCGCTCTTCGGTGCCTCGGTTTCATCGCCGGCCTCGTCGGGCTTATCGGCGTCGGCTTCGTCTTCGATCATGCCGGCGGGAGTAATCAGGATATGCCGCGCCTTGACCTCGATGAAGCTGGCCTTGAGCTGCTCGTCGCTCATTGTCACGGCCGCTTCGACCTTTTCCTGGAGTTTAGCTAGCTGCAGACTGGTCTTGAGCGCGTCATCATCCGGCGGAGGCTTGCGGATATTGGCCCGCAGTTCGTCGAGAGAGATCCGCTTGCGCTGTAGATAGTCGCGCAGCGACTTTTTGTCCGGGAAACGCCGCTGCAGTTCGTCCTCGACCCGGCGGTCTCTTTCAGCTTTGATGTCATTTTTGGTGACATTGAGGCGTTCGCGCTTGGCCGCCTCCAGTTGCAGGCGACCGTCAATCATGCTCTGCAGCACGCTGGTCCTGACAAAGCGCATTTGGGTCGGGTCGAGTTGCTGGGCGAACCGCTTCTCGGTGAATACCAGTTCGGCATAGTACTCCTGGCGCAGGATCGGCTTGGAGTTGATCGTGGCGACGACGCGGGTGAGCTTCGGCGCGGCTTCGCCGCGGCTTTCACCGGCCGCTCGCGATGGCGGGCCGAAGGAGAAATAAGTGCCGATCAGCAGGGCGATGATTATCAGCACGAATATCAGCATCGCCGGCGTGAGCAGTTGCAGACGTCGCTTGCCCTTGCCGACCTTGATCGGCCGGGCGAAGAATTTCCGCATGCGCATGATGGACATGGATTACCAGACTCCTTGCGGCTGCAGGACCGGCGTATTGACTGTAGTTATGTAAATATTGCTAACGGCTGGGCCGGATACTACGGCCCGAACAGCGTGCCTCCGTATTCGGGCCCTCCCGCCTTCGCTAAAGCTATGGCGGGCAAGCCGAAAGGCAACGTCTGAACCTTTTAGCGCGTAGGTCGGGCTTTCCAGCCCGACAGCCGTTGCCGTTGTAGGGGCGCAATTGACTGCGCCCAATTACGTAGGTGCGCCCGGCGTGCGCCCTCAGCTCCCTGGCCTGTCGAAGTCTCTGCGAACAGCAATGGCATGGGCAGGCATCCCTGTTGTTTGCCGTAGCCGCGTAACGGCGAATCTTGTCATTAGACAATAACTGTATTGAAGGTCTGGTCGTGAATTCCGGAATTAGGCATCAAGTATCTGCTTGTTGTAGGGCGCGGGCTTGTACCGCGCCGGTCCTCTAGCGCAATATCTTTGCAGGCCACAACCTATTCGATGTCACTTTCTAGCCTGTCAATGCCGTTGCCATTGTAGGGGCGCACGGCGTGCGCCCGATCATCAGCAACCAGACCAGGGCGTGATAGATCACGCCCCTACGAATACCGAGCCACCATGCCAAGCTACGCCGGCGGCTGTGGAGCTGCAAGTCAGTCCTTCTTCCCGAGTTTCACCTTCATGGCGCAAAACCGCCCGCACATGGAGCAGGCTTCCGGGTCGAGACTGCCGCGCTCGCCGCGCACATCAATAACGCGGGCCGGGTTAATCGCCAGCTCGCGCATCATCTCCCAGTCCAGCGCCGCTCGCGCCTTGCTCATCTCATCGTCCCACTCCCGTGCGCCCGGCACGCCCTTGACGATGTCGGCCGAGTGAGCGGCGATGCGGCTTGCTATCACGCCGTCCCAGACATCCTCGTCTGTCGGCAGCCCCAGGTGCTCGGCGGGCGTCACGTAGCAGAGAAAGTCGGCGCCGGCGGCGGCACAGATCGCCCCGCCGATGGCCCCGGTGATATGGTCGTAGCCGGGGGCGATGTCGGTCGTAAGCGGACCTAGTACATAGAAAGGTGCGCCATGACAGAGCTGTTTTTCCAGGACAACATTGGCTGCGATTTGGTCTAACGGCATGTGTCCCGGGCCTTCGACGAACACCTGCACGCCGGCGGCGCGGGCACGCACAACCAGGTCGCCCAGAACCCGCGTTTCGGCGATCTGCCCGGCGTCGGTGGCATCCGAGATGGCCCCGGGCCGCAGCCCATCACCGAGACTGATGGCCGTTGTATGCCGCAGGCAAATGTCCAGCACGCGGTCGTAGTGCTCGTAAAGCGGATTCTCGCACCCGGTAAGCTCCATCCACTGCGCCAGCATCGAGCCGCCCCGGCTGACGATATCGCAGATGCGCTGGTCCTTTTGCAGAGCCGCAACAGTTTCCTGCGTGACGCCGCAGTGCAGCGTCAGGAAATCTATGCCGTCGGCGGCGTGCTTTTCGATGACCTCCAGAATCTGATCGGCAGTAACATCGGCGATCTTGCCATCTTCGCCGAGCGCGGCGATAACCTGATAGATAGGCACCGTGCCCATAGCGACGGGGCAGGCGGTGCGGATCTGCTTGCGAATCGCGTCCAGATCGCCGCCGGTGGACAGGTCCATCACTGCGTCAGCGCCGGCCCCGACGGCGACCTCGAGCTTGTGCAGCTCGTTTTCCACGGACGAAAAGTCGGGTGAGGTGCCGATGTTGGCGTTGACCTTGGTACGCAGTCCGGCGCCGATGCCGATGGGCTTTGCCGGACCATCGGGCGAGCCCATGACGATGATCGTGCCGCTCTGCAGGCCCTTGTAGATAGTCTCAGGCCAGCATTTTTCGTCTGCCGCCACCGCCTCAACAGTGGCCGCCGGTATCTTGTCATAGTCCTTCAAGGGTGTATTCATGGGACTTTTGTGCCTTCTTATATACACGTAGTGCCTCAGCCGCCGCCACAAACCTTGCCGCGTGTGTCGGCCAGCGCCTGGGGAAAGTCTGAGTAATTATAGCTTTGGCAAGCCTGGTTTGCAAGCTGACACAAGCGCCGAGCGCGTGTGCGAATTGTCGGTAAGTGGGCATGCACCGCATACGCCTACCTATCCCCCTTCTATTCCCCCTTCCCTACCAGGGAAGGGGGGTAGGGGGTTAGGCGGTTGGGTTCATGGCCCCTCGCGCGCCTTGTGATCTCACCACCAGCCAACTTGCCTTACCGGCAGTCCTTACACCGACCCCAACCGCCCACGATCGGCTACTCTTCGTCCGCATCGTCGCCTGTGGGGGCCAGTTCTCCGTCGCGCGACAGCCTGGCCGTGCGCCGCAAGCGCGCCACGACATCATCACGCGCCAGCAGCACCAGCAGATGGAACAGGCTGGGGCCGATAGTGGTGCCGGTGACTGCGGCGCGGCAGGGGTGGATCACCTTGCCGGCGGATAGCCCCATTTCCTCGGCCAGCCCGCGGATAACGCTCTCGACTGTCTCCGCATTCCACTCGTCGAGTGCTTCGAAGCCGTCGCCAAGCCGCTCCAGCACATCTACGGTCGCTTCCTTATTGAGCCACTTCTTGCGGGCGCGGTTCTCGTACTCGTAGTCGTCGGTGAAAAAATAGCGCGCCCAGGTGGTGTACGTCTTCAGCAGCTTGGCCCGCTCCTGCATCAGTTCGACGATCTTGATAAGCCACTGCCACCGCTTCCCGAACAGCTCTTCTTCTATCAGCCCGGCCGCGACCAGCCAGGGATGAACCCGTTCGGCCAACTCGGCCGGCTCCATCTGCTTCATGTACTCGCCATTCATCCATTCGGCCTTCTTCAGGTCGAACACAGACGCGGCCTTGTTGCACGCCTCGAGTGAGAAACGGCTGACGATCTCGTCCCGGGGCATTATCTCCTGCTCATCGCCTGGCGACCAGCCGAGCAGAACCAGGAAGTTGAACATCGCCTCAGGCAAATACCCCAGCTCCTGGTACTCCATCACGCTGACCGCGCCGTGGCGCTTGGACAGCTTAGTGCGGTCCTCGCCCAGAATCAGCGGCAGGTGCGCGTAACGCGGATGCGGCAGCTCCAGCGCCTCCTGAAGCTGCAGGTGTATCTGCGTGTTGGGCAGATGTCCCGCCCCGCGGATGACGTGAGTGATGCTCATGGCCGCGTCGTCAACGACTACTGCCAGGTGGAAGGTGGGAAATCCGGATTGCTTGAGAATTACCGGATCCCCGCACAGGTTGTTGTCATAGACGACTTCGCCCTGGATGATGTCATTGACGATCGTATTTCCGGTCTGTTTCATCTTGAAGCGGGTGCAAGGCTGCCGGCCTTCGGCGGACAACTCTGCGCAATCCTCTTCCGTAAGAGTTCTGCACCTGCTGTCGTACTTGGGCGGCAGGCCCTGGGCGCGCATGATCTCGCGGCGCTGTTGTACTTCCTCAGGCGTGCAGTAGCAGCGGTAGGCCTTGCCCTGCTCGACTAGCTCATTGACCTTCTGCTCGTACAGCTCAAGACGCTGTGACTGAATGTAGGGGCCGTAGGGGCCGCCGATGTCGGGGCCTTCATCCCAGTCAATTCCGAGCCACTTCAGCCCGCCGTAGATGACATCGAGTGCCTCGGGCGTAGAGCGCAGTTCGTCGGTATCTTCGATGCGCAAGACGACGGCACCGCCGTTGTTGCGCGCGAACAGCCAGTTGAAAAGCGCGGTGTGAGCGTTGCCGACGTGCATGCTGCCGGTTGGCGAGGGCGCGAATCGGGTTCTTATCTGCTCTGACATAGCGTGTACTCTCTTGTCGTGTAGCTGCACTACTGGCCACGATTATTTGCCGACGCGTAGCTCGGCCTGAGCGTGGTCACCTTTTTACCACGCTCAGGTGAGAACGCGATTTATCGCGTTCTCAGCTTCCAGCCCGAGGTCGTTGGCCTGCGTGTTAGATGCAAACGAGACACTGCGCGAAAAGCATGTTGCCCGCGCAGTGAGTTCGTAAGGGTAATAATTGCGACGGTCTTATTGTTGTACTAGCTATTCGTCGGCCTCGTCGGCTTCAATTGACAGCTCTTCAAGCCCCACGACATATTGCAGCTTTTCCCGGTCATACCCATCCGCGATCCTGTCGGCGTGCAGGCACCAGCGATTGCCCTCGCCGAATTCGAAGCAGTGATAAAAGCTCAGCACCGAGGCAAGCTGTGCTCGCGTGGTGCGGCGCACGACATTGAGCTGGGCCCACAACTGGCTAAACGTGAGCCCCTTGTCGCCGGCGAGTAGCACCTCAACGATCTCTCTCAGCGAGGTGGGCCTATGAGTGAAGCGCTCGCGCCAGATCAACAGCTCCTGCATAGTCTCCCTGCCGATATACGTCTGTGCGTCGGTCTCGTCACCATACTGCAATACGTAGCGGCCGGCGGCGTCAGCCTTCTTGATAGTCAGCAGCGCCCCGGATGGCGGCAGATGCGTCTGATACCAGGCTGCCAGGCCGTATATGAGCCCGACGTCCTTATTCAGCCACAAGCCGAGCAGCTCGTGGTCCTCGCAGTCGAAATTGACCATCGTCAGTGACTCTTCCTCGGCGAAAAAGTCACTGTCCATTAGCCGGAGCTTGATGGTGCCGGTCAGGTAGTGGTGATACAGTACGGGATAGGTCAGCGTCTTCTGCGCGCTGTCGGCTGCCACCGGCGCTACGTAGATCTCACCGACATCGTCATAGTATGGCTCGGCGGCTGCTTCCAGAGCTTGCGGCACCAGGCCGTCTGGATGCACAATAACGTCCTCCGAGACAAGTTCGCCTTCTTTGCTCAGTCTCGCAATCCATTCGTCTGGCAGCAGGGATTCAGGCACGGCCCTGGCCCACAGCGGTATCGCGGCAGTTCGCAGGTAACGGCCCGGTTGCAGGCTCTTCACGGTCTGCACGCCGAGAAACAGTTGCTCCACTGCCTGCGCAGCCGGCGGATACTTGCGCTGATTAGGCGTCAGACCAAGCACATCGGCCAGAATCTGCTCGATCGTAAAAGGTGCCCCGGAATTCTCGACCAGCGCCATCACGCCCGCAGTCTCTTCCTCGGAAAGCTCATAGCGCTTGTCAGCGGGTATCTCCTTGGCAAGCATCTGCTCGATGTCAACCTCGTACTCCTGCTCCTCAGCTTTGGGCGCCTGCTTGCGCAACGACTCTTGCAGATCGGCGACCCACTCGCCCAGTATCCAGCCCGGGCCGGATACGCACACAAAGCGCTTCTCCTCATCATATACCATCTGGCGCAGCAACTCGGCCGGATCGTATTTCTCGCCCTGGTGGCACCCGACCAGAAAGCCCAGCGCCCGATTGGATAGGCAGCGCTCTGCGGCATCCAGGACGGCGTAAGCGGTTTCAGTCAGGCTGCGCGAGCCCAGCTTCTCATTCGTGCAAGTATCCATGACCTCGGCGAGGTCCGCATCCTCAGTCAGACCGTTGAGATATATCAGCCGCGCGGTGTCGGTGCCGGGCATCGGCACGAAAAGCCAGTCGGGCAGGTATATCAACTCATCGTCAAGCTCGCCCAGTTCACCCCTTTGCAGCGTGCTCGTCACAAGCTCCTGGAAGAAAGCCAGGTTCCCCTTCTTGGTACGCACCAGTTCACTGGTCAACAGCGCCCTTGGTATCGGTCTGCCACAGCCGCTTAGCACGGCCTCAAACGCCCCGCCCAGCGGCCTTTGCACGAGTACCTGCCGGTACGCGATATCGTAAGACCCCCCGGCCGCTGCGAACCGAGCGTCCTCTGTAAGGACCGTTTCAACGAATTCCGCAGCAATATCCAGCTCTTCTGGCAGCCGCGCCGACAGCTCTTTGCTTCTGGTAGGCCCAGGGCAGTAAATCAGTATATCGAACAGCAGATCGGCTAAGTACCGCCTGGCCATCTCTTCCTCATTCAACATGCGGCAAACTACCTCCGGTGCACTCGGTAGGTTTCTGTACTAACAAGCGGTCGCGTACCTGATGGGAATAACGTCTAATTGTACCACAGAATGTGCTGCGGGGGCAAAGTATGCAGCATCAGGGGATGCGTGTTCGAAGTCGAGGGGCAGCCGAAGTCCGCCTTGCCTTTCGGAGGGCCTCCCAAATACATTCCCGTGAGGTCGGGCTTCCAGCCCGACTCGCCGTTGCCGTTGTTGTAGACTTACGGAGGGGCCGCATGGACGGGAGTTTGCCTGCAAACTCACGGCCATCCGGCCCACGGCTTGTCGTCCCGCCATCGCCTGCCATTGCCCGTACGTCGGTCACAAACCAGAAATTGCATAAGTACAGTTCCAGCCCGACTCCGTTGACTTGCTCCCCTCTCCCACAGGCGGGTACCCACTCGGGCACCCACTCCGCAGGAGTGGGTCAAGTGGGTCAAGTGGGTGAGGTCGGGGGTGAGGGGTGTCGTTCGACCGGCCCGCTGCCATGAGCCGAGTTCACCGTAGTAGCGCCGGCTATACCGGCTGAAGGGGCAGGAAATAGCACCCGCCGGGCTGTGGGAGAAGCCCGGCGGGTTGCACTTCATCCGCCCTGCCTGCGTAGTTGGTTGCGATGTCGGGCGGTACGGATGTCTGCTCTTAGCCTGGGCGCAATGCAAGGGGGCGACTTTTTCGGGCTAAGATGCAGACTAGGGTAGGATGCTGCGAGTAAAGCTCTGTTTAGGCTGCAGCAACTATTCCTATACAACCCTGCACGCAGTATAGACAACGCCCCCGGCCATGTCAAGCACTATTTTGCTTTTTTCTTCGCAAAGAGACAAAGGCAACCTCAACCCGGTAGCTCTGATGCCGTGCGCCCGCGGTCTGTTGTTGGCGTCGCCGTGGGTCGCACTTCCCAGCCTGCCGACAATTCGCACACGCACCCATCTGCACTACCACGGTAGCCTCTCAAAGGTTTTTCTGCTATAATGCGTGGCCGGGAACTACTGCCTCGCACTTTCGCGTTTGGGTTAATGGCAGCAAGCCTAGCAGTTGACTGGCAATCGTGAAGCGGCCGGGGAAGCTCGCCCGCGTCGCCCGGAGGTGTTTCGCCATAAGCTTGGCTATCAAGACCGAGAACCTTTCTAAGATCTACTCGCAGGATGCGACCGGACGACCGGTGGGGCTGATTGATCTGTCACTCGAAGTTGAAGAGGGGCAGATTTTTGGCTTATTGGGACCCAACGGCTCCGGCAAGACCACCACACTCAAGCTTCTGCTCGGCCTCATTTTCCCCACCCGTGGCAGCGGACAGATCTTCGGTCTGCCGCTGGGCAGCAACGCCACCAAAGAGCGTATCGGCTTCCTCCCTGAGGGGCCGTACTTTTACGAACACCTCAACGGCATCGAGCTGCTCAGCTTCTACGGCACGCTTTTCGGCATGGGCGGGAGCCGACTGGCTGCGCGCATCGAGGAGCTGCTGCACTTAGTCGGCATGTGGGACCGGCGCTTCATCCACGTGCGCGAGTACTCCCGCGGCATGCGCCAGCGCATTGGAGCGGCACAGGCTATGATCAACGATCCCGACCTGCTCTTCCTCGACGAGCTGACCTCCGGCCTCGATCCGATCGGGGCCATGGAGATGCACGAGCTGATAATGGAGCTGCGCGACCGCGGCAAAACCATATTCCTCTGCAGCCACTTGCTCAAGGATATGGAGCCGCTGTGCGACCGGGTTAGCATTCTCAACCAGGGCGAGATGTGTCAGAGCGGCGCCGTCGAGGACCTGCTGCGGGTCGAAGACCAGTACCGACTGCTGATATCCAATTGCTCCGATGAGTTGACGCAGCAGTTGCAGACATCAGCACAGCACACCGAGGCCGTAGGCAACCACTTTGCAGCCTACTATGCCGATCAGAGTGGCGCTTTGGCCGCGGCCCAGGAGGCCTCGGCCGCCGGCGCGGTGATCGAACAGCTCGGCGCTCACCACCGTACGCTTGAAGAAGTCTTCATCGAAGCCGTGGGAGGCGAGGAATGATGCGTCCCATTCTCCGAGTAGCAAGAGCCACCTTTCACGAGGCTTGGCGCCGACGATTCCTCAATGGAATTCTGCTCTTCGCCATTCTCATTATCGGCTCCTCGTGGGTCTTCGCTTATCTGCAGCCCGGGGCCGAACTCCAGATGATCATAGATATCGGCCTGGGGGCCATCCGCTTCTTCGGGATGCTGATTGCTGTCTTCATGGGCACACGGCTGATACCTGACGAGATCGAGCGCCGCACTATCCACACCATCTTGGCCAAACCGGTCAGCCGCGCACAGTTCGTCTTTGGCAAGTTCCTCGGCGGGGCTGCCACCATCGCGGTGAACCTGGCGCTCATGGGCATCGCCTTCTACATCGTCTTTGCGATCAAGGCCCCGGAGTTCGCCGCTGCTAAGCCCGAAGACGCCTTTATCTTCGCGGCGATGTATTCCAATATCGCCAAGGCTATTGTCCTGGCGCTTTTCGAGATCTGGCTGGTACTGGGCATTGCAGTGGTCGCTTCGACGCTATTCTCGTGGGTCCTGTCGGTCATCTTCACCTTCGTCATCTACTTCGTGGGCCAGATGAGCGATTTCTTCCAGCAGCTTTCCGACCCCGGCCGCGGCGCATCGCAGATTGCTCAAGTCCTCCTTGGCGCTCTGTACCGGGTGCTGCCGCACTTCGAGATATTCGACATCCGCGAGGCCATCTTGCAGGGCACTTACACCCCCTGGGGCACGATGCTGCAGACTATGGGCCAGGGCGCTGCGTACTTGGTCGTAGTCCTGCTGATTGGGTATCTGGTATTCAACGAGCGCGAGGTCTAAAGGAGAGCTGTCCGGCATGAAGCCATACAAGATTATCGGCTGGCTCGCAGTTATAGCTCTGATAGTCGCCATTCAGCCGCTGGACCGCAGTGTCGAGTACAACCGCCTCATACTCGGTCTGCAGCAGCCGACTCCGTGGTTCCAGATCGCTGCGCGTGGTGCGGCCGGTGATACCGAACTTGCCGTCACCGGCGTCACTGGTGTCATCGTCGGCGCGGCGCTCGGCGGCTTCCGCGAAGTTGCCGCGACGATGCTGTGGATGAAGACGCATGAGTACTGGCACAAGGGCGAGGCGCTGCAGGCCAAGTCGCTGTGGCTGATGCGCCTGGTGACACTGCTTGATCCGCACTGGCTGGAGCCCTGGCGCGTAACTGCCTGGCACCTGGCCTACAACCTGTACGTGGAAACCGACGATCCCGAACTGCGCGCCAAGTATCTGCAGATGGGTGTTGACTGTCTCAGGGAAGGTGTATCCTGGAACCCGGACCGCTACGACCTGTATATGGAGCTCGGCTGGACTTATTTCGACAAGGTTGAGGACTTCGAGGAGGCCAACAAGTGGTTCAAAGCGGCGATGCGCTATCCGCATCCCGAGTATGTGGACCGCCTGGTCGGCCACGCCTATGAGCGCATGCCCGATGTGCCCAGAGCCCTCGACGCCTATGACTATTGTCTCAAGCGCGATCCTCAGGATCACACCGCCAAGGGCGCGACGCTGACCATCCGCGAGCGCTATCTGTGGCCGTGGTATCTGGCCGAGCAGGGCAGGTATGACGAGGCGTTGGAGGCCATCAACGAGTACCTGCTGGCCAAGCCCAGCAGCAGTCTGGGTCTGCACGTCAAGGGCCACATTGCCGAGCGGGCCGGCAAGTTACGGCTGGCTTATGACACGTGGAAGCTGGCCGGAGACATCTCGGCTCTGGATTTCCTGGCCCAGAACAAGGCGGTCGAGCTGGCCCACGAGCTGGGCATCGAGACCGAGGACACCGCTCAGTATTTGTACATGCAGAAGATGGGCAAGGACCTGAAGGTAACCATACCGGGCCGAGACAGGATGTCGCGCTAGCAAACACAACGAGTGTGAGATACGAAGCCGCCAGGCACCTGCCCGGCGGCTTTTCCTATGCGTTTTTGTGTCTCGGCAATCGCAGTCCGGTTGGCACCTGTGCCCAATTATTGACCAACGCGTAGGGCGGGCTTTGTACTGTAGTTATGCAAATCTTGGGCAACTCAAGCTATATGGTGACGGCATGGGGTCGTTAGTCGTAATGGAGGGGCCTGTCGCAGGCTGTTTCGCGAAGCGAAACAGCCAAGCCTGGCCCAGCCGTTGTCGTTGGGTGTTTGGGTGTGCAGATCTGGCCAGGACAGCGTCCTGCGTGGGCCGGGCTCCCAGCGCCCGATACGACAGGGCGCTGCTCGACGCGGCCCCTCCGCACGAAAAAAACTCTCAAGGCTCTGGATGTTGTCTGTCGGAGGGGCCGCATGGACGGGAGTTTGCCTGCAAACTCACGGCCATCCGGCCCACGGCTTGTCATTCCGCCATCGCCTGCGATCAGCCGTGCGCCGGTCACGAACCAAGAATCTGCATAACTAGTTTTCTAGCCGGCATCATTCACGACCGCGTAGGGCGGGCTTTCTAGCCCGCCGCCGTTGCGCTTCCGCACCCGGCCAGGCTCGAAAGCCTGGCCTACGCGAATAGCAAATGCGAAACCGCCAGGCATCCGCCCGGCGGCTTTCCTTTGCCGTCTAAGGCGACGAGCGCAACATGCGCACATCTTACCTTAGAAACGCTCTATTTGCTCTCTTCCCATGTTACAACAAGGAGATCAGGGGACAACCCGGCTTGCTCCAGCAGCCACCGGGCCCGCCTGTACTTAGTCGCCACGGGCCCCCATGTCTCTATGAAGAGGCCGTTCTCGAGTTGCTTCGGGGAACGAAAGGCATCCGCCGATCGGCCAATTAAAGGCTTGTGCAATATTTTTGTCCCAACCGGAAGCTTATGCCCATGCCGGATAAGCCACTTCGCCAACTCGACAAGCATCTCGTACCAGTGAGATATCTGAATCTCTTGGTCCCCGATCACTAAACACGTCGGTTTTGAATGAGAGGGCGGGATCTCTGTCGTGGCGTCCGGAACTCGCAGCGGCTCAGGAGTTACCACTTTCCCGGCAGGGGCGACTGCGGCTATTGCTTGGAGTGCTTGGCGCACAAGAGCGGCGGGCGGCAATACCCCGAGTTCTGCCTGCGCCTCGGTTTGAAAGACCTCCACAATGAATTCTGAAGGCGAGGCCAGCAGGTTGTGGATTATCCCAGGCAGTTCCGTGCTGATGCGCTTTTCTTCTTTTGCCGCGTCGTATCGCTTCTTGGCCGTCGTTTTTGCACTTCCAGTGCACACTGCTTCCTTCTTCAGAAACTCTGAGAATAGAGTACAGACGTCCTCAGTATCCTGGGTTTCGACGTCAACCATAGCGAACTTTCTTTCGCCCCACTGACCTTCTTCAAGAGACAGGTAGAACCACCATTCTCTCCCGTTTGTCAGGACGGCAAGCGGGATGCCCTCCGCAAACGAGTACTGAAGTAATTGCTCCTCGTGCGATGAGAGGGTTTGGTCAGGGGCCTTCTCTTCCAGGAACAGGCAAGGTTCTGCCTTATCACATAGCGCCCAATCTACACGACCTGAACCGGCCGAGTACTCCGGTGACATCTCCTCGATGTTGCGCGAATCCCACCCGAGAGCATTGAGAATTGGCAATACCACCGTGTGCTCCAGCGCACGCTCACTCCCCACTTTGCCCTCGGCCAGCAATTCCTTCGCGGCTTCTACTGCTTCTTTCAGTTTCTTCATTGCGCGCCCTCCCGTCCCAAAGAAACAATAACATCTTCATTGTACTCTCGGCAGTGCCCTCAGTCAATGCCGCTGTCACCCGCCCGTCAGCTCCCCTCGCAGGCGCTCTTGCAGCCGCGTGTAGCGCCGCATTTCATCAGCGCGCTGCACCGCCGTCCACAGGCCCTTCTTGTCACCGACTACCACCGCCATCTTCTCGGCTCGCGTCAGCGCCGTGTAGAGCAGGTTGCGCCGCAGCATGATGTAATGTGTGGAGTGGAAGACCATCACCACCGCCGGGTACTCGCTGCCCTGCGACTTGTGCACCGTCAGCGCGTAGGCAAGCTGCAGTTGGTCGGCCTCGTTGAAGTCATATACCACGCGGCCCTGGTCGAACTCCACGACGAAGCAGCGGGCCTCCGGGTCAATTTCTACCAGCCGCCCGATGTCCCCGTTATAGACCTCTTTGTCATAGTTGTTGACATTCTGCAGCAGCCTGTCGCCGTGGCGGAAGGTCTGCTCGCCGCGCAGTAGTTCCAGTCGGCCGGGAGCGGCGGGATTCAGCTTCTCCTGCAGTGCGCGGTTGAGTTCCGTCACTCCGGCCGGGCCGCGGTGCATCGGTGTGATTACTTGAATATCATCCTGGGTGAAATCGAGCCGGGGCAAAGCTGAGGTCACCACTCGCAGCACCGCCTCCGCGACCTGGTCGGGTCTTTCCCGCTCCATCAGTACGGTGTCCTCGCCTTCCCAGTCGCGCCCGGGGGTGAACTCGGGGAATTCGCCCTCTCGGATGCGGTGGGCGTTATAGACGATATCGCCGCCCTCGCGCTGGCGGAAGACTTTTTGCAGCCAGGCGACCGGGAAAATGTCGGAGGCAACGATGTCTTTGAAGAACGATCCCGGCCCTACGCTTGGCAACTGGTCGGCGTCGCCGATGAAGACGATCTTGGTGCCGGGCTTAACGGCATCTGTCAGCTCATTGCCCAGCAGCACATCCACCATGCTGGACTCGTCAACGATCAGCAGGTCTATCTGCAGCGGCTCATCGGCGTTGTACGAGAAGGCATGGGTGCGTGGATCGTAGGCCAGCAGCCGGTGGATCGTACTGGCCGGTTTGCCGGCGAGTTGCGACAGCCGCTTGGCCGCCCGGCCGGTTGGTGAACACAAGGCCACCCGCAAGCGCAAAGCATCACAGGCATCACACAGCGCGCGTGTCACCATTGTCTTGCCCGTGCCCGGGCCGCCGGTGATTATCGAGACCGGGCCGCCCAGGGCCATGCGCACCGCTCCGATCTGCTCGGCGGAAAGTTCGGTGGCACCCATCGCGGTTCGTTGCCGCAGCCATTTCTCCAGGTACTCTCGTTTCGGGGCCGGCTCCGTCTCTTCCGCATTGAGGCGCAGCAACCTCTCGGCAAGGCTTTTTTCCGCCTTCAGCATTATGGGCAGATAGTAGGCCGCTGTGCCGTCGTAATCCTCAAGCTCCAGTTCGCCCTCTCTCATAGCCCGCTCGAGCTGGACCTCGACGAGCTCCTCATCTACCTGGAGCAGGTGCTGGGCCGCGGCAAGCAGGTCCTCTCTGGGCAGATAGAAGTGCCCCTCATTGGAGGCCATCTTCAGCACGTGCTTCAGGCCGGCGCTGATGCGGGCCGGGTCCTCGGGCTGGATACCTGTGATGCGGGCGATCTTGTCGGCGGTGTGAAAGCCGATGCCGGAGATCTCGTCGGCCAGCCGGTATGGCTCCTGCTCGATGATGGTCATGGACTGGGACTCGAAACGCTCGTAGATGCGTGCTGCCAGCGCCGGTCCCAGGCCGTGCTGCTGCAGGAAAACCATCACCCGGTGCGCGTGTTCGCTGGCCTTCCAGGCCTCACGAAGTGCTGCCGCCCGCTTGCGCCCGATGCCCTCGACCTCGGTCAGCCGCTCGGGATGTTTGTCGAGGATATCCAGTGTCTTTTCGCCGAACCTGTCCACCAGCCGCTGCGCCATCTTCTTGCCGATGCCCTCGACGAGGCCCGAGCCGAGATACGACACAATCGCCTGCTTGGTGACCGGCCGCACCATCTCATACTGCTCGAACTGAAACTGCCGCCCGTACTTGCGGTCATCCACCCAGCATCCGTGCAGCCGCAGATTCTCGCCAACTACCAGCCCCAGGGTATTGCCCACTGCGGTGACCTGTCCGGCGTCTGTTTGCAGCCCGATCACGGTGTAGCCGTTGGCGGGGTTGTGATAGACGATCTTTGCGGCCGCACCTTCGAGTGTTTGCCGCTCGCCCCTTACCGCTTGATTTCGCGCATTTTCTTCATCGAATAGGCGCATAGTCTCGTGTCGGTTTCCGCATCAGAGTTTTCTACAATTTCCTCACAGCACTCGCCCGAGCTTGTGGACAATTCCGATTCTCGTGTGGATAGACCTGCTGCCACCAGTGCGGCAAAACGGCCTGAGCCATTGCCTGGAAGGGCTTTGTGGGTTTTCGACTTATGCACAGCATGTCGAAAGAGTTTCTCACAATCCGGGCGACTTATCCACAACGGCATTTGTAAGTACTCACGTCATGGGTTGGCCTAACCCCCTAGCCCCCTTCCCTGGCAGGGAAGGGGGAATCAAAGGGGGATAGGTGTATCGAAACCGAAAGTGAGCAGTTACCTATTCGCCATTGTCTGCCCGAGCGGCGGCCTCCAGCGCCCGATGTCGCATATGCTCGGCGCACTCGGAGTCGCTCAATGCCTTGGACTCGCCTTTGGCGCCACAATCCCAGTACCACTCCAAGGTCTTTTCGACTCCTGCCGCTCGCCACAATTCCAGATCCTGCAGACCTAGCCGCATCCGTTCCGCACGCAATGACGCCAACGGGCCGTCTCGGCCAGGATATACCAGGCCGCTGAACCCATCAGCGACTTGTGGGGCATCCATATTGATCTGTGCCGACCAGCCGAGATACGTACTGCACGGCGCTACGCCGTCAAATCTGCCGATTAACGCCCGTAGGCCGGCACCGTAGGGCCACCCGGGCGGCCGCCCAAGTACCAGCAAAGGACCACAACTGAAGCACAGCTCAGGCCGGTTCTCCTGATCATCGCTGCGGGCCGGTAGAAGCACCGATTCGCCATTCCCAGACAGCATGAAGCGACTAACGTGCTCGGCCAGACTCGGCACGGCTATCGCCGAATCAATGCTCACAGCCACCCGGTAGTCGGGGTCGGCCTTCCGCAGCAAATCCACTGCATGTTTGAAAGCTGTTAGCTGCTCATCCGTCGCCGGCCTGTCCGCCGGCCACACGTACAGCTTCTCGAACCATCCCATGTCGCGGCAGTGTTTCGCCAGGGCCTCCGCGAACGCCGACCACGCCTCATCGTAGATCTCATCACCCGGCGCGGCCTCGACGCTGACAAATTGCCCATCGGCGTCGGAGTAATGCACCTGCGTCGGCGCGGTGTTGTCAATCATGCCCAGGTAGCTGATGCCGTTGCTGATACCCAGCTTCTCGCAGAGTTTGAGGTAGCGGTCGAAGCGGGAGAAGTCGAATTGCCACTGCCCGGGCGCGGCCCTTTTCCAGTCAAAATAGGTCCGACCGACCTGCGCTACACCGGCTCCCAGGTCGGCCAGATGCCTCAGGTAGGCCTCCACGAGTTCCCACCACGGCTCGGAAAACGGCTCGACCCCGTACTGCTCGGCGAGTGGCGACCATGCCTGCCAGACCTCCAGGCCCAGCGCGTAATCCTGCGGCTCCGGCAGCACCACATCATGCACGCGCACCGCCAGTGGACAGTAGCCGCTCTGGCCATCTGCTATCCGGAAGTCCACGCGCCCGTAGTAGATGCCCGGCGCGGCGTCGGCAGGCACCTCAATCCGCAGCCACAGCAGGCTGTCGCGTTCATCACTGAGCGAAAAGCCGCTCTCATCGAGGGGCACCAGCAGGTCGGGATATGTCTCAAGCAGGTCGGAGTTCACGACCACCGACACCACCTCGAACAATTCCAGATGGCGCCGGGCGATGGTGTGACCGTCAGGGGATTGTAGCTCAGACGCCGCGGCCGTTGCTATGCTGCGTTGCGCTCTCTCAGAAAAGGGGCGATCACCATTTGCAAGCCGGCGCGGCTATTACGCGCGGCTTCAATGTAAGCCAGTGCAAATTCTCTGCTCCCGCCGCTCAGGTCAATCTCTGCAAGCGCCGATGCCGGATAAACGCTAAAGCCGGCCTTGGCCTGTGTCTGCATGTGCGCGTCGAGTTCGGTCTTGAGCAGCTCAGCCCTGGCGGTGAGATCGGCAATCTTTGTCTGCAGGACCATAAGCTCGGTGCTGCTCATCGTCTTTCTGTTTCTGCGGTACTGCTCCGCCACTTGCCACCATTGCTGCGTCAGCGCGTCAAGCTCCTGGCCGGCTTGCGTCTTGTAATCTGAATCATCCAGCACCGACCAGACTCGCAGCGCCGCGGTGAGTGCCTTTTCCAACTCGGCGAGCTCAGCGCCCGTCGCCGGCAGCGCCAGCGGGTACGGCGGCGTTCGGCTTACGGTTTCGCCCTGCGCGTCGGTGAGCGAGAATTGGACGGTGTTGAGGCCGTCCTGGCTTATCTTGTACGGCACTATCACTATATCGGTCTTGCCCGGCTCCACGCTGATCTTCTCGGCACCGTAGGCGTTGCCGTACTTTGTGCGCGCCATCACTCGCCAGTTGATCTTGGCGGTAATCGCTTCATTAGCCAGGTTAGTGACTGCTACCGCGGCGGTGTTATCGCCTAGTTTACCATCACCCAAAGATGCCAGCTTCATGGCCGCCGGCGTTTGGGCGAAGATGATTCTGCCGAAACTCTCTGCCTCGTGGAAGCTCTTGAGCAGTCTGCTGGAGCAGCTTCTCTCGCCCAGATGGGGCACATAGCGCGCAGCGACAAAGCCCCAGACCGACCCGGGCGAGGGCGGCATGTCCCCCTCGAAGGGCAGCGCCATCTCCACCGACCAGCCCGACTCCAGCATCGCCGCACGCACTTCCCAGCGGTAATCAACCGCCTCGTCATCGTTGAGCGCATCGTAGCGCGTGCCCAGCGAGTTGACGATAAAATGGATGTACATTTCGCCCTGATGCGCAGGGTCGAAGAACAGCTCCAGGCAGTCGTCGTGATACACCGGCCCGTCTCGCTCGGTGGCCTCGGCCTTGATCTCCGCCGGTTCCGGGTCGTGAAGGATCGCGCCGACATACAGGCTGTGGGCGTCATAGCCGACCCACATCTCCGTCTGGGCGGCGGGCTCTGAGCGTCCGCCAAGCGAGATGAACCTGCTCACAGCGCCGGCATCTGCCCACTCCCCCGGCTCCAGCAACCCGTCAATGTTCGGTGCCTTGCTCATCAAGGGGGCGCTGACCGCCGGCGGAGTGTAGAACGCCAACGCATCAGCATAGCCGAAGCTTGCAACTCCGGCCGCAAAGACAAGTGCTGCGATCACAATCAAACTGTAACGCACTTGCGGCACCTCCTATGTCCAGGCGCAGCCGCTGTCTGCGGACAGCGACCGTCGCCTCCTGCGAATATGCGCCGAACGGGCCCGCGCACAATCCTATGTTCGCCGCGCTTCTCTATTGTCCCTTCTCATCTGCAACTATTTGCAAATATCATGTCATGGAGCGGCCTGCGGCAGATGTTCGGCTTCGCGCTAATGGTGGCACGCTGATTGCACGTTTCATTCCATCTGCACATCGCTGATCCCGTCCAGCTCTTCCAGTTCCCGGCACAGTTGTGCCTGCGCGGTCTTGTCGGCCAACTGCAGCCGAACCGAGAGCCTACGCGGCTCATGGCGCCTTACCGGACCGTACTTCAGGCTCACAACCTCGGCGCCGTACCTGTTCATCAGTGCCGTGACATCGGCGATCAGGTCGCGCTCAGGGTCAGTGCCTAGATTCAGTTGCACTCGGCCGCTGCGCCGCAGCACGTCCTCTTCCAGCCAGTCAACTGCCACCAGGGTGAACAGGCTCATGAGGGTGGCAAGGATGGCAGCCGGGTACCACGCCAGCCCGCACGCTACCCCAATGGCCGCGACCATCCACAGCGAAGCCGCTGTTGTCAGGCCCCTGACCACATTGCCGTGGCGCATGATTGTTCCCGCGCCGATGAAGCCGATGCCTGTCACGACGCCGGCCGCAACGCGAGATGCGTCGCCGCCGCCTTCGGCAGCCGCTCCCGAGATGACGGCGAACAGTGCCGACGCGACCGCCACCAGGATGTGCGTGCGCAGTCCGGCCGGCCGCTGCTGCCATTCGCGTTCCAGACCGACCAGGCCGGCGAGCACAAATGCCACGCCCAGCCGCAAGGCTATCCCACCGTATGAGTCCATCGCAAGTTCCATGCTCAACCTTGTCCTTTCGCAGTTGCCAACTCTTTCGCCGTCCGCGCTCATTTACCTGCCGGTGTATGAAACTGTTATATATCTCTCTCGGGCCGGAACAAATCGCCCTGCAAAATGGTTCATTTCTAGTGTAGAGTGTCTGTAGCCGGATTCAACTTCGTTTCTCCGGAAGGCCCCTGCTCGATAATTGGCGAATTATATATTGCTATGCTGCTACTGTCAAAGGAATCGCGGCGAGAGGCCGCGTGTACGCATGGTCGGTACGACGGGCATCTCGCCTGTCCTTCTTGCCCCCTTCCGTGTCGGAAGGGGGCGGCGGATGCTGAGCATCCGCCGGGGGTAGGTGACTAGCTACTCACAGAAAGAGGAATAACCGTGGCACAACGCATCGAGACGATGAGCTTTCCGGAAGACGACAATCCGGTAGTGGTGCTGTCAGGCTCCGGCGCCATTGAAGAGACGTACCGGCTGCTGGGCGAGCTTGGTGCCAGCCGCGCTATAATCGTCAGTGGGCGGAACGTTGGTGCGCTGCCGGTCGTCAGAGATCTGGCGAGCTGCGCGCCGGCAGGGCTTGAGATAGAGGCATTTGACCGCGTCGAGCCGGACCCGTCGGATGTCACCTGCCAGGTGGGCGGCACGGCGGCACGCGACTTTGACGCACAGGCAATCATCGGCATCGGCGGCGGCAGCAGCATGGATGCGGCCAAAGCCATCGCTGCAGAGGCGGTCACACCCGGCTGGACGAAAGCTCAGGATCACCCGGGTGAGCCCACCCAGATTGATTTTGACCCACTGCCGGTGATACTTGCTCCCACGACCGCCGGCACTGCGTCCGAGGTCACGCTGTTTTCCGTGGTCACCTATGCCGCCGCCAAACGCAAGCTGGTGCTCAGTCATCCCAAGCTCTACGCCCGCTATGCCCTGCTCGACCCCGAGATGCTGCTGACGTGCTCCGAGCCGGTGCGCGTGGCCGCTGGCATGGATGCTCTGACCCACGCTGTCGAGTCATGCGTCAGCAAGCAGGCCACCGATCGCACCCGCCGCCGCGCCTTGCAGGCAATAACGCTCATCGCTCCGCACCTGCCGCGCGTGGTCGCCGACGAGAATGACATCGAGGCGCAGCGGCAGTTGCAGTTGGGCGCTATGATCGCCGGCCTGGCATTCTCACACAGCCGCCTCGGCATCGTTCATGCCATGGCCCTGCCGCTTTCGGCGCTCTTTCAGGTTCCCCACGGTGTGGCAAATGCGATCCTGCTGCCCTACGGGATGCGCTTTAATGTAATGTCTGACCTAGACGGCTTTGCCGCGATCGCTGCGGCGATGGGTGTAGGCACCCCGGAAATGCCCCGTGAAGAGGCCGCCATGGCCGCGGTCGAGGCCGTCGAGGACATCAGTCGCATTGTCGGCGCGCCCAGGCACATGTCCGAGGTCGGCGTCACCAAAGACGCTATTTTGCAGATGGCCGAGGACGCCATGCCCAGCGCACACATCGCCTGCAATCCGCGTCACATCGAAAAGCAAGACCTTATCGAGTTGTACAATCTGGCTTTCTGAGGCTGAAAAGCAACATGCAAGATTTCAAGCAGCACACCGAAGCGCTCATTGCGGAGATGGAGAAGGTTATCGTTGGCAAGCGCGAAGCGATCGAGCTTGTGATAATCGGCCTTCTGTGCCGCGGCCATATCCTGATCGAGGACCTGCCGGGCTTGGGCAAGACCATGCTCGCGCGCGCCCTGGCCAGGGCTGTGGATTCCGACTTTCGGCGCATTCAGTTCACACCCGACCTACTACCTGCGGACGTCACCGGCACGACCATTTACGAAAAGGGCGATGGCAAGTTCACTTTCCGTCCCGGGCCGATCTTTGCCAACCTGGTGCTGGCCGATGAGATTAACCGTGCCACTCCCAAATCACAGTCGGCGCTGCTGGAGAGCATGGAGGAGTTTCAGGTCACCGTGGATGGCATCACGCACGAGCTGCCCAAGCCGTTTTTCGTCATCGCCACTGAAAACCCCATCGAGCACGAGGGCACCTATCGTCTGCCGGAAGCGCAGCTCGACAGGTTTCTGATGAAGGTGCGCATCGGCTATCCCACGCCTGAGCAGGAGGTTACTATTCTTCAGCGCCAGATTCTCGTCCATCCGATTGAAAAGGTCAGGCCGGTGCTGGCGGTTCCGGAGGTGCTGGCCATGCAGCAGGCACTGCGCGAGGTTCACATAGACCCGTCATTACAGCACTATGTCGTGGATGTCGTGAACCAGAGCCGAGCGCACGAGGCGGTCGCTCTCGGTGCCAGCCCTCGCGGCTCTCTGGCGATGATGCGCTGCAGCCAGGGCGTGGCGTTTTTGGATGGCCGCGACTATGTGATCCCGGATGATGTGAAGCGCGTCACCCAGTCGGCGTTATCACACCGCCTCACCATCAAGCCGGACCATCGCATGCGCGGCGTGAGTCCGCAGGGGGTTATCGGGCAGATACTGGAGTCGGTAACGGTGCCGGTATAGTAGGAAAGGCATTGTCAATGGAGAGAAGCAAGCGACACGCGCTGTTGTGGGCGGCATTCTTTCTCTTTCTGGTGGGATTTATGCTGCATATACGCCAGATGTTTTACATGTCGGCGGCGGCCGCGATGCTATGGCCGATCTCACTGCTGCTGGGCCGCCGCAAACTCGCCGGCCTCGAGCTTAGCCGCTCAGCGCCCAAAGCACTGCAGGCGGGCGAGGCCGCTGATGTGAAACTCCGGCTGATCAACCCGACCAGGACCAAGCGCCTGTTTGTGCAGCTCACTGACGCTCTGCCCGCGAAGGCCGCCGGCGTGGACCCCAGCTTCATCGTACCCAACCTGGAGGCGGGCGCCGAAGTTGAGCTCTCCTACGTGCTGCGTACCAGCCTGCGCGGGGTGTATCGCCTCGGCCCGCTGCTGCTGCAGGCAGCCGAAACGCTGGGCCTCTCCACTTTTTCGAGACAGTTTGAGCGATCCGACGAGGTGATCGTCTATCCTACTCCCGTGCCTCTCCCGCCGCTATGGCCGCCGGATGCTGCCGGGCACAGGCCGCACAGAGCGCTGCGCGTTGTGGGAGATGACGGGCTCGATTTCTACGGCATCCGCGAGTACGTTCCCGGCGATGATCTACGCCGCGTACACTGGAAGACCACCGCCCGCATGGATGAGCTGATGACGGTCCAGTTCACCAAAGAGCAATCCTTAGAGGGCACCATCATTCTTGACCTGCACGCGAAGTCTCACGCCGGCGAGGGCCTTTTCAGCACTCTCGAGCAAGGCGTGCTGCTGGCCGCAACTGCCGCTCGCCAGGCCGATGTGCTCGCCGGCGACGTCGGCCTGATCGCTGTAGGAGACGAAGATTACAGCGTCCCCGTGGCTCTGAGTGTGGACCAGTACCGTGCGATTCTGGAGGGGCTGGCCCGCGCCGAACCGACACCGGCCGACAACTGGCCGGACGCTGTCGTCGAGCGCATAGCCGGCAGGCCACCGCGAGGTGCGGCGCTGGTGATCAGCCCGCGCACTGACGAAACTGCACTGACCGTCGCCGGCCAGCTTCTCGCCCGCGATCAGGTCGTATCGTGGATGGTACTGGAGCCGGCGGGGGCCACCGCGGCAGCATTCGTCGCCCAACTGCAGTCGCTCGGCTGTCACGTCCGCACGATCGACTGTAGCCTGCCGCTGCAGGCTCAATTCGGCATCGGACAGGGGTCTTATGCTCAGACCTGATCGAGCCGTGATGGCGCGCAATTGGCCGCTCTTTGCTGGGGCCCTGGTTCTCGCATCTGGAGCCGCGGCCGCTTTGAGCGTGACAACGCAGTCGTTCGCCTTTGGCCTGTTCATTCACACACTCATCATCATCGGCATTCTGGTTAGCTTTGTCGGCGTCAGTATTGGTAAACGCACTACTGTTGCAGGCTTTGTCGTCATTGCCACGGGCTTTGTAGTGCTGGTGTTGCGCGAGGAACTTGGCCCCTGGACCGACATGGTCTTCCCGCTCGACCTGCAATCCATGCAGGAGAGTACGGTGGCGGTGCTGGCCGCATGGGCTTTGGCCGGCTGCTGCTTCATTCAGGGCAGGCGTTATAGTGTAGTGTTCCTCACCGCCATCGGCATGGCCATTCTTGGGCTGACTGCTACTCTCAACCTTGATACGGAGCTTCTGGTCTGCTTCTGGGTTTATACCTTCGGCGTTGTCTTCACCTGGGGCTACGATCATCTGTTGCGGGTGGCCGAAGACTCGCACGTACACCCTGAAGAGTCCGAAGTCTGGAAAGCATGGCTCGGCTGGCATTTGTCCGCATCAGCTCTGCTGCTCGTGGTAGTGATGATTGTAGCCACCATCGGCGGCTCGTTGCTATATGCAGTCTCGCCCAACATCTTCGAGCAGATGTCTGCGCGAGCCCGCCGCATACCTGCCAGCATCCGGGGCCTGACATTTCGCACCCGCATGGACGCCGAATTCCGCGTCGGCACTGGCCCGATTGACCTGCCCCATACCGTCGCATTCACTGTCACGGCCCAGCATCCGACCCTCTGGCGTACTCAGGCCTATAACCGCTACCAGGGCACCGGCTGGACCAAGCGTGCCGAGAAGTATACTCGGATGCAGCACGGAGGCTTCAAGTCGTACAGATACTCGGTCGCGCGTGCCTCAGTACTTTCCGGTACACGCAACTTCCAGGAATTCACCCTCAACAGCGGGCCGCCGCGTGGGTTCTTACCGGCCGCCACTGCGCCGGTAGAAATCCAGCTTTACGGCCAGGCTGATGATGCACCACCTCTCGAGAAGGGCGGACCACGGTTGTACCCGGTTGAAGTTGACACCTACGGTTGCCTGCGTATTAACCCCACATGGGCGTCGAGGGGCTATTGGGGGCAACTTGAAAGCGAGCCGGAGAGGCACTACGAGGTAATGTCCGTGATGCCCCCGACCGGAGCAGAAGCGCTCAGTGGGCGAGGTGGCGACTATTCGCCGAACATGGTCGAGACCTATATCAAGCAGGTTCCGGTGGCGGCCGGAGCGCATCTGGCTGATCTGGTCGAAAAGACCGTCGCCGGCATCGAAGACCCCTACGATCGGGTGGCTGCACTGCGCGAGATGATCTCAACGCGCTGCCTGTACTCTCTGAAGGCCCCTGCTGTCCCGCGAGGCAAGGACGCAGCGGCCCACTTCCTGCTCAGCAGCAAGCGCGGCGCTTGTGACCTGTTCGCCACTGCGATGGCGGTCACGGCGCGGCTCGCAGGCGTACCCGCGCGCGTCGCAGTCGGCTTCCAGGTCGGCAACTACAGTGCTGACGATGAGACCATTGTAGTCAGACACAGCGACGCTCACGCCTGGGCCGAAGTCTTCTTCCCTGGGGTCGGCTGGGTGCCATTTGACGTGCAGCCGGCGCAGATATACGATGAACAGAGCTGGCTTGCTCTGTTTACGACCGGCCATGCCCGGCTGGCACTGGCCAGGCTATTGCGGCTCGTGGTGCCAGTCCTGCTTCTGCTGCTGGTCGGCTATGCCGCTTTGTCCGGGGTCTGTGACTTGCGGCGTTTGGCGGGGTCGTGGCGCAGACGGCGTGCGGCAGGGCCGAGGGAGAACCTCAGCCGCGACTACCAGCGCCTCTGCCGACAGCTTGCCCGCCGAGCCGGCATCGGCAATGTTGATGCGATGACGCCGCGCGAGGCGATTCAAGCGGCCCTGGCCAATCTTTCCGGCTCACAGGCTCTCAAACAGAGGCTATGCCAGCTCAACGAGGAATTCTACAGAGTGCGCTTTGCCCCGCATCCGCCAGGAGAGGGCCTGGCCTACCTGCGCGGGCAGATTGGCAAGATGCGCAAGCGCATACGTGAATTCAAGCACAAGCCACAGCGCGCGCAAGAGCGCCCGGAAACCAACGCCTAATGAGCAAAGATACCGCCGCACAAATCACCGACAAAACTCTTTTCATAGCCCACGGCGACTCCGAGGTGCTCAAGTCGCGCGCCGTGAAGGCGATTGTGGGCCAGCGACTGCCTGAGGCGGATCGCGAATTCGGGCTTGTCGAGCTACACGTGCGCGAGGTTGATCTGCAGCAGATCACGGGCTCATTTGCCTCCGGCTCGCTTTTCGCGACTCAGCAGGTGGTTGTGCTGCGAGATCTGGACGACATGGCCAAGACCCAGCAGCAATCGCTGGTGCCGGCGCTCGAAGGCATCGGCCCGGGCCTCACTGTGGTAATGACTTCATCGCCTGCGCCTCGCGGCAGAGCCACCGAGCCCAATCTCAGTGCGCCCCTGGTCAAGCTTGTCAAAGCGTCGGGCCGGATCGTTGACTGCAACACTCCGGCCTATCTGGACTGGAAGGACGAGCTCACGCCCTGGGTAAGAGCTGAGGCGGAGCGCCACAACAAGCGCTTTAGCGACGGGGCGCTGCAGTTGCTGATTGACACTGTGGGCGCCAACTGCGACCGGCTGGCAAACGAGATCGAGAAGTTGGCCATATATGTGGACAAGAGCCCGGAGATCACCCAGGACGACGTGCGCGCTGCGGCGTCGCCTGCGCAAGACGAGGATATATTCGGCCTTACAGACGCCATCGGCCGGCGCGATGCGGCGGCGGCGCTTGCGGCCCTGCCCGCCCTGCTGCCTGCACACGCGAAAAGCGGCGAAGGTATTCGGGTGCTAGCCATGATCTCGCGGCATCTGCGCCTGCTGTGGCAGACCAGGCATCTGCTCGAGCACGATGTCGGCTTGCTCTCGGCCCAAAACTGCCCCGAGCAGATACGAGAGCAGTTGCCACAGCAGCAGAACATATTCGATGCCACACGCGGGATGAAACCGATTGCGCGCAAGTTCGCGCAGCAGGCAAAGACCTTCACCGACGGCCAGCTCGGCCGCGCGATAGTCGAAGTATTCAATGCCGATATGGCCTTGAAGGGGCAGTCCGAGCAGGAAATGGATGACCGCATGTTGTTGGAGACTCTGGTGATCACCCTGTGCAGACTGTAGGCCGGCCGCGCGGGGTAGTCGGCGGTCTGCCGACAGATGATTTGACCCCCCTCAGCAAGCGCTTGCTGAGGGGGGTCAAATCGGCCTTTTGCTCCAGGGGAGTAAAACCCCGCCAACGCTACGAGGCCCTGATACTACGAGCTTTGTTACTAGGGGGGAGTAAATCTACTTTAGTTGCCAGGATGCAAAGTTGCAGCCTACAACGCGAGGTTTTTCTATTGGGTAACCCAATAGATTTCGCGGCGCGGGGAGGGAAAAGACTGCACCGAAAACAATGTCCCTCACTAGTAGAGTGTCTGCGAGCGAGGCGTTTTACCAGATAAGGATGGGAAATGTTTGTGATGCTTTGCGGGTTCTTCTGCGAACGACAGCCCTCAGCCCCGGCCTCACCCACTCCGAAGGAGTGGGTACCCGCCACAGGGAGAGGGGAGGGCGGCGCGGTACCCTTCGGCAAGCTCCCTTCGGCAGGCTCAGGGCGCGTGCGGCAGGGCGCACACGGCAGGGCCTGCGCCAAGCCCGCGCCCTGGAAATTGGGGACAGTCACCTATTTCTCCAGAGGCGTAGGAGTGGAACTTACAGAAATGGCAAGAAATGGGTGACAGTCCCCAATTTCCCAAAAGGCAACGGCACCCTCACCGCCGGCCGCTCTCCCGCAGGGAGAGGGGAGAACGGCGACGGCTGGGCCGGATGGGGCCCCAAACATCCCCCATTTGGCCCCTCCGGAAGGCACCGAGAACGGCAACGGAGTCGGGCTGCCCTTCGACAAGCTCCCTTCGGCCCTTCGGCGGGCTCAGGGCTTTCAGCAAGCTCAGGGCGGACACGGCAGGGCCTACGGGATGCCCGAGCCACGGGGCATTGTTTGGGATGCCTGACCCACGGGATAAGTAAAAGGTATTGTCAGGCTGGAAAGCCTGACCCACGGAATAATATTTTGGATGCCCGAGCCACGGGAGAGGTAAGAGGCATTGTCGGGCTGGAAAGCCCGACCCACGGGGCATTGTTTGGGATGCACGAGCCACGCGATAGGAATAGGCGATTATGGGGTTGGTCATGGCAGTACTCATAGCTGCGGCTGCGCTGCTTTTCGGGACGCAGCTTCTGCATTGGCTCCGCGTCGCCCCTGCCGGGGCATGGGCGCACGCTCTGGCCGGCTTCGGCCTCGGCATCGTTACGATCGCCTATGCCATTCTGCTGCTCGGCCTCTTCGGCGTCCTGAAACTAGTCTGGGTCGCCATCATACTCGCAATAATGATCGGGTGCGGCATCGGCCAGTGGCGGGTGGCTGTGCGAGCGGCCGGTGCGGCCCGCAATTATCTCGCGGCAGCCTGGCGCAGCCCGGCACACTGTATCGTCCTGATCTTCATCGCCGTCTCGGTTCTGATGACGCTCGGCTCGGCACTGATGCCTCCCGATAGCGGCGACTGGGACGGCCTCAGCCAGCACCTTGCCCAGGCCTGGACCTACGCCAACGAGAGCCGGGTGCGCCCGCTGTGGTATGACCACCACTCCCAGTTCCCCTGCACCATGCAGATGCTCTACACGGCGGGAGAGCTGGCTGACGGCTACATCACCGCCCGCCTGCTGCACTGGCTGATGGGGATGCTGAGCGTGGTGTGGGCTGTGCTGATTGCGCAACGGTTCCTGGGCCAGGGTCGCGGCGGCAGCAGCGTGGGCCTGTGGACTGCCTTCATTGTGGTATCCACGCCTATTTTCACCTGGCTCACAGGAGTGGCGTATGTTGACCTGGGTTCGGCGTTTTTTGCGCTGGGGGCTTTATACTTTTTCCTCGATTGGGCACTGAGCCGTACGGCGGATGGCCTGCTGCTGGCCGGGCTGCTGCTGGCCGGCGGGATGACCGTAAAGATGCAGGGCGTGGCGCTGGCCGGCGTCATCATGATCGCAGCGGCAATTGTCACCGTCTCGCAAAGGCGTAATTGGCGGCAGTGGGTCCTCGCCGGCGCGCTTGTCGTCATCCTCGGCGGCCCGTGGTATCTAAAAAGCTATCTCATTACCGGCAACCCGCTGTATCCGTTCGGCTATCAGGTCTTCGGCGGCAAGCAGTGGACCCAGGAGCAGGCCGACTCGTACGAGCATCACCAGATGGCGTTCGGCTACGGCGAGATTCCCGACGCTGAGGAGCTCAAGTGGCTGTCGTTTTGGCAGAAGCGGTTGATCGGGCCGCGGGAGCCGTACAAGTGGCTCATCGGGCCCGTCCTGCTCACCATCCGGCCCTGGGACTTCGCCGTGGATCGCAGCCTGAAAGCCCAGTCGCTGCTGCTGCACTGGATCGGCCCGCTGTACCTGCCGCTGATACTACTGTTGCTGGTGTGGAAGCGGCCGCCGGCTGTAGGCCTGGTCATGTGGGTGTTTCTGCCGCTGTGGTTGTGGTGGTTCTTCTCAATGCAATACACCCGCTACTTCCTGCCATCGCTGGTGCTATTGTGCCCGTTGGCAGGTTATTCTTTGTCACAGCTGCTGTCGCGCAGCGGGCCGGTCCGGGCAGCAGCAGGCACCGTGACGTCGCTATGGGCTGTCTGCGCCCTGGTGCCACTTCTGCTCAATTTTGTCATCGCATGGCCGATCATCACAGGTAAGGCCACCTGGGAGCAGTACCTCAACGCCACACTGGATGTCTATGAGCCGAGCCGCTACATCGCCCGCTATCTGCCCGAAGATGCAGTCGTAGCCACGTATGGAGAGCCACGGTACTACTATTTCGAGCGGCCGGTGATCTGGGCCGACCCCGGTCACAGCCGCCTGTTCGTCTATGAAACGATGCAGACGCCGCAGGAGTTGATTTCCCGGCATCGGGAGCTGGGCATTACGCACGTTCTGGTCAATCGCGCACACGTTGACCTGCAAAAGCCCGACGACTGGGTGGCGACACTGCTTCGAGGAAGCATCAAAGAGGGGCTGCTGCGGTCAATGGGACCCTTTTCGCACCGCCAGTACCTGCTGCTGCGAATAGCGCACGCCACAGAGGGCGATGGTGATTGGTAGTCGGCCGGCGCTGCTGGTTGAGACCGTGCGCGAGGTTGGAGTATAATGGCCGGTGGGGGAGTGATAAGGCGTGGGCCGGGCTCGCTTCGCTCGGCGCGGCCCCTCCGAAAGGCAAGGGCAACCTTCACCCCCGACCCCTCTCCCGAAACGGGAGAGGGGAGAACGCCAACGGAGTCGGGCAGGATGCCCGACCCACGGGATTTTTTTTGGAAAGCCTGTGCTGCAACGGAATGAAGGTGAATGGCGGAAAGAATAAAGCACAATACCACCCAGGACGACAGGCATGCGCCTGACCTGAGCCTGTCGAAGGTTGCCTGTTGAGAAATGTGGACAGGCTCGGAAGCCTGTCCTCCTGGAGGCTTGAGGAATGGTGTTGGGTTGGAAGTTACCCATGCCGAAGGCGTGGGCGTGGATACCCGACTGCTTCGCAGTGGGTATCCGGCGCGTCCCTGCAACGGCAGGGCTGAACAGGAGATGGGTCTGTGAAAACGGCAATTCTTGTCGGCGGCAAGGGGACGCGGCTGTTCGCGGCCCAAGCCGCAGTCCCCAAAGCGCTTTATGAAATCGGCGACCGGCCCATCCTGTGGCATATCATGAAAATGTATGCCCACAATGGCTTTCGCGATTTCCTGCTGCTGCTGGGCTACCGCGGCGAACAGATCGTTGACTATGTCCTGCATCGCGCGCCCTACGAGAGCCGCAACATCAGCGTCGAAATCCCCGCCTCCGGACGCCCCCAGATAGTCGAGCAGATATCCGAAGACGAACAATGGCGCATCACCCTGTGCCATACCGGAGTTGAATCAGAGAAGGGCGAGCGAATCCGGCGCGTAAGGCAGCACGTCGAGGGCGACGAGCACTTCATGGTCACCTACGGCGACGGCCTCGCCGACATTGACCTGCAGGAGCTGGTCAGCTTCCACAAGGCGCACGGCAAAGTCGCCACCCTGGCCGCCATCCGGGCCCGTTCGCAGTTCGGCCACGTCAGCATCACCGGCGATCGGCAAGTCACAGAAATGGTCGAGAATCCGATGCTGCCGGAGTGGGTCAACGGCGGCTTCATGGTGTTTTCCAATCGTATATTTGACTGGCTGGAGCCGGATGACCCGCTGGAGTCCGGCGCTTTGCGGCGGCTGGCCGAGGCGGGCGAGCTGATGGCCTACACCCACGAGGGCTTCTGGGCCTGCATGGATACCTACAAAGACACCCTGCGGCTTAACGAATTGTGGAACAGCGGCCAGGCCGCGTGGAAGAAGTGGTAAGCTGATGGCACAAGTCGGCGTGGACGCTAGATTCTGGCAGGCCCGGCGCGTGCTGGTGACTGGCGCGTACGGCTTTATGGCAGGTCACCTCATCGAGGCGCTGCTTGAGGCCGGAGCTGAGATAATCGGCATGGTACGCGACCGGCCGGCTGCGTCGTATCTGCAGCTCTCCGGCCTCGACAGCCGCATCACGCTGGCCGCCGGCGATATCACCGTCCTCGATGACTGCGTGCGCGTGCTCAATGACCACGACTGCAGCGTCGTCTTTCAGCTTGCGGCCCAGGCGATTGTCGGCGTCGCCAACCGCTCGCCGCTGGGGACATTTCAGACCAATATCATCGGGACTTGCAGCGTTCTGGAGGCGTGCCGGCAGCTCAACGATTCCGACCGCCCAAATCTGGTCGAGGCCATCGTGGTCGCCAGCAGTGACAAGGCCTACGGCGACCAGCCCGAGCTGCCATATAAGGAGTCAGCGCCACTGCTGGGCCTGCATCCCTACGACGCGTCCAAGTCCTGCGCGGACCTGCTGACTCGCACCTATCATAACACCTACGGACTGGCCGGCTCCGTGACCCGTTGCAGCAATCTCTACGGCCCGGGCGATCTCAATATGTCGCGGCTGATCCCCGACACCATCCGGGCAGTGCTGGCCGATGAGATGCCCATCATCCGCTCCGACGGCAGCCCCAAGCGCGATTATCTGTACGTGAAGGACGCCGCGCGGGCGTACCTGCTGCTGGCAGAAAAGACAGCCGAGGGCCCCGCCGCCGGCCAGGCGTACAATATCGGCACCGGGCTGCCACTTACCGTCCTGGAGATGGTCGAAAAGATCATCGAGGCGTCGGGCAAGACCGATCTGCGCCCGGATGTGCAAGGCACCTCCTGGGGCGAAATCAAGCACCAGTATCTGGACTGCACTAAAGCCGAAGAAGAGCTCGGCTGGAGCTCCATCTATCAGGTCGAAGATGCGCTTGCCGAGACGTGCAGGTGGTATCGGGAGTATCTCTCGGAGGAGAATCCGGTGTCGGGCTAGTCGTTATTATTGAGACCCATGCCATATTGCCTACAAGCCCTGTTGTAGGGCGCGGGCTTGTACCGCGCCAGTCGTCTAGTACGTGCGGCGGCGGGGGTGTGAGATGCCTTGGGCCGGATAGGGAACCCGAATTTTGCTTTCGCAAAATCCACCCTATTTGGCCCCTCCAAACGACTCAACGGCAACGGCGAGTCGGGCAGGATGCCCGACCCACGGAAATATGTTACACCTGGAAAGCCCGAGCCACGCGTTCTGTGAATTATTTGGGCTAGATGGATGGCAGGCGAAACGGAGGGAAGACCATGAAGCTTACTTACACCGTGCTCTTGAGGGCAGAACCGGAGGGCGGCTTTACCGTCCTGGTCCCTGCCCTGCCGGGGTGCATAAGCTACGGCGAGAATATACCCGAGGCCCTGCGGATGGCCGAAGAGGCAATCGAATGCTACCTGCTAGTTCTGCAAGACGAGAGTGAAACCCCGCCGGTCGAAGGCGAAGATCTGACGATAGCGGCGGAGGATATTACAGGAACGTTGCTGGGCTACAAGGTGAGCGTGGAGCTGGAGGCAGCGGGGGTGTGAGATGTCTTGGGCCGGATGGCTCTGGTGCTGCAAGCAGACTCACATCTCACCTGTGACTGCGGCGCGGATGCCTGGGCCCTGCCGACAACGGCCTTGGGCTGGGAACTGTCGTTATGTAAACTTTGGGCAATTCAAGCTATAGGGCGATGCTGTGGCATCGTTAGTCGTAATGGAAGGGCCTGTCGCAGGGAGCTTTGCTTTGCAAAGCTCACAAGGCTGGCCCAGCCGTTGTCGTTGGGCGTTTGGGTGTGCAGACCTCGCCAGGATAGCGTCGTGCGTGGGCCGGCCTCGCAGCGCCCGATACGACAGGGCGCTGCTCGACGCGGCCCTTCCAACAGCAGCACAACGTGTGATGGGAGACGCTTGCAAAGCTCTAAATTCCTTTTGCGATTAGAAATCTGCATGACTACAGTGGAAAGCGCGTGCAATGCGACGGCTAACTGCAAGAGATGGACACTACTGCTGCCACCATGAAACTTTCGGTAATCATTCCAGTCTATAACGAAGTAGGGACGGTCCAGGAGCTGGTGGAGCGGGTCCTGGCCGTGCCGATAGAAAAAGAGCTTATTATCGTTGACAACTGCTCTACCGACGGCACCCGCGAGCTTATTGGGGAGTTCGACTACCCGCAGGTGCGGACGATCCTGCAAGAGCGCAATATGATGAAGGGGAATTCGGTGCGCAAGGGGATCGCTGCCGCGGCGGGCGAATACCTGGTCATCCAGGACGGGGATTTGGAGTACAATCCGCAGGATTTCGTGGCGATGCTGGAGCTGTGTGAGCAGGCCGATGTGCTGGCGGTGCTGGGGTCTCGGATAGCCGGTGCTCGCCAGCGCAAGCAAAGACTGCCCACCTCCTCGTATTCTGTGGGACGCGAGTTCATAAACAAGGTCTTCCGGCTGCTCTACGCCAGCAAGCTTACCGATATCGCCACCTGCTACAAGATGGCGGCAACCGAGACGTTGCAGAGCCTGGATTTGCGCTGCAACAGCTTTGACCTGGATTTCGAGCTGGCTGCGAAGCTGACTGTGCTGGCGAAGCGTCGCGGGATGCGGGTAGCCGAGGTGCCGATAGAGTACCGCCCGCGCAGTGTCAGAGAGGGCAAGAAAGTCCGCTGGCAGGACGGCCTGCACGCACTGCGCACGCTGTGGTGGTGTCGGTTGGCCGAGCCGCTGGCTACAGTTGCTTCGGAACCAGCAGGAAGGGCGGGTGAATGAAGACCGCCGGCAGTCCCTGGGGCATCTACATCGGCATAATTCTTCTCGTGGCTGCAGTCAGCGCCGGTGTGTATTACTACACCAGCGCGAGGACGCCTTCGCCCGGAGACATCGCCCTGCCGCCGGTGGAAGCGGGAGAGCAGTCGCAGAAAGCGGCGGAGCAAGGGGTACGCATCGAGGGCGGTGAAGTGGTCGAGAAGGACGAGCAGGGCCAGGTGCTGTGGCGCGTTCGTGCGGCCGGCGAAATCACCTACGACGACAAGGCCAAGGTGCTGCGCGGCTCGGACATCGAATTTGAGGTCAATCTGCAAGGCCAGCCGACCGTAAAAGTGCAAGCGCCCCGGTTTATTGCGGACTATGCCGGGCGCCGGATTGAGTTCGGCGATGGCGTCGGCGGGGCGATGGTGGACGGCTCGGCCGACTTTCAGGTCGAGAAGCTGGAGTACCAGATGAATACCCAGAAGCTGGTCGGCAGGGGCGGCGCGAAGTTCAACCGCGGGCACTACAGCGCCACCGCCGACCGAATTGTGGTGGACATGAAGAATCGGCAGATACGGATGCACGGAAACGTATTGCTGGCCAGGAGGCAGGAATCTTGAAGAATACCAAGGCTCTAAAAGACAGACCAGCAAAAGCAGCGGGCCTGATTGTGTCTCTGGCGATGGCGGCTTGTGTGGTCGCTCACTGTGTTGGTATTGCTGCCGCCCAACAGGCAAAAGCTACCCGAACTGCACAGGTCAGGGCCGATGATCTTGTGATTGATCTGGACACGGACGCGTGGGAATTCACCGGCAACTGCAAGTTGACCGTCAGTTTTGGACACGAGGCCCAGATGACCGCCCCTCGGATGACCGTACAGTTCAACGAGAAGATGGACCAGATTGTGAAACTCATCGCCTACGGGGTCGTCAACTTTCACGTTGTCACGAAACCGAATGCCGATGGTGTGCGTCGAGATATTTCTGCCAGCGCACAGAAGCAAGCAGTTTATTCGGAACCTCCCCAGACCGTCGAGCTGATCGGCGGCGCACGAGCCGACATTTCCACCGTGGGCGGCGAAGGTGAGGCCGCGCATATTACCGGGGACAAGATCACAGCCAATCTTAAGACCAGCAAGATCTTTGTTGTTAACCCCGATATGAAGATCGAGACGCCGCTGGAAGACTAAGGTCTGTCGGGGATGGAATAGAGAAGTGTCATGTCACTGATTGCAGAGAATCTGGTCAAGAGCTATGGCGGCAGGCGCGTGGTTGATGAAGTGAGCCTGGAGGTCCGCCGCGGCGAGATCGTTGGCCTACTGGGCCCCAATGGCGCCGGCAAGACTACCTCGTTTTACATGATTATCGGCGCTATCCCGAGCGAGGCGGGCCGCGTGATAATGGACGACGAGGACCTCGCAGGCACTCCCATGCACATTCGCTGCCGCAAGGGCATCGGCTATCTGGCCCAGGAGGCCTCGGTTTTCCGCAAATTGACGGTACTGGAGAACCTGCTGCTGGTGCTGGAGATGCAGGGGCTGTCGCGAGCGCAGCAGCGCGACAGGGCGGAGGAACTGCTGCAAAAGCTCGGTATTAGCGAAATTGCCGACCGCCAGGGCCTGGTCTTATCGGGCGGCGAGCGGCGGCGTGTCGAGATCGCCCGCGCGCTGTGCACCGAGCCGTCGTTTATGCTTCTCGATGAGCCGTTCACCGGCGTGGACCCCATCGCTATCGAGGAGATTCAATCGATCGTTACGGCTCTGCGCAGTGATGACATCGGGGTCCTTATTACCGACCATAACGTGCGCGAAACTCTGGGCATCACTGACCGGGCCTACGTGATCTTCGAAGGCCGAATTCGGGTCGAGGGCACCTCGGAGGAGATCATCCGCGACCCGGATGCCCGCAAGTACTATCTCGGCGAAAAGTTCCGGATGTAGCCCCCAATACCACATGCGTGCCTGACTGTCGCACGCAGAAGTTGTCCCCCGGCTCGACCGGGCGGGGTTAGTCTGATGCGGCGACTCGACAGATACATAACCTCGGAATTCGCCCCGCTGTTGCTTTTTGGGATAGGCGCGTTCCTGGTGATACTAATCGGCGTGGAGCTGCTGCCGAAGGCCTTGCGCATGGTGGTGCGTGAGGGTTTCCCGCTAGCGGTGGCCGCCCGCGTGTTCATCTATCGGCTGCCAACGATGATTGCTCTCACTCTGCCGATGGCGGTCATGTTTGCAAGCTTGATGACCGTGGCAGGCCTCTCATCACACGGGGAGCTGCTGGCTCTGAAAGCCGGCGGCATTCCCTTCCTGCGCGTGTCCGCGCCCGTGATCGTTGCCGGCTTTATCCTTTCGCTGATCACGCTGGGGTTTAATGAACAGATCAGCCCGCTCGGCAGCAGGAAAGCCTTCCAGCTAGTTAGGGAATACCGCGAGCAGGGCAAGCCGGTGGAGAATATGACTTTCTGGATTCCCGACACCGGTACGCCTCGGCAGTTCTTTCGCATAGCCTCATTCGACCCGAAGAGCCGTCGGCTGGAGGGCATCCTGGTAATCTACTTCGACGAAAATGGCAACTACTCGCAGCTCTACGAGGCTGAGTACGCCGAGTGGCAGGGCGAGGAGTGGGTGCTGCACAATGCTCTCAGTGTGGAGAGGACCGAGCGCGGCCGACTCGAGACTCGGCCCGGCGATATAACGATTTTCGTTGGCAAATCACCCGAGCAACTGAGTGAAATGAACCAGGACCTGGATGAAATGAGCATCGCGCAGTTGCAGCGGCTACTGCGGCAGCGACAGGCGTTTGGTCTGGCCTACAAGCCGCACCAGCTTGAGCTGTTGCAGATCATCCAAAGCCGGCTGGCGCTTCCGTGGTGTGCGCTGGGTTTTGCGATGCTCGGGGTGGCTCTGGGCTGTCGGCCACTTCGCGCCTCCGCCGCTGTCGGCTTCGGCGTGTCGCTGGTGGTGGTGTTCCTCTACTATCTGGTATTCAATGCCCTGACACTGATGGGGGAACGCGGGGTGCTGTCGCCGCTGATCACTGCGTGGGCGCCCAATGCAATACTTTTCGCAAGCGGGCTGTATCTGCTGTATAATAGCAATAGTTAGCTGTGTTCGGCTGACTGTGTGTGCGGTTAAGCGCAGTGTGGTGTCGCCAGATGCCGGCCTACACAATTGTCGTCCTGATCGGTTTGGTCGTGCTGGGCGCTTTGATCGCCTGGGCCGGGGATGTTATCGGCTACCGGCTGGGCAAGCAGCGCGCCAGCATCTTCGGCTTGCGACCGCGGACCACCGCGCGCCTGGTGGGCGCAATCGCCGGCGCTTTGTTGCCCCTTATCGGCCTCGTCGTCGCCATGGCCCTCAGTCCGATGGCACGCACCGCGCTTCTGGAACTCGACCAGCTCACCCAGGAACAGCAGACTCTCAAGCAGACCATTGACAGGCAGGAGGCGTCGGCTCGAAAGGCGCGTGCGCAGGCCGCTCGATTCCGCGCCGAGGCCGAGAAGGCCCAGGACGACAGCCGGTTGCTGCGAGGGCTTGTGGACAAGCTCAAGGGCGAGAGCTCCCGGCTGAAGCAGGATGTGTCCTCCCTCACCAAGACGCGCAACGATCTTCAGGCGAAGGTCAGCCGCATTGAGAAACAATACCGGAAGGCCCGGGAGCAGCTTGCTGCCGCAGAATCCGAACTTGTGGCCGCGCAGCAGGAGTTGGCCGCCGCTCAGAGCAAACTTGCCGATGCGCAGCAGGAGCTGGAAAGCGCCGAGAGCGAAGTCGCCGAGCTTGAGACCAGCAACAAGGAACTGCAAGCGGAGGCAACCAAGCTCAAAGCCGACATAGATGGCCTCAGACAGCAAATTCCAACGCTGCAGCAACAGGTTGCAGAGCTGCGTGATGAGGTCGCCAGCACCAATGAGCAGCTATCGGGAACCAAGCAGGAGTTGGAGGAAGTGCGTCGGGCACGGGATGTCCGACTGGAGCAGTTGGGGCTCCTGGAGCGGGAGTACGAGCGCTACCGGAAGCGTCAAGCCGGGATCGCCGAAAGCCCGGTTATCTACGACGCCGGGGATGTGTTGCTCAGAGCCATCGTCTCGACCGAGCAGACCGAGGAACAGCTTGCCAATACCCTCTTCGAGATGCTGCCCTTTGCGAGTCTGGCGGCGGCGCGCAAAGGGGCAGTCCGTGGTGAGAACGGCCGGGCGACGCTGCTGGTGGCCCCCTGGCCGCCGGAGATTACCGACCGTGAGCCCACGGAGTACGACATTGTCGAGTACTGGGCCCGCGAGATGAAGAAGCTATCCGCGATCGACAAGTTCGTGGTTTCAGTCGTGGCCTTCCGGCGCCTGACGGTGGCCGAACAAGATCAGCTACATGTGGCCATGTGGCCCAGGCCGAATGTGCGCGTATTCGTCCAGGATGAGGTCATTGCTGAAACGGTGGTCGAGGCGGACAGCAAACCTGTGGACATTTTCAAGAATATCATGGTTCTGCTGCGCTACAAGGTGCGCCAGCGCGCCCAGCAGGAGGGCCTGCTTGCCAACCCCGAGACCGGCCAGTACGGTGCCATTGATGCCGGTGAACTGTTCAAGCTCATTGAGGAAATCGAAGAATACGATTGTGACGTCAAAGTCCAGGTCATGCCTATCGAGGACATATACACGGCTGACCAGTTGAGAATCAAGTTCGTAATCCACCGCGAAAGCCCCACCAAGTCTGATGAATAGCGGCCCCGTAGTCGCAGTTGACCCGGGCAGCGCCAAATGCGGAATTGCTGTCCTTGCTGCTGATGGTCAAGTTCTGCACCGCGACATCGTTGCTGCCGAAACGATCGGTGAAGCCGTGGATGTCATCGCTGAGACCCATGAAGCGACACACATTGCTGTCGGCAGCGGCACCGCCTGCGGGGCTGTCATGGAGAGCATCCTGGTCTTCCGCGATGGTTCGGACATCACGGAAGTATCCGAAGCGCACACGACGCTGCAGGCTCGCGGGCGTTACTGGCAGGATAATCCCCCCGGCTGCCTGCTGTCATTGCTGCCCGCCGGTATGCGTATCCCGCCGCGTCCGATAGATGACTACGCGGCCGTGCTCATTGCTGAACGGTTCCTGGCCACTCCTGACGACAACAAGAGCATCAAGAGTTGAGACGTTGCCTTTTGGAGGGGTCGTGCCGAGCAGCGCACAGTCGTTTCGTGCGCTGGGAGACCGGCCCACGCAGAACACTATCCTCGCGAGGTTTGCACACCCAAACGGCCAACGACAACGGCTGGGCCAGGCTTGTGAGCTTTGCACAGCAAAGCTCACTGCGACAGGCCCCTCCATTACGACTAACGGCTGTCAGGCTGGAAAGCCTGACCCACGCGATTACTATTAAGAAGGCTGACCTACGCGATTACAGGAATCTGATATATATTTGCCGTATATTGTGCAATTTAGCCTATCGTACTGTTGAAATTGTTCTGCATTTGTTCTACAATTGAAGCACAGCAGTGTGAGCGCAGGCAGAAAAAACGGCTACTGTTGCTTTCACCCGCCATATTACAGCTCATGTCACGGTCCGGAGGGTGAGCCACTTGGCATCGCAGAAACGAGTCACAGCAAAAGACGTGGACGCACTGCGCAATGACCTCATCGCGGTCGCTCTGACCACCTTTGGGGCGCTTGTGCTTGCTGCCCTCATCTCCTACGCCTACGGCTCCCAGGGCGTTTTGACCACGGCCCTGGCCAGGGCTCTACTCTACGCGCTTGGCATCGGCGCCTACGGCATCCCGGTAATCGCCTTTCTCCTGGCTATTGTCTATGGGGTTGACCGCGCTCCGGTGACCGCACCGCGGCTGCTGGTGGGCAGTGTTCTGCTGTTCCTCGCCGTGCTGATCGGCATTCACCTGGGCGTCGCACCGGAGGCGGTGTTCGAGCCAGAGACGCTGCAGGCGTATGGCGGTTACGTTGGCGCGGGCGGCTCCTATGGCCTTCGCGTTGTGTTGGGCCTGTACCCCTCTTACGTGCTATTGGTCGGCGTCGTTGCGGTTGCGGCGGTGCTGTTGACGCAGTCGCGGCTGGCCCATATTTTCAGACGCACTGGAGAGGCGGCGACGAACGGACTGCGTGTGGCCAAGGCCGGGGTGAGCTCGGCGATACAGAAGCGGCCTGGCCGCGCTGCTGCTGCCCGGCCGCGAAAGAAGCGCCGGGCGAGCCGCGAGCGCAGTGGCCCGGGCGTTGACCTGCACAACCCGGAGGAGGGGCGGCGAGGCAGTGCACAGGCTACTGTCGAACCCGCGCCGGAAGCTGAATCCGAGACATATTCCGCCGATGTGGCGGAGCATCAGGGCGGTAACTGCTCGAGCACCGCTGAGGCGAACCCAGCGCTGGCCTCCGATAGTTCTCAGCGTGCGCAGATGTCTATGGTCAGCGATGAAGTGCGGTTCAAGCTGCCGCCGATATCGCTGCTGACCGATGTTCCGGAGGAGGCTGAAACCAGAGAGCAGCGCGATGAGGCCGGCGAGCGCCTGGTGACGCTGGAGGATACGCTGAGAAGCTTCGGCATTGAAGCGACCGTTACGCATTACGAACGCGGGCCGGTGATTACGCGCTACGAGGTGGAACTGGAGCGCGGCATCCGGGTCAATCAGGTCACTCGCCTCGCCGACAACATTGCTATGGCGATGGCGACTACTGATGTGCGCATAGAGGCCCCGATTCCCGGAAAATCTGCCATCGGCATCGAGGTGCCTAACCAGCGGTCTGCTATCGTCGGCTTGCGGGGCATGGTGGAGTCGCCGGAATTCAGCGAGCACCCGTCTCTGCTGGCCATTGCTCTGGGACGCGGCGTATCCGGACAGCCGGTGATCGCCGACCTGGTGGAGATGCCGCATCTGTTGGTGGCCGGTGCGACCAACGCGGGCAAGAGCGTGTGCCTACATAGCATTATCGTCAGCTTCCTGATGCGGGCCAAGCCGCACGAGGTCAGGTTCATCATGATGGACCCCAAGCGGGTCGAGCTGAGCCGCTATGAGGGCATCCCGCATCTGATGGCGCCGGTTGTCCATAGCGTGTCGGCGGCGTGTGATGTGATGCGCAAAGCGATTCGGGAGATGGAAAAGCGGTACGACAAATTCGCGCAGGTGAGTGCGGCAAGTATCGCCGAGTACAACTTCTTTACCACCGGCGCCCGGGTGGTCGCGGACCAGAAAACCATCTCGCGGGAATTCCTGCAGGAAAAGATGGGAATAAGCGAGCGTCGCGCGCGCCATCTCATGGATATGCTCGAATACGGCGATGTCGTGGAGGAGACGGATGTCATCGGCGACGACTGCCGGGTACTTATCAACCGCGAAGACGAACGCTGCCTGCCGATGCCCCGCGTCATCATCGTGATTGACGAACTGGCCGACCTGATGATGCAGGCCCGTTCCGAATTCGAATTCTCCATCTGTCGCATAGCGCAACTTGCGCGGGCAACCGGCATTCACTTAGTCATCGCGACTCAGCGGCCCTCGGTCAAGGTGGTCACCGGTAACATCAAGGCCAACATCCCGTCGCGTATCGCGCTGGCGGTGGCCTCGCAGATCGATTCGCGTGTGATCCTCGACGAGCAAGGGGCCGAGCGGCTGATTGGCCGCGGGGATATGCTGTTTGGCCCGCTGGATGCGCCCAAGCCACGGCGTCTGCAGGGCTCTTTTGTCAGCCGCGAGGAGATCGAGCGCGTCACTGAATTCCTGCGCGAGCAAGGCGAGCCCAGCTTTACCATCATCCCCCAGGAAAAGCAGGAAGGGGACGATGAAGACTTCGCCTCAGAACTGGCTGTCTCCGACGAACTCTATGCCACTGCGGTTCAGTATGTAGTGGGCGAGCAGGAGGCCTCCGTGTCAATGCTGCAGCGGCGGCTCAAGGTTGGATACGCGCGCGCCGGCAGGCTGATAGATACTATGGAGCAACGCGGCGTGGTCGGGCCTCACGAGGGACCGAAGTCGCGCCTGGTGCTGATCGGCCCCGGCATGGCCGACGCAGCACTGCAGGGCTTGAGGCCCGACCCGCAGCCACCGGGTGACGATGGCGCTAAGCCGCGCGACGAAGCCGCCGACCGGGAACATGATTTTGCCAAGGAGGCCGAAGGCGAGTAAGACGCCACCGCGAGGCGTCGGCTCCAGCACAACCTGAAGCAACAGTTACTCACACATTCACAGCATAAATCACAGCAAGGTTCGCACAAGGGAATGAGCCACGATGGCTGTTCAGACGCAAAAGCAGGCTGTCGGCAGTAGGCGTCGTCGTCCCCGTAGCAGGCCGCGTAACACCCTCAACGATCTGACCGGTAAGCAGTGGATCAAGCGCACCAAATCGTGGCTGGTCTGCGATTCCAAAAGATACCACCAGAACCGCAACACTGAGCTGCATCCGGCCAGGTATCCGGAAGAGCTGGTCATCGAGTTCGTCGAATTCTTCACCAAGCGAGGCCAGTGGGTCCTCGATCCCTTCGTCGGCTCCGGCGCTACGCTGGTGGCATCCCACGAGACCGGCCGCAGGGCTGTGGGCATTGAGATCAGCCGCAAGTATGCCGAAATGTCCGGCCAACGCCTCGCGGAGCTCGGTGCGGACGGCTGCTGCGTAGTGACAGGCGATGCGGCCCGTATTGATGATCCGGAATTCTGGACCGCTAGCACGAACGGCGAACTAACGGACATCGCCCGCACTCACGAGGGCTTGCCTATCTTCGACTTCATTATGACCTCGCCGCCCTACTGGAATATGCTGCGCAACAGCCGCGGCGGAGTCGAATCCACGCATAAAGAACGCGCCAAAAAGGGCCTTGACACGTTCTATTCCGACGAGTGCGAAGACCTGGGCAATATCACCGACTACGAGGACTTTATCGAGGCTCTGGGCGGCATATTCGACCGCTGCGCTGGCGTATTGCGGGACAAGGGCTACATGGTGGTCGTGGCGCAGAATGTTCGCGTACCGGAAGGCGAGGTCCGTCCTCTGGCCTGGGACCTGCAGCGGCGCATCTCGCAGACGCTCAGCTTCCAGGGCGAGCGCATCTGGTGCCAGGACTCCAAGAAGCTCGGTATCTGGGGCTATCCGACCGTATTTGTGCCGAATTACCACCACCATTATTGCCTTGTCTTTCAGAAGAAGAGCAATTCGCGGGCTGGAAGCTGAGAACGCTGGCGCGTTCTCACCTGACCTTTGCAAACGACGCAAAGGCCAGGCCGCGTTACGCGTCGTGCGAGTGGAAAGAAGAGGCAATGGTGTTACGCGAATTTGTACGAGCAATTCGCGGGCTGGAAGCTGAGAACGCTAGCGCGTTCTCACCTGACCTTTGCGAACGCCGCAAAGGCCAGGCCGCGCTACGCGTCGGATGAGTGGGAAAACGAGCGAATAATGTTATGCGAATTTGTGCCACCAAGTGGTAGGCGTCCTCTTCTGTTCTGCCTTCTCGGCTACCACGAGCTTACTGTATGGAATTTGCTATCCTGATGCCATGCGCAATCCCCATAAGCCGACAATCGCGCTGATTTCGCTGGGCTGCCCAAAGAATCTGGTCGATTCCGAGGTCATGCTCGGCCTGCTGGATCAGGCCGGCTATCCGATCGTCGAGGACGTGTCCGACGCCGACATCGCCATACTCAACACCTGCGCATTCATCGAACCGGCCCAGGAAGAGGCGATCGAGGCGCTGCTGGACCTGGCGGAGATGAAATCGGCGGGGGATTTGCGGGCCGTCATTTGCGCCGGTTGCCTGCCCCAGCGCTATGGGCGCGAGCTGGCCGATGAGTTTGCCGAGATTGACGTATTCGTCCAGGTCGGCGCCGAGCCGCGCATCGTCGAGGTCGTGGAAGCTGCCAGCGCAGGCCGCCACGGATTCTTCGAATCCAGCACGGGTTATGCGCTGACCTGTGACCTTCCCCGCTGGCGCAGCGCTCCACAGTGGCTTTCCTACCTGCGCATCGCCGAGGGCTGCGACCACCGCTGCACCTTCTGCACTGTCCCCGCGATTCGCGGCACGTATCTGTCCCGCGAGCCGCCGGACATTCTCAGGGAATACGAGCAGATGGTCGCCGAGGGTCTGCGGGAGATAATCGTCATCGCCCAGGATACCACCGCCTACGGCCACGATCTGGCCCCACGCAAGAGTCTCGCCGGCTTGCTGCGAGTGCTTGCACCTGTGGCTTTCGACGGCTGGGTGCGCCTCATGTACACACATCCGGGCGGCGTTGACGAGGACCTTCTGAATGCAATGGCCGATTTCCCGGCAATGGTGCCCTATCTGGACCTCCCGCTGCAGCACGCTTCGACTCGGATACTGCGAGCCATGGGAAGACCGGGGAACGCCGAAGAGTACCTTCGTCTGCTGGAGACCACACGCCGCATCATGCCCGACATAGCCATTCGCACCACCTTCATCGTCGGCTTTCCGGGAGAAACCGACGAGGATTTCCAGCTCCTGCTTGATTTCGCTGCGCAGGCGCGCTTCGACCGTCTGTCTGCCTTTGCCTATTCTCCGGAGGCAGGCACAGTTGCAGCGGAAATGCCGGATCAGGTGGAGCTCCGGGAGGCTCTCGACCGCATGGAGGCACTCATGCGCTGCCAGGAGGGCGTATCACTGCAGAACAACTCGGCTTTGGTCGGCAAACGTATGCGGGTGCTGGTGGAGCGCAAGGCGCCGGAAGGCGAGTTGTGGGTCGCGCGCTCGTACCGCGATGCGCCGGAAATTGACTGTGAAGTGAAAGTCGAGACGGCCGGGGACGGCTGTCAGCCCCGCATTGGCGGCTTTTCTGAAGTGGAGATTACCGGAGCGGAAGTCCACGACCTCAATGCCAGGCTGCTCGGCAATTGAGAGCACCTGAAGTCGGCTGCACATTGACAACAGCTTGGCCAGATGTTAGACTGAGGCACTTCCGCACGGGCGCGGATATGCTCCGGGGAAGTGTTTTTATCTCGGCAGTTGCGGGGCTGTAGCTCAGTTGGTTTAGAGTGCCACCCTGTCAAGGTGGAAGTCGCGGGTTCAAGTCCCGTCAGCCCCGCCATATCACCAAGCAAGCTGCTCTTCATTGCCGGTGGCGGCGCCTGGTCGTTCAGTTTCGCTGCCTCGTTCTGAGCCTGGCCGTCGGTGCATGCCTGATGTCTGAGGCGAAGGACGATTGTGCCGCAGGCCACGCCTCGGTCTGAGGTCGGCAAGATCGGGAAAGGAGCACGCGCGCGTGATCTTTGGACTGCTTCTGATTGGACTGAGTTGCGCTATGGCCGGAGCAGAGCAAGGGCCCAACTGGGTGTTGGAGCACGAGAAAGCGGATTGGCAGGCCCGCGATTCGCAGGGCGAGTTCATCTATGAGGATCAGATGTGGATTCTCGGTGGCTGGTACACCCCGGATACTCCCAATCCGCGCGATGTATGGAAGTCGCCGGACGGCAAGCAGTGGACTCGCACCGTGGAGGTCGCGCCGTGGGAGCACAGTGATCTGTCGGCGGCGATGGTATTCAAGGGCAAAATGTGGTTCATGGGCGGACGCAAGCTGCCTGGTGCCGATAACAGCAACAAGGTCTGGTCGTCCACCGACGGAGCCGAGTGGACACTGGAGACCGACGACCCCGGCTGGTGCCCGCGGGTGTCTCCCTGCTTCGTCGTGTTCAAGGACAGGATGTGGCTGTTCGGAGGCACGGAGAACTTCTACGAGGACAGCGATCAGAACCTGAAGAACGACGTGTGGTCCTCGGCCGACGGGAAAGAATGGAGGCTGGAAGTAGAGCACGCCGCGTGGCCGAGACGAACGAACGCTCAGGCCATCGTCTTCGACAACAAGATGTGGATCATGGGTGGGGGACGCTGGACTCCGGAGACGATCCCAATGAACGATGTCTGGTGCACGGAGGACGGCGTGGAGTGGACCCAGGTCCTCGACGCCGCACCTTGGAAGCCGCGGATGTGGTTCTCGACCGTCGCTTACCGTGACCGGCTGTGGGTCCTCGGCGGATGGAACAGGTTTAACGGCAACTTCGGTGACGTCTGGTACTCCAAGGACGGCAAGAACTGGACGGAGCTGAAGTCGGATGTGATCTGGAAGAATCGCCACGAGCTTTCGGCGGTTGTCTTCAAGGACAAGATCTGGGTTTACGGCGGATATGCCGACGTGCTGAACAGCGAGGTGTGGAGCCTGGAACTCCCAGAAGATTGGGTTGGGGATGAGTGAAGCCGTGGGGATATTGCTTCTGCAGGCCGCGTCTCAGCCTGCCGTTCTAGCCATCTCGCGACACTCTTGGCTGCGAACGAAGTTTAAGAAGTCGTAACGTATGCCCCGCGAGAATATTGAAGCCCTCCCGCATGGTGCGGGAGGGCTTCATCTATGCAGGCTTTTGCATTTAGCGGCACCATGCCGTGGCAGGCGAACTCCGTGTCCCGGAGCACTACCTGCCTCGACCGTAGATACCGCCACACAAGCCCAGGCGTGTCGCGCAATGAAGCTGCGATGAAGGAAGTTGCCGCTGATGCAGAGAACTTGTTAAGTAGTGATGGTACGCGTGAGAAACTCCGACCAGGGAAAGACCGGCTTGAGATAGCTCAGCTTATGCCTGGCAGCACTGACAATGGCGACAATCTGCACCGCCGCGGTCGGTCAGACTCGCAGCTACGAGGCAAAGACCATCTCCCGGCCGCCGGTGCTCGACGGCAAGGCAGATGATCCATGCTCATCAAGGCGGCGGCTGGAGAATAGAACGCGAATGCTACCGGGGCGCTGAATCTGAAAGGGAGGCGTTATCATGATTGTCTTTGCAGTTCTCGGCGGACTTTTGATATTGATCAACGCAGCCTGCGGGATCGTTTTTCTGATAGCAGCTTTCATGGACGAGGTCTGGAAGGGGGTTCTGGCGCTTTTCTGCGGGGTCTATTTGCTGTACTGGGTAGCAGCGGAATACGAACACGAGTACAAATGGTACATGATTGCCGTGTGGCTGGGCAGCGGCGTCATCGGTGGCGCCCTGTTCAGGTTCAGCGGGTCGGCTATGGGATGGGAGTAAGCTACAGTCTCGCCAGGACGGCACCTGACGTGAGAATAGGCATTTGTGCCGAATAATTGGCTGTTGCCCGAGTTGCAAGGGATTCTCGCAACCGGCGGAGAATACTATATACAGCAAGCCCGTGTGTGTCACATCTCAGGGAAACGTGTAGCGAGGGAGTTTGGGTACTACAAATATGCAGGGAGTGATCAGGATGCGAGGACAATGGTGTAAGTGTTTGACGGTCGGCTTAGTGGTGTGCGTGCTGATGGTGGGCGTGAGCGTGCCGACGTGCGCTCAGGAGAAAACGGCCTGGGACTATATCGCGGTATTCGCCCAGGGCGAGAACGGACCGGGTATGGAGGCGCAGATGGCGGCCATCCACAGTCTGGTCGAAATCGGGGAGGGCGCGGTGGCGCCGCTGCTGTCAGTGCTGAACCACCAGAATAAGTATGTGCGCGCGAATGTGGCGATGGCGCTGGGCAGGATGAAGGCAACTGGCGCGGTTGAGCCGCTCATAACAATGCTGCAGGATGCCGAGCCCAGCGTGCGCGGCGCGGTTGCGGAGGCGCTGGGCAAGATCGCCGACCCGAGAGCGGTCCAGCCGCTGCTGGCCCAACTCGGCAAAGAGGATGAGGCAGATGTGCGCGGTGCCGCGGTCGGCCTCGGATGGATGAAGGCCAAGGCGGCAGTGCAGCCGCTGACAGGCCTGCTGCAGTCGGAGAACTGGGAGGTGCGCTGGCGCGCCGCGCTCGCGCTCGGACAGATCGGCGATAAGGCGGCCGTAGAGGTCCTTTCGGCACTGCGCACCGACACAGACGTGGTGGTCGCTGCGTCCGTTCTATGGGCGTTTGGGACGCTCAGCGGCCAGCCCGACTTCAGCGGCTTCCAGACCAATCTCAAGAGCGAAGAGGCGGGTGTCGTGTACGGTAGTGCGTGGGCGGTCGGTGTCATCGGCGATGCCGGTGCGGTAAACGTGCTGGCCGCGGCGCTGCAGGGAGACAACGAGACGGCGCAGGCGGCCAGTAAAGACGTGCTGGTGTGGCTAGATACGCCGGGGGCCAGCGCCGCGCTGAGTAAAGCGGCTCCGGCTCAGCCAGCGGAATGAGTTAGGAAATTGGGGACAGTCACCTATTTCTCTGTGGGAATAGGACTGGGACTTGAAGAAATGCGAAGAAATAGGTGACAGTCCCCCAATTTCCCAGACCAATCTCAACAGCGAAGAGGCGGGTGTCGTGTACGGTAGTGCGTGGGCGGTCGGTGTCATCGGCGATGCCGGTGCGGTAAACGTGCTGGCCGGGGCGCTGCAGGGGGACAACGAGACGGCGCAGGCGGCCAGCGCCGCGCTGAGTAAAGCGGCTCCGGCTCAGCCAGCGGAATGAGCTAGAGCCGGCGTTCTGTAGGGCGGGGACTTGTGCCCCGCCGAAAACATGATACAACCGGCGCGGTACAAGCCCGCGCCCTACAACAGGGGGGAATGGGTGACTGTCCCCAATTTCCCTAGTTCTCGGGCTTTGGCACCGTCAGCTCCACATCGCCTGTTGCGCGTACCGCGTAGGCGTAGTCGCCCTTGCGAGTTACGCCCACCACGTGAGGGATTATGAAAGCCGCGCCTGCTTCGAAGTTGTAAACGAAGCCCTTGCTATAGTCCTTGTTGTCCAGGTAGCCGCGAACAAAGCTGACATCGCCCAGGCAGACTTTGTAAAGGTTGCCCTCCTGCGCCACACTCTCGATGGTGTAGCAGGCGTTGCGGGCCCGGTCGTTCTCGATTATCATCTGCTGTCCGACCAGGGCGTCGTCGGTAGGCAGCGCGCAGTCCACCCACACGTATCCCTTGCCTTCCATGTCCTTGTCCATCCGGGCAATGGTGCCGGTGTGGCCGGCCGCAGCAAGCTCGATAGCGAAACCGTCCAGGGCCAGCTTCGTCCCGCGACAGAGCGCTGCTCTTTCCACCTGACCATCGCGAATCCGTAGCCAGCCAATGGCACCGGCGAACTCTAGCCCTCCCTCGATATTGATGACGGCCTGGTCGTCGTCGCTGGCTGCGAGGTAGTCAACGGTTCCGTCGGCCAGCGTGATCCTGACGGCGACTGGCTCGGAGCCTGCGGGAGCCTCGGCGATCTGCAGCCGCTGCACCGACTTGATGGCGGGCCGGTCGCTATAAGGCTCGATGACGCCGCTGAAGGTACTGACCAGGTCCTCGCCTGCGCGGTGAGCCAGCAGGTAGCGCAGCCACCTGGGATTGCCGCTCTTATTCTGTGGCGGCTCGACATCCCCAAGCGCCACGTCATCGGTCGCGGTCAGGCAGTGGTAGCGGAGGTGGATATCGTCCCTCTCAGTAACGCCTCGCCAGCCGGCCTCGGCCTTCCAATCCACCGTGAAGCTGGCTGCAGGAGCCGCGTCGCGCTCGACGTTGGCGATCCACGAGAAGCCGTGCTTTGGCTTTCCCGAAGTCTGCTCTTTGAAGGGGACATCCGGCCCGTAGTAGCTGCCGGTCTCCTGTTTGACGAGAGAAAGGCCGTCGGTTGTGACCTCACCGGGCGGCCCGTGGAATGAGTAGATGTGGTCATTGCCGCCTCTGACCCGGAACACGTCGAAGGCATAGGCCTGGTCTTCGCCCAGGTTCACGAAGGCAAGAGTGCGCTGGTATTTCTCTACGCCCTCATAGACCTCGGGGCTGTCCACTCGGACGGCGCCGAAGTCCTCGAACTGGCAGAACAGTTCCGGGTGCCCCACCCAGTTGAAGCTTTGTTGGATTTCGTTGACCATTACGGTGTTATGAGAGATGGTGTTGCGGTTGGAATACATGCGCTTGGGCCAATTGCTGCAAAACTCGGGATATCCGAGTTCGGGCATCATCGAGATGCCGCAGTAATACATGCCGATGTTGAGCCGGTCCTGGTGGCCGTGGCCGCCATTGCGCCCGTAGTAGAGCCAAAGGCCGATGCCGGGCTTGCCCCAGCCATACTCAAGCGAGGCCAGCCCGTAGCCTGTCATATTGTGGCCGCCCTCGAACGGGTTCCTGTCAACTTTGGCGGCGATCTCGGCGATGTCTTTAGCAACCCAGTCGGGATCGGCGTGGAAAATGTCGCGGCCTATGAGTTCGGCACGCTGTGAGTTGGCATAGTAGGCCGCCAGGCCGATCATCGGGTCCTTAAGGTACTTGTAGCCGCGCGAGATGTACGCCGGCGAAGCTGCCGTCTTGCCCAGGCTGCCGCAGGACCCTGCGTCGCCGATATTCGGCGTCGCATAGCCCATCACCACTATGTTCCAGCCGCCATTGAAAGTGGCATTGAACTGTGGGAAGTCGCGATAGATGTCAGTCTTGATATAGCCATCGTAGTCGGCCAGCCAGTCGGCCACAGTGCCGATGTTGCCGCCCCATGACATCGAGTAGCCGGGCGCCGCCTCGGCACCGACGCCGTCGCGGTCAATTCCGCCGACGATGACGCCGGGTATGCCGCCGCCGCCTGGCTCAAAGATCCAGTCCAGCCACTGCTCTGTCTCCGGGTTTTGATCCAACGCCATCGCACAGGCGGTGATGGCGCGCTGGTGCATGCCCTGGTTGCCACGCGCATCGCCGGCTATGACCGCCTTGGCGCCTTCGCGCAGGATGCCGTCGTCGAGGCTCTGCACCAGAAGCTCCCTGGTCCCCTTCTCGCCGATCTTGTACTGCGTGGCCTTTTCGGCGAGGAATGTGTAGAGTTCCGGGTCGTCTCTGGTGCCGGAAAGGACCATGCCCACCGACCGCGCCAGGCTGGTCACCACGCCGCACTCCCAGATATTGGCCTCGACCTTGCCGGCATGGCCGCCGGAGTGGTAATAGTAGAGTTTGGTGTATGGCCGGATGTCGTAGTCCGGATACACGTCGGCGATGCGGTCCAGCATCACCAGCGCCTTGCGGGCGTACTTCTGCTCGCCGGTGTAGAGATAGGCATTGGCGAATGTGGACACCAGATTTCGAATGAAGCCCCATTGCTTCCAGTTATAGTAGGCGATGAACAGAAAGCGGTTGCCGTCCTCGTCGAAATATCCGTAGCCATCGTCCACGCCATACTTGTGCAGCGGGTCCTTGGGGTCGGGGTGCTCTTCGTTGAAAAGCAGGCTGCGGTCGGCCTTTTCTGGGTCGAGAACTCCGCTCTCGTCAATGCCGCTCTCGTAATACTTGGCGAAGTCATTGGTCGGGAAGATCTCGCCGCAGGAGGGACAGGTCAGCTTCCAGGGCTTCCCCAGAATGTCGGGGTTGTAGGGGTAGCCGCCATACTTGTCAATGTCGTGGCCGCAATGCAGGCATCCGGGCCGCACTTGCACGCCGTCAATCTTGTTCATGCTCACATCAATGGCCCGCGGCAGCTTCTGTCCCGGAATGAGCTTCCAGAGAAATTCGTCGCTCAGCTCCATGTATCGGTCTGCCGCACCCGCCGCCCCATTACGCTGCCCTTTCGCCCAGTCGTACTTTTCACAATTGGCGCGTAGGTTGGCGATACGCTCCTGGGTGTACCAGCCTCCGTAGTCGCGGACAGCGCCGGCCGCGGGGCTAATGCCCAGGGCGAGCAGAACCATGACGACGACTGCAAAAGACATTGCACTGCAACTGACAATCTGACTTTGCACGACTCTCACCTTCTCATCGCTCAGGTGGGTGCTGATGTGACAGGCATTGCATTGATATTCCACCGCAGACGAGCAAAGACCTCTCCAGGAAATCGGGTGACTGTCCCTGGAATCAAGTTGCAATTGGTGCGAAGCGTATCTCCCACTGCTCCGGGCCGTCGCCGAAATGGAACTGCCGGCGGATGATGAGCGTCTTGTCGTTATCATCTTTCGCGATCCAGAGCCCTTGCGGATTGGTGACGCAGATGCCCTCAGGCGCGCAGACAAAGAGGCTGCCGGTCTCGCCGGCAGGGCGAGTTGCGGTCCCGGACAGGGTCATCGTCTCGGCGTTCCACACCACCTCCGCCAGTTCGGAGTTCCCCTGCATCACATGCATGTCGGTGGACAGAACCCAGGGGTGCTCGCGCCGCCGTGTCAGCCGATAGAGACGCGCTGAAGCCGGCGGCACCACGGCGTTGAGCTCTCCGCTGATGGTTCCGACGTACCGCTGGTCCCAGAACTCCCACAACAGGTAACTAGCGTCCGGGGCCATGTCAAGCCGCTGTAGCGGGATTGGCTGTGTCAGCGGCTCGTCTCCATAGTTGAGCACCGCCACAATGTCCCATGCGTCCCATCCGCCCTCAATATGCAGGTGGAATACCTTTGGGTAGTCCGGCGACGGCGAGTCGAACAGATCAATCGGCCTGGCCATCTCCGGGTAACGCGGGAAGACCTTCTTGATGAAGGCCAGCCGATCCTCGGAGATGCGGTCAATGTCGTCGCCCAGCATGACCGGCCCGCCATTGATGCCAAATATCGTCGCTGTTATCTGCGCGTCGGAGACGGCAAGCGGCTGGTCAACCGTCATTACGTTGCCGGCGTCATTTATGAATAGTTTGCGATGGGTGAAGTAGGCGGCGGCCATGTTGGTTGATGCGTGCAGGTGTGAGGTGGCGGCCCCCGCCCTGTTGATGAGAAAGGTCGCCGGATAGTGGTAGGTCTCTGCATCCATCGGCCGCCCCTCGCCGTAGTCGTTGCCCATACGAGCGGCCGTAACATGCCCGACGCAGGTAAAGGTGGGGCCGCTGCTGGAAAGCGTGTAGGTGTCAGGCCCGGCCGCCTCAGCAATTATTTCCAGCCCTTTGCGCATTACCGGTACACCGCGGACCACTGATTTGTCGTGGTGTTGGTTGTAGTGGTCGGTGCCGGATGCTGCGCCCAGAAAATCGAGCATGTAGTAGCGGATGCCCCATTCCCGCAGCGTGCGAAACACATGCCGCAGAAACTCCTCGCCCTTTGGGTGGGTCGGATCGAGCGCATACATGTTCGGCCTTTGATTGTGGGGCAGCTTGCCGGCGTCTCCGAACCGCCATGCCCGGGACGCGATAGCCAGCTCGCCGTCTTTCTTCAGCAGCGCATCTTCCATTTCATCGACGAATTCTTCCAGTGAGCTGGCCACGTAAAAGGGGCCGACCCAGAAGCCGAGCTTGAAGTCGAGTTCGGCCAATTTATCCACCAGCCACTGGTGCCCCTGAGGGAAGCAGTTTTCGTTCCAGCCCAGCCAGTCGCCCGGGCAGCCCCCCGGCAGGTTGCCGAGGCTTTCCCAGATGTATTCGATGTCGAAGCCGGCCAGGCGCCGCCGCACCGCCTCGGCATTGCGGATGATAACATCCTCGTAAAGCTCGACATTGGAAACGTCAACCCATGCCCAGCCCAGCCAGCCAGCCGGAATTTTAGGCCAGATAATCGGCTGGTAGCAGTCGGCCGCGCGCTGCGCCCAGTTGTGCAGCGAGGCGTGGTAATCATCGCGCGCCTCGATCATCAGCGTTTCGAGCTTCAAGGACTGTTGCGGGGCGAGTTCCCAGCCGTAGAGGTCGCAGATTGCGTGCAGCTCCGTAAAGCCTGCCTCACCGTCGTATGCAAATTCATGATACGCGCCCATCCGGTCGAAGGTGACGAAGCCCAGATGCAGCGCCCGGCCGGCACTGTTGCTGACGATCTGCAGGAAGATGTTGGACTCTGTCTCCGCTTCGGGGTCAGCGGCCAGATAGACTTTGCTCAGTGCAGTGGTGCCCGATGACTGCAGGTACACCGCCTGCCCGTCGTCGCCATGCAGCTCCACCCTTCCAAGCTGGGGGGTAATGCACAGCGGCGAGCACCGCCCTAGCGCCAGCGCAGTCTCGCCCCGGTTCGTTATCTCGCAGTCGAGCAGCACGGTCTGCCCGTCATCGCTGAGAGAAATCGTGAGGCTACAGGCAAGCGTCGGCTCGTCAAACGAGATACTTATCCGGCCCTCTTCTCCTGACCTCAGTTCGGCGCTGCCCGTCACTTCGCAGGCATCCTGCAGCGTCAGGCGCTTGCCGTTGATTTCGAAGGATGCCCCGAAACTTAGTTCCGTTGTGCCGTCGGATGAGCGCAGGACGAACAGACGGGCTTCGGGGTCAAATCGGACGACGCTCCACGCATCTTTGTGGTCATTCATCTGCAGCATCTCCGTTCTCATTGGCCGGCTCAATCGAACTCCCTGGGCACAGACACCGACCAGCTTTTCTCGAAGTGACACTTGCCATTGACGGTCACCTGAACCTGTACCAAATGGCGGAAGGTCGTCTCATCGCTGGTCGTGATGCACTGGGTCTCCACCTCGACCTGCACGGCGGGTGTGGAATAGTCCCTGTGGCAAGAGGCTTTGGTGACTGCCACGGCAGGGCTCCTGGTCGAGACTGTGAAGCTGCCCCGTAGGGCTCCGCTGGCTCCGTTGGCTTCGAAGCTGGCGGTTGTTGTCTCATTGATTGAATCGTGGGTAACGCTGTGTTGTGGCCTTGCGATATCTTCAAGTGCCGGAAGCGGCTTGGGCGACGGCTTCAGGTTAGGCTCAGGCAGCTTGGGCTGCTGCTCCGGCGCAACTGGCAGGACAATGCGGGAAGGGTGCCTGGTGCCATAGTAGATTGTATTGGTTGCTGGGCTGGGTGTCGGCCAGGCGTTCTGGAAATCCGCACAGGCGATGTCCACGCGGATGCGGTGTCCGGCCTGGAATTTGTACGCAACTGAGAGCATGTCAATCGTCAGTTCGTAAACCTTGCCAGGCTCCAAGGCCTCCGGCTGCTCGTGAGAGTCACGTCGAGTGGCATTGAGGCTGCCTTTATTGACCAGTAGCGAAGTACCATCCGGCGCTACATCGCACAGCTTCACGCTGAAATAGGCTATCTCTGCCGAAGACGATACGTAGAGGTGGGCGACGGGATTGCCGGTTATCTCCAGGTCCTCTTCCAGCGGCGCGGTCGTGTAGGTCAGAGAATGGGCTTCATCGGGTCGCTGGTCCGTGGGGAGATGCCAGCCGGGGCTGGCGCCGCCACCGTGCTGGCCTGCGGCAACCCCTACTGCCGGATTGTAAACATACTCGTCACACGCATCTTCGGCGTAGGGCTCGGATGTCAGTTGCGCTTCCGGGTGCAGGTACATTGGGGTGTGCTGAGTGCGCAGCAACGGCCAGTCTTTTTCGCATCGCCAGGCCCCTTTGTCTTGCAGAATCAGGCTGGCCGGCGGCGAGTATTCTCTGACGAACACGGTAACTGGCGGCTCGTCAAGTAGGCCCGTGTCAGTGCCCTTGAGCCAATGGTCGAACCATCTCTGGCACTCGCGCAGGCCGTCAATTCGTGGCCCTGGAATGCCGTCCTCAGGCCAGAAATGCGACCACGGGCCGACCAGCGCTCGCTTCGGGACCTGGAGGTGTGAGAATGCTCTCAGCAGCGCGGTCGCATACCAGTCCGCCCAACCTCCGATGACGAATACCGGGCACTTGACGCGGTCGTAGTCGGGACGCACCGACCGCGATCGCCAGTACGGACCGTTCAGCCGATGGGTGATGAATCCGATGCCCCACGGCGCGTTATGCTCAAGGTGTTGGTTCCAGATGTCAGCCCATTGCTCGCCGCACACATCAATATCCGGCGGCGCAGAATTGCTCGTGGTCATCAGCGGGGAGTACGTCTCGTACATGAACGGCCGCGGGCAGCCGCCGGGGTTGGTCCATTCCGAGTACACATCATCGCAGCCTGAGCGCACGATGATGCATTTGAGGTGTGGCGGATTATGCATCGCCACCTGCCAGCACACTACTGCCGGGTATGAGATCCCCCACATGCCGACATTTCCGTCACACCAGGGCTGGGCGGCAATCCACTCGACCATCTCGCACCCGTCCTGAATCTCCTGCTCGGAGTAGATGTCTGAGGTCGAACCGCCGGAATTGCCGGTGCCTCTAACATCGAAGTGGATCATCACGTATCCCCGCTGTGCAAGCTGGCGATATGATTCGGGCGGCTCGGTTGCACTGGTGCCCCGGTACGGGTGGTAGCTCATGATGGCGGGGAATTCGCCCTCGGCGTCCGGGCGCGTGATTGCCGCAGCGAGTTCTACGCCGTCTCGCATAGCTATTCGCACGCCACGAATATGCTCCACCTCATATTTGGCTTCGGACATCGTCTCTTCACCTCACGCAAAAAGGGTCTGTCGCATTTTTCTCTTTTTCTCGGATCAGTACGGGTGGGCATTTCGCCAGTTCGTTTGCTGCAACCTCTGCAAAGGCCGGCGAAACAAGGAGAGGCACGGCTTGGCGGCGAAGCTGCTATATAACACGGCCTGTCAATTCATTAGTGCGGGTGTGAACAGGTGAGCGGAAAGCTGGCGCTTGGTGTTGCCCTGGTGATGCCGCTGCTGGTCAGCAGTGTGGTATTAGCGTCGCCTACTGAGTTGCTGCTGTTACGAGTCGGACAAAGGGATCGTCTGGCGGCGTTGGTGCAGCAGCGTCTCTCCCAGGGCCATGAGCTATGGCTGATCGCCGAGGCGGCCGACGCGACTGGCCTGCACGAGGCGACATTGGCTTCGGAAGCGGATCCGCCAAGATCTCACAAGAAGTGGGCCGGGGATTCCTCGGGGTTCTTCAAGGGTGCATTCGTCGCTTTCCTGGGCCATGAAGCCGGACACCTGATCGCCAACCTCGCTGTCGGCTCAAACCCTGACCTCAAAGGCGTGGAATTCAGCATAGTACCCTTTTTCACGATCGAGCCGGGACGAAAGCTCTCGGGCCGCGAACACTACATCACTGCATCTGCCGGCTTCAACGCTCAGCATATCATTAACGAGTGGCTGCTTGAAAAGCACCCGAATCTACGTAACGAGGACGAGCCTTTTCTCAAGGGCCTGGCGACCTTCAACTTCTGGCTGACGGTTGGCTATTCGGCCACGGCCTTTGCAGGTTATGGTCCCGACGAGCGCGACACCAAGGGCATGGCCGACACCCTGGGTTGGAGTGAGGACAGCATCGGCGCGCTCATCCTCGTACCCGCCCTGCTTGACGCATATCGTTACAAGCATCCGGACGCGAAATGGGCCAAGCGCGCCAGTCGCATCAGCAAGATCATCATTCTCGGCCTTGCCCTGAAGGTTAACGATTAGTAGCCCCGTCCCGTCGCCTCGCTAGCAGGTCAAACACTCGCCGAAGCCGAAATGAACCGCCAGCACAACTTGCTTTCCTTGGGAGGTTACATCTCTAATGCAAGACATCACTATCGGCATGATCGGCGCGGGCAACTGGGCCATCGGCAGAGCCCAGCGGTTCAATAGTATCGAGGGCTGTCGGGTGGTGCTGGGCTGGTCGCGCTCCGAAAGCTCGCGCGAAAGATTCGGTAGCGAGATCGGCGTACCGGCGGTTGAAGATTGGCACGCAGTGTGCGACAGTGAGCAGGTGGACGCCGTGGTGGTATGCACGCCGCATATTTTCCACTTCGAGCAGGCGCGGGCGGCGCTGGCCGCCGGCAAGCACGTCCTGGTCGAGACGCCGCTGTGCCTGGATTACTCTGAGGCGCTGGAGTTGGTCGAGGTGGCCGAGGGTCGGGACCTGGTCATTCATCACGGCGCAAAGTGGCGCTATCATCCCGACCACCCGCAGGAGCTTGAGCACCTGCGCAGTGCCGGCCGGCTGGTCTATGCCGAACAGACGTCCACATTCGAGGGCGGACCTCAGCGCCCCTGGTACCGGGATTTCTCGCTCAGCGGAGGCGCCTTTTCGTTTCTCCCGTATGCGGCTGTAGATTTCTTTCAAGCCTTCGGCGAGGTGCGGGAGGTTGATGGCAAGCATGTGAGAATAGACAGGCTGGACATCGCCACAATGTGGGTGGTGTTCGCGGACGGCGGGCAGGCGAAGCTGACATACGGCACGGGAGAAGGCATTCCGAGCTTGGATGCCGGTCTGGTTATTGGTGCCGAGGGGGTGGTGCGGTGGGGGACGGATCTGCCCAAGCAGCTTGCCAAAGGTGAAGAGGTCATCGAGCTTCCGGAGCGGCGCGACTTGGACGTGGTACTCGCAGAGAACGAAGCGTTCGTGGATGAAATCCGTGGTGCGCGTGATTTCCGGCCGGATTTGGAACTGGACTTGAGAATACTGCGGGCAGTCAGCGAGGCCCGCGAATGGGCCGGCGCCTAGGCGGAGGCCTAACACCAGCCCAATCTGTAAAGGAGGGTTTCGTGACTGTCGAAGAAGCCAAACGCCGCTGGCGAGGCGCGGTCGTCCCCGTCCTCACCATTTTCAATGACGATTTGAGCCTGGATTTGGCCGGCCTGCGAGGCAACATCCGTTATCTGCTGGATGCGGGCGCCCGGGTGGGCAACATGGTGCTGCTGGTTTGCGGGGCCGGAGGCGACTTCCCCGTTCTCACCACTGACGACCGCAAGCAGGTGGCGGAAACTGTAGCCGATGAGGTCGCCGGCCGTGTGCCGATTATCGTCGGCGCCGAGCACACCAGCACGCTCACCGTTGTCGAACTTGCCGAGCATGCCGTCGAGATCGGCGCGGACGCCATCCAGGTCTGCCCACCTTACTACTACACGCCCTCCCATGACGACATCTTCCACCATTTCGAGGTGATTTCCGACTCAGTGGACATCGGCATCGTGATCTACAATACCTGGTGGACGGCTCCGAATGTCGGTCTCGAAGGCTTGGAGCGCCTGGCGACGCTCGACAACCTGATCAGCGTCAAATGGTCCGCACCCTCGGAGACCGAGTACATGATGGGCTTCGACCGCTTTGCGGAAGAACTTGTCATCATTGACAATGGCGTGCACCACGTATATTGCCACATGCAGGGCGGCGTGGGCTGGATCAGTCACGTCTCCAACTTCTGGCCTCAGCACGACTGGCAGATTTTGGAACTGATGGATGCGGGGCGTTACAAGCAGGCTCAGGACAAGATCAACGAGTTCAACGCGGCTTTCCGGGGGTTTCGGGCCCAGATGGAGGCCCAGACCGGCGGCGAGGGCCATGCCATCAAGAAGATCATGGAGCTGGTGGGGCTTGCGGGCGGTCCTTCCCGACCGCCGACTCGTTATATTCCGATGACCGACGAACAGCGCGTGACACTCTCGCGCATTCTCAAGGACAGGATCATGACATAGACGTGCGCAATGCCTGATTTGGGCGCAGTGGCTCACTTGGTGTTACCAAGGCGGAAGGAATGTCTGCCTGAGACGAGAACTGACTTTCTAGTATTCCTACTCCGATCTGTGAGGTGCAGAACATGTTGACACGCAAGCTCTGGATATCATCAGCGGCAGTACTGTTGTTAACCGTAGCGGGATATGCTTTGGAGCAGTCCCCGGTCCCACGCGGCCAGCCGATAATGAGCAAAGTCGTGTTGGTGAAGGCCGGTCAGCCCGTTGCAGCCATTGCAGTGCCGGACGACGAGGAGCATCGCAGCCTGGCGGTGCGGGTCCAGGACGCCATCAGGCAGGCGACTGGCGCTCAGTTGCCGATTGTCAGCGATGGCGAGGCCGCAGCCCGTATTGGTGAGCGCAACCTCGTGGTCATTGGCAACCTGATGACCAACCAGGTGGCCGAGCGGCTCTACCACAACTACTATGTCGCTTCAGATGCCGCCCAGCCCGGCCCGGGACGATACGAATTCCGTACCGTCCACGACCCTGAGGCGCTGGGAATCGGCGTGGTCTTCTGTGGTGGCAGTGACGCGGCCGGAATGTCGGCCAGTGTCGAGCGGCTGCTGGCCCACATCACACCCCGGCGCAATCTTGCACTGCCGCACTTGGTCGAGATGGATGTCGGGAAGCTGAAGGCTCCGCTTACTGAAGAAGAGCTGGCCGCCAAACTTGCCGAGGCCAAGCCGCCCTACGGCGCTTGTGAGTTAATCGTCAGCCAGGGGCTGAACTACTACCGCAGCGGCGACCCCGCATACCTGCAGGCATGCAAGCAGGCGATACCGACGCTCTTGAGTGCGCTGAAGGACGAAACATACCTGTCCAACCTCTACCCGATTACTTACCTCGCGCCCGTGTGGGATCAGATTGAGGAAGCGCCTGTCTTCGACGACGATGACCGCGCGGCGGTGAACGGGTTCCTACTTGGCTGCATAAAGATTTGCCGCAGGTTACAGACAATCGACGCACCCAGGGACCGGCCTGTGCACTACGGCTTCGCGGAGAAGGCCGGCAACCTCGCAAGCCTCTACTTGCACCGTTTCTGTCCGGGTCAGCCTGCCGCCGAGGAGGCGCTCAGACGCCTGCGCCACTTCTACCAGATGCAGACACATTTCTGGAAGCCGGCCAATGAGGCAAACGGCTATCAGACCAGCTATGCGGCCGAAATCGTCATCTGGTGCTTGACCAACGGTGACTTCCGCTACATGGAGCGGGGCAATTTCGCCAAGCAGTGCGAGTATCTGATGAACGCCATAATCTCAAATGTCCCATACAATACGTGCTTTGGAGATTCCGGCGGCAACCTGGGACCCAAGGTGGCAAGCCTGCTGCGCGTAGGCGCGTGGTACTACCAGGACGGGCGCTACCAGTGGTTCAATGACTTCGCGCGCTGGAGTGGCCTGGACTGGAACCTCTACCACGCCTACAGCGTTGGCATCACGCCCGTCGAGCCGACAGACATCTATGGTATTACGGTAATCCCGGCCGAGGGATGGTGCTACGAAGCGGGAGCCGATCAGCCCGGCGCGCCACCCCGGGAGAGAGCCTATGACAAGGTCGTATTCCGCTCACGGCTCGCCAGAGACGCCGATTACCTGCTGCTCGACGGCCTGTCCGGTTTCACCCACGGCCATGCCGATGCCAACCAGATTATCAACTACACCGGCAAGGGCTTGTGGGCTTTGTACACTGGCGGTTACATGGTCAAGCAGCAGCAGGAGCACAACATGCTGGTGGTCTTCCGCAACGGCCAGGGCGGCACCCAGACAGTACCGATCCTCGCTGACCTGGAACTGCAGGCGGATCTGCGCGACGTCGGCTTCGTACGCAGCACGCTGCACAATTACAACGGCGTGGACTGGACTCGCAACATCATCTGGTCCAAAGAACGCTACTTCATGGTGATTGATGAGGTCATCGCTCAGGACCCGGGCGAGTACGTCCTGCAGGATTGGTGGAAGTGTTTCACCGGTGCCGCCACGCTCGATGGCCGCACGATGACAAGCGGCAATGAGCAGGTGCAGCTCCGCATCTCCGGCCTTGACGATGCAGCGCTGGCTCAGAGAGTATCAATGCACAAAAAGCACCAGCAGCAGGCGGTTCATACCGCCGAACTGCAGCCCGGAGAATCACGCGTCTTCACGAACCTGCTGCAGTGCACCCGCCCCCCGCACGACGAGGCATTCGTCGCCCGCAGGCTTGCCAACACGGCAGCGGTCATCTGGGGCCCACAGGGCGACGTGGAGTTGCTAGGCAGCCGCCCGCTCGATGGGGGAGATGATCTGAGTGTATCGGCCCAGCTTTACACAATAGGTCCGGACACCTTCAGCGTCGTTCAGGGAGATTTGCTGCATTGTGGCATCAAACTCCTCGCCAGCGACCAGCCGATCACCGCCGACTGCGACCTGGAGCGTGGACGCGCTGCCGTAGAACTCGACGCTGCCTGCGTGGTGACATTTGCCGCCGGCGCGCGAGACGCCGTGCGAGTGGACGGCCGCCGCGTGGATGAGGTCACCTGGAGCGATGGCTGCGTTGCGATAGCTTTGGCCTCTGGCAGCCACGAGATCAAGTTCCCGCCGCCTGATGAAAGCCGCCTGGCGCTGGTCAGGCAGGCGCTTGACCAGGCCTGGGAAGGCGGCGAGGTCCCGCCACCAGTCGCTCCCGGACTGGTTTCAGATGTGCCGCAGATGGCTCAGGCCTGGAGCTGGGACGGCACGGCTGAAATGCCGGCCAAGACCCAACTGCTCTACCAGGCGGATGTCACCGGCGATGGCCGCAATGAGTTGCTGGTGGGCGGGGAAGACAATTATCTCCGCTGCTTCGATGATAGGGGGCAGGTGCTGTGGGAATTTGACGCCGGGACTTATGTCTGCGCAGTCTCCGCCGGCGACGTGATCGGCGACGGCGCAAGTGAATTGGTTGTTGGCACCGGCTACGGCAGGCCGGGCGGCGACGTGGTCATCCTCGACGCTGCAGGTGAGGAAGTGGGGCGAATCGAGTCCCCGACCTCGCCGGGCACCCCTAATGAGTCGTGGGGCACAAGGCCTGGCGCCATCGCGGTTGTCGGCGTCATTGACGTGGATGGCGACGGCGCCAACGAGATCATCGCCGGCTCCGCCAACTTTCACATGTACGCCCTGCGTCCCAACGGCGAGCAGGTCTGGGAGCGGCTCAACTACGCCCACAGGCCCAACAATCTGCAATTCCGCGATGTCAACGGCGACGGCATCCCGGAGATAATCTGCGCCACCAACTACTGGGAGACTAACGTCTATGATCTGGCGGGGGAGCGCGTCTTTCGCGTGAAGAGCCCCGGCCCGGGCCTGCAGGTGGCTGATATTGACGCAGACGGCGTTGTGGAATTCGTCTGCGGATCGTGTAAAGGCCCAATCTCAGTGACCAGGTTCGATCCTGAGCTTCAGTTCACCGACATGACCCATACGCTGCCCGGTATCTGGGCGCCGGATCGGGAGTGGCTTTTTGATACCGGCGCCAACGTGGATGTAGTGCGGCTGGCAGATCTGCTGGGCGATGGCACGACGAAGATAGTCGCTTGCTCGCGCAACAGCATCCTTTACGCGTTCAATGCTGATGGCACCATTCTCTGGAGCCGGGCGCTGGGCGACTGCATCCGCGCGATGGAAGTCGCCGACCTCGACGCCGACGGCAAGCCTGAAATCCTCGCCGGCAATGATGCGGGCCAGGTATTCGTTCTGTCCGCGGACGGTGTCATCCAGGCTCAGGCCCAGGCACCAGGGCTTATCGCGTTTGTCACTGCCAAGGACCTGGATGGGGACAAGCGGCTGGAAGTGATCGTAGCAACTGATGGCCCGACCCTGAGCGCCTTCAGGTGGCAGCCCCGCTGAATGATGTGCTGAATCAGCGCTTCTGGAATTGCTTAGGATCTGGATAACTGCCGCCTGGAGGAGACTGCGATGGCTGTCAAGCTGCCACGGGGCAAGAAGATTGTGTTCATTGACTGGTCGTTCGTGGCCGCGGGCTACGGCGTGGCCTGGACGAATGAACCGAAGCCGTTTCCCCAGATGATGCCCTCGGGGGTGGAGATAAGGGTCTTCAGGCCCCACTATGCGCCCGAGCAACTCGTCATCACCTCTGACCGGCCCTGGGAAAGCCACTCTATCAACGCCTACGCCACCTGGTTCGAAGATGCCGGCAAGTTCCGTCTCTACTACGAGCCCTACACCGACCTCGTCAAGGGCGATTTCAGCGCCAGGATGGCCTACGCCGAGTCAGATGATGGCTACAACTGGACCAAGCCGAAGCTGGGTCTGGTGGCGTTTGATGGCTCGACCGACAACAACCTGGTCCTTGCAGCGGAGAACAATTTCGGGCGCGGCCCGCACGGTGGTCATGTTTTCATAGACCCTCTGGCGCCGGCGGATGAGCGCTACAAGCTGGTCCACTGCGCCCCACACGAAGAGGGCGGCCATTTTGTATCTGGCGCGGTCTCTGCCGACGGCATCGCATGGAACGCGCTTGAGAAAATGGTACTGCGCTGGTGGGCTGACACGCAGACGGTGATAATCTGGGACGCAGCCCGCGGCCATTACAAGGGCTATTTCCGTGGCTGGGAGACGGATACTCTTCCCGGAGCCCGGCGCACTGTTGATCACGCGACAACCGAGGACTTCTACAATTGGCCGCGACCTCAGCAGTGTCTGACTACTGATGCCAACGACCCGCCCGGCACTGACATCTACACCAACTCCTTCACTCCCTGGCCGGACGCATTGGACGCCTACCTGATGTTCCCGTGCTTTTACCCGCGCACTCCGGACACCATGGAGACCCATTTCGCCGTCAGCCGCGATGGCCGCATCTGGTATCGTCCCGTGCGCGAGCCCTACCTCGGCGCCGGCCAGCCAGACATGGATCATTACGGCGGCATGGTCCTCGGCCAGGGCATCATCTCTCCTGAGAAGGGTGTCTGGGCGATGCTGGTATCCCCGCGAGTGACGACGCATAACCAGTGCTTTTACGACAAGGACATGCCACAACACAAGTCGCTGTCGTACGTGACGATCCGTGAGGACGGCTTCATGGCGGTGGAGGCGGAGGCCGAAGGCGAATTCTGGACCGTGCCGCTCGAACTCGAAGGCGATCGCCTGGAGGTCAACGCGTGGACTCATTTCGGGGGCAAAGTTCTCGTTGAGGTCTGCGACGAGGACGGCAAGCCCATCGAAGGCTACTCACTGGGTGAAGTCGTGCCACTGTCCGGCGATTGCCTCTTCGAACAGGTGAGTTTTCAGGGCCGCAGCGACCTCGCCGAGTTGCGGGGCCGACCCGTGCGGCTGCATTTCAAGCTGACGCGAGCAAAGCTTTATTCCTTCCGCACCGTATAGCCTGTCGCCGTCGTCGTGGCCGTTTCATAGGGGCCCGCGTACCATCTACCGACGATCTCTACAACCCCCAGCATTGTCTGGCAGGTGCCGTCTGGTTTTCCCTAAGCGACCTCTTGTGAGCGGTGTGTAGCCAGAGCGCCCGGCCGATAGATCTCAGGCTGGGTGGCAAGCTCGGCCTCTCCAATTGGCTTCAGAATCGCTATTGCCTGTTTGTTTACCAGTAGCACGCGCACCGGCCCGGCATCCGATGGGTGCGACGGGTCCTCGGTGACATTCGTAATCGCCAGAAAAGCACGGTTGGCGTCATTTACAACCTGGCTGAGTCTGCTATCGCTGGGCACGTGTACTTCCCCGACCAAGACGCTGCCGTCCGTCAGTTGCAGCTCAACGGTTTGCGTCTTGCCGCACTGAGTCTGGTAGCTGATATACACGTCGCAGTGTCTGCACACACTGCGATCGCGTTTGCAGCAGGGCGAGGCAGTGACCTGCCAGCAGTAGCTGTGGCTTTCCTTGGCCAGACAGCCTGCGCATACTTCCGGCCTCAGGCCATTGGCGAGCCAGTAGGTTTCGCACCACTGGGGCTGAGAGGATTGGTCACTGGCTGCTTCTATATGCTCGTGCATCGCGCTCCCCTGACTGAATCTCGGATCATCACATAACATATCGGAAATCATGTCGGGCAACTTTAGTGAGATAGTCGCTTGGGTAGGTTGCAGAGATGATTCAGAAGTGTTCTCAAGGGGCCGGTTACGGTCGCCGATATATGTCGAGGTAAGCAGCAGGAGATCGAGCTTCTGAGGCCCGCTGGGGAGAAGCAAGTGATGGAATCTGAAGCCTACCCGGGACGACCGGTGAGGAATGCGTCGAATACGTGGCAGAGGCAATCTTTCGCGCCTGGGGATGGCATTCCCGCCCTGGATGCGCTGATGCAGGTATTACATGCGAAGGACGGGTACACGGCCTCGCACTGTCGGCGGGTGAGCAGCCTGACGCGGCTGGCAGGGCCCAGAATGGGCCTGGAGCCGCTGGAGCTGCGCACGGCGATGCTGGCCGCATTCTATCACGATATCGGCAAACTGGGTATCGTTAACTCTGTGCTTACCAAACCCGGCCAACTCACCGCCTCTGAGTGGCACAGCATTACTGCCCATCCTACCATTGGTCGTGAACTGCTCGAGAGCTTTCTGAGCGTGCAGAGAGCGGCTCTGGTAATCCAGCAACACCACGAATCCTGGGACGGCAGCGGTTACCCGATGAGCCTGACGGAAGAAGAGATCCTACCTGAGGCCCGCATACTGCGGGTCTGTGATGTCTATGACGCTCTCGTCAGCGAGCGGCCCTACCGGCCGGCATATGCCCACTCCGAGGCTATCGAGATGATCGTCAATGGCATCGGCGCCGAATTTGAACCAGAAGCCGCCGAAGCCCTCCTGACAATAACAGACCAATTGCACAAGGCCGCATAGTCAGACGGGACGCAGTACCGTGGTATGTTCGTGATTTGGCATCGCACCTAGCGAACTGGAGTGGACAGCATGTCGCAACGCCAATCGGCACAAACCGCATCTCTAACGGGCTATGTGGCCGCTTTTGCGGCCATTTCCGTAATGTCACTTTGTGTTATCAGTTGTACCAAAGGCATCTACGCGTCGTCGTTCATGGTTATCGGCGCTACGGCCTTCCTGTTGACGCTCAGCGGCTGGCTGGTGGTGCGCAATGGTCAGTTACTAGCGGCTTCGGAAGAACGCAGCCGTGGGCTGATTGATAATGCCCTGGTGGGCATATTCGTCCACAAGGACGGCAAGTTTCAGTTCGTCAACAAGCGCTTTGCCGAGATGCTGGGATACGAGCCCGAAGAGCTGGCAGAGACAAGCGTACTGGAAACGGTCCACCCTGACCACCGCGACATGGTCGCCCAAAGAATGCGCACGCGAGAGGCCGGGGAAAATGTCGCTGACACATACCAATTGCGATTCCTCACGAAAAGCGGCGAAAGTGGTTGGGCTGATGTATGGGCCCGGCCCATCGCCGGCGGCGCCGACCAGGGCATCCTGGTGAATGTAGTTGACATCACCGAGCGCAAGCGGGCGGAGGAGGCACTGCGGGAGAGCGAGGAACGGTTCCGAACCCTCTTCGATGGCTCTGTTGACGCCATCTTCCTTGCCGACCCCGACACCGGCATGTTGGTAGAAGCTAACGAGGCGGCCGAGGCCCTCACGGGCTATAGTCGCGCCGAGCTGTTGCACATGCACCAGAGCCAAGTACATCCCCCTGACGAGGCCGAACGCTATAGACGGATGTTCGCTCAACACGTAGAGCAGGGGTCCGCCGTGGGCTTTGAGGCCGAGCTAAGGCGCAAGGATGGCAGCAGCGTTCCGATCTATATTAGTGCGGCTCTCATCGAGATCGCCGGCCGACGGCTGCTTCAAGGCCGGTTTGTGGACCTCAGCGAGCGCAAGGAAGCCGAGCGGCAACTGCAGGCTTCGGAGAAGAAGTTCCGCACCTTTACCGAGCAGTCGCTGCACCCCATCTGGGTGATTCAAGACGGCCGTATCGTGTATTGTAACTCTGCGCTGTCTATGTACATCGGGGCTGACAGCCCGGAACAGGCGCAAGGCATGAAGCTTAACGAGATCGTTGAAGCCGAGAGCTGGGCAGAGGTTGAGACGAGGCTCCGCCTGCTGCTAAGCGGAAAGAGCCAGGGCGAACGTATGGCCATAAGATTCACTCCGCTGCCCGGGGAAGTGCGCTGGCATGATGTGCAACTTGGCCGGATAGAATACGAGGGTCGCCCCGCAGTCCTGGCCGACAGCCAGGATATAACCGAGATCAAGCTGCTGATGGAGGAACTCGACGCGGAAAGGCTGCATGACAGCCTCACCGGCCTGTACAACCGCCGCTACTTCAATGATGTGTTTGGGCGTGAGGTCAAGCACTCGGATCGCTATGGCACTTCACTGACGCTGCTGATGCTGGATGTTGACAACTTCAAGGCGGTCAACGACGCCTTTGGGCACGCAGTGGGCGACCAGGTGCTGCAGGCGGTGGCTGAGGTGGTACGGCAGCATGCGCGAGGAGCCGATATACCGATCCGCTTCGGCGGTGATGAATTCCTTATAGTGATGCCCAACACGAGTTGGGCCGACGCAGAGGCGATAACCCGGCGCCTGGCTGAACGGCTGACAGAGTATCTGCAAGAGCAGGCGGAGAAGGGGCAACTGCCCGATGAGACTGCGGCACTTGTGTGGATCAGCGGCGGGGCGGCATCCTACCAGCACGAAACAGATGAGACCCTCGATGACGTAGTGCGACGAGCGGACGAAAGAATGTACGAGCAGAAGGAACGCAACCGGGCATGGCGGGATCGCCGCGGAGAGCTCCCAGCCGAGCAGCGTCGGACAGGATGAGCGGCCAAACCTGGCATGGGCGGCTGTCAACCTGCGAAAAATGCCATGTACCACCCCCTCGCGGTCACAGCTAGCCTGCCTCCTGCGCATTGACCAGCACCATCTCAAGCACGCCTGCGCAGTAGTCGCAGCGATGGCAGCGGCGGTCGCAGGAGCTCGTGCGCGCGAACCAGTCGGCAGGGAAGCGGCTGTTGTCTATGACGTAGGGCGCGAGAGCCGGCCCGAAGCCCGGCTCGCACAGGTCCAGCAGATTGCCGTAGAAGCTGCTACGTGCGTAGGCGTCAATGACCAGCCGCGGTCGCGCGTGCATTCTCGTGGCCAGCTTCACCACACTGCACAGGCCTTCGTAGTGGCGGATGTCTTCCGGCCGAATCCACGTGTTCTGCAGGGCAGTCGCCCAATTGGCGCGCTCCTGCAGAAACCGCCAGCAGGTGTGTGCCTCCCACTCAGTGACGTTGATCGTCTCGTCTATCTCCGCCTCATGTGCGACCATGTTGTCATGGAACGTCTGGCCGGAGCAGAACGCGAGGCAGCCACTGTTCGCCAGGATGACGAGGCTCTTGGCGTTCTCGTCCGCCCATGACTTCAGTTCAGCCAGATACTCCAGATTCCGCTGGTTGTCGCGCTGGACGTGGTAGCTGTCGAAGATGTCGGCAAGGTACTCCATCGCCTTGACGGTGCCGATCCGCATGTTGACGGATGCCCGCGTCTCGACCTGAGGGTGGTGCTGCTTCACGACATGCGCGACGAAGGGTGAAGTAGTGGTGACGATGTCAACGCCACCGACGGCCTCGCCGAGGTAGTCCAGGACCGAGCGGACCTGGTTCTCAAGCCAGCGGCTTATCGCCCGGCCACCGTAGCAATTCGCGTTGAACAGCAGGTCCAACCGGAGGCCCATATCGCGAAGAGTCGCCAGGTCGCCGACTAGTTGCTGCTCCGCGGTCCAGTCGGTGTAGCCGCGCCGGGTTGCCAGAGCGGCTCGCCCCGAGGGCATGTCAGCCCACGGGAAATAGACCTCCGCGATCACCTCCCGGTAGTCGGCGATGATCTCCATGAGGGACTCATCTTCGGCGTCGGGAAGCTGGTAGCCGACAGCGAATTGCATGGGCGAGCCTCCTGAATTCTCATGCAACGAGGAGCAGATACGGACAAGCGTATCCCGGGGCGCTATTCACTCGCCGGCATCTCGGCTTCCGGCTCCTGTGACCAGTCCACCGTCCAGAGTTTGTTGCGCCGGAACGGCGTCTCGAACTTATTCCCGATGACGGCCCGCTCCTCGAGATGGATCATGCAGGCGCGAATGCAGCCCTTTGCGCCGCATATCGCCTCGCCGTATTCGTATATGTTGTTCGGCTTGTGATAGAACGGCGAGATGGGGCCCGGCTTGATGTCATCGCGCCCTTGTGCACTCATGTACTCCCCGGTCTCCCCCTCGTCGGTATAGACACCGCCGCGGAAGTAGATACCGCAGCGCTCGCAGTCGAGGTCATTCCACTCGAGTTGGTGACCGGCGACGGCAACCTTGACCGTCTTGTCAGGACTGATGGCGTCGCCGGGACATTCTGCGACGCATTTCATGCACCGGTCGCACAACGGTGGACCGTCGTAGATCGGATCAGGTTCCAACTCGGCCTCGGTGAGCATGACGCCGAGTCGCTGCCGCGGGCCGAACTGCGGGGTCAGAAAGACCTTCGAGTACCCGATTTCACCCAGCCCGCACAGAAACGCAGCGATGCGCAGATGAACCATCACGTCGGGGGCGGCCTTGCCGGGCTCGACCGGGCGGCTGTAGCCCGGGCGCAGCTCGCCTTCGTTGTCAATCCCACGCCAGGGACTGAGGTGCCCCAGTGGAATCGCCTCATGGCCGTAGTCCTCAATGTACTTGGCGATGTTTATCATGGTGTGCGGGATGTACAGCCAGTTGAGCCCGCCGTAGCCCATTGACGAGTAGTTGCTGAAGAAGGTACCTTCCTCAACGCCGCGCAGACTCCCGCGCATGATGCGGAAGCCGAAAGCGATAACGGATTTCGCCTCAGGCATGATCTGGCGCGGGTCCATCTGCACGGGGGCCCCATCCCAGCGATCAGGTGTTCCGATGCCGACGATGTCAGCGCCCATCGCCTTCGCGACCTTCTTGATTTCCTCTGCTGTGAGCATCACCTTGTGGATCACTCCTTTGTTGTGTGTGTCCTGGTCGAGAGTTGCCCCCCACGAACCCGTCCCTCGGTGTGTGTACGAGATGCCGCCTTCACATGGGTTTGACTTTGACGGCGATTTCCTGGGCGAAGTCGGGAAGCTGAAACTTAAGCGCGCCGGCGGAGGCCGTAGCCTCATTTACTGTGATGATCTCGCCGCTGATGGTGTCCCAGTACTCGATCGTGTAGCGGCCAGGCTGCATCCCGCCAATGGTCACTTGAGCCGCCTCGACCACCTTCGCCTCCGGCACCTCTTCGGGTGACGGATAGATCATGTTGGCGAACTCGTATGCGTAGATATAGGTCTGCCGGCCGTTGCTCATCGCCTGGGCCGTAACCTTGCGGCCGGCCGACGCACTTGTGGTGGCAGTAATCGTCTTGAGGCCCTGACCGCGGCGGTCTTCCCCGGCATTGTAAGCGAACAGGCCTTTCTGGTACTGGTACAGCTCGTACTTGTCCCATTGCTTGTGGTACCAGAACTGTCCCGGTGCGGCGCACGGCATCAGATTCGAGACCCACATGCCGACGCGGAAATCGCGTTTCCAGTTATTGGCCGGTATCGGCAGAGATGCCGTCTGCGGGCCGTACTCAATGAATAGGAATGGCTTTTTGTAATGCTGACGGGCCTTCCAGCACTTGTTCATGCCATGTTCCGGCGGATTGTCTTTCTGAGGCGCGCGCTCCCAATAGGCGTCGGCCTGAATGTACTGTATCTCCGGGAGGTCCCACAGTTCGGCGCCGTAGCTCCAGTACAGGCAGATGTGTGAAGTGACAATGTGGTCGTAGATGTCAATCTCCCTGATATGGCGGGCCATCTCGGCGTGCCAGGCGGCCACCTCGGGCTTGCTGTAGCCCTCTGACAGGTCCACCTCGTTGACCAGGTCCCAGGACATTATAATCGGCGAATATCCCCAGCGGGCGATGATGTAGCGGTTCCGCTGCTTGATCATTTCCTCGGCCTTCGTAGAGGTGAAGAACATCGCGGGGCTGGCAATGAAGCCGCCGTTTTTGACCGAGTAGGGGTTGTAGCTCCATTCGGCATCGAATTTGTCGCGGCGGAACTGGCCGTGGCTGTTGAGCGTGATCTCCAGGTAAATTCCGAGCTGCTCGGCCAGATCCAGCATGTAGTCGAAGCGCCAGCCGTTGTAAAGGCAATAGCGGCCCACGTCGTCATAGCGGGAATGGTACTCGTCGGACCATTCAATACCCGCCCACCAGCCGCACATCCAGGTGCGGACGAAATTGAGGCCCTCTTCATTGAAGCGCTTGAAGAAATAATCGAAGTCGTAGGTGCCTTTTTGCATGTCGGCATGGTCGCCGCCATCGCGCATGTTGATGCCGGTGGGGAAGAAGAATTCGCCGCTGTCAAACTCGAAATAGCGTGGGTCCTGCTTGGATATGCGCACCAGGCCACGGTGTTGGTCGTCGGGCAGGGCGGTGAAGCTGCCGGCGTCGCTGCGCAATTGGCCCAGCGCGTCGTTGACCTGCACAAAATACTGATACGTGCCGGGCTCGGTAGCCGCAAAGCGTACCTTCCAGCACGGCTTGCCGACGGGGATAAGCTTTTCCCAGCCTGCGGAAGTCAGAGTGCGGCGATAGTCCTGGTAGTAGAAGCCGGGCACGGTCAGATGCGCACCGTCGGGGGTCTGGAAATGGCCCTGGACATCAACAACTCCGGGATCAAAGGGGTTCTCGTAGTCGCGGTCAAGTTCGCAGGTGAGCTCGAACTTTTCGTATATCTTGAGCCGGTCAGTATTGGGCTTTACCTCGATGCTGCCGCGGGCAGAGCCGGGCTTGCCGTCGGGCATCTTGCCCAGCGGCGGCTCAGAGCCGGAGAGACGGACGTTGTCAATCAGCACTACGCCTGACCAGGCTTTTCTGGAGAAGAAGCGGAAGCCGAATTCGCGCGGGTAGTACAGGACGCGGTCCCATGAGCGCTCATGCCCACCTGGTTCCCAGACCGTCGAAGCCTCGGAGATGTCAATGGTGAAAGTGGCCCATTTGCCGGGCGGCAGGTTCTTCACGCGCTTGCCGGACTTGGGGTCGTGTAAGGGCGCGGTCTGGAACCACAGGTATTGCCTATCCTTGATATAGACGAACAGGTCGAGTTCTTTGGGCGCGTCAGCAGGCATCTGGATGTCGAACGCGAGGGTGGTAAGGCCGCGCCAGTTCTCCCAGGGGCGATACTTGACCCCGAATGAGCCGGGCACTTTGCCGGCTACAGCCAGACAATGCTGCCCGCCGCCCGCCTTGCCTGCTGCCAGCCCAACGGAGATGTTGCCGTCATCCACGTCAGTCGGATCCCAGTTGGGGGCATCACTCTCGAAATTCCAGACGATTTCGGCGACGGCTCCGGCGCTGGTCAATGTCAGCAGCAGGATTGTGACCACTGCTGCGAGGGGCAATATCAGCTTCATACTCATCTCCTGGGCCTATTACAAGCAGTGTACTTGAAGTATTCTACCATTTGCGCCCCATTACCTGCGTGCGGATCGCTTGACGACTCCGACCTGTGATTGTAAGATTCCACATGCTGCAAAATGTGTCGCATTGTGCTAAACTTAGTATCCACACCAAACTCTCGCTGCCGCGACGATGAGGACATCAATGAAACCGGGTGCGGGCTGTAAACAGATATTACTCGCGACCTTGTTGGCGGCCTTGCTTGCCAGCCGCGTCTGCCATGCCGACGGGCAGGTCGTAAGCTGGGAGCAGCTACAGGCCATCTACGAATACGATCGCGACCTGCCGCTGCAGGCCGAGGTCACCGCGAGCAGCAGCAATAGCTATTTTTCCACAGAGAACATAACGCTGCAGGCGGTGGATAATACTCTCATACCGGCCATTCTACACCGTCCCAATGTGGATGGCAAAGTGCCGTGCGTTGTGCTCTTGCACGGTTACGGCGGCAACAAGGACGCGTATTCGAGGCCGATGGCGATATTCATGGCGCCGCTGGGGGTCGCAGTGATGGCCATAGACGCGCGCCTGCACGGGGAGCGAGCGCAGGAAGGCGTGGGAATGTGGAGCGCGGATCTGCAGGCGAGCCGGGACGCGATGGTAAAGACAGTTATTGACAATCGCCGCGCTCTGGACTACCTTGATAGCAGAGCCGATATTGATCACGAGCGCTACATGCTGATAGGTATGAGTATGGGTGGGATTTTGGGCTCGGTGCTCGGCGCAGTTGACGGGCGCATAAAGTCGGCAGCCCTGATCGTCGCCGGTGGGCGTCTCGACCTGATGTTATTGCACTCAGACTTCCCAGCTCTGACGAGGCTGCGGGAGGCTTGGCAGCCCCGCGAGATGACGGCTGAGCATCTGTATCAAATCGAGCCGGTCAATTTCATCGGGCATTTTGCGCCCCGGCCGCTGCTGTTCGTCAATGGCACGCAGGACAAGATCATTCCGCGCGAGAATGCCGAACTGCTGCACCAGGCCGCTGGAGAGCCGAAGCAGGTGGTTTGGTATGAGGGCGGGCACATCCCGACGCCGCAAGTAGTAGTTGATCCGCTGCGCAGATTCATTGATGCGCATCTCTTGAATTAAGGCCGGGCGGGACGGTTTACCCGCTCGGGATCGGAGGATATAGATGGAAACGACTTTCATGATTATCGCTTTTGTCAGCGCCATTGTGCTGATAATCTCGGTGATGCTCCAGGATTCGAAGAGTGCGGGCTTCAGCGCAGCGATGGGAGGCAGCGATACAGCCCAGTTCACCAAGGGCAGCATGGAAGAGCTCTATGACAGAATAACCAAGGTCTCGGCCATTGTCTGGATTCTTTCTTGCGTCGTCGTGGCAGTGATAAAGTACGGTTTTTAGTCGCTGAAGCGGCTTTGGCGTCTGTGAACTCCATTGACATTGGTGCTCAGACGGCGGTATAATCTGAGGTTTGTATAGAGACGAATCGTGTTCGGAGCGTGTTTGGTTGCGTCATTTGTGGGCTCCCTGGCGAATGAGCTATGTAGTGGATAGCAAGCCCGATGGTTGCATATTCTGTACCACGGCGGAGCAGGGCAAAGACACGGACAACCATATACTCTATCGGGCGCGGCATAACTTTGTTATACTGAACGCATATCCGTACAACAGCGGCCACCTGATGGTGGTGCCGTATGCGCATGTCAGGTGCCTTACTGAACTGGACATTGCCGCTCTGCAGGAGATGTTCCTTATCGCCCAGGGCTGCGTCCAGGTTATGAGCGAGTACCTGCACGCCGAAGGCCTCAACATCGGGATCAATATCGGACAGGCCGCAGGTGCCGGCATCGAGCAGCATCTGCACCTGCACCTGGTTCCGCGCTGGAATGGTGATACCAACTACATGACCAGCGTCGGCGACACGCGAGTTGTGCCGCAAGATCTGGACGAAAGCTATGCCGGCCTGCAGCCGGTTCTGAAAGCGGCTCTAGAGGAGAAGCTTTCGTGCCCGGGCGGTGATTGAGCCAAGTTTGACCGCGGCCGGATTGCACGCTCAGCGGTCGCAATCGCAAGAAGGGGGAGTACCAGAAGCTATGAATAGCCAACAGAAGTCTGCCTGTAATGCCATGTTGCTAGCCCTGACATTGTTGTGTGCCTTGTCGGTGGGTCTGGCCCAGGTGGAGATTTCTAACCCCACCAGCGGACAAGCGATATCCGGCGTGATCGCTATTCAGGCGACGAAGACCGACGCAGCGCACGGCTGGATCTCGTACAAGATTGAGGGTCCCGGGCAGAGCGGCGATTTCAGCGTAGCCGTCGTCAGCCCCTTCAGAGTCGATTGGGACAGCAACAGTTGCGATGCCGACGGTAAAGCCGTCTTCCCCGACGGCGAATACACCGTAACGGCTGTCGCGCACCTGCCCTCGGGGCAGAAGTTGGGCCAGGACAGTGTGCGGGTGACGCTGCAAAACGATCTCCCGAGCGATGAAAAGCCGACCTCGATTAAGCTGGTGGCTGATTACAAGCGCGGCCGGGAAATGAACGTTGCAGCCACCGGACGCAGTCGAGCCAAGCTTGTTGAGCACGACGACGTTAATCAGCAGATTGTCCAACTCTATAGTGGGCTCCTGACCGCAGATTGGCGCGAGCGGGCTATGAGCAATAGTGCGGGCCACTCCGCCATCGTGCGCAAGTACTTCAATGAGGGCTACACCAGTTTCCAGGGCACTAAACCCACCAACCTGCGGCGTGTCGGCGATATTTTCACTATGATTATTAAGTCAGATGCCTCGATCTCCCCGAAGCACAAGGGCGACCCGACGTTCGATCTGGGGGCGCTGTACCTCGAGTTGCCTGACAGGACGCTGCGCGAAGGCAGCACGTGGAAAGGCCCCATGTACGTCTTGCCGATGCTGCGGGCCGATCGGCGCAGGGTGACAGCCAAGCACCGTCTGGACGGGTTCCAACGCGTCGCGGGCTACAAGTGTGCTCGGATAATCAGTACATACTCGGAAAACGACGTCACGCTGACGCTGCACATGGGTGCCTCGGCCGGGCCGGCAGCAGGTCGTGGCGGCGCAGGGCCTGATATGGGGATGGGGATGGGCTTTCCGGGCGGACCGATGCTGGGGCCAGAGATGGCTGATGTCTTCGGTCCGGGTATGCCGCCCGATGCAGGTGCGGGCGCCCCTGGTGGTCAGTCGGCTGCGGTATCCGCGCCGGCTGTGACGGAAGTGAAGACCTCGTACAAGGGCGCGCGCATTAGCTACTTTGCCTACGAGCTGGGCCAGTTCGTGCGCTGCCAGGACATAGTCACCCACAAGCTGACGATTGACAGCAGCCAGTTCGGTGGCGTCACTCGTGGGGGGGGCATGGGTGGCGAGATGCCGGGTATGATGCCTGGCGACCCGTTCATGGGGCCGATGGGCCCCGGCGGGCTCGTGCCGCCGGCGATGGAGCCCCTGCTGGCCGGCGATTCCGCAGAGCGGGAGTGGGGAGCAGCACCACCGGGACAACAGCAGCCAAGGCAAGAGGTAAAGAAAGAATTCGAAGCCGAGGCAGAGATCACTCTTACCACCATCAAAAGCGGATAGCGCACGTTAGTCGTGAACGACATAATACGTTGAGCACAATCAGACGAACAGACCGTTTGTAGGGGCATGGAACTGTTGTCGCTGGGCCGCGTAAGGTAGCACACTGTGATAGCTTCAACGACCTCGGGCTGGAAGCTGAGAACGCTATCGCGTTCTCACCTGAGCTTGGCAAATGATGCCAAGCTCAGGCCGAGCCACGGCTTGGTGAGTAATTCGGGCTAGAAAAGCTGACTCACAACGGATAGGCGGGTGCCCACGCACTGGTGAATGTGCGGGATAGGTGATCTGTCACAGGCATGAATTGTAATCATTCTGCTGACAAAGTAAAGGGGCTGTGGCGGGGGAATGCCGCAGCCTTCATTTTTTCCACATTGCACGTGCTCTGGTTGGTGGCGTGTGCGGCGAGTCTGTTGGCATTGCCTCGCACCGGCAGCGCCCAGCAGGTGCAGCGGCTGACGCTGGTGGCGTGGGAGCACGAAGACGGGCCCGATCTGCGCAAATGCGTGGGGATGCTGGAGGAATTCTCCCGCCAGCACCCGCACCTGAAGATAGATATGACCCATGACGCTTGGGCGAGCGCCTATCCCCGCATATCGCGATGGTGCGGCTCGCTGAGGGAGTACGCCCCGGACATGACGGTCATCCCCGACGAGTGGCTTGCGCAGTTCGCTCCCAACTTATACACCTTCGGCACCGGCCTTGGCCGCTATCTGGAGCCGTTCATCCCCGCTGTGCTCGATCCGATCACTATTGACGGCCGCATTTACGGCGTGCCCTGGCGGGTGGATTCGTGCGCGTTGTACTACCGCCCCGACTTGCTGCCAGAAGGCCGCAAGGTGCCGAGCACCTGGGACGAGCTGCTGGCGACGGCTGCCGAGATCTCTGATCCGGAGCAGGGCGTGTATGGCCTGGGCCTGCCGGGAGCCATCAATGGTGGCGGGGCACGGGCTCTATTGATCCTCTTGTGGGGTGCGGGAGGCTCTCTTTACGACGCGGACGGGACGATTGACTTTACTTCCGTGCAAATGACCGCGGCGTTGGAGTACTGGGTGCGTCTGGCGCTGGCAGGAGCTTTGCAGCCGGAAGTACTATCGTGGGACGCCGCCCAACTGCAGCAGGCCTTCGCCGAGCGCAAGCTGGGCATGATCATCGCCGGATCGGCCTTCGCCAAGCGGCTCAAGAACGAACACGGCGCGCTCAACTTCGCCGTCGCCCCGCTGCCCTACCGGGACCAGCCCGTGGCCTCGATATCTGCCACCTATGTGGTGATCATGCGCACCACTCAGCATCGGGCCGAGTGCGTGGAGTTTCTGAAGTTCATGGCCTCGCGCGCCGCTCAAGATTGCATGCACCAGACCGGCTCGGTCGCCTCGCACCGGGAAGTGATTTCGCAGGTCCGCGGCGAGCCGCTGATGCACGCTTTCGTCGCCAGCTTCGAGCACGCCCATGCCCGCCCCAACCGTGATTGGAAAAACCTCGAGGCCATGCTTGATGACGCGCTGTTTCTGGCTCTTGGGGGTCGCTGTTCGCCCGCCGAGGCTCTGGCCACGGTCCAGGAGCGTTACGACAGCGCCGCCGCATTACCGCCCCAGTAAGCTCTTCCCGCAATCTCGTTGCGTTCTCATTCACAGGCGCCGCGCCGACCTCAGCCTGTTGCGGCATTGGCGACGCTTAAGCGATCGTTCGACAGGTGTCGGCCACGCCCACGAGGAAACACTCCCCTGCAAAGCTGCGACCGCGGTACGATTGTGCCGCCGTGCTGCGGTCACGCTGGCGGCTGACTACTGGCCTGAAATGTCCTGCCCGGATCGCATTTGCAGAGAAGTCAGCGAGGGAGGTTTTCCAGTTGGATATCGGTTCGCGTCTGGAGCTGTTTGTTGACGACTACTTGATTGACAAGTGCAAGAACGTGACGCTGAAGCTGCACCATGCGGTTCCGCAGGAGGTCGCGCTGCGGTTCAACAAGCCGTGGGAGGGCAGCACGAGTTACTATGTGACAGTCCTGCAGGATGGCGACATGTACCGGATGTATTACCGTGGGTCGGGGTCGCGCGCGGAGGGTGGCCCGCAGTACAGTTGCTGTGCCGAAAGCAGCGATGCGAAGAAATGGATCAGAACCCCGGTGGGCCTCCATAAGCACGACGGGTCGAGGGCTAACAACATCATCTGGACAGGCTTCGGCGGCCATAACTTCGCCCCCTTCATTGATGAAAACCCCGATTGCAGGCCCAGTCAGCGCTACAAGGCGCTCGCCGGCGGTCCGCTAATCGGTCTGGTCTCGGCCGACGGCGTGCACTGGAAGAAGCTGCGCGAAGCCCCGATCATCACCCAGGGGGCCTTCGATTCGCAGAATGTGGCGATGTGGGACACGGTGCAGAAGCAGTACGTGGCGTACTTTCGTGTGTTCGCCGACCCGAAGACGGGCAGGATGAGCCATGAGGGCGGCGCCGGCGGCATCTTCTCCGGCGTGCGCTCGATAGCACGAGCGACATCGGATGATTTCCGCAACTGGTCCGATACCGTCGAGATTGACTACGGCGATACTCCGCGCGAGCATCTTTACACCAACTCAATTGTCGCCTATCCCCGCGCGCCGCACATCTACGTCGGTTTCCCTAAGCGTTTCATGACCACCCGCAAGGCCATCGCGGAGCATCCCGATATCGGTGTGTCCGATGGTGTTTTCATGAGCAGCCGCGATGGGCTGCACTGGGGCCGGCGGTTCATGGAGGCGTTTCTGCGACCGGGGCGCGATCCCCGCAACTGGGGCGAACGCAGCAACCACATCGCTCGTGGCATCCTGCAGACGGCTCCGGACGAGCTTTCGATCTACTATGTGGAGCACTACCGGCGGCCGACCACTCGCCTGCGACGGGCGACATTGCGCACTGACGGTTTCGCATCGGTCAATGCGCCCTATGGCGGCGGTGAATTGACTACGCCGCCGCTGAAATTCGAGGGCAGCCGGCTGGTCGTCAATTATGCTACCTCGGCCGCGGGAAGTGTGCGCGTGGAACTCCGTGATAGCAAGGGCAAGCCGATTCCAGGATACACGCTACGTGACTGCCTGGAGATATATGGCGATGAGATAGAGCGCACAGTGTCATGGAAGCGCGGGGATGATGTGTCGAAACTGCAGAAGCGGGGCGTCAGGCTGCGCTTCGTGATGAAAGACGCGGACGTGTACTCGATTTGCTTCAAGCCGTAAGCGACCGGGCAAGTTGTTTGCTTATGCAGGCAGGCCTCGGGCTCATGCGTGTTCAATAGTAGCTATACATCATAGTAGCAGGGCGTTGCCCTGTGACAGGAGGTCAGGGGAAATGGGCAAGTACGGTTTGCGGCTCACAGTATTGATTTTGGTGGCCGCCATTTCGCTGTCAGTCGCTCTGGGCGACTGTTATGTTACCGTGCTGCACTTCAACGATTCTCACGGACATCTACAGCCGAACCGGGATGACGAAGGCGGCATGGCACGCATCGCGACGCTGGCCGACGAAGTGCGCGATTGGAATGACGCACACGGTAATACCACGCTGTTTCTCAACGCAGGCGACATCCTCCAGGGCACGGCGCTTTCGACGGTCTATAAGGGCGCGCCGGATGTCAAGTGCCTTAACCTGATGAACCTGGATGCGATGTGCATCGGCAACCACGAGTTCGATTTCGGGCAACAGAATCTTTCTAAATTGGAGGCGCTGGCAGAGTTCCCCATCCTTTCGGCCAATATCTATGTGGAGGCGACTGGCAAGCACCTGGCTGAGCCGTTTGTCATGTTCACGCTGGCTGACGGGACCAGGGCCGCTGCTTTCGGCCTGACCACGCCGGAGACCGTAGTGCAGACTTTGCCCACGAACGTGGTGGGCCTGAAGTTCACCGCCCCGGCAGCCGAGGCGACGAGGCTTGTGGCGGAGCTCTTGAAGCAGGCCGGCTTTATCATTGCGGTTACACACCAGGGCTACGAAGCCGATATCGAGCTGGCAAAAGCCGTGCCCGATATTGACCTGATCGTAGGCGGCCACACCCATACAACTGTCGAACCACCGACCAAGGTAGGCAAGACCTTGGTGTGCCAGGCAAAAAGCTATGGTCTCTATCTGGGTCAGGTGGATATGTTCATCTCCGGCGGCGACATCGCCAGGTACCGGGGCTTTTTGAGGCCGATAGACCAGACTATTGCGCCAGACCCAGAGGTGCAGGCTGTCGTTGATAAGTACGCTGATGAGCTTGAGGAACGGCTGAGCGAGGTGGTGGCGACTACGACTGTGCCCCTGGATGGTAAGCGCGAACACATCCGCGCTCGGGAGACCAACCTCGGCAACTTGATTTGCGACATCGTCCGCGACTACGCCAAAGCCGATGTATGCCTGTGGAACGGCGGCGGCATCCGGGCTTCGATTGCGGCCGGACCGATTACCGTCGGAGACATCCTCACCGTGCTGCCGTTTGGAAACCTGGTCGCCACCAAAGCGGTCAGTGGAGCCGAACTCCGCAAGGTGCTGGAATTCAACGCCTCGCTGCAGCGGCCCTCCGGGGCGTTCCTGCAGGTCTCCGGGCTGACCATGGAAATCAGCGGCGGCATTCTCGGCAAAGTGACCGTTGGCGGCCAGCCTCTGGACCCGAGTAAAACCTACACTCTCGCCGCCAGCGAATTCATGCTGGCAGGTGGCGACGGCTACGACATGCTCACTACCGGTGCGGAGCCGGCGTATCTCGGCTACTCTGAGAGCGCGGTGGTGCTGGAGGCGCTCCGCGAGATGGGCACGGTCAGCCCGGCTGTCGAGGGGCGCATTGTCATAAAGTAGTCCGCCGGCAGCCGCGAAAGCGATTTGGAGGAGGTACGATCATGGCAGTGCACACTCGCTGGCTCTGTGTGACACTCGTACTGGCCCTATTGTGCCCTGTGCTTGGCGCTGATGAGGCAGAGGAGACTTTTGGCTGTGAGGCCAACCCCACTGGCAACCCGATTGGCGGAGGCGAGGGCTATACCGACATATTCACCAGCGGCGATTTCACCGTGACGACCAAAGAAGAGCTGCTGGCCGCGCTGAAAAATGCCAAGGCCGGCCAGGTGATCTTCGTGCCCGACGGTGTAGTCATTGACCTCACCGGCGAGCGCAATATCGCGATACCGAGCGCGGTTACACTGGCTGGCACTCGCGGCCTCAACGGCTCGGCCGGAGCGCGCATCTTCACCACACTGCGCCAAAGCCACGTCCTGATGGTGACCGCCGGCGAGGAAGTACGCATCACAGGCCTGCGCTTTGAGGGGGCCTACGGAGGCAGAGAGAAGGTCGCCGAGCATTCCGGATTCCTCGGCATAAGCCACTGGGGCTGCGAGGTGGATAACTGCGAAATATACAACTTCAATGTCAGAGGCATCGGTGTAGGCGTCGCCACCAACAACATCCAGATCCACCACAATTACATTCATCACTGCCAGCGCTCCGGGTATGGCTACGGGGTGTCCACCGGCTCAAGCGACATCCACATCATCGCCAACAAGTTTGACTTCTGCCGCCACCACATCGCCTCCGGTGGCCTGCCTGGTTCCGGCTACGAGGCGGCGTGGAACTTCATCGGTCCCGACGCCAGCAGCCACCACTTCGACATGCACGGAGGCCGAGACCGCGGCGACAACACCGACATTGCCGGCGACTGGATGCACATTCACCACAACACCTTCCAGGGCAAGGCCCGCTCAGTCGTAATACGCGGCGTGCCTTCTCAAGGCGCGCAAGTGCATCACAATTGGTTTGCACTGCCGGTCGAAAAAACGGTAATCTCGCGCGGCAACACGGGTGTTTATCGCAACGTGTACGGCCCTGACAAAGTATTGGAGGAATGAACCGTGAAAGCAGTATTGTATCTGTTAGTCGGACTGTTTGCTTTGACCACCATGAGCGAAGCCGCCGGGCAGGCACTGGACAGCCTCGGCGAGCCACTACCTGAAGCAGCCATCCAGCGGCTGGGTACGTTGCGGATGCGCTACGGAGGGGTAGGCGGCCTGGCATATCTCCCAGACGGGCGCGGCGTTTTACTCACCGGCGGCTATGTGCATATCTGGGACTTGGTTGATGGTGAGGTGCAGTCTCGAACCAAGGTCTCTGGATCAGGCTTGACGTGTGTCCAATTACGCTCGGACGGCAAAGTGCTGCTACTGGGCGATGCGGCCGGCACGGTGTACGAGTGGGACTTCGAGAAGCAGGAGGTTGTGCGGCAGTGGGAAACTGGTCAGGGAAGTCTGCGAAGTGCCTGCTATTCGGCCGATGAGACGCGGCTGTTGGTCGCCGGCTCCTCGCCGCTCGGTCTGATGGAGTTGAGCATCGAAACTGGCGAGAAGATCGCCGATATAAGAACACCAGGTTTTGCCACCACCCGCTGTGGCGCGATCTATGGGCCGGAGGGCAAGACTGCCATCATGGGCGGCGGCTACAACCACCTGCTGGAGCGCCGCGACCTGGCAACCGGAGAACTGCTGCACAAATGGGGCGGCAATTACGAGGCTAAGGACATTAAGCTGTCACCGGACGGCACATGCCTGCTGGTTGGTGTGGAAAGTCACGCGGTGGAATGGAAGCTGGAGGACTACTCGGTATTGTACAGGTATGATGCTGTGCGCGGGGAGGCCGGCCGCTGCTTCGCACACGAGTATGCCCCGCAGCGCAATGAGGCCGTCCTTGGGCTCCGAACCGGCTCGATTCATCGCTTTGACCGTGAGACGGGCAAGCAGGTCTTCTCCTGGATGGCGCACACCGGCCCCATCTATAGCATCTGTATATCGCCCGACGGCCAGTGGGTGCTATCACACGGCGGCGGTCTGCTTGCGGAGACAAATATGGACACCGGAAAGCCGCGGCTGCAGTGGGAGCGCCACAGCGGATCTGTCGAATCGGTAGCCTTTACGCCTTCCGGGGACCGGGTTATCAGCGGGTCGTCGGATGGCACGCTGCGAGTGTGGGACCCTGTCAGCGCCGAGAGCCAACTCGTCATTGAAGGCGCCAAACTCGGAGCCTATGCACTGGACGTGTCTCCGGACGGCGAGCGTGTGGCAGCCGGCTGCAAGGACAGCGTTGTACGCGAGTTCGCTCTGGCGGACGGCTCACTGCTGCGCGAGCTGGACGGCCACCTCGGCTATGTCCGCTCCGTTGCCTATACTCATGAGGGCAGCCGGTTGTTGAGCAGTGCCGACGACGGCTCCATTTGCGTGTGGGAGGGCGACGCGGCTGAGCCGGTGGCACGGCTTGAGGGCCATCGCGGCGGTGTGCTCGCGGTGGCGGTGTCGCCTGACGACAAGCTGCTAGTCAGCGGCGGGCGCGACGGCACAGTGCGTGTTTGGGACCTGACGACGAACGCAGAGGTGCAGAAGCTTGAAGAGCATCGCGGCTGGGTGCAGGCGGTCGCGTTCGCCGGCAACGGCGAGTACGTGTTCTCCGGCGGCCGGGATGGTCGTGTCTTGCGTTGGAATCTCGCAGCGCGCGAACTTGCCGCCGAAATGGGCCACGGGGGCTGGGTGTACGACCTGGCCTGCTCGCCCGACGGCACCAGCGCATACTCGGTCGGCGGCAACCGTGGAGTGATATGCTGGGACCTTGCCGAAGGCGAGCAGATAGCCCAGTACAAAGGCCATACCGCAGCCGTGACGGCGCTGGCAGTGTCCCCGGATGGCAGGCTGTTAGTCACGGCATCTTCGGATACCACGCTGCTGGTATGGGAAGTACCTGAAGGCTGATGACAGCCAATCAGTTCGGCAAGAATGCGCAGGTACAGTTGAGACCGGCGCCAAACAGTATATCAGATAAGGGGCGAACGCAATGCTCGAAATGATGCCAAAATGTGTGCAGATGAGCTTCTCAAGTATATTGGCGGTCCTGTGTTTGTGTATCATTTGCGGGATGGGCCTGGCGCAGCAGGCTGAGGAGACCTTCGGCTGCGAGGCCAACCCGACCGGCAACCCCATCGGCGGGGGCGAAGGCTATAGCGACATTTACACCAGTGGTGATTTCACCGTGACGACCAAAGAAGAATTGCTGGCCGCTCTTAAGCAGGCCCAGCCCGGCCAGGTAATCTTCGTCCCTGACGGAGTCGAGATTGATCTTACCGGCGAGCGCGGTATAGGTATCCCTGTCGGGGTGACACTGGCCGGAACTCGGGGCCTCAACGGCTCCCCCGGAGCGCGCATCTTCACCACGCTGCGCCAAAGTCATACTCTGATGCGGACGGCTGGCGATGAAGCACGCCTGACCGGGCTGCGTTTCGAGGGCTCCTTCGCAGGCACAGAGAGGGTCGCTGACCACTGCGGGTTCTTGTCGATAAGCCACTACGGCGTCGAGGTGGACAACTGCGAGATATACAACTTCAACACCAGTGTCATCGGGGTGGGCAGCGGCGCTATCAAGGTGCGTGTCCATCATAACTACATCCACCACAGTCAGCGATCCGGCTATGGCTACGGTGTCGTTGTAGGCGCGGCATCTGTGCACATCATCGCCAACAAGTTCGATTACTGCCGCCATCATGTAGCCGCCGGTGGGCAGCCCGGCTGCAACTATGAATGTGGCTGGAACCTGATCATGCCCAATTGCACCAGCACAGCTCTGGACATGCACGGCGGGCGCGACCGGGGAGACAACACCGACATCGCCGGCGACTGGATGGACATTCATCACAACACTTTTCAGGGCAAACAAAGGGCTGTGGGCATTCGTGGCACTCCCAGTCAGGGCGCGGAGATATACAACAACTGGTTCTACGATGAGCCGAAGACGACCCTCTATTCGGTGGGCAATACGCGCGCCTACAACAATGTCTATGGACCAGAGAAGACGCCACAGGAAAAGCCGTTGAAGTTTGTTGACGCCAAACCGGTCGAGTATTGACCTTAGCCCGGCGCAGATATGACTGGGCAGCAACACTGTGAGGAAGGAAGAGAAGAGTAAAACTGGCATACTGGACGATGCTATCGGTGCTGGTAGTTTCTCTGTTGGCCGTGAGTGCCGCAGCACAGGGCTCTGACGGGGCTTACGGCTGTGAAGCCAATCCGACCGGCAACCCCATCGGCGGAGGCGAAGGCTACAGCGACATCTTCACCAGCGGCGATTTCACCGTCACCACAGCCGAGGAGTTGCTAGACGCCCTGAAGCAGGCCGAGCACGGCCAGGTCATTTTCTTGCCCGACGGCGTGGAGATTGACTTGACAGGCCATCTCAGCATCGGCGTTCCGGGCGGCGTTATAGTGGCGGGTACGCGCGGCCTGCATGGATCGCCGGGCGCCAGGGTCTTTACCACCCAGGAAAACGTTACGCAATTTATCACCAGCGCTGACGAAGTTCGCTTCACGGGATTGCGCTTTGAAGGCCCATACAGTGGATCAGAAAGATCGGGCAAGTTTTGGGGCCTGTTTCTTTCCACCAGGCATTACGGCACCGAGGTGGACAATTGTGAGATTTACAACTGGAACTACATGGCCATTTCCATCAGCCTCGGGGCTTCCAGGGTGCAAGTCCACCACAACTACATCCATCACTCCCAGCGTGGCGGATACGGCTACGGCGTGTGCATCGCTGCGGCCGACGCCGACATCATCGCCAACAAGTTCGACTACTGCCGCCATCACGTCGCAGGCGATGGCGCACCGGGCTGCAGTTATGAGGCCGCCTGGAATCTGATTATGCCCAATTGCACCGGCTATTGCCTGGACATGCACGGCGGCGGGGATCGCGGCGACGGTACCGATATCGCCGGCGACTGGATATATATCCATCACAATACCTTTCAGGGCAAGCAGCGCGCCGTTGGCATCTACGGTGTTCCTTCTGAGGAGGGCCAGATCCACCATAACTGGTTCACGGAGCCGTCCGCCGAGGCAGTCCACGCGGTGGGAAACACCCGCGTTTATGACAATGTGTATGGACCGGACAAAACCTTGCAGGAAGAGCCAATCGAATTCTGAGAAGCCCGGATGTTGCCGCGCGCAGAAATCATGACGACCGCCAAGGAGAGGAAACAGTGGCAGCCAGGACGGTACTGGGGATATTGCTGCTTTGCATCTTCGTTGCCCCAACTGTAGCGCAGGACGCTGCCGAGACCTTCGGCTGTGAAGCGAATCCGACGGGAAATCCGATCGGCGGGGGTGAGGGCTACAGCGACATTCGCACCAGTGGCGATTTCACCGTGACGACCAAAGAAGAGCTGCTGGAGGCGCTGAAAAACGCCCAGGCCGGCCAGGTGGTCTTTGTGCCTGACGGGGTGGAGATAGATTTGGCCGGACACGAGGACATAATCATTCCGCAGCAGGTGACGCTGGCCGGGACGCGCGGTTTGAAGGGATCGGCAGGCGCGCGTTTGTACACCACCTGGCGACAGAGCCATACGATGTTCAGGACTGGAGGGTATGGGGTTCGCGTGACCGGCCTGCGCATTGAGGGGCCGTATGGGGAACGTGCGACGGTGACTGACCATACCGGCGGGATCAATATCGGTCACGCCTACTGCGAGGTGGACAACTGCGAGGTATCGTGCTTCAGCTACTATGGTATCGGGGGCGCAGAGGGCATCATCGGGATGCGGGTGCACCACAATTACATCCATCATTGCCAGCGTTCAGGCTACGGGTACGGGATCGCAGCTAGCGGGAATTTCTTCTCCGTCATCGCCAACAAGTTTGACTGGTGTCGCCACCATATCGCGTCATCAGGTCAGCCCGGGAGCGGGTACGAAGCGGCGTGGAACTTCTCCGGACCGAACGCGAATGGGCATAGCTTCGACATGCACGGGGGCAGGGACCGAGGGGACGGGACGAGGATAGCAGGTGACTACATTCACATCCACCACAACACCTTTGAGACCAAGGTGCGGAATATCGTCATCCGCGGCGTGCCGTCCCAGGGCGCAGACATCCACCACAACTGGTTCGGACCGGCCAAGGGAAATGTGACCTCCGGCGGGAATACTAAAGCCTGGCGGAATCTGTATGGGTCCGAGAAGACGATGGATTCTGACCCGATAGACTGGAGAAAAGACTAGCACGGACGGTGGCTCTGGTGGGCAAGTGCGAGGAATGTAGGTGCAGGTGAGATGAAAATGGTGCGTTGCGGCGGGCTGGTGGTTCTGCTGGGGGTGTTAGTTCTGGGAACGGCAACTGCGCAGCAGGCTGAAGCAACCTTCGGCTGTGAAGCCAACCCGACCGGCAATCCAATCGGCGGGGGCGAAGGCTACAGCGACATTTACACCAGCGGCGATTTCACGGTCGGCACGACCGCAGAGCTCCTGGACGCCCTCAAGCAGGCCCAGCCCGGACAGGTCATCTTCTTGCCCGACGGCGTGGAGATTGATGTGACCGGGTGGAGTGCCGTAGTGATACCGCCCGGGGTGACAGTGGCCGGCACGCGCGGGCTCAACGGCTCGGCCGGCGCCCGCGTATTCACCGGCAAGCTGCCGAGTTATCTGTTTCGCACAGGCGGCGATGAGGTCCGCCTCACCGGTCTGCGTTTCGAGGGCCCTTTTGGCGGAACGGACAGAATCTCGGCCCACAACACCTTCTTGTGGACCCCACATTACGGCACTGAAGTGGATAACTGTGAGATCTACAACTTCAACCACCGGGGTGTAGCCGCCGGCTACGGGGCTGCCAATGTCCGAGTCCACCATAACTACATCCACCACGTCCAGCGCAGTGGCTATGGCTACGGTGTGCGCATAGACAATTGCACCGTACACATCATCGCCAACAAGTTCGATTACTGCCGCCACCACATCGCCTCAAGCGGCGCGCCCGGCTGCTCGTACGAAGCCGCATGGAATCTCATCGGTCCCAACGCCACCAGCCACCACTTCGACATGCACGGCGGGCGCGACCGCGGTGACAGCACCGACATCGCGGGCGACTGGATGCACATTCACCACAACACCTTCCAGAACCCGAACCGCGCGGTCGCCATCCGCGGCGTCCCCTCACAGGGGGCGGAGATTCACAACAACTGGTTTGCGAAGCCGCCAGATGAAACAGTCTATTCTCTCGGCAACACCCGTGTCTATGACAACGTTCACGGGCCGGACAAGACGCCACAGGAGAAGCCGCTGAAGTTTGTTGATGGCAAACCGGTCGAGTATTGACCCTGGTTCGAATCATCCACCAACGCGTAGCTCGGCCTGCCCTGAGCTTGTCGAAGGGCAGGTGAGAATGCCACAGCATTCTCAGCTTCCAGCCCGAGGTCGTTGCTCATGGATGATACAGTCTAGGTCACTTTCTGGCCGCCAGCGCTGACGTCAACGGAAAGCAAAGGACGGTGACTGAATTGATTAGAGAAGCGCCGCGGATGGCTTTTTGGGGGTTGTTGATTCTCTCGTGGACTTGCATGTCCTCATGTCCGGCCGTAGCTCAGGACGCTGAGGAGACTTTCGGCTGTGAGGCCAATCCGACCGGCAACCCCATCGGCGGGGGCGAAGGCTACAGCGACATTTGTACCAGCGGTGATTTCACCGTCACCAGCAAAGAAGAGCTATTAGAGGCGCTGAAGCAGGCCCAGGCCAGCCAGGTAATCTTTGTGCCCGATGGCGTAGAGATCGAGTTGACCGGCACCATGGGCATACAGCTACCGGGTGCGGTGACGCTCGCCGGCACCCGCGGGCTGAACGGATCGCAGGGGGCGCTGCTCTTTACCAGGCAGAGATCGGGCACGCAGTTCGTCACCACCGGCAACGAGGGCCGTGTCACAGGCCTGCGCATTGAGGGGCCCTTTGCCGGCACAGAGAGAACAGCGCAAAATGCCACATTCCTGCGCGTCAGTCATTTCCGCACCGAAATTGACAATTGCGAGATCTACAACTGGAACATCCAGGGCGTTTGTACGGCTCTTGGTGCCTCTCAGGTGCAGGTACACCACAACTACATCCATCACTGCCAGCGCAGCGGCTATGGCTACGGCGTGGTGGTCTATAGCTCAGACGTGAACATCATCGCCAACAAGTTCGACTACTGCCGCCACCATGTTGCGGCGGGCGGTCGCCCGGGATGCAGCTACGAGGCCGCCTGGAACCTCATCATGGAGAACTGCACCAGCACGGAGTTGGATATGCACGGTGGCCGAGACCGGGGTGACAACACAGACATCGCGGGGGATTGGATGGACATACATCACAATACGTTCCTGGGGCCGAAGCGGGAGGTCGGCATCCGGGGAACGCCCTCACAGGGAGCAGAGATCCACCACAACTGGTTTTTCAACGCGCCGGAGGAAGCCGTCTATTCGGTGGGCAACACGCGCGCTTACAAAAACGTGTGGGGGCCGGAAAAGACGCCCCAGAAAGAGCCAATCGAGTTTTAGGACACCTGGCGCGGGACGATGACACGCGATTCCCGGCCGATGTTCATCAACAATACACGACGCGGGAGGAATGAGTCATGAGAGTCGAACTGCTTTTGTCACTGGCAAGTATCTTGGTGTTAAGCATGGCCGCAGTCGCACAGGAAGCGACCGACAGCCTGGGCGATGCACTACCAGAAGGCGCGGTGCAGCGTCTCGGCACCCTGCGCATGAAGTACACCGGCGGCGTCTCCGACATCCGCTACCTGCCCGATGGCAGGGGCGTTGTCGCTACCGGCAGCAGCATTCACATCTGGGACCTTGCCGCCGGCGAGCAAGTGGCGACCCACAAGGTGTCCGACGCAGGTGTGGGCTGCATGCAGGTGAGCAAAGACGGCACCAGGCTGCTGTTCCGTTCCGGCGGCGATGTCCTGGAATGGAGCCTGGCCGAACAGAAAGAACTCCACAGGTTCCCCACCAATCAGGTGAGCTTTAGGTGGGTCTTCTATTCGCCTGACGAAACACGAGTCTTGACCACCGGCACCGTGCCGCCGACAGTCAAGGAATTCGAGCTAGCCACCGGCAAGGAGCTCATAGCCATTGATGGCAGCGACGATGCGGCCACGTTCTACAAGGCAGTATACGGGCCAGGGGGGAAGACAGCCTTTGCAGGCGCCGGCTACGAGCAGGTCGTGTGCCACTATGACCTCACTACTGGTGAGAAGCTCACGCAGTTCCTCAGCAACTACTGCGCTTACGACCTGTGCCTGTCGCCGGACCAGGAGCGGCTGCTGGTCGGCAGCCGCAGCTTTGGCAGCGAGTGGAAGATTGACGGCTATGAGGAGCTGAAGCGGTTCGCGGGCCATCACGGCGGCGCCGTCAACTCCGTCGCTTATTGCCACGAGCCGGAGCAGATTCTGACCGGCTCGCGCGACGGCTCGATCCGCCGCTGGAACCGCGAAACAGCCGAGATACTGCGGCGCTGGTTCCCGCACGAGCGGTATGTCACTATGCAGCGCGTCTCTCCCGATGGCAAGTGGGTGCTGTCTTACGGTGGCGGCCTGGTAGCGGAAAGCGATCTGGCCACCGGCGAGGCACGCGTGAAATGGGAGCGCCATGCCGGAGCCGTCAATGGCGTGGCGTTCTTGCCCGACGGACAGCATGTCCTGAGCGGCTCAGCCGACGGTACGCTGCGGCTGTGGGATATCAGCACCGGCACCACGGTGCGGGTCATCGCAGGGGCCAAGCTCGGTGCGTGGGCCATAGCCGTTTCCCCCGATGGGACCAAGGCCGCCGCGGGCTGCAAGGACGGTATGCTGCGGGAATTCGACCTCGCTGACGGCACACTCATACGTGAGCTTGCCGGCCATCTCGGGTATGTGCGGTCGGTCGCATACACCCACGACGGCAGCCGCCTGATCAGCAGCGCCGATGATGGTTCCGTACGCATCTGGGCCGCCGATGCAGACGAAGCAGTGGCGGTGCTGCAGGGCCATCGTGGCGGCGTGTTGGCGGTGGCCGTATCGGCTGACGACACGCTGGTGCTCAGCGGCGGGCGCGACGGCACGGTGCGCGTCTGGGATTTGGCTGCGGAAAAAGAGCTCAAGAAGATGGAAGGTCATCGCGGCTGGGTCAACTGTGTTGCATTTGCGGCCGGGGGCCAGTACGCGCTCTCAGGCGGCCGCGATGCGCGAGTGATACGCTGGAACCTCGCTTCCGGAAAGCTGGCAGATGAGATGCCACAGGGAGCTTGGCTGAAGACACTCGCCACTTCGCCCGATGGCGCACAGGTGTATGCGGCGGGAGATGACAAAGTCATCGTCCGCTGGGACTTGGCCAGTTGCGAGCAAGTCGGCACCTTCAAGGGTCATCAGTCGGCTGTGTGCGCCCTGGCCCTTTCACCCGACGGAAAGCTGCTGGTGTCGGCCTCGGCCGATACCACGCTGCTGGTCTGGGAGCTGGAGTAGCCGGCAGATAAGTCGTCTGACCAGACTCAATAAGGAGGGCCATGTCTGCGTCCGACATGGCCCTGCTTTTGTCCCCGATTAGCCGGCTGTATCGGTACATTGCTCAGGGCCCGTACACCTCGATCTCATCCACTATCGCGCCGTGGGCTGCGAAGCCGTACTGCTCTTTCTCCCATTCAGGCGGATACGCGGCCGTAATATGGAGCCGCAGCTTGTCGGTCTTGACCGCATCAAACCGGCTGCTAATTACCCGCTCAGCATTCTCCGCGACAGTCGCTACGGTCCGCCAGTTGTCCCCATCAGGGATTTGAATTTCGTAGCTCTTCATGTTAGGGCTATAGACAACGACCCTCGCCACCGTCTCCTGGCGAGGGAAGCTGATGGTCAGGTCTGCGGGTAATTTCCGGTGAACGTTCCGCCTGTATGCCGTAAATGGGTTCGTATAGCCGTCAATGGTCTGAACGCCTTGCTCCGATTCGACGTTGACGCCGCTCAGTCTGCCGTCTTTGGTCATGCGCAGGGCCAGATTGCCTTCCTTGAACCGGGCCTGCTGCATTTCGGCGACCTCGGCTTGTACCTGCTGAACCGTCTGCCCGACATCAGGCGGCTCTGCGGCAGTGGTGTACAGATGCACTTCGTATTTGTCGAAATGGTCTCCAAAGCTGTTCTCTGTTACCTTCACCTTCCGGCCCTCAAAGATGGCTGACAACTGCCGTCCGTTGAGGCCGGGCACCTCAAAGCGCGCGGTAACTTTGGGAAACTGTGTGTTGACTGCAATAATGTAGATGTCACCCTCATACTCCTTCACCAGCACTTCTATTTCTGCGTCCGGGGGCTTGACCGTTGCCTGCAGGCCGCTGTCAGGAGCCAGCAGCACCGGCGCCATTGCAGCCACTTCTCTGCTGAGGTGGCGCGCACCATGGTGGGAGGCAGGAAAGCCGGCCAGGTAGCACCAGGCGTAATACAACACGCCTTTGCAATTGTGCACCAAGGACATATATGCCATGGCCCGCAGGTGCTCGAAGCCTGGCTCGCAGTGCGTACTTTCGTTGCGGAATCCACTGGCAAAAGCCTGCGGCGTTATCCAAGGCGCTTTGCCCTCCTGCTTGATAGTCTCAAAGTAGGTGCGATAGACGGTCAGCGGTGTGTCGAACTTGCCATCTAATCTGGGGTGGATGTAGGGGTCTGGCATGAAGATGTCGGCGGCATTGCGCACAGCGTGGTGGGTGCTGGCTCCGCTGCAGAGCACAATACAAGGATGATAGGGATCGAGGCTCCTGACCAACTGATAGACCTCTTCCAGCGCCTCCGGTGAGGTGTTAGCGCAATCAGGCTCGTCAGCCAGATACCATGCCACGAAGGCGGGGTGGTCTTTCCACATCAGCACCCGCTCGGTGATCCCCTCTCGCATCTCTTGCGAGAGGCTGGGGTCCGGCGCGCCAACTTTCGGCAGCCCGCCGTCTCGGAAGAAGGTGCGGTAGTAGGGATAGACTGCCACGCCCAGGCCATTCTTGTGCGCGGTGTCCAGGAAGCGGGTGCCGCTTTCCTCCGACCAGTAGTGCTGATTGTAGTCCAGAAGCGCCGTGCAACCGTCGCTGGCGGTTTGCACCATCGCCTTGAAGTCGCGGCCTGGATAGGTTCCTAATCCCACGGCGAAATAGCCGTAAATGAAGGTCGGCACCCCATTTATCACCGTGTTGTTATTCTCGTCAATCCTGACTTCTGAGCCGGGCGCAGGCGGCAGCTTGTGCAGCAGATTCTCGGTGGTCGCAACCAGCTTACCATCGCCGTCGGCAAGCTTTGCGGTAATCATCCAGGCGCCGACGGGCAACTCTGTGGCATCGAATCGTACGAGCACAGGTGAGGCCTGAAGCGGGCCGATCTTTTGGGTCTGCAAAGGCTGTGGAGCTGGCGACGCCGCGCCAAGCTCTACGTACAGCGTCGAGTTCTTCAACTCCGCCTCATCCAGGCCCACCTCAACCGCCAGTTCGATTTGCTTGAGGTCCTGCGTCGCAAAGATGGTGTCGCGGTAGCAGGGCTGGATCATGCGGATCGCCAGCGGAGTGTAGTCAAGCTGCACGGTGAACTTCGCGCGGTAATAAACGCGACCGGCTGTAGGATCGGTCAAGGCCACAAGCAGTTTATAGTCGCCGCTGTCGGTGACCGTATAGCCGCTGAGTTGTGCGCTGAGTTCCTGTGCCTGGTCGAGTGAGATTTCGACGTCGCTGCTCTGCGGCTTACCGACGGGTGGTATCAGGCTGCCCTCCAGCCGCAACTCACCGGCTTGGCCGGTATCATTCTTCACCGGAACCTCGAAGCGTACATTCAGAGCTCGCCCCTTTATGTCGGTCTGCAATTGCGGATCACCGACGACATATCGGAAGCGGCTGAAGTCAACCTCAAGGCCGTGCAATTCCCCGAAATGCTCGGGCTGGTGAAATCCGTCCATTGGTCCCAACTGCGCCCATGTGCTCAATGCGCGCTGGCCGGCATATCGTTGGCGACACACGTTGAAGCGCCACGTGGAGCCGACCTGTGGCCCGATGACAAAGCTACTGAAGGGAATGGCCGCCTCGGTGCTCCAGCGGTCTTGTGCCTTGTATGCACCGGCGCGCCAGACAATCTCCCGGCCCTTCGCGTGGCCCTCGCACACGCCGATGCTATTGGTCGTCAGGTGGTAGTCGGTTTGCTGGTCGCAATCTATGTCGAAGAAGATCTCAATGCACTCGCCCCTGAAGATTCCACCGCCTTTGACTTCCTTTAGCTGGTCCATGTCGGGCTCCATGCACTCGGCGGCGATGTAAATATTATCTTCATCGTAGAGCACACAGAATCGGGTCTGCTGTGTGGCGGGCATCGTCTTGGAAAGCACCTTGAAATCAGTTTGCCAGTCGCCCTTTTGCCAGCAGGCATCGGTGAGCTTGCCGTCAAGCAGTGGCCGTTGCCCTACGGGGATTTCGGTTGCCGTGGCAATCGGTTCCGCCACAGCCACGCGAATGCCGACGCAGACAGCTAGGCATACGAACGCGCCTGCGACAGCTATTCGCGTCACGGTATGTCCAGATGACATGATATTCTCTCTCCTTAGAGCTATTCTACTGTTCCACTTCCTCGAAGGGATAGAGCCTGTACCCATCTTTCTGCAATTTGAGATTAAGCGCCAGAATCCCGTAGTAATGGATTCTGTCCTCGTGATACTTGTCCGGACGCCTGGGCCCGCCGGTCCAGTCCACCAGCCGTTGGTGCGTTGCTTCATCAAACGCCCCGACGCGCACCCACTGCGTGATGCAGGAGAACTCCCGCCCGCCTTCGGGAGGGTCGGCGCCGTTGACGTAGTCGGCGAACTTCTCGTCTTCGCCGCGCCAGAGGCTCTTGTCGAAGGTGTTGACCAGGTGCTCCATGTCCTCGTCGGTCACGACCAGGCCCGCCCGGTGGGCTATTGCAGCAAAGCGAATTACGCGGATTGAATGAGCGGTGTCCTGTACTCCATACTTCTTGCCCTCATGGTCGAACGAAATTTCCTCGTGATCCTTTGGAATACGAACTCCGCCATCACCGCACCACGCATAAGACCCATTGCTGTAGAGGACCCACGCCCCCTTTACCTTCTCGGCAAAACGAGTAGCCAGATCCCCGATGTGCTCATCACCCGTAGCCAGATAGGCGTCAACCATGAAAGCGCCGGCATGAGAATGCATCCCACTGATCGTGAAACTGCCCAGGCTTACCCACTGTTCAAGCGTCATGCCCTGGTCGCCTTTCTCCCATTTTTCGACTATCTGCTTCTCAACAAATTCGGCTATCTCATCAATATCGGCCTTGTGTTTCTCGTAATGAGGCCCGAGTCGTCCCACTCGCGCACAGCGGCCGATGGTACGCATGGCATTCCAGTAGCAGTGCGCCCCGTAGTTGTAGCCAGGCTCATAGTCCCACTTGCAGTAACTTTCGCGGTCTTTCATCCAATGAAAGTAGTCAACATATCCATCCCCATTGTTATCTTTGCCCGCGGCCATCATCAGCTTGGTGTATTCTATGAGCCTCTGCAGGTAGTACTCCCTTCCGCTGGCCTCATACGCAGCGGCGATGCCATCGGTGATTTGGGCGAAGGTATAGTAGCCGCCGGACCCATCGGGGCACCTTGTACCCGTATATCCACATGCGGCCCGCTCCTTATAATAGTCGTCCCGCTGTTGGAGATTCTCGTAAACCTGCTGGTCGTACCACTCAATCGTATCCTCCATCCCTTCTTTCCCCCAGAGAGAACAAGCCAGTCCAAGTCCCAGCAGCAAAACTGCCCACGGCCAGGCTCTACTCTTCATCATCTTTCCTTACTCCCTTCGTAGCTACTCACCTTGTGGCTTAGAATCATATTGCCGCTTGGTTGTCTGGCCCGGTGCTTATAATGCCAAAGTTCGCCTCATGTTGGGAGTATCCTGCCCCTCCGTTGCTCGCATACGCACAAAGCTTTGGCCGGGGGACACTGGACTTGGCAACATCAACCATTTCATCTACAATGAGACGCTTACGGCTTTTTCGCTCTTGACACGGGGGGCATGTGATGAGATTTATCTGGTTGGCTGGTCTGCTTCTCGTAGTCTCGCTGGCCTTTGCCCAGGCTCCTGGCGTCGTGGTACTGGGCGATTTTGAGGCCGCTGTGTGGAAGGGCCTGGGCCAGAGTGATGAGCGGGTCAAGGGCGGGCGCTTCTCCGGCGAATGGGCCGACCTCAAGCATCAAAGCTCCCTGGCTGTGCCAGATATTCCTCGTGACTGGTCCGTTTTCGACCGCCTCGTCTTCTGGCTTTACTCCGAGCGGCCGAATGGTCAGAGACTCACACTCACTGCGACATCTGAGGATGAGACCAAGGCGGGTTGGGATTATTTCTTCTATCATTTGTCAGTGGATTGGCAGGGCTGGAAGCGCTGCAATCTGACTTTGGCCGGCGACTTCCGACCAGCGCGGCATCCGCTGGGCTGGAACCAGATAGCTTCCTTCGGCATCAATTCCGGCGGCTGGGGGCACTATCCGCTCGCCGATACAGTGCTGTATCTTGATGATGTGAAACTGATACGCGACCCCGTTCGCCTGCAAATAGATGACAAGAAAATCCAGCGGCACCAGGATGGGTCAATCGCCATCACTTATAGCGTTGCCGTGGCCAACCTTTCCCAACAGCCGCGTCAGTACAAGCTCGAAGCACACCGATTGCCAGGGGAAGAGCAGGATGGCGGCATATATGAGCTTGCGGAATTGCCCGCCGGTACGCCCCTGATTGCGCCGGGTGAACGAGTGCCTTTGCCGGTGAACCTGCGGGCGACGGCAGAGAAATTGGCCCAGGCCGAGCCGCTGACCAGAGAGGAGTTTGTGGTTCAGGTGAAACTCGCTAGCCCTGATGTTCCAGACCCTGAAATTACGATCGCCGCAGCCGTGCCGCTGCCCCAGCGCCGGCACCCGTTCCTATTTGGCGATGCCGAGGTCTTTGAGCAGGCCAAAGCCCGGGCCGAAGAGTACTCCTGGGCCAAGGACCGACTGGACGGGATAATTAACGACGCCGAGGCCGGGTTAAAGGCCGCAATTGAAATCCCCGACGAGCCCGGCCAATGGAGCCACCACTACGTCTGCAAAAAGTGTGGTGCGGGTCTGAAGTACCAACACGGCAAGCACGTGTGCCGCAAGTGTGGCGCCGAGTACACCGGCTGGCCCTATGACCAGGTCATTGCAGCTCGCGCCCATCACCGCCAGTGGCGCAACATCTGCAATCTCGGCTTGGGCTACGCATTCACCGGTAAGGAGGCTTATGCAGAGCAGGCGCGCGAGATTCTGCTGGCCTACGCCGACAAGTATCTGAGCTACCCGTATCATGACGTGAGGGGGAACGAGAGCGCCTCGGCCGCGCGCGTTTTCGCTCAAACACTCGACGAGGCTGTGGCCATAATCCGCGTCGCATGGGGATATGACCTCATCTATAACAGCCCATGCTTGTCGGACGATGACCGCACAGCGATTGAGACCAAGTTCTTGCGCGAGGTGGTTGCGACGATCCGCCGCCACGACGCAGGAATTAGCAACTGGCAGTCGTGGCACAACGCAGGGATCGCTGCGGTCGGCTTCTGCCTGCAGGATGAGGACATCGCCTCGCTGGCAATCAATGGTAGAAGCGGCCTGCGCTTTCAGTTGGCAAACAGCATTCTCAGTGATGGGTTCTGGTATGAGGGCACCGCCGCGTACCACTACTACGCACTCGACGCCCTGCGCTGGACCACTGAGGCGGCCTACTTCGCGGGCATCAACTTCTATGACAATCAGCCATACAAATCGCTTTACGATGCCCCGCTGCTGTACGTGTTCCCGGACCTTACGTTCCCCGCGGTCAATGACAGCGAGGTCTTTTCGATCACCGGGAGGCACCGTCTGTACGATTTGGCCTATGCGCGCTTTGGCGATCCCAAGTTTCTGACGGTGGCCCGGCATGGCGGCCGCAAGAGCCTCGAGACGTTTCTGTGGGGCGTTGACAAGCTGCCCGAGGCCCCGCAGGTGGCCTTCGAGAGCAAGGATTTCAGCGGCATAGGAGCGGTGGTATTGCGCCAGGGAAGCGGCCAGGACCAACTCTACCTGCACCTCGACTATGGCCCTCATGGCGGCGGGCATGGCCATCCTGACAAGCTGACGATCATCCTGTTCGCTCTCGGGCAGCAGCTTGCCCCTGATCCGGCGCGGCTGGCCTATGGCGCGCCACTGCAGGGCTCATGGTACAAGCAGACATTCGCTCATAACACGGTATGCGTTGACCACAAAAGCCAGGCCGCGACCCAGGGCAAGCTGACCAGGTTCCATTCCGAGCCCGGCTTCAGTATCGCCCAGGCCGAGTGCGATGCGGCCTATGATGGTGTCATGATGCGCCGCACAACGGCGCTGACCGAGGACTACGTCATAGACATATTCTCTGTCAGCAGCGCTGACGAGCACACCTACGATTGGCTGTATCACAACTTCGGCGAGTTGGAGCCACAACTGCCTCGCGAACCCCGTTCCGAACCTCTGGGCGACGGCCACGGCTACCAGCATATCAAAGACATCAGCGAAGCAGAGACAGCAGAGACTTGGTCTGCCGATTTCAAGCTCGATAACGCGAATGTACGGCTGACGGTGCTTGGTACGCCAGCCACACAATTGTACTTCGGCATGGGCATGGCTAACAATCCTCCGCAGGACTGCCCGATGGTGGTAGTGCGGCGCAAGGGAACCAACACCAGCTTCATTTCGATACTCGAGCCCTACCGCGATACTCCCGCCGTCAGCAGTGTCAAGCAGATAGCGGTCGGCGGGGGAGAAGGTGCTGTGGCGCTGGAAATTGCGCGTGGGCAACAGCGCGATCTGTTCATGCTGGCCCCGGATGGCGGCATCGAACGTGAATTTGCCGGGATAAAGACCAGCGCCTGGGCCTCGTGGGTGCGCAACTTAGGCCAGGACACCGCGCAAGTTGTCAACCTCGAATGAAATCCGGGAGGACTCCGAAATGTCCGAACAAGCCAGGCCCAATATTATCGTGGTCATGACCGACACTCTGCGCACCGCGTTTCTGGGCTGCTACGGCAATGACACGATCCGTACCCCCAACCTTGACACATTCGCCGAGCAGTCGGTGAAATTCACCAGAGCCTATCCGGAGTCCTTGCCCACTATTCCGGTGCGGCGGGCGATCCACACCGGTCGCCGTGCCTATCCGTTCCGCAACTACGCGCCCGTGCCCTGGGACATAGTATATCTGCCCGGCTGGCAACCGCTGGATCGCGAGGAGGACTGCATCGCCGAGCGCCTGGCCGACGCCGGCTACCACACCGGCTTCGTCAGCGATACGCTTCCGTATTTCGCGCCGGGATTCAACTTCTTTCGCGGCTTTCGGCAGTGGGAGTATATCCGCGGAATGCAGCAGGACCGCTGGCGCTCGGTCAACACCGTAACCGGCAAGCAGATGGCTGATTACCTTGAGTATATCAGCCCCGAAGGCCGCGTTCCGCCGCCGCAGCTTTACGCGCATGTGCCTTACCACATCGCCAACACTGCGGATCGGCGACACGAGCAGGACTTCTGCACGGCGCGGACCTTTCAGTGGGCGATGGATTTTCTGGAGGACAATCGCAATGCCGAGCCGTTCTACCTCTACGTGGATTCATTCGCGCCGCACGAGCCGTGGGAGGCGCCGCCGATGTATTACGAGATGTACGCCGACGGCACCTACGACGGACCTACCGTGCTTCACGCGCGCTACACCACGCGCCACGAGCAAGGTCTCGATGAGGCGGCGACAGCAGACATCATTGCCCATTACAGTGGCCTGGTCAGCCTCACGGACGCATGGTTCGGGATGCTGCTGGATAAGCTCGACCGCCTCGGGCTGGCCGACAACACGATGGTCGTCTTCACCTCAGATCATGGCACCAACTTCAGCGATAACCCCTTCGACATCATCGGCAAGCCGGCCCATTCGCTGTGGCCGGGCGTGATGCACCTGCCGCTGCTGGTGCGCATGCCACGGCAGCTTGGCGCAGGCAAAGTGGCTGACGAACTCGTCTATAATCTGGACATCTCGGCCACTGTTTGCGATCTGACCGGCATCGGAGCCGGCCAGGGCCTTGACGGCCAGAGCCTGCTACCGCTGATCGGCGCAGATGGCGAATGGCAGCCCTGGCAGTACGTCACCAGCCGCTATAATAACGCCATCTGCTACATTGATGATGAAGTGTGGATTCGCACGAACACGGACCGGGAACTTGGCGAGGCCTTCGATGTCAGGTCGGATCCGCTGTGCCAGAATGACATTTCGCACGAGCTGGATGAAGCTGTATTCGACCGGGCGTGGGAACGCATACTCGCCGATGCGGGCGGCGAGTTGCCTGTATATGACATGGAGAGGACAACCGACGCGATCGGTCAGGCGTCGGAACGGCGCCCCTAACTGCCCCTCGCGCGGCATGGCTAGCGGACAGTTGCAGGAGACCTTAAAGGCCCGGAGCGGAAGCCTGGTTTGGGACAGGGCCCGGAAGCTCTGGGGCTGTCTGGATTCACGGAAAGGTGCTGGATGGCGATGACCGCCAGGGAGTTGGTGTATGCGGCGCTGCGCCACGAGGAGACGGCGCGCCTTCCCTACAACTTTATGTTCTCGCCCCCGGCCGAGGCCGCGCTTTGCAATCATCTTGGCACCGACGACCTGCAGGCCGCTCTGGACATCAACCTCTATCTCTTCGGCTGCTGGGGAAAGCCGTTGTACGCGCCTCCGGAGCGATACGGGGAAAGCATCACTGACGAGTTCGGCGTGGTCTGGTCCACATCCGACATAGATCGCGGCTACCCCGTGCGCCATCCTCTGACAGAACCGAACCTGAGCGGCTACCAGTTCCCTGATCCGTGGGCCCCGCAGCGCTGGGCTCGCGTGCCGGAGTTCGCTTACAGGCACCCACACCAGTTTCATCTGGCGGTCATCGGCGACTTGTGGGAGCGGGCCCATTTGATGCGCGGTCTCGCTGAACTGCTCCTGGACTTGTACACCGCGCCCGCATTCGTGCGCGATCTGTTGGACCACATTTGCGAATACAACCTGGCGACATTGGAGGGCATGGCCCGCTTTCAGCCCGACGGCGTCTTCATCAGCGATGACTATGGTTTCCAGAACGCGCTGATGATGTCACCCGGCGACTGGAGACAGTTCATCAAACCCCGCCTGGCCAGGCTCTTGGCCGCCGCAAGCAAGCATGACCTCGTGACTATGCTGCACTCGTGTGGAAACGTCAGCGCTATAGTCCCGGATCTGATCGAGATCGGTCTGGACATTCTGCATCCGCTCCAGCCCGAGGCAATGGACGTGTTCGACTTGAAGCGAGAATACGGGCGCGACATCACCTTCTGCGGAGGCATCAGCACCCAGCGCACCTTGCCTTACGGAGCCCCTGCCGATGTACGCGCAGAGGTCAACACCAAAGCTGCCGAACTGGGGAAGGGCGGCGGCTTCATCCTCGAGCCTGGGATCACTCTGCAGGCCGATGTCCCTCTGGATAATCTGCTGGCCTTGATCGAAGCAGCTCGCGCTTACCGGCGCGGATAGTGACACCGGGCTGATTATGTCATTGTCCCATGGACAGGAGCTCACAGAGTGCCGACGAGCGGCCAACCGCCAAACACCAAACACGTCGCGGCCATTGATGTCGGCAGCAACACGTGCGGCCACGGCCTATGGTCTGCCTATCATCTCAACATGGTGTACGTGGGGAGGCCTGCCCACAACGCACCGGCAGACATCGCGGCCGAGTTGTGCTCTGCCCGGGCTAGGACGTAGCTGGTCTTTGATGATCCGAAGCTGGCTGCACAATTGAGGAAACAGCGCGACCTGAAGCACCTGGCCTCGCTGCAACTGAGAGGCCATCCGTTTGGCGAGGTCGCGGTGTTCGATGTGCAGTGCGGAGATGCCATACGGCTAGACCGAATGGGGATGACAGGGAGATGACGGAGATGCAGCACGCATACGAGTCGCTGCCAGTGGTGGCGAGTGGAGAAGTTGTAGTCGTGGGTGCGGGGCCTGCCGGGCTGTGTGCGGCGGTCGCTGCCGCTGAAGTGGGTGCCGAGACGCTGCTTGTGGAGCGCTACGGCTTCATGGGCGGGATGGCTACCGCGGCGCTGGTGAACCCGTTCATGCGCTACATGTCCGGCGACGAAGTGGTCAACGCCGGTGTGTTCGCGCGCATACTGGAGAAGCTGGAGCAGAGGGGTGCGCGCGGAGGGACGGACGCCGAGCAACGGGCCTTCGACCCGCAGGCGCTGAAGCTGGTTTGTGATGAGCTGGTTGCGGAGGCCGGTGTGCGGGTGCTTCTGCACACCTTCCTGGTGGACGCGGTAGCATCCCATGGACGAGTGCAACGCGGGATAGTAAGCAGCAAGTCGGGCCTGCAGGCTATCGCAGGCGAGGTGTTCGTGGACGCTTCAGGGGATGCTGATCTGGCGGCCAGAGCCGGGGCGGAGTTCGAGATGGGCAGGCCTGAGGACGGTCTCTGTCAGCCGATGACGCTCTACTTCCGTATGGCAGGCGTTGATGAAACGCGGCTGCCGTCGTATGAAGAGATTGCGGAGATGTATCTGCAGGAGAAAGCGGCGGGACGAATCGACAATCCGCGCGATGACGTACATAGGATCATCTACACCACGCATCCGGGTGAGGTCACCTTCAATACCACGCGAGTACTGGGACACGATGCGACCAACGCGGCTTCGATGACCGAGGTCGAGATTGTTGCCCGGCGCCAGGTCGAGCAACTGGTGCGCTTCTTGAAGCAGCGCGTGGCCGGATTTGAGGATGCGTATCTGTGCTCCATCGCACCCCAGACAGGGGTGCGGGAGTCACGACGGGTGCTGGGGGACTATGTGCTCAGCGGGGATGATGTGACCGAAGCGCGCAAGTTCGCTGATGGTGTTGCGCGAGGGTGCTTCAGCATAGACATCCACAATCCGACGGGGCACGGTATCTATGCGAAGCCGGTGCCGGCGGGCGATGCGTATGACATACCGTACCGGTGCCTGACGCCACGGGGGTTTGAGAATCTGCTGGTCGCCGGGCGGCCGATAAGCGCCGACCATTACGCCCACGGTTCGCTGCGGGTGATGCCGATAGCGGCGTCCACGGGCGAGGCAGCAGGCGTGGCTGCGGCCATGTGTGTACGCCAAGGCAAAACCACCCGCGAGATTGATGTGTCGAGGTTACGGGAGCGCCTCAAGCAACGCGGTGCGAGTATCTATGAGGCCGCAGACGTGTCAGGGTGATGCTATGGGTAAGTGGATAACAGCCATTGATGTCGGCAGCAACACCGTTACCTGGTCACCGAAACCTGTGTGCTGCATCTCACTCGGCATGACACTGAACAGGAGGTGTCCGATATGCTTTCCGTATTGAAGAGTATCTGGATCATCCTGTACTGTAGCGCAGTGTACTATCTTTACTTCATGGTTCTGTTTATGTTTTCGGGCACGGGCTTATTGGTGGCTGATTTCTACGAGCGACCTGTGCTGGGTCCGATCATAACAGGGTTCGGCCTGGCCATGATTCCGGTGGCCGGGTTTCGGGCAGGCTGGGTAGCAGCGTGCCGGGCCGGTGGCGGAGCATTGATGGGAGGGGCCGTGGGGGCCATCACGATGGCGTTTGACCTTATCCGAGGCCATCCTGACTTGCACGGGGTCATGTCAGTTCCTCACATTGCTTTCATATGGGGGTTACCAGTGCTCTCGTGCATGGTAGGGGGGTACTGGTACAGCAGACACGTAAAACGTCAGGCGCCGGATAGCTCATAATGAGCCGCAATGCAAATAACGTGTACCAGGCGCCGGAGCGCCGCTGCTTGCTTCGGCTATCCGCCAACGCGAATCGGCCGGCTTGAAATATCGGCGAAGCTGAATTCGCCCGTTCCGCTGCAGTAGAGGGCCACTGACTTGTCACCCTCGGCAACCGCACATACGGTGCCGAGATAGCGCCGGTTGAAATACACGTCGGCGTGCCGGCCAACCAGCGCCACGGCCAGCTCGCCCTCGGCGTCAGTGTCCCAGGTCCGCTCACCCTCGATGCCGGTGGTCCGGGCGACTAGCTTGCGGTCGCTGTGCAAGCCGACGACCACCTCGTCTTTTCCGATGACGAAGCCCGCCTCGCCGGAGTCGGTGGAACTTATGTTTACCGCCACGGTTCGCGGGCCCTTACCAGCCAGCGATACGCGAGTGATCTCACCCTGGGGCTGTCCTTTCAATAATGTACCATCTGCCTGCCAGCGGTCCGGTGCCGTTGCTGCCAGCTCTGCCGCGTCCAGCCGGTCCTCCGCACCCGGGGCGAGATCTTCGCGCAGGCGCAGGTGCAGGTTATCAGGCCCGCCGGCGAGCGTCTTAGGCAAAGATACGCGCCCTCGTACGCGCGGGTGGTCCGGGTGCTCAGTGTGCCATTCATAGACCAGGTGCACGACATCCCGACCATCGCCGCGCACAGCAGTGGTCACGGAGTATTCCATCAGCGCCACACTGCCGATGAGCATCTTGCCCGGATCGTTGCTGTCCCATCTCAGCGGGTCGTCGCTCACGATGTACTTCATGGACAGGCCTTCGTCCTTGCTGCCGAATAGCAGCACCCATTTGCCCTGCCAGGGGAAAAGTTCGGGCACCTCGTGATACACCTCTCGCCCAGGCGCGTAGGCGGGCGGCAGGCACTCCCATTCCGCCAGGTCTGGCGACTTTGCCAAGGCGACACACCCGCGCGCATCGCCGGGGCCGTGGTTGAGCCTGCCGGTGATGAATGCGTAGAAGATACTATCGTCCGGGTTGTGCCACAGCCACGGATCACGCCACGCGATATGGTCATAGTCCGGCGAGTCATCGGGGTCGCTCTCGTAGTAACGCGGATCGGCCTCAAGCACGGGATTTGCCGGGTGCCTCTCCCAGCTTTTGAGGTCGGCGGAGGTTGCCAGGCCCAGGCGCTGTATCCTGCCGCCCTCGCCATCGCAAAGGCCGGTGTAGAGCGTGTAGTATCTACCGTTGTAGAACACATAGCCGCTCGTCCACACGGCCCGGTCATCCCACGAACCCGGCTCGCCCGGCGGCAGTAGCAATTCGCTTGCTTGCCAGTTGAGCAAGTCCGTGGAGGTCGCGTGAGCCATCTCCTCATACGGCGGTTTGGGCAAGTCGCGTGGGCCCTGCAGGTGGAACAGATGATAGACCCCGTCGTGGTAAAGCAAACGCGGGTCATTCAGCCACTTTTCTGGCTGGGCATAAAGCCCCATCTGCCATATCTCCTCTGCTGGTCGTCACCAGCCGCATCAAGGGATGGGGAGACAGGTGCATCTCACTACTCCGGAGGTGGCATGTAACCTGGATCGCTTTCCTCCAGAAAACGTGAGCGCGTGGCCGCCTCCTCTTCGGGGGAAAGCCGGCCGCGATTGTCAAGTAGCTGCGGTGTCAGGAAAATCAGCAGCTCCGTTTCCACCGAAGTGGTGGACTTGCTGCGAAACAGTTGCCCGATCAGTGGAATGTCGCCCAGCAGCGGGATCTTGCGGTGTGTCGTTTCGGTCTGCCGCTGGATGAGGCCGCCGATGATGATAGTCTCGCCGTCTTTGGTTCGGACGGTAGTCCGGGCGTGGCGGGTGCTCAGACGCGGCAGACCTGTCGCCGGGTCAATCGAGCTGATATTGCTGACCTTGACCACGACGCGCGTAGTTATCTCGCCCCCGCCGCCAGTCCAGGGGGTGACATCAAGCTCCACGCCGACCGGCACGCCCTGGATCCGTTCCTGCTGCTGGCCATACTGCGAGTAGGTCACCTTAATAAAGCGCTGTGCGCCGATGAAAAGCTGTGCGCGCTTGCCATTGACCGCCGCCATCCGGGGGTTGGCCCGAATGCGAGCCGCGCCCTTGCTGATCAGCGCCTTCAGCTTAGCGGTCAGCCTGGCGGTCGCCACCACACCGTTCTCCAGGGCCACCTCCGCCGTCTCTTCGTCATCATAGACGACTCTGCCCTTGCCGGCGTCCATCGAGGTTTCGAGGTCCCTATTGGTGTAGTCTATCTCCAGATCTCTCTCGAACTCGCCTGTCTTGGTGATCTCCACCACCAGCGCGTCCACCATAATCAGCGGCGGCGGCACGTCAACCGCCTTCAGGTCGCTTTGTATTTTCGCCAGCATCTGGCTGGGTGCGGTCACCACCACAGCGTTCTGCTCGGCGTTGACATGCAGGTAGCTAATCAGGAAGTTAGGCAACAGGCCGGCCGCGGCGTCGGCCTGGAGGTAGGTGATAGGGAAGGAGGCGGTTTCGCTGCGGTTGTACGTGGCCAGGTCCTTTTTCTTCAGGACACCCTCGCTGAACATCACCACATCTCCGACCTCGGAAAGCGCCAGCCCGTAGCCGGCTGCCAGGCACTGCATGATGACCATGGGCGGAGCATTCTCGATATTGATGCTCACTTCGTGCTTGACGTGGTCATCCACGGCGACGTTGACGCCGCCTTCTTTGGCGATGCGTGCGACTACCTCGTGGATATCGGCATTGAGCGCCCGCACGGTCAATAGCCCGTTGTCGGATTCAACCGAAAGCTCCCTTTCAGCCTGGCCGGTCTCCGGGGTCTTGGCTTTATCATCCTCGCGGCCGCCGGCGGTCGAACGCTCGGTCATAAGTGTCACGATGAGAGTCTGCAGGTCGCGGCTGGTTGTGGAGCGCACCCCCGCCCGCTCCGAAAGGCCTACGGTCATCGTGCAGCCGACGCCCTGCCTCGCCGAGGCGGAGACGACGAACTGCAGGTAGGTGAGCGGCACGGCATCGAACTGGTAGAAGGTTTCGTCGAGCTGTAGGCGCGCGTTGCTGAACAGGAACGTCAGTTTCTTGCCCTGGTCGGAGCGCTGCGTTTCGTTCCATTCGAGCCTGCCGTCGGAATGTACGGAGACCTGCACCCCGTTGGAAAGCTCCTCCACATCAACGCCGGTGATATTGCAGTAGCTTTGAGTGAGTCCGCAGTTGGCCGTGGCTGCGACCAGTAGTGCGCACAGCGCTGCCATCTGCCAACTCCTCATTCTTGACTTGCCGTCTGTCATATCTGGCTCCTTTTTCTGGTCTGGAACTGCCCGGAGAACGCGGTCAGGAGACTGCGTCCACCTGTAAGAGTATGAGTGCCTCTCGCTCAATTACATGTTGCTGCGTGCTGGTCCCAAGCGGGCCCAGCATCATGGCCGCGGCGGTCCGTTGCCGGCTGCGGCCTGACTGGCGCACCCGCAAACCACCGACAATGACTGTTTGGCCGCTCTTGAGTGCCAGGGTCGCGTAGGCTCGGCGGGTGGCGACCGTGGGTAGCCCGCCCCCACCGACAGAAACCAGGCTGCTGGCCTCCAGCGTAAGCGGCACCATTATGTAGTCCCGTTCGGCGCCCCAGGGCGTGGCACGCAAGCGTACCCCAATATCGGTCGACTCTATGACAACTTCGGGACCCCTCCATCCCTCACGCGTGAACTTGAAGTAAAGCTTCTGACCGAAGAATACTTCAGCCGTCTCGCCGCTGCGCACCTGGAGCGAGGGGTTGACATAGATCTTTGCATTGCTGCCTCGACGCAGCCATTTCATCTCCGCCTGTACCGCGCTGAGGCGGTCCCGCAGTACCGCGAACCGCACATCAGCATCACTGGAGTCAAAACTGACCTCCGTGTTGCCCCTGGCAACAAGAGCCTTGAGCGCTCGTTCGGCATCAGTACTGTCATGGAACTCCACCAGAACGCTGCGCACCCGAATCTGCATACCCCGCCTGTCCACTTTGGCAATATCGGCCCGGAGCTTTTGCAGCAACTCGGGCGGCCCCGTGGCCACCAGAGCATTGCCGGCTTTGTTGGAATGTACGTACCGCAGGATGTAATCGGGCAGAAGCGGGAGCGCCTCGGTAGCAGTCAGATAGTGCAGCGGAATCGTTTCGGTGCTGGAAAGCCAGTACGATGCGACGCTAGTCGGCACGCCGGTGCTTACGTAATAGGTGTCCTGCTGCCGGGCCACCACCAGCCCGCAGGCTCGCGCCAGCCGCTGCAGCAGCGGGTCCAGCTCCATGTCTGTCAGATGGCAGCTCAGGTTACCGGTCACCGCGTCGTCCACAACCAGCGCGACGCCGTTTTGCTCCGAGATTTGCTTCAGCGCCTCGCGCAGATCGGCGTTGAGGGCATGTAGGGTAAGCCTTCCCGATGCCTCTTTCGTCACCGACAGCCGACGCTCCAGATCCTTGGGCCTCGGTTTCTCCTCCAACTCAGTCAGGTCAACATGCTTGCCGCTGGTCACGGTAAGGTACAACTCGCGCCCGTTGTCTGCCTTCTCAATATCCACCTGTACGTCACTGCGTAGCCACCTGCCGCCGCTGCGGTAGTTGTCAGCCCGCACCCGACCGTACACCGCCGGTCGGTACAAGACGAGACCGCACTTCAGGCCGATGCCCTCCTGTGATTCAAGAGGGATTGCCAGCTTTAGATAACTTACCGGATAGGCGCTGATGTCAACGAAGCTGCCGAGGTTGGAGCGGGCGTTGGGCAAGCGGAATTCGATAACGTCGAACTTCTTCATCTGCCAGCCCCCCTCTTCGCTCTGTTCCCAGGCGCTGACCTCATCAACCTCGACGCGCAGCGCGCCGTCGGCCTTCAGCGTGATGCGCACGGCGTTGCTGAGCTGCACGACCTCCACGTCAGTAACGGTGCAATAGCCCCGGGTCTGCGCGTAGGCTGCCATTGCGCCCAGGTGCAAGGCGCCCAGAGCGAAACACAATGCCGACAGGGCCAGACGGCGCCACCGGCTGCCATGTCCCCGATAGATCGTGGCTGGCGGGGTCATGGCTGCTCCTCCGTAGCGGTTACCCCCATGCGCTGCTTCATTTGCTGCTCCCGTTCGGCAGGCAGATGGCCGGTGGGTGAGAGTATGTCGGCGGTGATGAACACGACCAGGTCCACGTTGGTCTTCTCGGTACGCTTGGACCTGAACAGCTTGCCGATTATCGGTATGTCGCCGAGAATGGGAATCTTCCCCCGTGTCATGCGCATCTCTTCCTGACACAGTCCGCCGATGATGATGGTGTCGCCATCGTGCACGCGGATGATTGTTTCGGCCGACCGGCTGGTTTTGTCGGGCAGACCAGTTGTCGGATCAGGCGCACTCAGCGTGCTGATCTCCACCTCAATGTCGAGGATTATCTCCCCCTCGCCGCCGGTGAGCGGGGTCATCCCCAGGCTAACGCCGGCGTCAATGGAGTTCTTGCCACCGCTTACCGGTATGCTGAGGTACTGCTCCTGGCCGATGAATATGCTGGCACGGCGGCCGCTGACGGTGGCCACCGATGGGTTGGCACGCACACGCGCCTTCTGATCGCGCACCAGCGCGTGCAGATCAACGAAGAACTGGGTGGGCAGATGCGCAACGGCACTCAGCACGGCCTCGCCCAGCAGCGAATCAGTCGTAATCCCGAGCGACTGGTTGTGCCAGCCGAACCTGGCGCTGAACTCATCAAAGTTCATGTCGGTGAACTCCACCACCAGCACGTTGAGCATTATCTGCGCGGCGGGGATGTCGAACTGCTCGACATCCTCGCGGAACTTGCGCAATACCGGGGTAGGCGCGCAAAGCACCACCGAATTCTGGGCCAGGTTCGTCTTCACATGGCCCTGCAGGAAACTCGGCAGCAGGTCGCGCGCCCGCGCCGGTTGCACGTACTTGGTCGTCACCGCCGCGATGTCAGCCATCAAATACGACGAAGGGCTCTCGGGCAGCCCCTGGCTCACAATCAGCACCTCATCCACCTCAGCCAGCGACAGTCCGTAGGCGTCAATCAGACAGTTGAGCACCTCGCGCGGCTGCTTATCTATCAGGTTGATGCTCACCGTGCGGTCAACGGTATCGTCAACTATCAACTGCAAGCCCACCTGCTCGGCCAGCTCGATCAGCAGCTTGCGGGCATCGGCGTTGACCGCGTACAGCCGCACGCCTGTCTCGGTCACCGTCACCTCAATGACTACGGTGTCCTTCTCGCCCTCGCCGGCCCTTCCCGGTTTCTGCGCGCCGTAGCCGGGCAAGGATAATGCAAGGATGAGAGCTAACGCCAGACATAACGCTCCCGAAAATATCGCGCTTGTCGGCAACTTCTGCGTTGATACGGATTTAACCATCGCTTCCCTCTCCTGAGACGCAATACGATATCCAAGAGTATAGTGTTGAAATCACCCCGGGAATTGTCTATTCAAATGCGGTATTTCTCCAGCTCAACCTACTTGGCCTTCTTTCAAGAGCTTGGCAGGATAATGTCAAAGCTGTTTGGAACCAACAACTGGTTATGACAGGTGGGCTCGCTAGCTGAGGTAGTGGCGCGTGCCACGAGACTGTGATATTATCTGTGATGCAAGGAGACGAGTTATGCATACAGTGGGCATTGTCGGCGGGGAAACTCACATCGGCGAAGTTACTAAGCTCCACGGGGAGCTACTTGAGATCGTCGCCGCCGCCGTCAGACCTGAGCAGGAAGACGCCGCGCGCGAGCAGTTTGGATGCCCGCTGGTGCGTGACTATCGCGAACTGCTGGACAGCTACGCTCCGGACATCCTCGCCGTAGCCAATGAAAACGATCTGCGGGCGGAGGTCATTCTGGCTGCTCTAGCTGCCGGCACGGACGTGATTTGCGACAAGCCGCTGGCGCTGACGATGGATGAGCAGGAGGCCATCGAGGCCGCGCTGGCCGCTAACCCACAGCGGCGCGTGCTGAACCTGCTCACCTTGCGCGGCCAGCCGTCGTGGGCCGGGCTGCGGGAGGTCGTGGCCTGCGGGCGCATCGGCACTCCTGCGTTTATGCATGTGCGCATGGCAGTGCGGCTCAAGCGCGCCGAGCGGCCACCGTGGTTCCTGGACGTGCGCCGCTCCGGCGGGCTCTTCCTCGACCTGCTGATCCACGGCCTCGACCAGGTGGAATGGGTCACCGGCCGGCGCATCGTCGCGATGACGGCCACTATGGGGAATCTCGCCAATGTTGACGATGAACATCTTCGCGACCATGCGGCAGTATTCTGTGAGCTGGACGACGGCAGCGCCGCCTTGTGCGAAGGTCAGCGCATGTTACCTGACACCAGGGCTTCGGATTATCGGGTCACTGTCGCCGGCACGGCTGGTTATGCCGACCTTGGCATGGCCGATAACTGTCTGGTTGTGAGCGATCCTGATGCCGCCGACCAGGAGATAACACAACTCCCGGAGCTGGTTTCCGTAGTAGCCGACTGGCTTGCCGGCGGGGACCGTATTCCGCAGGAGGCTTCCCTGCGCGCCAACAGGCTGGCGGTGCTGGCGACGATATCGGCCCAGAGGAATAAACGTATCGAGCTTCAAGACTCCTAAGTACCTTCGATCATCGGCAATCAACTGACGAGGCGATCAACGATGGCAAAGCCACAAAGCACCAGAGCAAAATACGGGGCCGAGGCCTGGGCGCACATGCAAGGCGAGTTGCCCAACCCCTTTCCCCGCACCATGGGCCCCAACGCAATGAAGTACCTGCAGGAGATAGTGGACAGCGGCCTCACCAGCGACACAATCGGGCGTTTTGAGCAGAGATTCGCCGAAGAGTACGGCGTCAAGCACTGCATCGCCACTCCGGGCTGCACGCCGGCTTTGGCTGCGATGGCCGCCGCCTTTGACTTTGACCCCGGCGACGAGATCATTGTCAGCCCGATTACGGATTACGGCACCATCCAGGGCCTGCTCAAGGAGAACTACATCCCGGTTTTCGCCGACACCGAGCCGGGCACCGTCAATGTCAATGCGGAAACCGTCGCAGCCTGTATCACCGACCGCACGCGCGCCGTATTGCTGGTGCACAAAGCCGGCATCATCTGCGACATGGACCCGATCAACGAGCTGGCCGAACAGCATGACCTGATCGTCTATGAAGACGTTTGTCAGGCGGTATTCGGCGAGTACAAGGGCCGTCTTGCCGGCGCTCTATCCAGGGCGGGCGGGTTCTCGTTCGACGCGGAAAAGACGATGGGCTCTGACGTCGGCGGCTGCGTGGTCACCGATGACGACGAGCTTGCCGAACGCATCCGTTTCCTCGGCCAGAGTCGCGGGGCGCAGGCCAAACCGCGATACGGGCGACAGCATGTTGTCAACGGCTACGCCTACCGGATGCCGCTGTGCACGGCAGCGATCTGCCTGGCGCAGCTTGAGATCATCCGCGACCAGGTCGCGCACATAGACAAGATGGTGCGCCTGCTGAGTGATCTGATCGCCGAGATTCCGGGGATAACTCCGACGCCGATCCCCGATTACATGAATGTATATTCGGCCTGGATGTTCGGCATGAGTATTGACCCGCAGCAGTTCACCTGTGATGCGTGGGACTTCGGCGCTCAGCTTGTCGATGCCGGCATTCCCGGCGCGGGCAAGGGCGCCTATTACCTGATGCCTGAAGCATGTCTATTTTTGGAACGCAACGCGCGCGTCAAAGTCTATCCCTACTCGATGCCCCCGGCCTCGCGTGAATACCACTACGGAGCCGAGGCGACTCCGACTGCTACGGCCTTCCTGGAAAACTGGATCCGCTGGGCAACCTTCTGTGAGAAGTACCAGCCCGAGCATTGTGAGCTGGCGGCCGCGTTCGTTAGCCAGGTCGCCGAGCGCAACCGCCGCTGAGATCGCCGCCGCGACCGACAGAAAGCCAACTGACTGCTCACTGACCCGCTTGTAGGGGCGCATGGCATGCACCTGTTCCCCCTTCCGCGTCGGAAGGGGGTGGCGGATGCGGGGCATCCGCCGGGGGTAGGTGAATAGCTACAAAACTGGACCGGACACGGAGATTTCAATGTTAAGACTCCCAGGCCGCTACTTCAAAACACTGCCGATAACGGATACGGGCTACGAGACTGAAATGCTCGAACTCGACCCGGCGAAGACGGCCTTCGTTGGCATGCACTGCTGGAACATCGGCTGCGAGGACGGGCCGGAGATTGATCCGGCATACTGTGTCGGCATGGGCTTCTACGAGACCTTCGCCGAGGCGGAGCGAATTATAGTCGAGTGTATCAGGCCCGCGATGGACGCCGCCCGGGCTGCCGGAATCCTGGTCTGTCATGTCGAAAGTGCAACGATAGCGGCAAAGCACCCGGAGGCCCAGCACGATATTGATCCACCGGCTGAGCCGGTCCCGCAGCCGACCGAGGTAGTGCCCGGCTGGGGGCAGAGCATACTCAACCGCGCTCACGGCAAGGACTACGCCAGCGATTCGCCCTATGCCCGCATGGATCGTGCGAAGGTAGTTGCACCGCTGCCCGAAGAGCCATTTGTGTATCAGACCGGCCAGTTTGACAGGCTCCTGCGCCGGCTTGGCATCGAGAATCTCATCTACAGCGGATTTGCTGCCGACATGTGCATCCTCAACGCTCCCGGCGGCATCGCCCCAATGGCACCATTTGGGTATCGGCTGTTTCTGATGCGCGATGCCACACTCGGCGTCGAGCTTCCTGACACCTTTGAGGAGCGCATCGCCACACGCTGGGCGGTTCGTTATTTCGAGGCCCATTGCGGTGACACCATAACCTTGGCCGATTTTCTGAGAGCATGTGAGGAATTGCTATGACGTCTCGCGAACGAGTTATAGCTGCTCTGCGGCACGAAATCCCGGACCGCGTGCCCTGGATGGAGGGCATCGTTGACGATGCGTTTGCCAGTGAGCTGTGCGGCGAGCAAATCAGCGTCAACTGGGACATCGCCCCGGACGGCACGCCTGTAGCTTCCGGCGCATATCTCGCAGAGCAGCAGAAGAAGGTCTGTCGGGCGCTGGGCAAGGACAACATCAACTACAACGCCTTTGCGCCGGTATATGCGGGCAGGACGAGCATGGAGGGCGTCGTCATCGTCGGCGAGGGTTTGGTTCACACGCGCGACGACCTGAAGCTGATGCAGTTCCCTGACATGGACGCTGCGGGCTTCTTCGACAGCGCCGCCGAATTCATCGCCCACAAGGAAGACTTCTGCGCTGTGGCCTGTATCCGGCTCGGAATCGGCGCGACCATCATGACCATGGGCCTGCAGGCGTTCTCCTATGCGATGGTTGACGACCCCGACCTTATCATCGAGATCATGGAGATGTACGCCGACTGGACGATCCGCATAGCCCCACGCCTGGCCGAGATCGGCTTCGACATCTTCTGGGCCTTTGATGATGTAGCCTTCAACTCCGGGCCGATGTTCTCGCCCGACTTCTACCGCGAGACGGTCCTGCCGATTCAGCAGAAAGCGGCCGGCCCCTTGGAATTGCCACTGATTGCCCACAGCGACGGCGACATGATGCCGATACTTGACGACTGGCTGACGATGGGGCAGGTGGCGCTTCATCCGATCCAGCCCGATGTGATGGACATCGTCCAGATCAAGGCTGACTATGGCGACCGCATCTGCCTGGTGGGCAACATATTCATGGATGATCTGGTGCACAAGACCCCTGACGACATCACCGCTCAGGTGCGCGCCCGTATTGAGAAGATCGGTGCTGGCGGCGGGTACATCATCTCTTCATCCAACAGCCTCACCGCGGACATGAAACTCGAAAACGTCCGCGCCATGAGCGAGGCGATAGGTCGCTACGGGTGCTATGAATAGTAGCGGATCCCAACCGCCTCACACGCGTCTTTGTGGGCAACAAAGAATATTGGACTCAGCGAACCCGATGCGTAGAAACTGGGATCGCTGATGTGCCGGAGGTGTCTGATGAGGCAGCCGCTCGTTCTTCTGCTAGGTCTATCTCTGGGCCTGGGCATGGTGTCCCAGGCATGCGCTGCAGATTGGTACGAGGAGTTTGAGTCGCGATATGACAACCCTGATGCCGGACTGTATCATCGGTCCAAGGGAGCGCCTGGATGGAGCGAAGCATATACGTTGCGTGCCTACCTGGCGATGTACCGGGCAAGCAAGGACACAAAGTGGCTGGATTACATGGTTGTTCGGATTGATAATCTCAACAGCGAAATGAGAGACATACCTGACGGGGGTGCGGAGTACTGGGAGGGATACCAGGACGGCTTCAAGGGCTGGGGTACGGCGAGGTACACGGAACAATATGACGAGTTGCTGGTTCACGACGGCCACACCTGTGTTCCGATCGCGCGGTTCGTCAAGTTGGTTTACAGCGACGCTGCACTGCACGAGAAGTACAAGGCAAAGGCTGACGAGTATTTGAGCACTGTGGAACAACACATCGTCGCCAAGTGGCACGCGAACTGGAATGCGGACCGCGGCACCCACACCCATCTGCGCCAGTGGGGAGGCTTCAAGCACCTGCCACACAACCAATACCTGGCCTTCGGCACGCTTCTGTTGGTGCTGCACGAAATCGCGCAATCACCCCATTACACGCCCTCGAATCCGGCCTTCCCCGATTTCTACCTGCAAGCGGCTACGGAGATGGCGCAGTTCTTCAAGGACGACCTGAGATACCTTCAACAAGACGATGCCTACCTGTGGGACTACATGAAGGACGGGCGCCGCGAGGATACCGGTCATGCCAATCTGGACATCGAGTTCGCGATACGGGCCTATCACCTGGGAATTGTCTTCGATCAACAAGACATGAAGCGGCTCGCGAACACGTTCATCAATGTTCTGTGGAACAAGGACGAGGCACAACCCGAGTTCCGCAGTCACGTGGACTCCCAGTACGGCTCCGAGGTCGGCAGATACCATCCACTGCGCTGGCTGTGGCTGTACGAGTTTGACCGGCGGATCGGCCAGCTCATCAACCAACACTACGTTGTGCATCCGGACAAAGCTGCGTTCAGCGAAATGCTGGCAAATCTGGCCTGCTGGCAGGCGGGTGTCCTTGAGGATGATTACGCTGTGCCACAAAACGAGCAGGCGAACAGTGACACGGGCGCGATCAGGGTCGCGTATATCGTCCATACTGCGGAAGGTGAGGGGGGCGTCCCGTGCAGATCCTGCATAGCCGGCTACCTATCCGCGGTCGAGGGTACAGAGATCGTTTCGACTGGGATCAAGTTCGGGGATGTCAAGAATGAATTGGCCAGGGACAGATATGATGTCTTCTACTTCCCCGGAGGCGGCAAGTCCTCGATGCACGCCGAGGCCCTTGGCAAGGAGGGGCAGGATAGGATACGCGAGTTTGTGAGAAGCGGCGGTGGCTTCCTGGGCATCTGCGGAGGCGGCTACGCGGGCTCGTTCGGCTCTTACAACTATTGCCTGGGCCTGGCTAATGTGAAGATAACAGGGACGTGCACTGGCACGGGGGACATTGAGATCAGAATGGAGGACGAGGCCTCAAAGGTATTCACCCTCCCTGAATACCTCCCAGCGACGGTCCGCACGATCCGCCACGCTAACGGCCCGCAGTGGGAGATAAATGATCCGAGCAAGCCGATGTACGTGGTGGCAACGTTTACCGGCAGAACGGGCACGGTGGATTTCAACCCTGAGCATGTCTGCGCCAAACCTGGCAGCTTTTTCACCGATCATCCTTGCATCGTATATGATCTCTACGGCAAGGGCCGTGTGGTCCTGTGTAGCTCGCACCCTGAAATCGCGGACAAAGCGACCGGCAATGCGGCTATGCTTCTCGAGATGATAAGATGGCTGGCGGGCAGGAATACTCGCCCAGAGAAAGCATCCCTGCAGCTCGAGAAGGTAAACTAGCTACCCAGCTACTGTGGGCTGGCGTGTATCGAGATGGTGTTCCGCTCAAAGCGGCCGGGCCCGGAGCCACAATGACCAAGCCTCAGATTCTCATTACCCGCCAGATCGGGCCTGCCATTGGGAGGCTCATGTCAGCCGGCAGCGACCCGCTCTGAATCTCTTCACCATGTCCAGGACGCACTGCTGCTGGCCCATCTGGTGGAACCCCGAAAGTGAGGAGGATTGCCATGACCCAGAAGGCCCTTGGCGAGGCTCGCGGCACCGTGCTCTACAGCGGCTTCGAGGGAGCGAGTGTCGGCGGCCTGCGTGAGATCTGCGATGGCATCTTCCATGTGGAGTGCCTGGAAGAACCGGACATTCCAGAGATGGCATTCCACGGCGTCTTTTATGACTACAACTTCGCCCTCGGCGTACGCAACACCACTGATGAAGCGGCAGACGCGCACATCAGGCTGCACCTGTGCGAGCGGTCAGCAGCGCGCAACATCAAGTTCATGTGCGGGCCGTACTGGGTGAAGGAGGGCCGCTGCTGGCGGCATCTGCCGGCGGCCAACCACAAGCACGGCGATGGCTGGGTAGATACGGTGTTGACATTGGCGCCCGGTCAGGACACTGTGCTTTCCACCAAGCCGCAGTGGACCTCTGGCGAAACCGAACAGACCGTAAAGCAATACGCCGCGCGACTGCCTTTTGCCTCCGCCCGCAGCCTGGGCAAAACCGCCGAAGGGCGCGATCTGTGGGTAGTCGAGACCGAGCCGCGCGATCAGCGGATCTTCATCCACGCCAGCTTCCAAAGTGCCGAATTCGCCGGCGACACCGTACTGCACGTATTGGACTGGCTGGGGACGCCGACAAAACGCAGCCAGGAGCTGTTGGAGCGGTTCCAGTTCACCATTCTGCCTGTGCCCATGCCCGACGGTGCAGCGCACGGATACTCGATCATGAACGCCCGCGACCGCTGCCCGATGTTTGACTTCGGCCTCGCCAGGCGCGGCCAAAAGTGTGCCGAAGAGTCCCTGCATACCTGGAATGACATGGCGGCCCATGCGCCTGCGTTGATGCTGGATGTACACGTGCATCCTGGCAGCGTAGATTCACCCAAGCTCAACCCCGTGAAGGGCCAATGGTATCTTGATGAAGAATGTGCGCAGCGGGCGGAACGGGTTGCGCAAGCCATACTTGCGTGTTGCCCGCAATGGCGGGTGGTGCCGGTACCGGTGGACGACCCCGAGTTTGACACGACGGAAAGTGAACTGGTCCTGGCGGCAAGATACCTGGGCAGCACGGCGCTGTGCATACAGGACTATGCCCTCACCGCCGAGGGCACCAAGCCGCTGCTGATCACGCTGCTTGACGCGGCGCTGGGAGCGATGTGAGATGAGCCAGGAAGCTCCTGAACTGAATCTGTTCACCATGCACAAAACGCCGTACGGCTGGCCGTTTCAGCAGCTCGGCATCCCCAAGGCCCACAAGGTCACTCGCGGCAGCCCTGATGTCGTGGTTGCCGTCATTGATCTCGGCTACGTCCAACATCCCGACCACGAGGGGCATCTGTGGATCAACCCCAAACCGACCAAAGGCGACCTCCACGGCTGGGACTGCTTTGACGATGATGCCAGCCTGGAGCCCACTGGCCCGGGGCAGGATAATGATTATAACCGCAGACACCACGCGTTCGTAGCCGGCGAGGTGATGGCCTGCGCGCCGGAGTGCAAGGTGATGATCGTGCGGGTCGGCTACGGCAAACCGGACAGTTGGTGGCAGGGCATTGATTATGCGGTCGAGCATGGTGCGAAGGTGCTGGTCATTCCGCATGGGTTCATCAGCTATGGCAAGACGAGTGCGAGGAGCCCGCTTTTCTACCGAGGGACCGATTTTGGCTATCCGGTGGACAACCCACAGATCCGCCGCGCCTTGGACGATGCCTATGATGCGGGATGTCTGACCTGTCGTGGCACGGCAGATAATCGCGGCAGGCGGGTTGCCACCGCCAACTCGGGCTTCGCCTCGGTGATTTCAATCGGCTCCAGCAACCGGCATGGCCGTGCTGCGGATATCGTCGCAGAAGCGAATTATGTGGAGGTAGGGGCTCCGGGTGGACAGCGCGGAACCAACAACGAAGTGGACCGGGTGTGGAGCACCGGTGGCGACAATGACTACGTATCGTCCAGCGGAGGCTGTATGGCTTCGGGGTTCGGCGGTGGTGTGGCGGCGCTGGTCTGCTCGCGCTTCCCAGAACTGAGCAATGAGCAGATCCGCCAGATTCTGCGCAACACCGCCGGCAATGACAAGTGGGATAACAAACTGGGCTGGGGTATCCTGAATGCCGCCAGGGCCGTCAATCTCAAGCCGAATGCCCTGAAGCAGGAGTTGCAAATCGAGCTCTCAAGCGCCGCCCTGCGGAGGGCCCGCGGCAAGCCTGTCCTGCAAATCAGCGTACACAACCGCGGCGCCTTCGACGTGGACCAAGCGCTGCTGGTGGCCTTCAACGGCGATCCGCTCAAAGCCGCCGCGCCCAGAGCGACAATGGCCAAGCCCCAGATTCTCATCACCCGCCAGATCGGCCACGCCATCGCTCCGGTCCGCGGTCTGCACTCCACCGAGTTTGCTATCAAGCTTACCGAGGCACCGCCGAAGAGAATCTGGCTACAGCTCTGCACCCTCGACCGCCACGGCTCGGATCAAGTGCATACCGTCAAGATACCCACGCTGAGAAAGCGGCGTACGTAGATGACTGTGGCGGCCGCCTTCTTTTGCGGCTGCCCGAAAGCTGGGAGAATTCACATGGCTAAGGAAAATGCGCCGGTACAGATATGCACCTGGCCCCAGGATGCCCCGTTTGCGTATTCGATGACTTACGACGAGGGCACTGTGGACGCCCTCGCCAATGCGCTGCCAGTACACCAGGAGTTCGGCTTCCCCGGCCATGTTGATGTAGTTGTCGGACAGCTCGGCAAGCAGCGCAGCGCCTACGGCAGCTCACTCAATGATTACATGCAGATGAGCGTCGAGGAGCTGAAATTCCTCATGGCCCGTGGCTGGGGTGTGGGCAATCATTCCTGGTCGCATTACGTGTATCCGACGCAGCCGGGGCTCGATTTGTGGCGCGAGGTGGTCTGGAGCAAGTACCGCCTGGAGGACATGCTCGATCGTCCGGTGCGCATTTTCACTATCCCAAATGACAAATATAACTACGAGCCGGTAATAGACCTCGTCAAGCAGCACTATCTGGCCTGCGCTTACATAGATGGCGCGCCCAACCGCGAAGACTTCGACCTGTACAAGATCGGCAATTTCATGGTCGCATCCGGGAAGATATCCGACGCCTACGATTGGAAGGACGAACTGCTGACTGACAACCTGGCGCTGGACTTCCTGGTCGGCTCGTGGCTGTATGAGACCTCGCACCTGGTGATGTGGAATGTCCCGCAGTCGCGCAAGTGCATCACCCCTGAGGACCTGACTCGGCGGTTCGAGAAGCTGCGCGACATCTCAGACGCCAGGCTGTGGGCCGCCAAACCCGATGACGTGATAGACTACGTCCTGCTGCGGCGGGCGCTGTCGGTCAATGTCATTGAAGCCGGGCCGCAGAAGGTCCAGTTCGAAATCGCAGGACAGTGGCCGACTGGTGTTATCAACAGCCAACTGAGTTTCCGCATCAGTGGCCTGGAAGTGTCGGAGGAGCCTCAGGCAGACTTCGTATCTGTCGCGCCCAGAGGCGGCCGATTGCGCAGCAATATCTATTCAGTGGCCCGCGACGGCGCCGATTGGATTCTCAGCGCCGATGCAGTCCCCGGCGCTGTCATACAGGTCAGCCAATAGCACTGCGTTGTGCGCAGTAGAAACAAGCGACGGAAGCCCCGTATCGGCTTCCGTCTTTCCAACTGGTTATCACATTCGGTCGGCCGTCAGCCTCAGTAGGCCTGGTACTGGCGCAGCTCGGCTTCGGTGGCATTGTCCACACCATAGGGCGTGACCTTGTACAGGGTCCGCCGGGTGTCTCGTGCGCGCGCCAACACAATGAAGCTCCTACCGCTCTCGAGTTGACGGTATAGCTCAATCGCATCACCGTGGAAAGTGGACAGCATTATTCGCAGCTTGTCGCCCGGAATGTCGAGTTGTTCCATGGTGCCGGGGTTGATGTATTTCGGGTATTTGGCGCCCTCGAGATCGAGGTAGAGTCGCCGCAGTTGCTCCTGAGCCGCCGTCCGACGCGCAAAATTCGCGCAGCCGACGTACGGAGAGGCCTTGCCGATGCCCAGAATCGTAAGCGGCGCGTCCAGCGTCTGAGTGATCGTCAGCTCCACAGTCTTCAGCCAGTGCGGTTCAGGAATCTCTTTCCACAGCTCAGGTTGTCTGAAATAGCCCGTCTGTTCGCTTGACATTCCCCGCATCGGCCCCGTGGCTTTGCCCGCTGAGACAGTGGCGCAGGTATTGGCACCGACCGCTTGCGGGGCGCCGGTGAGGCCCTGCGCCGCCACCGTCCCATCGCTGCACATAATGTCGCTCGCGGCGCCTCTGGGCCCCTGATAGACGGAAAACGTGGTGCCGCGAACGGCGGCCACAGACGAGGGCGTGTATATCTTGATCTCCGACTTCTCGCCGAAGTGCGGTGAGACCCTGGCCCATACCTGCCCGAATTGGAGGAAGAACGAGCGTGCTCGCCAGGCTCCACCGCGGTTGTACTCCAGCAGCTTGACCACCATTTGCGAGTTGGCACCAACGGTGACCACACTGTCATCAGGAAACTCCAGCACTGCGCCTGATTGCGCGCCGGTGCGGATGATGTTACGGTCCTGCAGCTTGTCCCCGACCTGCGCGGGCTTGCCGACTGATTCGGCATCGGCATAGACCTGGACCTGCCCGTACACCTTGGTAATATTGGCGTAGAATTCCTCGTTTTCGCGGCGCACGCCATCGGCTATGATTGCGATTAGAATTATTCCCAGCCCGATCAGCATGCGCCGGTCCACCCATGATGGGAGCAGTTGTTTCCCCCGACGTTTGCGGCGTTTGGCTTTCCTCTTCTGGTCATCTTTGAGGTCGGCGAGCGCGTCCGACACTACGTCGCCTCGCGGCTTCTTCTTCCTTCTGCCGAACAAGTTAAGCATCGGATTACCTCGTTCTGGCTTTCACATCTCACGATCTTTCGCCCATCACCTCGAAAACTTTGATGCCCTTGCTGCGGCCACGGACCTCCACCTCGCCGATCTCGCGCAACTCGAACACGTCCCCGACCAGTTGCGCGGCGGTTTCACTGATTATGAATGTGGTGCCGAGTTCCCTGTTCATTTCTTCGATGCGGGCGGCGGTGTTGACCACGTCGCCTATGGCGGTGTACTGGCGTCGCTGGTCGGAACCGGCATCTCCGAGCATTGCCTCACCGGTGTGCAGGCCGACACGGATGCCGAACGGGAGCCGGTTCTCGGCGTTTTCCCACTCCTGATTCAGCACTTCCAGCCGCTCAAGCATTGCCAGACCGGCGCGCACGGCAAGTTCAGCGTGTTTCGCATCAGTGCCGAAGGCGTTCCAGATCGCCATTATCCCGTCACCCATGAACTTGTCGAGGTAGCCGTTGTAGTCAAAGATCGCCTCCGTCATCTGACTCATGTACTGATTGAGCTGAGCCAGCCATGCCTCCGGGATTGACTGTTCCGCCAGCGATGTTGAACCCCGCACATCGGAAAACAGCACAGTGATCTCGCGCTGTGTGCCACTGCGGATAAGCTCCGGGTCCCTCGTCAGCATCGCCAGCACATCTTCTGAGACGTAGGAGGCAAACTGCCCACGGATCATGCGCCGCTCCGCGCCCAGCCGGTCATATATCCCCAGCCCGACCGGCAGAGCCGTGGCCAGGGCGATCGCTCCATAGGGAATTACCTGATTGGCCAGGTAGAACACCACAAAGAACGAAGGCAGCGCAATTACGACGAGTATCAGGCCTCCGACGAACGGGCCGGTTGTCTCTGCGCTGCTCCACACAACCCAGCATGCCAGCGAGCCCAATATCATCGCGAAAACCAACCATACGACTGTGCGCGAGCTGTCCCTCAGTGGCGGCATGTACAGCAGGCTGTTGACGATATTGGCGTTGGTCTCCACGCCCAGGAAGAAGCGGCTCTTCTCTCGGTATGGCGCGTTGCGTATGTCATAAAGCCCGGGCGCAGTTGCACCCACGAGTACAATTTTACCCTTGAACTGATCCTCCGAAACCTGCCCGCTGATTACGTCCCAGAAGCGGAAGCGCGGTATCGTGCCGGTCGGGCCGCAATAGTTGATCAGCATCTTGCCATCGGCGTTGAGATAGACCGGCCGCTCGTCCATCATTACTTGCTTGTCCGGCGCCCGCGCCACGATCTGCTCGGCCGTTGTGCCGGAGACCACACGGGCCATCTCCGTGGCAAAGTGCGGATACACGCGGCGGTCATAGCCTGCCTTCAGTGGGGCTACGTACCGATATACGCCGTCGCTGTCAGGCACGATGTCAACATACCCGATGCCGGCGGCTGCTTTGGCGAGCTTGGGTATGGGCGGGGCGAGGTTCCGTGGCTGCACCGGCATCAGTGGGCCGGTGCCGCCTGCAGGGGGCGGATACGAGGGCATGATGGCGGCTGCTTCGGTGCCTTGCTCCGCGCTGACCTCCGATCTCACTCGCCTGTACGACGCCAGCACCACCCGCCCGTGCCGCTCGATTGCCTCGGCAAAGCGGCTGTCGGCTTCCGGGTTGTGCCGGTCAGGTTCGGCAAACAGCACATCGAACCCCACGACTTTGGCCCCATCGAGCTTCTCCAGCAGTTTCACGTAGGTATCTCGTCGCCACGGAAACCATCCCAGTCGCTCCTCCTTCAGACTATCGTCATCTATAGCGACGATCACGATATCCGACGGCTGCTGCGGCGCGCGCAGCCCAAAAGCAACGTCATAGGCGAAATTGTCAATGAGAGGGAAGAGAAACAGATTGGATGTAGCAGGCAGGTAGCGCAGCACGACGACGACCACGGCGATTGTAACGCCTGTCCGAATGCCCTCAGCCCGGCGCTGTGCTAGCTGTTTGCTCGTCGCATCTTGCTCCATGACTCTCTCACCATTTCCCGTTTTGCTCGCCCCTATTGACATTCACCCTAAGCGGGCCATATTCCTTCCCGGAAAAGCCGGTGGAGCCTTTTTCAGTCTTCTTCGGACAAGGCGAGGATACCGGCTCATTTTTGTGATACAAGAGGGCCCCGGTCGCTTTTCCCTGCTTGGGTCTCGGCAGAAGGAATTCACGCAAAGGGGGGTGAACATGTAGATACGAGGGACGTATCACTTTTCATTCGGCTCATGCAGGCAGCCCGCGTGAGCCGGGCGGATTGATGTTACATGGGGTGATCTTATGCTGGAGTTACTGATGGCCGGAGCACTGGCAATAGGGCCTTATTCGGGTGTTGATCTCAATACTCTCCTTGATAAGCCGATGCTTGTGCGAGAGTTCGTTGTCGAGCTTACGGCTGCCGAGGTTGTGCAGAAAGCGACAGGCGCGACGCTGGATGAACTGGAGGGCCAGCAGGTCGCCCTCACCGGGGCGGGCTTTGAGCTCAGCCTCGATGTGGAATTGTCTGTAGGCCGCGTCATTTTCGAGGTGGAAGCGCAGGCTCCCGATAACGGCACTGATTCTTACTGGCTTGCCTTCGACGGAGCGCAGATTGACAAGCCCTTTGTGATCCCCAGGGGCGCACTCGGCAGCCGTTCATTTATCCTTGATATAGCGGAGGCGGGCAAGCACAGCTTTGGCCTGACCCTGCGCGAGGCTCCGGGTAGTGCCATCAAGACTGTAAGCATCGCCATGGCTACCACCAAGATGCCTCAGCCGCCGATGCGCCAGGAGCTGATGGGCACTCATCCGCGCATCTTTTTCACAGCCGATGATATCGAAGCGTTGCGAGCCCGGCTGGACGATGAGCGCGTCCAGAGCTTCTACGCCCTGCCCGGGCTGCTGACCAGAAAGCCTCCGCCCTTCGAACCCGGCAAGCGCAACGGCGGCGCCTTCCGGGGCCTCGGGACCTATGCTCTGGGGCACGTGCTTGCGCCCGACGAGGACCAGCTTGCCGCCATTATCGAGTGGCTGGAGATGGCGACTACCTACGATACAGTCGGCGTTGACCTCGATGCCGAGTATTTCATAGAGGGCCTGGCCTTGACCTATGATTGGCTCTATGACGATTTGCCGGAGGACTTGCGCGACCGCGTGCGGCAGACAATCGCGAAGCAGTGCCGGCTGCTCTTCAATGCCTCAGTGGCGGGGGCTACCGGCGGCGGGCTGCATTTCCAGCAGAACCATTACTGGTTCGCTCATCTTGCGCTCGCGCTGGGCGCAGCGGCCATCTGCGGGGAAGAGCCTGAGGCCGAGCGCTGGCTGGCCTGGGCCTGGGACCGCTATGAGCGCATCGGGCTGACCTTCAGCCCTGACGCAAGCTTCCACGAGGGGCCCGCCTACTGGGATTATTCCATGCCCACGCTCTACATGTACACCGACCTCTACGAATGGTGCACAGGTCTCGAAATCCCCGCCGGCGATGACGGCTTCGCCGGCCAGGGACAGTTCCGCTTCCATTATCTTTACCCGGGCCTGACACGCAGCGCCCCAATGGAGGATAGTTCGGTCAGGTTGGGCCGTCCGCCAATCAAATTGCTGCTGTGGGAGGCCAAACGCTTCCAGGACCCGGTCACCACGGGGCTTGCCGAACTGCTCAACACAGGCCCGCGTTCCGACCGCTTCAACCTATTGTGGCTTGACGAGAGTCTGGCGGCGGCTGACGTCCAGGGCAATATCCCGCTGGCCAGGTATTACCAGGATGTCGAGACTGCCTTCGTCCGCACCGATTGGGGTGATGACGCCACCTACATCGCGTTTGTCAGCCGGCCGTTAGGTGGGCACATGTGGGCCGAACTATGTGACAAATATCGCCTCAGCGGCACCGGTCACAATCACCCGGCGCAGAACCATTTCGTGCTCTTCAGCCGTGGCGCGGTATTGGCCGGAGACCCCGGCTATACCTACGATAAGAAGACGCGCAACCACAACACGGTCCTGGTGGATGGCCAGGGGCAGTACGGCGATGGCGAGATGTGGCCCGGACCAAAGCCCGGTCGCGCCCGCATCACACAGTTCGTCACCGACGGCGACATCACCATCATCAGCGGAGACGCACAGTCAGCCTATCCCGACGACCTCGGCCTGACCCGCTTTGACCGCACTGTCGTGCTGGCAGGGCGTGACCTGGTAGTCGTATATGATCGGCTGGCCGCCAAAGAGCCACGCACCTTCAGTTGGCTGCTGCACCACTGGGGAGAGACCGCTGAGGCCGACGGTCGTTGGACCATCGTACGCGACGAAGCCCAGGTCACAGTCGCGCCGCTGCTGCCTGAGCAGCTAGTGGGGGAGACCGTCACCTACCGGCCTCAGTTCGTCCATCCCACACGCGATCTGACACCCCAAGAGCCTGAGATTAACATGCTCGAACTCAAGACCGGGCCGGTTGCGGAGGCTGCTTTTCTGGTTCCACTACTCATCGGTGACGCCGGCCAGGCAGTTGCGCCGCTGCAGCAAGTATCTACTGATGGCTGCGACGCCGTCAGAGTAGGCGACATCGTGGTCGCCTTCAACCGAGGTGACGCGAAGATGGTCGTCCCGCTGCCGACAGGGGGCACGCTGGAAACTGATGCGCAAGTGTTTGTGGCTTGCCTCCGGGATGGCAAGTTGCACGTCGTCACCGCACCCGCACAAGACTAGGCCCGATTATTCAAAGCATGTCAAATCCATTCACACGGGCCGGGTTTCCCAAGCATTGTGGCGTGGCTCGGGCATCCTGACGCTGCTGCTTTTTGGCATTGCTCCCGCAGTCGTCTAATAACTGCGGCGGGGTACAAGCCCCCGCCCTACAAAACGCAGGCTGCTTTCAATGAACTGTTGAGACTCTCTAACAAACACGACAAGACTTTCGAAGAACAGCAATAGCGCGCTCAAACCTATTCAGGCAATAATCCCTTCGTATTTCAAAAAGCAGCAGCGTCATCCTGCTCGAGGCCATTGTCCTTCGCCTTGTGTTGCTTCCTGGCAAGCTTCGAAATGGCTCATCCCCTCCAACTGCCGGCGTGAGTATGCACAAAAGCCGCTGATGCACCGGGGCGGCGCAGGTTTTCATCGCACCCGCGGCGAAGCTTGCGGGTGTATGTGGCCGCGCAAAATGATTTCGGAGGAATTCTCCATGAGCCTGGATCCCACGACGATTGACATTGCACTGGAGGACCCCGCATTGGCGTTGACCTGGAAAGACGGCGGCCTGCAGGTGGCAAACCGTCTCTCCGGCCAGAGCCGGGCTTTTGACTTCCCGGCCTTTGCCATCAAACTAGCCGGCGAGGAGTTGGCCGGCGATGACTTCGCGCTCAGCGACGTGCAAGCCGGCGCGGACGAAGTGACATTCTCATACAGCCATGAGCCGAGCGGAATCGCGGTGCAGGTGCGCTACTGGCTGGAGGCCGACAAGCCGTGGTTCCGCAAGCAGTTGACCCTTACGGCGCCGGACGGGACGCCTACTCTCGACCGGGTGTGGGTGGACCTCCAGTCCGACCCGCCTGTGCCCGTTCGACGCGTGGGCTATGGTCTGCGTGGCGGGCCGGAGGCCGAACAACAAAGCGGCCTGGACACCTACGCCGACCAGCCCGGATGCGGCTTTCCGGTCTATGCCGGCGACTGGTTCTTCGGCATCGAACACGCCTCCGCTTTCACAGTGCCCGGCGAGCGGCTGGAGATTTACCATCACCCCATCTGGGACGAAAGCGGCATCATAGAGACCTTCCCGGCGGTGTTTGGCGTCGCAGCCGACCACGAGGCGGTGCCGGAAGCGTTCATGGACTATGTCTGGGGCATCCGCATTCCACGCCTGGCCGACCCGCTGATAACGCTCAGTGTCGGCTGGTCAACACGCGTGCTGGGCGGCGGCGAGTACGTCTTCTCCTGGGAAGGGATGGACGCATTTCTCGACGCGACGCTGGATATCGGCTTGCGGCCTGATGCGCTGGCGCTCGACGCCGGCTATTTCGACCGCGCTTCGATCTTCCACGGCAAACAAGACGATGATCAGGACAGCAAACTGATCGCGCTCAGAAAGCGCCTTCAAGATAACGGAATGAAGCTGTCGCTATGGGTCAGCCACAACGGACGCACCGGCTTAGACATGGATTGGATTCAAGAGCAGGGCTGGGTGGTCGGCGACGGGCCGGGGACCTACCACGGCATGGACTTCGTGGTCATGATGCAGCCCAGCTTCGAAGAGGCCCTGGCGCAGCGCTTCGAGCGGCTTGTGGACGAAGTCGGCACAGATCACCTGAAGATAGACTGGGATAATGAGTGCGCGACCACGCCGGATTTCGATGAGGTCTATCCGACCACCGATCACGTGCGCGAGGCCTCGCTGAAGATATTCAACCGCATTGACCGGCGCATGAGGGCCAGGAACCCCGACCTGGTGACTCGCAACGGCTGGTGGCCCAGCCCGTGGTGGCTGCAGGCGGCAGATCACGTCTGGCTGGTCAATTCCGGCGATCTGGAGTATGCGTGCTGGCCGTCGCGGACGCAGCGCGATCGTGACAACACCCACCGCGATGCCATGTACTACCAGATACAGCGCAAGGCCGAGACGCCGGTGCCTCTCGATGCCTACGACAACCACGGCTTCGCCGATGCGGTGGACAACCCCTTCTACGACGAGCCCAGCACCTGGCTGGACAATATGGTGCTGCAATTCACCCGGGGCACCACCTACCTGCACATGACTTTCTGCCCTGAAGCGATGCGGCAGTGGCAGGCCGACTACACTCAAGCGGCGCTCGACTGGCTGCACTATCACGCTAACGAACTCGGCACCCGGCACACGCAGATGGTCCTGGGCCATCCGGCGTATGGCGAAATCTACGGCTTTCTGCACCCCAGCGCTGACAGCGCGTGGCTGGTGCTGCGCAATCCCTCGGTCGAGCCGCAGAGCGTGGAGCTGCCGCTGGCCGAATGGCTGGGCTACGACCCCGGGACCGTCCGGCAGGTCTATCCGTACTGGCAGGACCTGCAGCCGCCCACGGTGCAACTGGTGGGCCACGAGGTGGCGCTGCTCAACATATTCAGGGAGCAGCAGGCCTCGGTCTCGCCTATTGCCGGCGCAGCGTTCATGGTCAAGGCCTGTGACGAGGGGTTCGAATACTGCTTCCCCGGAAATGCCAAACTCACCGACGAGATCGGCCCGATTATCCACCCGCAGATGCAGATCCCCGCTTTCAACGCGGAGGAGACAGCCGATGAGGCGATTGCGGGCGGCTGGCGGCTGCAATGGTATATCGGCGTGCCGCACCGCACCGAGAAAGCCGAGGTGCTGGTGACAGTTCGCGGCCCGCAGGAAGCGCTGGACAGCCTGACGGTCAAAGGTGGCAACTGCCGCCACAAGGGTGTTGATGCGCGGCACTTTGCGGCGGTAGAGAGGATTTTCCGCAAGGAGACCCGCGGCTACGGCACAGTGCGGACGCTGCCGCCAGTCGGCCCGCGGGAGCGCGATGATTATGTCTTCCGGGTGCCGGACGGCGGCTACTCATCGGTGACGGTGGATGTGCTGGGCGATGGCGCAGGCGACGTGAGCTTCGAGGCATGGCTGATCGGCTACGAGCCGCCCGCACGGCAGGTGATCCTCAGCGACAAGGCTCCGGCAGACGGGCCGTTGCTGCCACCGCATCCGTATGGGTTCTCAAGGTGCCTGCGCCTGATTTAACCCCCCTCTGCAACCCCTTGCTGAGGGGGGTCAAAATGGCGTTTTTCGGCGATTTGCTCTAGGGGAGTAAATCGCCGCCAACGCCACGAGGCCCTGATACTACGGCATTTGTTACTAGGGGGGGAGGAAATCTACTTTGCATGCAAGCAGGCAAAGTTGCAAAATAGAACGCGAATTTTTTCTATTGGGTAGGCCAATAGAATTCTGGGGAGAGCATACCTAATTCGTAACTACTCACCTTGCCCTCACCGCGGGCCCCTCACCCCCGGCCCCCATTGGCGCTAACTTAAGCGTTAGTGGCGCGGCCAAAGACGTCAAGTCCGTCTAAATTGCGCCGCTGACGCTTACGTGGCGCGTCACATAGGTGGCGCTGCAATCTGGGC
>JAUVVY010000092.1 GCA_030604405.1 bacterium | reverse complement strand
TGCGTGATAGCCGTTTCGCGACATTCTTGTCGTATCTGTTAGGAACTTTCAACAACCTGTTGAGAACAGCCACCGTTCTGTAGGGCGCGGGCTTGTACCGCGCCGCCGGTATTGGACGACTGAGCAAACAAGCCCAAAAAGCAGCAGCGGCTTTCCCGTAGGGGCTGCCGTGTCCGCCCTGAGCTTGTCGAAGAGAGCTTGTCGAAGCCCAGCCTCTGAATGTCGTTGATTCATGCCGTATTCAATGGGGACAATATAGCGCCAACTGAGTCAAGTGAGCACCGAGCGGGTGCCGCAACCTTCCAGGAGGGCACACATAATGACTGCAGACCCTATTCGTCAACCGGCGGTAGCCGGACGGTTTTACGAGGCAGATGCGGACGGCCTGCGACGCGAGCTAGAGAGCTGTTATCTCGATGCGCGTGGGCCTGGACGGCTTCCGCAGGTCAATTCCGACGGCCCGCGAAAGATCGTTGGCCTGGTCAGCCCCCATGCCGGCTATATGTTTTCCGGCGCGATTGCTGCGCACGCCTTCTCGCGGCTGGCCGCCGACGGGGCCCCCGAAGTTGCTATCGTAATCAGCCCCACCCATGGCAATCCCATGCCGGCGATACAGACCCGTGGCAGTTGGCGCACGCCGCTGGGTGATCTGCCCATCCACGAGGAGCTGGCCTCAGCCATCGCCGCGAAGCTGCCAGATTTCCGTGACGGACCGGAAGGCTTCGTCGGTGAGCACACGCTCGAAGTCCAGTTGCCGTTCTTACAGCACCTTTACGGAGATGCGTGCCGACTCGTGCCTATCATGGTCGTCCGCCAGGACTCCAGCGAGGCGCGCGAGGTGGCGCAGGCCATCGTTTCTGCTGTAGGTTCGGCCGACGCGGTTATCATCGCCAGCACTGACATGACGCACCATCGCCCTGCGGAGGTCACCGTTGCCCAGGATAAGACATTGATACCGCTGATGGTGAGCATGGATGCCGAAGGTGTCTTGCACACTCGTCCCGACATCACCATGTGCGGTCGCGGGCCGGTGGCGGCGATGCTGATTGCGGCATCCGAGCTCGGCGCGACGAGGGCGGAGATGGTTCGCTATGGCCATTCCGGAGAGGTGATGCCGAGTCCGGGCGTAGTCGGCTACGTCTCCATTGTAGTAAGCCGATAGGAAAACCGCCGATTAGGCACGCGCAATTCGAATTATGCTTGACGCCATTCTTACTGTCGTTTATAATGCCGCCAATTACACCACTGCATCGTTGCAACTGCTGTCGCAAAAACCCCACACATCTGGATTCGACTATGATAATATCGCTTCCCAATAACTTGGGCGCGTGTGTCGTGCGTCGAAAACTTCACCATCTTGCGCTCCGAGCTGAGCCGCACTGGTTTGGCAGGGGGTGGGCCGAATGACCTGGCTTGACTTCTTGACCATAGCGCTATGTGTGCTGATCATGGTCATAGAGGTCAAGCGGGGCGCAGCTTGTGCGATCATTGATACCGTTGGGATTTGGATTGCCCTTAAGATCGCTACCTTCTCATACGAAGGAATTTCCTCCGCTCAGTTCTCCCGCTCTGCTGCTTATCTCACCATCTTTCTGGTACTCGTGGCCGTCACTGTCACCATCTCCACGCTTGTGCAAAGGCAGCTCAACGCCGAATTGGGGCCACTCGACTCCACCATTGCCTGCGCGCTGGGTGTGCTGGTCGGCCTGTTCTTTTCCCATATTGCTTTTGGGTTCAGCCAGTTACATTTCGGGGAGAATTATCAGGCCTATGCCGCCTCGGCATTTCGCGGCCAGGTCTATGAACTACATGCCCTCAAGGGCTTCCTCAACTTCATGTATCGCATTGGTAGCACGGACGTAGCCCGTTAGAACGGCTAGGCGGATGGAGCGCAACGTCTCAGCGAAACAATATGATCTGGCTGCCGTGGACTTGCTTCGAGAGCGCATGGGTGTCGGCTATGAGCAGGCCCGCGAGGCTCTGGAGGCGGCCAACGGCGATGTTGTAGATGCTTTGGTATGGCTCGAGCAGCATGATGAGACCTCCAGCGACGAATTTGCCGCCCTCGGCGAGCACGTCGCGGAGAAGATAAGCGAGGTGATGGCAGGGCACGAAGTCGCAGATATCCGCATCAAACTCTTGGATAAAGTAGTCTGCCAGTTTTCGACAGCTCTCGCCGGCATCGTTGCAGTTGCGGCTGTAGTCCTCGGCGAGCTTGTTTCGAATTGTTCTGTTGAGTTGCTGTATGCTCCGGTTGCAGAACCGGAAGCATCAAATAGTGATGCGCATCTGGACCATTCAACAGATTGAGGAGCCGAAGTATGGTCAATCCTGCAGAGTTCTTCCGTGAAGCCGCCTACCGCAGACGCACCCTTGCCTATCAGCCGCTTTCCGATGAAGAACTGGTGAGACGAGCGCAAGACGAACAAGATCAAGAAGCCTGTGAGTATCTGCTCTACAAGTATCGCAACCTGGTCAGGTCAAAAGTAAAATCCTATTTCCTACAGGGAGCCGAGCGCGACGACCTCCTTCAGATCGGCCTCATCGGCCTCTGGGAAGCCATTACCGACTTCCGGGCCGACCGCCACACTTCATTTGCCTGTTTTGCCAAGGTCTGCATCCAGCGACAGATGATCTCGGCCATCAAGGCCGCTACACGCCAGAAGCAGACGCCGCTCAATTCATCCGTCTCTCTCGAAGCCCCTCCTAATAGCGGTGAAGAAGACCGTGACCTTGCAGAAATACTGGACACCGAAACCAATACCGATCCACAGATGGTGGTGCTTGGCAAAGAAGGCGAGCGCGTACTCAAGGCAACGCTGCGCGATGAGTTATCGCCCTTCGAGTGGCAGGTGTTGTCTGAGTATCAGACCGGAAAGTCGTACAAGGAGATGGCCAGCGTACTTAATTGCAAGATCAAGTCCATAGACAATGCCTTGTCGCGGATCAGGCGCAAGCTGCCCAAAGTCGCACCGGAGCAGGCCGCCAAGATCCGCAGTAGCGAGTAGTAGCGCCCGCGACGCCTGCGGGCGACAGCAGCTTATGAACCGGCGCTCAATCTGGGCGCCGTCTCATTTTACAGCCCACACCTCCCAGCCTCCCTGCACTATTGCCGGACTCTTGCAAACCACCGCCTTGACCTGTTAACCTGTAAGCTGCACCTGGCCTAATTCCCTCGGCTGGCAGTGGCTTCATTGCCCTTGATGTTGGCGCACTGGACCTCTGGAGGTACTTGATGACTTACCAGCAGTTGATATTCAGAGTCGACGAATTCTGGGCCGACTACGGATGCCTGATTATGCAACCGTATGATTGCCCTGTGGGCGCGGGAACGATGTGTCCGGCCACAATCTTGTGGGCGCTTGGCCCCGAGCCAACCCAGGTCGCTTATGTCCAGCCCTCTCGCCGCCCAAGCGACGGCCGCTATGGCGAAAATCCCAACCGCTTTCAGAAGCACATGCAATTTCAGGTGCTACTGAAGCCCTCGCCACCGGACGTGCAGGAAACCTATCTTGCCAGCCTCGAGGCAATCGGCCTCGATCTCACTGCCCATGACGTCAAGTTCGTCGAGGATGACTGGGAGGCCCCGACGCTGGGCGCTGCCGGTCTCGGCTGGGAAGTCCGCCTTGATGGCATGGAGATCACGCAGTTCACCTATTTTCAGCAGGCCTGCAGTTTGCCTTGCAAGCCCGTGTCCGCCGAGCTCACTTACGGCCTCGGCCGCCTGGCCATGCACTTGCAGGCCGTTGATGACTATCGCGACCTCAAGTACAACGACACGATCACATGTGGAGAGATCAAGTACGAGGAAGAACGGCAGTTTTCGATCTACAATTTCGAGGCCGCTGATGTTGAGATGCTGTGGCAGCTTTTTGACCTCTACGAGGCCGAGGCTTTGCGGCTGATCGAGTCCACTTTACCGCTGCCCGCGTATGACTTTGTTCTCAACTGCTCACACACCTTCAATCTTCTGGAGGCTCGTGGCGCGATTTCGATTACGGAGCGACCTGGCATGATCGAGCGCGTACGGAATCTGGCTCGCGAGGTGGGGAAAACCTACGTCCGTCACCGCGAAGAGCTTGGCTTCCCGCTGTTGCAGTCGTAATCGCTTGTATCCTGCCAGCCATTTTCCGACGCGTGGGCACCCACTCCTTGGGAGCGGGTCACGCTTCCTAAATATATTCGCGTGGCACAGGCTTTCCAGACGCTGCTGCTTTTTGAGATACGCTGCATACGGGGACTATCCCTTTAGGGACTGTCCCCCACTAGATCCTGAATACGTCGGAGTGCGTGATAGCCGTTTCGCGACATTCTTGTCGTATCTGTTAGGAACTTTCAACAACCTGTTGAGAACAGCCACCGTTCTGTAGGGCGCGGGCTTGTACCGCGCCGCCGGTATTGGACGACTGAGC
>JAUVVY010000094.1 GCA_030604405.1 bacterium | reverse complement strand
TGCGTGATAGCCGTTTCGCGACATTCTTGTCGTATCTGTTAGGAACTTTCAACAACCTGTTGAGAACAGCCACCGTTCTGTAGGGCGCGGGCTTGTACCGCGCCGCCGGTATTGGACGACTGAGCAAGCAAGGCCAAAAAGCAGCAGCGTCTTTCCAGCCTGTGAATGTCGTTAATGCGCGTGGCACCAGCTTGCCCGCCATAGCCCGAAGAACGAAGGAGGGGCGGGCATCCCAAATACTAGCCCGTGGGTCGGGCATCCTGCCCGACTCGGTTGCGGTTGTCCCGCTCCCCTCTCCCTGCGGGAGAGGGGCCGGGGGTGAGGGGCAAATGCCGTTGCTGTTCGGAGGAGCCTATTCCGGCCGTTGCCATTGTCCTACTCCCATCTCCCTATGGGAGAGGGGCCGAGGGTGAGCGACGAATACCATCCCGAACTGAATACCTCGAAACGGAGCATCACACATGCCTGACCTGCTATTTGAAATAGGCACCGAAGAGATGCCGGCCAACGTGGTACTGCCGGCACTCGACCAGATGGCACAGATGATGGGGGAGGGGCTGGACGGGCTGCGGCTGTCTCACGGAGAGATCGCCACCTATGCTACGCCTCGGCGCTTGGCGGTATTGGTCAGCGACACGGCTGATCGGCAGCCCGACCGGGAAGTCGAATACAAGGGGCCGCCGGCCGAGCGCGCATTTACTGAAGACGGCGATCCCACAGATGCAGCATTTGGCTTTGCCAAGGCCCGAGGCGTTGACGTAGGGCACCTTGCCGTCAAGGAAACCGACAACGGGGTCTTCGTGTCCGTAACCGTCAAGGAAGAGGGCAGACCGGCTGTCGAAGTGCTGCCCGAAATGCTGACAGAGATCATCGCCGCGCTCGACTTTCCCAAGACCATGCGCTGGGGCAGCCTGGACGTACGCTTTATTCGGCCGATACGCTGGCTTGTCGCTCTGCTAGGCTCTGAGGTTGTGCCCATCCAGGTCGCTGGCCTCGAGAGCAGCCGAGTAACGTGGGGGCATCGTGCGCTCAGTCCCGAGCCGGTCGAACTGCAGGACGCTGCCGATTATCTGGATGCGCTTGAGCAGGCCTATGTCATCGCCGACCACCGACTGCGCCGACACACAATAATCGAGCAGGCACAGGCCATTGCTGCCGAGGTCAACGGCACGGCTGTCTTGCATGACGACATCGTCAACGAGAATCATTTCCTCGTGGAGTGGCCGCTGTGCATCCTCGGCAGCTTTGACCAACGCTACCTCGAGTTGCCGGACGAAGTCATCACCACGGTGATGGAAAAGCACCAGTCCTACTTCCCGGTGGCCGCGGAAAGCGGCGCGTTGATGGCCAAATTTATTGTCGTCGCCAATGTCGCACAAGACGCGGCCGACATCGTGCGCGCCGGCAACGAAAATGTCATTGGACCTCGGTTGGCCGACGCCGAATTCTATATTCAGGCCGACACTAAGATAACGCCGGAGCAATCGCTGGACAAGCTCCGCCGCGTGACCTTCCTGGAGAATCTCGGCACACTGTATGACAAGACCACGCGCCTGCAGGTTCTCGCCAAATGGCTTTGCGAGCGTATCGGTGCTGATGAAGCCGAACTGGCAACCACCCAGCGGGCCGCCTTGCTCAGCAAGACCGACCAGATTAGCCAGATGATTGGCGACACTAAGCTCGCCGGACTGCAGGGCACCATTGGGGGATACTACGCCCTTGTCGCGGGCGAGGACCGCACCGTTAGCCAGGCCATCGCCGAGCAGTATATGCCCGTCGCCGCCGACAGTGCCCTGCCCGTCACTATGGCCGGTGCGCTGCTGGCTGTGGCCGACAAGATTGACAATCTCGCCTCATCGTTTTTCGTAGGCGCTGAACCCAGCGGCACCAAGGACCCGATGGGCTTGCGCAGACAGGCCCACGGCATCATCGCGATATGTATGGATCGTCGGCTGCGCTTTTCACTTGACGATATTGTCAGTCTCGACATGGGCCTTCTGCCCGACCTGCCCGAGGCGCAGACGCCTGACATCGCCAAGGCCACAGCCCGCTTGAACGACTTCATGGCTGCTCGTATTGAGAACTTCCTCCAGGCCGCCGGGGTCAGTTATGATATTGTACGGGCCGTGCTCGCCACCTGCTGGGATGACGCGGTCGAGACGATTGAACGAGCCGAGGCGCTGGCCGGCATCCGCGCCGAAGACGGCGAGTTCGAAGCCGCTGTGGACACTGCCACCCGACCTGCCAACATCGTCCGGCCTACTGATCTACCCGCAGACGTGCAGGTTGATGCCGAGCTGTTCGTCGAGCCGATCGAGCAGCGTCTATGGGACGCCCATCGGGAGTGTGCCGAGCACGTTGTGGCAGCGCTCAGCGGCAGATGCGACTACTTGGCGGCCTGGGAGGCGCTCAAGAGCTTGCGCGAGCCGATCGACGATTATTTCATACAGGTCATGGTCAATGTCGAGGACGAGCAGTTGCGCACCAACAGGCTCGCGGTCATGAGAGAGCTGGATCGGCTGTACCTGCGCTTCGCCGATTTCACTCAAATCGTCCAGTAGCCTGCATTATTTGGCTCACCGTCGCCGCGCGGAGGGGCCGGCCGAGTGCAGGGCGTCGAAGACGGCCGGAAGGAGACCGGCCCACCGGCACTCCGCCAGTCCCACGAATTACATCCAGCAGGTGAGTAGCCATCATGCACATAAGGCAACGCCTCGAGCAGCTTGAGCGGGATAAGCTGTCTCCCTATGCAGCACTCAGCGCCGCATCTGCAGGTCGCCGCAGGCCGGAGAGGCCTTGCCCGGTGCGCACCTGCTACCAGCGCGACCGCGACCGCATCATTCACCTGTGCCGCGCCTTCCGCCGCCTGGCCCACAAGACGCAGGTGTTCATATCACCGCGCGAGGACCACCTCCGCACCCGGCTTTCCCACACGCTTGAAGTTTCGCAGATCGCACGCACGATAGCCAAGGCGCTGCGGCTCAACGAGGACCTTACTGAGGCCATTGCTCTGGCGCACGATGTCGGCCACACGCCCTATGGCCATTCCGGCGAGGCGGCCCTCGACGAGGCATACCGCCGCTACGACGCTGAAGCCTCATTCAAACACCACGAGCACAGTCTCAGGGTCGTGGACGAGCTGGAGCGTGACGGGGCGGGCCTGAACCTCACCGCCGAGACGCGCGAGGGCATTGTACTGCACAGCAAGGGCGACGCGGACCTGGCACAGGTACTTGCCGCGAAGCCGCAGGGAACGCTGGAGGCCCTCGTCCTGTGCGTATCCGACCGCATTGCGTATCTCAACCACGACCTCGACGATTGTCTGCGCGCTGAGCTGGTAGCGCCCGGCGACCTGCCCTCCGACTTGATGGAAACGCTGGGACGGACCCACAGCGCCCGCGTCGCCACGATGGTCGAGGATGTCATCAACCACAGCCTTGACGCGCCCTGTCTGCGGATGAGCGAGGCTGTGCTGCAGGCCACAGATCAACTCAAGCGCCAGATGTTTGAGATCGTCTATTGGCGCTCGGAGTTGCGCGAGGAGCGCGAGAAGGTCCGTGGCATCATTGGCGCGCTCTTTGATGTCTATATGTCAAACGATGCAGCGCTTCTTGAAGCGTGCGGTGATGTTCCTGATGATGCCAAGGCCCGCGCCCGCCTGGTTTGCGACTACATTGCGGGCATGACTGACCGCTTTGCCTCGCAGCAGTACGCCGACTACTTTCTGCCCTCCACTTTCCCTTGCTAACCCGCGCCCTTTCTGCCTGCATGGCCCGGCCATCCCCAAAGATCCCGTCGGTCGGGCATCCCGTAGGCCCTGCCGTGTCCGCCCTGAGCTTGCCGAAGGGAGCTTGCTGCAAGTCCTGAGCCTGTCGAAGGGTCGAAGGGCAGCCCGACTCCGTTGCCGTTGTCGTTGCCTTTCGGACTGTGTATGTCAATAGGTGGTGTGTTTTTGTGTCAGGCGGCGTGTTGTCGGCGGTTGTTTTGGTGGAGCTGTTCATCATAGGATACTCGATCGCGCCACATCGCCGACAGCACTTT
>JAUVVY010000051.1 GCA_030604405.1 bacterium | reverse complement strand
GTTAGGCGTTTGGGTGTGCAGACCTCGCCAGGATGGCGTCCGGCGTGGGTCGGCCTCTCAGCGCCCGATACGACAGGGCGCTGCTCGACGCGGCCCCTCCATTACGACTAACGACCACGGTGTCGGGCTGGAAAGCCCGACCCACGGGAATATATTTGGAAAGCCCGAGCTACCCAAACGCATTGCAGATGCGCGACATAGGCAATAATGGTTTTGCGCAAACAAGCATCAAGCTACACCACTACTATACCCTATAGTAAGGCAGTCAATCAAGAACTTTTCGACCGATTCAAGCCAATCGCGTGCAGGTGTCGAGCGTCTTGGCGGATAAAGTTTGCTGGTGCAGTGGCGGACAAGCGCGTTGCGCTGAGTAATAGCAGCGTGTGGTGACGGCGCGGCTGTTGGGAGGTATGAAGATGAGACGGGCATCTGTCGAATTGCTGATGGCACTAATCGTCTTGGGGGCTGCCGGATTGGTAGCTGCTGAGGAATTGGTGCTGGATGGTTTTGAGTATGCCGACGAGGCTGCCGCCAGGGAAGCATGGCGGCCGGATGAGGACTCGCCGGAGATTCTGCTGGAGCCGCACGCTGAGGGCAAAGCCCTGAAGATGTTTGGCAACTTCTCCGAAAACGACCGGCGTGTTGTCTATGACCGGGCCGTGAACCTGGACCTGAGCCGCTGGAGCCGATTCAGCATCGAAATAAGAATGCCGAACCCGACCGCGTTCTCACAGTTCACCATCTATTTCCGCAGTACCGGCGGCTGGTACGGGCGCGGCTTTTCGGTGAGTGGCAGCAGGTGGGAGACCATCAATCTTTCGCGGGCTGAATTCAGAGTCGAGAACGAACCCGCCGGCTGGCACGACATCACCGGTGTTCGCCTGTCCGGCTGGGCCGGTGCGCCTGTGGATGCCTTCTGCATGGTGGACAATCTGAAGGCGTACAAGGATGCCATCGTGCTGCTGACCGACCCGCAGGCAGATTCAAGGGCCGGGGAGGGCCGCGCGGCACGGCGGTACGCGACCACAGTAGCCACCATGCTGCGCCAGTATGGCGTCCATACGGGAGCAATGGGCGAAGCGGAACTGCTGGCCGGGGAGCTGCCGGACAACCCGCTGATTATCCTGGCATACAACCCGCACATAACCCCGGAGGCCTGCCAACATCTGGTCGCATACGTGGAGGGTGGAGGCAAGCTGATCGTGTTCTACTCGCTGCCAGGCGCTCTGGGCGAGGCCCTGGGCATCAAGTACAAAGCGCATGTGCAGCGCGAATACGACGGGCAATTTGCCACAATCAAACTCGATACGGAGGCAGCCAAGGGCCTGCCCGAACAAGCGGCCCAGAATTCGTGGAATATAGCGGCGGTCGAGCCGGTCGGTCGCGGTGCTGAAGTCATCGGGCAGTGGTATGACAGCGAGGCCAAAGACACCGGCTACCCGGCGCTGGTGATGTCTGATACCGGCGCGTTCATGTCGCATGTGCTGCGGTCCGATGATCCCATGGCCAAAGGCCAAATGCTGCTGGCGCTGGTAGGCCATTTCGCGCCCCAGGTGTGGGAAGTGGCGGGTAAGACGGCGATGAGTATGCCCGGCCAGGTCGGTCACATACCCGGCGACACGGCTCTGGAGTGGCTGGATGAGCAGTATGCAAAGGACACGGGCCCCGACGAGGGCCGCAAGCTGCTGGCAGAGGTCAAGGACCTGATGCCGCGGATCGCCGACGCAGTTGAGGCGGGCGATTATGTGAAGGCGATGGAGTTGGCCACGAGCCGCGACCGCAAGCTGCAGCAAGCGTACATGCTTACGCAGACGCCGCGTCCGGGCGAGTTCCGGGCCTGCTGGGAGCACTCCGGCGCCGGCGCCTATGCCGAGGGCTGGGATAAGTCCATGCAGGTGCTGGCCGAGTGCGGCTTCAACGCCGTGGTGCCGAATAGCTTCTGGGGCGGAAGCGCACTGTACGAAAGTGAACTCCTGCCGGTCTCACCCGTGGTCGCAGAGAAGGGCGACCAGATTCAGGCGGCGGTGGATGCGGGCAAGAAATACGGCATCGAGGTGCACCCGTGGAAGGTGAATTTCAATACAGGCCGGGGCACGCCCCAGAGCTTCATTGACAAGATGCGGGCGGAGGGCCGCCTGCAGGTCAGCCTGACCGGCGAAGAGGGCGACTGGCTGTGCCCGTCGCACCCGGCCAATCAGGAGCTGGAGATCGCCAGCATGGTCGAAGTCGCCACCAAGTACGATGTTGACGGCGTCCACTTCGACTACATCCGCTACCCCAGTTCTGCGTACTGCTACTGCGACGGCTGCCGGGAGCGATTCGAGAAAGCGACGGGGATAAGCGTAGAAAATTGGCCCCAGGATCTGCGCACACCCGAGATCGAAGAAAAATGGCTGGAGTGGCGAGCGGAGCAGATCACTCACATCGTCCGCGAGACGTCACGGCGGATTCATGCAGTGCGGCCTGAATGCAAGGTGTCGGCGGCAGTGTTCGGCTCATATCCCGGCTGCTACCGCAGCGTCGGCCAGGACTGGGTACGCTGGGCGAAAGAAGGCTACGTGGATTTCCTCTGCCCCATGGATTACACGAACTCCGACTACTCCTTTGCCGGCAAGGTGGTCAGGCAGTTGGGGCAGGTGGACGGCACAGTGCCAGTCTATCCAGGCATTGGGGCCTCCTCGTCCAGCTCGACTTTGAGCCCGGACCGCGTGGCCGGGCAGATCGCCATCACCCGCAACCTGGGGACCGGCGGGTTCATCATCTTCAACTACACCACCGGGCTGGGGAATGACATCCTGCCGCAGCTTGCCAGAGGCATCACCAGCGAGAAGACATACGTGCCGCACCACGGGCCACGATTTGACTTCGAAATGTCGGGCTGGAAGCCCGACCTACGCGAATATGTGGCTGGTGAGAGGCATAAGACGCTAAGGGCTATCGAAGTTAAGCCGGGTGAGGAAGTCAAATGCGTAATCAGCAGGCTGCCTGACGCGAGCGGGATTGAATTTGCGAGCTTCCGCGGCGACATTGTGCTGGAAGCTGTTGACGGTCTGGTCGTCGCAAATCTCGGCGAGATAACGGCGCGGCAAGCTCGAGTCGAAGTCAGCTTTACCGCGCCGGACGGCGGCTTGTATAGGATCGCCATCAGGGGTGAGGCGGACATGACCGGGATTGGCAAGCGGCCCTTTAGCACCCGCAGCATTCCGCTTATCTGCGGGCGGATGGACCCGAACTTCGGGATGCTGGTTGGCGCCGAGTGACACGCAGGTTGAACGTCGTGGCCGGCTATGGGGCCGACTGCTGACTATTCTTCGTCTTCGGTTAGTTGGTTTCCGCACGACGGACAGTGCTTATAATCCTGCGCGCAGGTTGCGCATAGCTCGCGCCCGCAGCCGGGACAATGTGTGGTGAGATCGGGCACCGGGCCAGCGCATCCGGGGCAGAAGGAGAAGCCCTCTGCCAGTTCCGCACCGCAGTTCGTGCAGAAGCGCAGTGGCCGCTCCACAGCTTGGTCATGCAAGCTCTCCTCTGCCCCGGTCTGCGGTTCGTAATCGGCAGCGCCCGCCGGGTCGAGGGCAGTACCTTCTGCAGCGGGCGGGACGTCCGCGATACTGGCCGACTCCGACGCAAACCTCTGCTGCGGCTGGGCACGACGAGCGGCCGTGAACAGAGCCATGAAGTAAACCACGGTCACAAGCCCGGCCAGACTGGTGAGCAGGCCCTGATAGGCGGGATGGAGAATGGCGTAGGAGGCGGCGCCCGGCACCACCAACATCAGGAAAAGTACAGTGCGGGCGAGCTGAGGTACCACGAGCCGGCAGTACATGGTGGCGATCAAGGTTACTATGCCTAGCGACAGCCAGAAGGCCATTGCGACTCCGATGAGGGCTGCGCTGAAGACCACCAGGGGAGCGAATATGAGGCAGTTAAGCCCCAGCAGCGCGAGAGAGCCTATTGACAGCCGTGTGGCGCTGAGCTTCACGGCTAGCCACGACAATGCCAGGAACAGTGCGGTCAAAAGCGGACTGAGTGTCAGCAGCCTTTGGAACAGGGATTGGTACTGGTCCAAGCGGCCTGCAAAGCCAACCTCGGGCTGCTTTTGAGGTAATGTGATACGCGCGTCTTTGGTGGTGACCATGTTGGTATAGAACCAGACCAGTTTTGTGGTCTGGCCGTCGTCGGTGATCTCCGGCTCCCGTGAGAGCGGCAGGATATCGGTGGGCAGCTCGAGCTTGGTAGCGCCGCGAACCGTGGCGACCATCCGAAAATAGCGGTTCTCGCGCATGTCGTCCAGCAGGTAAGCGAATTCATCCTGGCCGCGGACCACGTACTCAACATGGACGGTCTTGACCTCCTTGGCTTTGAACCACGCAGACCAGGTCAGCGCCTGGAGCGAGACTTTCTTTTTCCCCTCTTGCTGGTCGTTGACAGTCAGTTTGACGTCCCACAGCATCTCGGCGTTGCGAGGAAAGGGAAAGGTAAGCACGATGTGGCTGGGCCATTGTTCGTTGGGATTACGGAGGGTGTAATTGCCGGAGAACTCGGCTTCGTAGATGGTGTCGTAGGCGCCATTCACTTTCTTATACCATACGGCCAAATCAACCTCGACATCGCTGCGCTCCGGTCCGAGAGCCGGAAAGCCGCGCGGTATGGTGACCCGGCCGTCGGGCTCTGCGTCGAGGCGCCTTTCCAGTGCCGTCCTGGCTTGCTTTTCGCCCTCGGGGATGGCGGAGAAGACCTGGACGAAGGGCTCCGCCTGGACGTTTGCGCTTTGGAAGGAGCCGGGCATCTGCTCCTCAACGACACTGCCTGGAGCGGCCTTGAAGGCGCCAGGCCAGGCGTAGGTCTGCAGGAAGCAAAGCACGAGCGCTGACAGTAGAAAAGGCGCCGGAAGAAACGAAATCGGCGCGAACACTGAACCCTGACGCATTGTCGCCACCTCCGTGGCATCAGCACATGAGGCTGCAGGTACCGCAACCGCGGACCTTGTATGTAGATAAACGCTTCGAGCGTGTGCGGTCGTTCCCTGTGCGGATATTTGTGAATGCTTCACGGTGGCGCCGGTCTTGTTGCTGCGCCAGTTGCGGCTCAGTTGTACTTTGGAGGAATCTCGTGGCCAAGTGCAGCGTCTATCTGGTAGAGTTGACCGGATACTGTTGTGGCGCTGTAATGCGGCGTTGATAATGGTAGGAGGCAGTGTAATGGATTGTCTGACAAAGGGTGGGAGACGGCTCGGCTCGGTTGCCCTGGTCGCCATCCTGATTATGGCCGTTTTGCCGCAATGGTCGCAGGCGCTGGAGCTTGAGGAGGTCGCCAAGATATCGCCTGGGGCGCAGGTGCTGCTGCGTCTGACGACCGCCCAGCCGATTGACCAGGAGTTCCTGCGCAGCCTGGGCAAACTGCCTATGCGCCCGGTGAATCAGAACAGGCGCGCCGACATCGGTGACACGAGCATAGTAGTGTCCGGTATGGCGGGGGCTGCAATCGAGGCACAACAAGCGCCCGGAATAACAGCCGTCGAGTGGATCAAGCAATACCCCGTGGCCGGGCACTACTTTGTGCACTTCGAATACGTCGGCGAAGAGGTGCAGAGGGAAATGACCTTCACCGTGTCTGTGCCCGGCAGCGCGCCCGGCCGTACCCGCACCAGCGTCGAAATCTTCTGCCAGCCCGATGTCGAGCCGACACTTGCCTCCGATTCTACAGGCAATGAATTCGCCACCATCACACTAAGCGAGGTTCAGCCCGGCCAGATCGTGAATTTCGACTTCTTCGTCACTTACGACTATGATACCGAGCAGATACTGCTGCGCTCGGCCAATTTCCTGCCGTCCACTCCGATGCCTGAAAGCTGGCCGTCAGACGTAGAGCTTTTCCTGCAGCCCGGCTTTCATATTCAGAGCGAGTCGCCAGCAATAGTTGCGGCGGCCGCTGAGATTAGAGCCCAGCATCCCCAGGGGCTGGATGAACTCATCAATGCGGTGAAGGCATACGTGGGCAAGCACATGCGCTACAACAACGAGAAGCGGGACAAGTACTTCGGCGGCAAGTACGTGTATAGCGATGCGTGGGAGATGTGGCAGGGAGCGGAGGAGACGCTGCAGTGCGGCACCGGCTGCTGCCCTGACTCTGCGGAGCTGAAGGTAGCGCTTTTGCGGGTGCTGGGAGTCCCGGCCCGGACCGCCGTGCACAGCGGCCACCTGTACGCCGAAATCTATGTGCCTGACATCGGCTGGGTCACCGATGGGCCAATGTTCAGCATCCCCGTGCTCAGGTCGCCGGATGCCGATAACCACGCCTACTTCGAGTGGAGTCCGCAGGTGCCGGTGCGCTGTGCGAGCTGGGGCGGCAAGACGGTGCCGTTCGGCAGGCTGCGGCCGGGCATGGTTATTGTGCAGTAGCCCACGCTACTGGAGCTTGATCTCCACGTCGGCCGCGATGGGCGGCCACTTCGTCGTACTTAGTGCCTGCGGCAACCAGTATGCACGGGTTGCTCAGGCACGCCGGGTCGCGCTCCCCGCAAAGCAATGGGCAGCCTGCGGCACTGGACCTGCACGTCGCGAGCCGCAACCGTATCGCGAGCAGGAGAATGGCGCCGCAGCAGCGAATTATAGAACAAATGCGTCAACAGAAAGCGCATCCTGTTCTGACGCATCATCTGTCTCAGAACCTGTCAGGACGCAGAGTCTTGGGGCGTAGCCGGGAAGAACTGCCGGACATGACCGAGCGGACACGGACAGCCCGGCTCGCTCACAGAATCGTCGCCGACGGAGGTGGTAGTGTGGAACCTGAGCAGCAAGCCAACTTATTGCAGGCGCTGCTGCATAATATTCCCGATCCCATCTACTTTAAGGACCGCGATCATCGGTTTGTCGCGGTGTCCCGGGCCAAGGCGGAGCACTGGCAGACTACGCCCGAGAATCTCATTGGCAAGACTGACTTCAATTTCCTTGACGAGGCCGAGGCAGAACAGGCCCACAGCGATGAGCGGCAGGTCATGGAAACCGGCCAACCGATAGTGGGCAAGGAGGAACTGATCAGCTATCCCGACGGCTCACAGCAGTGGTATTCGGTGACCAAATCGCCTTACTATGACGCCGAGGGCGAAATACTTGGGATCGTCGGCATTTCGCGTGACATCACTGACGCCAAGCTGGCGGAACCAAGACTGAGGGACGCCGAAGAGAAATACCGCGGTCTCTGCGAAAACCTGCAAGACGTGATCGTACAGGTCTCCTCAGAGGGTGTATTGCGCTACGTCAGTCCAGCCATGCAGCGGCTCACCGGGCATGACCCCGAAGCCCTATTAGGCCGGCCAGCCACTGACTTCGTAGTAGAAGAGGACAGGGCTGATGTGGCTCGTGCCCTGAAAGAAGCTGCAGAGGGCGAACCAGCACAGGACATGGAGGTTGAGGTGTTAGCCGCCGATGGTCGGCATTTGCCGGTGGAGGTTAGCACCTTCCCGATCGTCGAAGAGGGGGAAATTGTTGCCTTTCAGTGTGTGCTGCGTGACATCACCGAGCGCAAGCGGGCCGAGCAGGAACTAACTCGATCCGCACAACAGTGGCAGAACACTTTTGATGCCATCGAGGACATGGTTACTATCATTGACAGCGACTACCGGGTGCTACGGGCCAACATGGCTGTCAAGAACGCCTTCCCGGATGCGGAGGTGGTTGGGGCTCACTGCTACGAGCTGATCCACGGCGGTGAGGCCCCTCCCGCCGACTGTCCGAGCTGTCAGGCATTTCTGACAGGGGAGACGGTACACGCAGAGCTATGTGAGAAGCATCTTGGCGGGCGCTGGTTTGACCTTCGTGCGTACCCGATCCTAAGCACAGACGGCACAGTTGACACGCTGGTGCACGTTTTCCGCGACATCACCGGGCGCAAGCGGGGGCAGGAGGCGTTGCGGGAAGAGCGCGACAAGGCTCAAAACTATCTTGATATTGCGGGGACTATGTTAGCAGTTGTTGATGCCGACGAAAAAGTGAGCCTGATAAACAATAAAGGCTGCGAGATTCTGGGATATAGCGAAGAGGAGATTATTGGCCAAAACTGGTTCGATATTTTTGTTCCCGAAAGGCACCGGGAGGAAGTACGAGGGGTTTTCAGGCAGTTGATGGCCGGAGAGGTCGAGCCGGTGGAATACTATGAGAATCCTCTGTTGAAGAAGAATGGCGAGGAGAGGAGCATCGCATTCCACAATACAGTGCTTAGAGATGATGACGGCAATATCTATGCTGCCCTGCTTTCTGGCGAGGACAGTACCGAGCGTAAGCAAGCCGAGGAGGCACTGCGAGAAAGCGAAGAGCGCTACCACATGATCGCGGACCGGGTGTCAGACGTCATTTGGATCATGGACATGGACCTGCGCTATACCTACGTCAATCCCTCCGGCGTGCAAGGGCGAGGTTACAGCGTGGAAGAACTCATGGCCCAGAGCATCGAAGATGCTTTGACTCCGGCGAGTCTTGAGGTCGCCATGACGACTTTCGAAGAAGAGATGACCGCAGAAAACATGGCAGCGAAGGACCCCGACAGGTCGCGGACCCTGGAGTTGGAGTTCACCTGCAAGGACGGCTCGACACGATGGGGGGAGGTGACCGTCACGTTCCTGCACGACGCCGATGGACAGCCCACAGGCATCCTGGGCGTCACCCGCGACGTGACCGATCGGAAGCGCGCTGATGAACAGCTCCGTCAGGCGCAGAAAATGGAAGCAGTTGGCACCCTGGCGGCGGGGATCGCCCACGACTTCAACAACATCTTGCAGACCTTGATCGTCCGAGCGGAGTTCATGCTGATGACCGGCGACTTTGACGCTGAAACCGCTACGAATCTGCGGGAGATGATAAGCGCAGGTTCGCGGGGCGCCAGTTTGGTGCAGCGACTGTTGGTCTTCAGCCGACGCATCGAACCGCGCAAACAGATCATACACTTGGAGAAACCGATAGAGGATGTCCGGCTTATTCTGGCGCGGACCATCTCGAAGCTGATTAGCATTGAGACAGATGTGCAGGAGGGTCTGTGGCATGTTGGGGCCGATCCTTATCAGATGGAACAAGTGTTGCTAAACATGGGCATCAACGCCGCTGAGGCCATGCCTGGCGGTGGAGTCTTGAAAATGGCTGCCGAGAATCTCACTCTGGATCAACAAGACGCAGAGCTGGCTGCGGGGCGATACGTTGTACTGAGCGTTTCTGATACGGGGACGGGAATTGATGAAGAGGATGTTGAGCATATTATCGAGCCATTCTATACGTCCAAGGGGCAGGCAGAGCACAGTGGGCTGGGTCTGGCGATCGTTCATGGCATTGTGGAATCTCATGATGGATTTCTGCGGGTGTCCAGCGAGCCCGGCGTGGGGACAACCTTCAAGGTGTATCTACCTGTGGCTGAGTCTGTAGCCCCAGTTGAGGAAGTCGGGAAGGAATCTGCTGTCACTCGTGGGCCACTAACCGTGCTTGTGGTGGACGACGAGGCAGCCGTGGCCAGACTACTGTGTGACGTATTGGAAAACTTCGGCCATCACACGTTTAAGGCGCTGGACGGCGAGGAAGGCTTAGAGATCTTTCGGGCGCACCACGAGGAAATTGACGTAGTTCTGCTGGACCTGATAATGCCCAAGTTGGAAGGCGAGCGATGCCTGGAGGAGATGCTGGCCATTGATCCGGAGGCTGTGGTGGTGATTGCTACGGGCTTGTTCCTCGATGACGTCGCCCGCGAGCGACTGGAGCCTAAGATCAAGGGCTTCCTGACCAAGCCATTTGAAGTTCGGGACGTGCTTCACGCGATACACGAAGCGGCGTACGAACACCGCAGGCCATCCTGAACATGTGGTCAAGACCGAAACCTGCGGCCGCTGGAAATCTCCCCACCCGCCCCACCGGTCCAGAGCACGTGGCAGGCAACTGAGATAGAGTTCAGCCCGAGCCGAACGCGACATTGGCTCGGGCCAGTTCTTCGCCGGCGAGTTGAGTTTCGGCGTGGGATGCTATTGCTTCCTGGCAAACTCCACAAAGCACGGTATGAGGAGTTCATCCCCCGGGCCGGCCATTACAACCCAAAAGCGCGGATGCGATCCGTCCGGCTCCTTCGGGAAGCTTTCAGGCTCCAGCAGCCCCATGTCGCCACGGTCAATAGTAATCCTGTCGCCGGCGGCAAGGCGGCCCTGCGGCTGCAGCAGGCTGTTGAGCACCGTCATGCCAACCTCCGTGTGCGGTGTCGAGACACTCGTCACGATCCGGTTCTGATCCGGGATGACATCATTGACCGGGCCGCCGGCAACCCGCAAGTCCTCATCGCCGATGGAAAAATGCGTCGCGTCTATCACGCTCTGCATGGTCAGGGAATCGGCGAAGCCATCGGGCGCGACGATGGCGACCTGGCCGGGCAGGAAGAGGTCTGTCAGCAGCGGATCGGCTATTTCCACGATGCCGTTTGCGTAGTCCACAGAGACGATCTCGGTCTTTTGCCGGCCTCCGCTATTGAGCGCGAAATCTCCTATCGAGAGCTGGGTACCGTTGAGCAGCATCGCCCTGGTCGGCTTGCCGTCAAGATCCAGAGCCAGACACGCGGCCTGGCCGGTCACGTTTACCTTGCCATCCAAGACATAGGTTTGCTCCGGCGCTAGCGAATGGAACACGTAGTGCGCGCTGCCGTCGGCCAGCTCGATGCGCGCGGCAGCCGCCTGCCCATCGTCCGGCTCGAGGGCTACAGGTGAGACGCGGCTGATGAAGGTATCGTTCTTGTACGGCTCATAGACGGTGACGAAGTTGCTGGCGAGGTCCTCGCCGGTGCGTCGGCGGAGCATGAACTGGATGGTGTCGGGCAGGGACTTATACTTCTGCGGCTTGCTGTCGGCGGCGATTATCTCTTCGTCATCGCCTATCAAATGCGCGCGCAGGCCGATGCCCTGCCAGGGATGCTTGGTCTTGCCCTCGCCGGGCTCCTTCAGCCGCCATTCAAAGATCGCCTGTCCCTGCAGCGGCGCCCGTCTGACGTTGAAGAGGTACTGGAAGCCGCTGCCACGGTAGCCACCATAGGCCATCGAGCCCAAGGGCTTGGCGGCATACCTTTCGTCATCATAGAAGTGCTCGTAGGGAACGTCCTCGCCGGCGAGAGTGCCATTTTCCTGCAGCGGCCCCAGAGGCGGGTCGCAGGAGGTCTCAGAGGGCGCGCCGAGAGCTACGTAATCATGCTGGCTGCCGCCGCGCACGTAGAAGACGTCGAAGAGGTAGCTGTGCGTCGGCGAGAGTTCGACCAGCATGTTGGCGCGCCGGTAGAGAGTCACTTTGTCCCGGTATGCCCCTTCGCACGAGGCGTCCACTACCTGGGCGAAGCCAGTCGGCTGATAGGCGTAGAGTATGCCTGGGCCGCGGGTCTGCTTGCCGGCGTCCACGACTACGGTGTTGTGCGCCACCGTGTTGCCGAAAAAGGCGTAGCGCTTGTGGTTGCGCGAGTCGGTCTGTTCGGGGTAGCCGATGTCGGTGAGCAGGGCGTTGTCCTGTGAGAAGAGCAACATGTTGAGCTGGTCGAAGTGGACATGACAGGGGTAGTTGCCATAAAACAACATGCTGGAGGTGAGGCTGTCGGTGCCGCCGCTTTGCAGGTACGCCAGACCGTAGGCCGGGAAGTGAAAGGAATCTACGCCGAATACTATATCTTCAGCTTGCGGGAGGTCGGCGACGATTTCATCGAGAGGTTGCTTGAATAAGTCGCGGCCAGCGGCGGGACTTGCGCGCATGATTTGAGCGATGCGCGGGTCCTGGAAGTAGGGGATTGCGCGGGCCGCAATACTGGCGCTAAGCGGGCCGCCGCGGGCGAACATGTTGCCGCTATCTCCCAAGGGCGGGACGAACTTGCCGGCTATCATCACATCAAACGGCCAGGTGAGAAGCTTCTGGAAGCGCGGGTTCTCGAAGAAGTTTACGCCCAGGCCCGCCTCTGCGAGCGATGACGCTATGATTGAGAGGCTACTGACCCAGCCATGGTTGTAGCCGATGGATTCATGCGGCATGCCATCGCGATAGACCAGATTCACCAGCGCGTCCCTCAGCCCTATGTCCTGCGCGCTGGCGGGCTTCGGGTTCTCAACGATGTACTCGATCATCTGCTCGCGCGTTGGGTTCTGGGCATCCTCACCAAGCACCGCGGCCAGCATTAGCAGCGACCTCTGGTGGCTGCCGTAGTTGCCGGCGATGCGGCGAGAGCCGTCGGTGATGCAGCGGGCACATTCCATGAGCAGTTGCTCGCGGATGGTGGCATCTAGCTCCTCGGCGGTCTTGCCTGCTCGCTGTTGCAGGACCTTGTCCTCGGGTAAAAATGGTCGAATGGCGTCATAAGCCGGGGCGCAGACGCTGGGAGTCGTGACTTCCCAGATCATGTTGGTCCACTTGCCATTGTAATTGGGGTTATGCTCCTTCGCCTCACGCGACTGGCTCTTGTACTCGTAGTCGGGATAGTACTCGGCAAGCTGCCAGAGCAGCAGGGCGCACTTGTGGGCGTAGAGCTTGGCCTGCTCGGGGTCCGGCGCGACAATTGCGGCCTTCCCCAGGCTGGAGATTGCCGGCATCGTGAAGCGGCTCATGCTCCAGTGGGCATAGTAGGCAACGAACCAGTAGTTGGTCTCATCGCCCTGCTTGTTCCAGCCCCAGCCGTCATCGGGGTAGTCACCGGTGAGCAGCGAGCGGTCCTTCATGCCGGAGGCCAGGAAGGCGCCGAAATCGTTGGAGGGATACTCCTCGCCACCGACCGGACATTTGACCTTCCACGGGTTGTCGAAATCAATGATCCACCTGTAGAGGCCCTTCTCGTGGACCTTGATGCCATGGACGGGGCAGCCGAAATTATGGATCTGGTAGCCGCGTGGCACCTGGGGTGGCACCACCAGTGTCAAGAGCCGCTCGTCGTCGTACTTGGCCCAGCGGTCGGCGGCGGCCAGAGCGGAATCGCGCTGGCCGCTGGCCCAGTCATACTTCTCCAGGTTGCTGCGCATAATCTCCAGCTTCTCCTCGGTGTAATAGTTGCGGTCGAAGGCGGCCCAGGCCGGAATTGACGCGGCGCACAGCAATACTGCCCAGATTAACAACAGTTTCATCACCGTCAGCTCCTCTATGCAGTGGATATTTGTCATCGTAGCAGCCACTACCTGAGTTTCATTTCCACGACCGCAGGCACTATCCCTTTCAGTTGGGGGCCGTTCTCAGTTGCCAGGCGCAAGAAGACGCTGTTGAATAGCTCCAGCGTGTTGGGGCCGGCGATGTCCCAGTGCGGATACCTGGCCATCTTTATGCCCCGCTCGGTCATGCGGAAGCCCGGGTCGCCACGAGTCAATAGCAGCGTCCTGTCATCTCCCAGCTTCTCGCTACCCACGATTGCGTAGCCATGCGCGGTGCCGTCGCCATGGACAACTCGTACCCACGGCGCCTCAAGCTGCAACTCCGGCACATTGCCCTCTACCACGATGCCGTTGTGCTCGTCGCCGTCTTCTGTGCGCCTGGTAGCGAGCACCTTGCATGTGGGCACATCCTGCACGGTCAACTCGCCCTCGCGGAACACTATCTTCTTGCATCCCCAGCCATAGACATAGTCCGTCTTGCCAGCTACCGTAGAGACAACGACGAAGCGCCCGGCACAGATATGCTCGCCGACCTGGCGCGGGATGTCATCAAGGGAGCTGTAGATGACGTCCGTACGGTCGCCGCAGGTTACGGAGATGGCGGTGGTCCACTGGTCGGGCGGATCGATCGCCATTGCAGAGACCCGGTGTATCAGCGGCTCCTGACCTTTGGCAGTGACGCCATAAACCGCTACGAAGGTTGTGGCCTGCGGGTCATCTCCCGGCCGACGCACATCCAGGAATGGCATTTTGTAAAGGTCCACGTCGGCGTAGCTTTTGCCCGCGCGGTGATATGAGGGGCACTGGCCGAATATCGCCTCCGCGCCGGACAGCGGCAACAGCCACGTGGCGACCGCCGCGCCGGAGTCCTGGCCGGTCCAGGTGAATTTGAGGCCCTGGCTGGCATCAGTGGTGCGCAGATCGTCAACCAGCCAACTGTAGGCCGGCGCGCTGCGCACTATCTGGCCGTACTTGCTGTCGGTGCCGGCGAGAGTGCCGGGTCGGGGCGTAAGCCGGGCGGTGGTCTGCATGGTCATGTCCTCGTCGCAGGGCCCGTGCAGCAGCCAGTCGTGCTGGGCGCCGCCCGCCACGCGGAAGATGTCCACCAAGTAGCTGCGCTGCTCATCGCCGCCGATCAGCAGCAGCGCCCGGCGGTACTGCTCCAGGTCTGTGCAGAAGGTATTGGGCGCTTCGGCCTCGATAAGCTGCACCCATTTGTCGGAGGTGACGCCGGGATCATAAGCCAACAGGCTGCTCTTGGGGTAATTGTTGATTCTGGTGGGCGTGTCAGGGCTGTGCTCGGTATCTTCAGGTATGCGCGGCGGCCGGGTCCAGTCAACAGCCACCAGATTGTGACCTATCTGGCTGGTAGCGAAGTAGCGGTGCTTGGTACGGGCGTAGCCGATATCAGGAATCATCTCGCGGCCGGCACCAAACAGTGTCATATTCAGCCGGTCCTGGTGATAGTGACTGACCCATATCAGCGGGCAGAAGTGCAGGTGCGCCTGAATGATGCTGTCACCTTCACCGCGCCCAATGGCAAAATGCCCATACGCATTGAATTCGATGTTCAGGTAGTCAGGCGGGTCGTATTTGCGCGTCCAGCCGGTGTCATGTACGCGATACAAGCTCCCATCAGGATAGAGCATGCCGTAGGGGACCTGCGCAACCTCTTCCATAAATGGATAATCTGCATAGAACTCGGCAGCCTGGAGTTTGAGGCCATGCTTCTGGTCCACGTACCCCTCAGGGTCGGTGTAGCCTTTGAGGGCTCTGGCGGCTCGGGAGAGGTTCCAGGTGGCCTGGCCGTGGTAGCCAAGCGCGCCCTCGTGCCACATGCCGTCGAAGAAAAAGAGGGTCTCGCAAAGCCTGCGCATCCAGGATACGGCGGTGTGGATCATATCCGGCTCATCTATCACGCGCCCGCAAGCGATGAAATGGCGGCAGGTATATGGCGTCATGTTGCCGACTGTCATGCCATGATCGCTCTTGCTCTCCATGACGAACTGATAGCAACTGCGGAAGAAATCTTCGAGCTTGTCCTTGACGCCGAATGTGTCGGGCTGGAAGCCCGACCTACGCGGATGGAGGAACGTGGCCTCCTGACGGGCCCGCAACATTTCGGAATCGTAGATGAGGTCGTATGCGAAAATGAGGTCTATCGGCATATCAAGGTGGAACCACGAGTGCCACTTACCGCCAAAATAGGGCCAGGGGCGCTCTTCGATGATGTGTTTTTCCCACCAACTATGATCGCGATGCACGCACCAGCCCGGGTACACCTCGGCGAACCGCTCCATGATCAGCAGCGCGAGGTGGGCGTACTTCTCTTCGCCGGTGCGATGGTAAAGGCGGGCCGCGGCGAGGCAAACCTGGCTGAGCGCTTGATGCCGCTCGCGACGGACCTTTGCAGGTATGAAGTACTGGTAGCCGTCCTGCACGCGCACCGCATAGGTAACTTTTCCACCCAGCGGGTTGGTAGCCTCGACGGTCTGGTCACATGGGAATTTCTCGTTGGGATAGACGATGCCGCAGTTGTTGCAGGTAATCTGCTGGGGCTCTTCCAGTGTAAATGCCAACTCAAATTCCCCGCAATTGGGGCACTTGCAGCCACTGAAGCCGTTGATTTCGCCGATCATGCTGCGCAGCTTGTCATCGGTCCAGTCCATTACCGGCGCTACAGTCTCATGCAGCGTCTCGTCGGCCATCTTCGCGTCGCGGGTGTTGTCTTTGAGGACGTGCAGAGCGGCCGGATGCTTGACGCGCGAACTGTCTGATTCGTAGGCAAGCGCGGGAACAGCCAGCATTACTGTGGCTAAGAGCATTAGTAACTTCTTCATTGTGACTATCACTTCGCTGTTGGCAGTCCAGACTAGCCGTCTGTGGCGGCGTAGGCAAAGTTGGTGACAAAGACCGTATCTTGACCCTTTTCAAGGCGTGTGATGGCGATCTCCTGAGCGGGTTCGACACCGGTGTAATCGTCGGTCAGGACACTGCTGAATGAGTGCCTCAGAGTGCCGCTTTCATCGCAGACCAGAGTGGGTTTCAGCGCCCGGAGCAGCAGACGCTGTAGCGCGGCATCGACTCCTTCGGTGCCCTGCTATCACCACTACGACCAAGATCACCAGCCCGACCAGGGCCAGAAGTGCTCCTTGTCTCAGACCCGCTGGGGAGTACCTGAGGTCTACCGTGCAGGGCCCGGACGGCAAGGGCAACGCCATGAATGCCTTGTTTGCTTTGCCTATTCTCACTGCCCGACCATCAAGCTGCGCTTCCCAACCAGGCAGATTCGCAATCGCTACGACGAGTGTACAGGCACTGCCGTTGCCGACCTCGAACGAAAAATGTCCGCCAGTCAGCTTCGTCGTCCGTACCTTGCGAGCAGTAAAGCCCTGGGACGCCCCTCGATCCGGGGGTGGGTCCACAAGGGGACGACGAATCATGAAGCCCAAAGGAGCCGTCGGGCTGGATAGACTCGCCTCGAATGCAGCCTCCGGCGTACTGCTTGCCACGGTCCAGGCGATTCCATGGTAGGCCGCGTTGCGGTACACGGAGCAATCCGCGACCCGCGTGGTTAGCTTCCACCCGGGACCGGGTGTCGGCGCGGAGGCTGGCATGATGAGGGTTTTGACACCCAGTGCTGCGGCTGTCTCCGGGTCTAGCAGACGCTCCTGTCCAATGCGGTCGATCAGGGCCGCGGCAGGGGGCTTCAACGGCTCGTAGATGTCCAATAGCGAGATGCCGTAGAGCAGATTCGCGTTTGGCCTCAGTCCAAGTTCCACAGGCCAATCACTGCTTTCGCACTCGTATTGCAGCACGCGCCCCACTTGCCCTTGTTCAGCCCTGATCCGCTCCACAAGCGGACTCGTCCCCCAAAACGCGGGGCTCGTCACCGGATTGTAGCGCCATGCGAAAAACATGGCCTGCAACACGATGACAATCACCAGAACACCCACCACTCTGCGCGCGGAGATCGCCTTCGCGGCGAACAGCCAGAATCCGCTTCCTGCAAGACCCGCAGCGAGAGCCAGTTCCAAGAGATTCGCTGCGACCGGACGACGCAGGGTCCCACACAGCATCTCGGCGGCCCACCCCTCGGGAAGCACACTGCCAGTCACGCGCACGATAGTGTTCGGTGCGAAGAAGATCCCGGCTACGGCAATGCCAGAGACGATGCAAAGCCCAAGGAACAACCACCCTGAGCGACGACTGAATGTGGCGTCCGCCAGCCGTACCGGCAGCCCCTGGAGAGCCAGTCCGACGATCAGGCTTGTTGAGGCGCTGAAAACGAGAAGCCATCGCGCTGGACATCGAAGACTGCTCAAAACTGGCACGTGACAGAGCAGCCCATACAGAGGCGTATGCCCGCCGAACGCGAGCAACAGCGCGGCGAGAGCCAAGAGCGCGAAACCGTGGCACGCAACGCGCAGTTGTCGCCCACGGGGCATGCCAAGAAGTGACAGACACAACGCCACTCCACCGAAGTACCCGCAAACCTCCCAGTGGTTCCCGGGCCCCTCGTAGTTGCCACCCCAGGCCGTTCCGCAGAAATCCGGCAGCAAGAGAGTGACGAGATATCTGGGCGGCAGCGAGTAGGACGTCATGTATTCGTATCCGCCCCGCCCCGAGCCACATCCCGCGCGCAGCAACGAGACGGTGGGTACCAACGCCACAGCGGCAACGAGCAGTCCACAGACAAGAGGCAACACGGCTAAGCCCAGAGACACCAACACGCGTCCACGGAGGGCTTGGCGGCTGCCGTCCTGCACAAGATGGATTGCCGCAGATCCGATGATGAACGGGGCGGCGAGAACTGCCGCTTGCGGGTGATTCAGTGCAATCATCGCGAAGCCGATGCTAGCCATGAATAGTCCTGCTGGGCGTCGTGAGGACACCCACAACGTCATGCCGTACGCACTCCAAGGAAGCCACGCCGCGGCAGCGATGAAAGAGTAGTGGACTTGGTGGGCAGTCATGAAGCCCGTGAGTGCAAAGAGAATTGCGCAAGTCACGCTGGGAAGCCATCCCAAACGGAAGCGACGTGCGAGCAGAAGCATACCGAAGGCCGCAACCACATATTGCAGCATCGTTCCTAAGCCAAACAGCCACCAGGACCTCAGGGGTAAGAGGAACAGAAGGTTGACGGGGTTGAGCGCGCCGCTCTGGCCATTTGCCCAGAACGGGAATCCGCAGCCGATCCGGTCGCACCATGGGAACCAGTCGCCTGCGAGCCTTGAATGGGCCAGATACGCCTGCCATGGGTACAATGCGGTGGCAATGTCGCCCACGTGCAGCGTACGCTCAAAGAACAGCGACCTCGCGAACACCAGGACGATGCTCACCAGGAGAAACGCCAGCGAAGACATGAGAGCCCAGCTCGGCCCGCGAACACCTGGTCCGTGTGCCGCCTGTGATCCTTCAGTTGCCCCGTCGGCGACATCAGCAGATGCCATTGGCATCAGGCTCCGGTCCATGTGCTCTCACCCCACCCTCGTCAGCACAAAGTGGGATTTCCCACATCAACCGAGATTTGCCATGCGCCCCATTTGTCCTTGCAAGATGCTTCATTGTGACCATCACTTCGCTGTTGGCAGTCCCAATCAGCCGTCTGTGGCGGCGTAAGCAAAGTTGGTGACAAAGACCGTATCTTTACCCTTTTCAAGGCGGGTGATGGCGATCTCGTCGCCCGGCTTGACGGCGGTGTAATCGTCGGTCAGGACACTGCTGAATGAGTGCATCAGAGTGCCGCTTTCCGAGTAGATATGCCTGCTGCCGAAGCCGCGCAGCGGCCCGAGCATCCGCAGCTTGCCCGGCTCACCAGCATAGACTTTGTAAGTACTCTTCTTGCTGTCCAGCACCGGCGGCGGCTCGATCAGGATGCCGCTCTGATCCACCTGGCGCACCAGCAGCCAGTTGTTGACCAGATGCGGCTGGTCGTCAAGACGAACTAGATACTTGTTATCGCCGAGGGCTTCAACTGAGCCGATGGTGAAGGAGGAGCGGTCCTCGGCGTGCTGGACGATTAGCGGCAGGCCTGCCAGGACATTGCCTTCGGGAATCGCGTCGGTGCTTGCTACGGTCAGAGTGTCTTCGGCGTCATTGAAGTCGAGCAGGCGGCCGCTCAACTCGGTCGGGGCATCAAGCGTGAGGGAGAAGGCGTCGGCCTTCACGTACTTGCCGCCCGCTACCAGCAGCCGCGCGCCGCCTGTGTTTGGGAAAGATACCACCGCGATGTCGCCGTCGGTGCTGATGACGTGGCCGCTAGCCTCGACATGGACTTCTGAGGGTTCGCCCGGCCCGCCATAGGTGATGATGTAGTCGGTGCCATGAATGGTCTCGATGGCCAGGCCGATAGTGTAGCCGTCGTCGCAATCGAGGTCGAGTCGACGAACGTCCTTGATGAAAGGCTCGTTTTGGTACGGCTCAATGATGCCGGCGAAGATGTCAACATTCCCGGTGTTTGGGCGGCGCACGCAGAGGATTTTCATGGTGCGGCCGAAGTCGTTGTTGCGCAGATAGCGCTGGGCCGGGCCGGTGCCGACGATGACCTCGCTGCCCGGCTCGTCAACCATCCACAGCCGCATGAAAACGTCGTCGTGGATGAGCGGCTGCTGTTTCGGCTGGCCACGATAATCATCTATCCGCGACCAGGTGGCGCGCCATGGCCCGGCGGACTTGCCGGCGGCCAATTCGTGTATATTGCGCGAGCCCCAGCCCTCGCCGCAACTAAACGTCCAGCCGCTGTAATCATAGAGGTCCTGGTCAGGATCGGGTACCGCATCCAGCTCGATGCCATCGGTGTCAAAGCCGAGGCCGTGGGAATGCAGGTAGTAGTCGTGAGTGGCCCCGCCCCTGCCACGGACTATGTCAACGATGTACTGGTGCTCTGCGGAGGGCACCATGAGTATGACCTGGTGGCTGAATTCGCCTACCTCATCTTCGCCGGCAGCGGCCCAATCGGCCTCGTCGTACTCGGCGGTGTCAACTATCTGGCAGGTCGGTGTAGAGATGAAATGCTTGCGCAGATCACCACGAAGCCTGCCGGTGCCATGAGGACTCCCGTCCTGCTTGCGCAGGGTGAGGGAGTTGTGTGCCGGATAGGTGCGGATCCACTGGGTGGTCAGGAAATGAGCTGAGCCCATATAGCCGAGGTCAGAGGCAAGCTCCTGGCCACAGGCATGAATCATCAGAGTCTGGGTCGCCGGGTGATAGTGGCCGCAGATCTTGGTGAAATCGAGCGACACTACGGTCGGGTGCTCCACATTCCCGGCACGCAGGATCGCCTTGCGGCGGTCGTGCAGCAGCACCGGCGGCCACAATATGGATTTGTTGAATTTGACGGAGTATTTGCCGTCTTCATTTTGTGTAATGTGCAGATACTTGAGGTGCTTTTCGGGTATCGTGCCGCCATGGTTGAGAATGCGCTGGTGCTGGATGGTGCTGCGCTGAGCGCCGTAGCAGGAGTCCTCCCAGGAAATGAAGTGGTCATCGTCATCAGTAACATAGTAGGGGTACTTCACCGCGCAGGCAGCGTATATTGGCATCTTGTTCATGTTGATTGCGCCGAGTTCCTTGTCGAAATAGGGCGCGTCCTGGTTGAAGTCGCCCTTCATTCCGTAAAGCATGTCCCCGAGGCTGGCGGCGCCATACGCCGAGTAGGTCGGCGAACCCTCGCGGCCGAGGCCGTCCTGAGAGAAGTAGTTGCGCCAGAAATAGGTGACATCCTGGGCGACCTTTTCGATGATCTCATCGTCGCGCAGGAAAAGGCCCGCACGGATGCGTGGGACCATAGTGGAGGTCAGCAGATTGTCGGCGCCACTTTCGAGGTCGAAGGGATGAATTTCGAGTTCGAATACGCCGCGCTTCATGTAGTAGGCCGGCGGGTCCTGCCCCATCGCCAGCTTCTCGCGGTCCTCGGGAATTGAAACCAGCGGGCGCTGGCAGATGCGGCGGAGGTCGTCTTCGTCCTCGCCGAAGGAGGCGCGCAGGCGGCAGAAAAGCTCAAGCAGTTGGCCGGCGGCATTGGCGCGTGAGTTCCACGAGCCGGGGAAGAGGCGCCCGTCACGAACGCGGACACCCTCCCAGACCGGGTCATCAGCTATGACATCGCGGTTGCTGAAGAAACGGAAGCCGTCGAGCTTTTCGTACTGCCACTGGTCGGTCTCGGAGGGCTGGTAGAACTCGCACATGCGCTTCTGGAACTGTTCAGGTGTGATCCCCTCGGCGGCGGCCAGATAATCGTCGCCCAGATATGCCCGGGCACAGCAGAGCAGAATGACCTTGGATTTATGGGCGTAGAGGTCGGCTTGCTTGTATTGGTCACTGTCGGGGGGGAAAAGTTCGCTGGCGTAGTGGTAAGCCAGTGCGAGCTGTGGGCCAATGCTGCCCTGCAGCCGGCTCAGGGCGTTAACATAGAATTTGCCCTTGAAATAGTAGCGCCGGCTTTCGATATAGCCGTGGCTGGAGCCGTCCCAGCGATCGTGCGGGATGTTGCGGTGGGCTTTGCTCCATGCCGCGTCATGGTCGCGAGCCCAGACCTCATCAGTCGGCGCACAGCCGTTGCCGTCGTCAGGATAATCGGGGTTGGGGTAATAGTAATACTCGCGCCCCTCTGCCTTGCAATGCGGGCAGACGAGCTTCCAAGGCTCATTGATACTCCACTGGAAGTCGTTGTAGTAGCGTGTCAGGAAGGGATGAATGGGGCAGGCGACGGAGTAGATTCCGCGCGGCTCGAAGCTGGCGAAGAACTGCCGATACCATTCATCCGGCTTGTCGGCCAACTCATCTGCTCGCCTCAGCGCGGCCTGGACTTGCGAAATCGCCCCCTTCTCCCCGGCGCGGTAGGCTGCAAGTAGCTCCTCGAGCGGAGTATCTCCGACATATACGGCCGGGTCTTGAGGAATCTCAATGCGGCGCAGGCTGTCGGCATTCAAGCCGCTCACCCTCTCGATTTTCAGCTCGTCAATGCAGACGCGGCCAAGCTTCAGGCCGTCCTTCTCGTAGCCCCAGATCTGGAAGACGACGGCGTACTTCTTCACTCCCGCGCTCGACGAGGCAGTGGCCTCGTAGTAGGTCCAGTCATCGAGCAAGCCGATACGGGAGATCAGGCCCGTGCCGGCACGGTCAGCGGCGGTTGCCTCGTCCGTCGTCCAGCCCTGCAGGAAGACGTTTATCTTGCTACACTCGCTCTTTATCCAGAAGCTGACCTTGTAGGCGTCGGAGCCGCCCATCTTGAAGTATTTCGCGCCTTCGCCGGGCTCGTGAACCAGCGCGTTCTTACCCGCGTAGCCACCGGAGCTGCCCTGCACGATGCCGCAGTTGATGTAGTTCTCGCCTGCGCGGTCGCCTGCAGCTATGGGCTTGAAGGGCTCTGGGATGAAGTAGACTCCCTTGCCCTTGTAGCCCTCGTCCAGGGACCCCCATTCGCTGAGGGAACTGTATGGCCCCCAGCCGACGGGCTTGGCATTCTCGACCTGCTCGCAGTTGCCATTGCGCGAGAGGTCCTCGGCGGCGACAGACGCGGCACTGAGCACGATCAGAGCGAACAGTGGTGTCACGTATCGTCTGGTAAATTTCATCATATTGCGACCTCCTGAATGGCGTCAGGCTCGTGCCTATTGTCGAAACTCCTGCCGTGTTTGCTAGAAAGCAGCTATCACGCGGCCGGCGCGGTATGAACCCGCGGCCCACAACACCCGGCGTTCTGTAGGGCGGGGACTTGTGCCCCGCCGCTGCATGTATTATACGGCCGGCGCGGTACAAGCCCGCGGCCCACAACACCCGGCGTTCTGTAGGGCGGGGACTTG
>JAUVVY010000060.1 GCA_030604405.1 bacterium | reverse complement strand
TAGGGCGCGGGCTTGTACCGCGCCGGCTTGTTGTAGGGCGCGGGCTTGTACCGCGCCGGCTTGTTGTAGGGCGCGGGCTTGTACCGCGCCGGCTTGTTGTAGGGCGCGGGCTTGTACCGCGCCGGCCTGTTGTAGGGCGCGGGCTTGTACCGCGCCGGCCTGTTGTAGGGCGCGGGCTTGTACCGCGCCGGCCGTGTGATGTTTTCGGCGGCGCACAACTCTCCGCCCTACAGTACCTCGATTTCTCCCTGATGTGGCCAGTCTTCGGCTGTTTGGCACAACCTCGCCCGCACCGGATTATCGCGCACATATTCCCATTTCTCAGCGTGCGATTCATCCGACCGCAACAGGTGGTCGAAGAACTCCCGCTGCCACATTCTGCCTCTCCAACCCACCTCCCACACCTTGCGCGTGCTGGCCTCCTTGAACCCTCCGACGAATGCACTCAAGCTCCGCTCTTCGCCCCCGGGCGCACAGAAAAAATGCACATGGTCGGGCATGATCACATACCGTCCAACGTGCCAACCATTGCGTTGGGCTGCCTCCCTCAATGTGCTGTGCACGATATTGACCACCTTCGGGTCAGTCAGGAGAGGCCTGCGGCCTGTTGTGCAGACGGTTATGAGGAACACAGGTCGTTCAACGAAGACCTCTCCCAAACGGCGCAAATGCTTGCGGCGAGGCCGCTTATCTTGGTCCTTCGATGGGCCCATATGCTTTCTCTTTGTAGCGCGCGGGCTTACACCCCGCAGGCCGTTTTCCACTCCCGCGTGGGTCGGGCTTTCCAGCCCGACGCCGTTGCCGTTCTCTTTCCGGAGCGCGCGGGCTTGTACCGCGCAGGCCGTTTTCCACTCCCGCGTGGGTCGGGCTTTCCAGCCCGACGCCGTTGCCGTTCTCTTTCCGGGGAGCGCGGGCTTACACCCCGCCAGCCGCACAATACTTAGGCGTTACCCTCGCGTCATCTCGTAGAACCCGTCCCGGTAGGCCAACGACAGCTCCACCGTCGGCGCTGCCAGCTCCGTATCCCGGCTCGTCGAATACCTCTGGCTGACAGCGACCATATGCTCCGTAAGGTCCGGCCGGCTGTCCAGCAGCGCCACGATCTCGACGAGGTCGGGCGGCTGGTCCGGCTCATGCTCAAGTTGCTTGAAGATCTCGCAAATTACCTCATAATCCTGCTGCGTATCCACACACAAGCGATAATGCCCGCGGCGGATCGGCTCCGGCGCTACCACCGACAGGCAACTGAACACCTCCGTGTGCCGCCGCAGTGGTGGTGTCACGTGCTCGTGGTCGGTGGACAGGTCAGCCAGCTCCCAGCTTCTTTGCAGAACTTCGCCGTTAAAGATCTCGACCTGCGTGCCGTAGGGAAAAGTCTCCTCACTGGTGTTGGAGGCATAGTCCATGCCCGATGCGCAATACTCCTGCACGATCCCGTGGCACACCCACGGCGAGAACACTGGCGCGTCGCCGCAAATCCTCACAATAACGTCGAGGCTCAAATCCCGCGCCGCGCCGACATAACGAGCCAGCACATCGTCTTCGTCACCACGGTAAACCTCCGCACCGTAGTTGTGAGCTTCCTCGACGACTGGAGTGTCCTGTTCACTGGTGCTGGTCGCCACGATCACACGGTCAACCGACGGGCATGCTTGCGCGGCCAGTATTGTCCAGGCCAGCAGTGATTTCCCCGCTATCTCCTTCAGCGTCTTGCCGGGGAGACGTGTGGCGAACACGCGCGCTTGAATGACGCCACAAACCATATTCAAGCCACCAAACCTTCCCTGCGATTGCGCACCTTGTCGCTTGCAAACAAAGTGCACAGGCGGTGGTGCCTGTGCTGGCCTTTTCTACCTCAACTCCTGGCCCGCCCCAGGAGCCACAAGGTGAGTAGTTACCCTTCTCCAAAGAGGAATACCTGGACCAGGCAATGAATCTATATTCCGATCAGCCCTTGGCTGATTGCCTGCAGTAAAATACAACAAACGCCGCATGAATGCAACCAATCGCTTTATCAAAGGAGGCCTAATGTGAAAATCTATATTCTCACCGACATGGAAGGCATAAGCGGCATCGGCCGCTGCGAGATGGTGATGCCTGACGAGGGCGGTCAGCATTATCAATACGGGCGCAAGTGCCTTACCGAGGACATCAACGCAGCGGTGGCCGGAGCTTTCGACGGCGGGGCGACCGATGTGGTGGTCAATGATGGTCATGGTGGCGGCCGGCACCTGATCCTCGAGCAAGCCGACCCCAGAGCCCTTTACGAGCGCCCGGTCAGCGGCTATCATCTGATGCCCTCGCTGGACGAAAGCTTTGATGGCCTGTTTGCGGTCGGCGCCCACGCCATGGCCGGCACCATAGATGCCTTCTTGGACCACACCCAGTCCTCCGCCACCTGGCACAATTACTGGATCAACGGAGAGCTGCACGGCGAGGTCGGCCAATGCGCCGCCTTTGCCGGCCACTATGCCGTGCCCCTGGTTCTGGTTACCGGCGACGAAGCCGCCTGCGGAGAGGCGAGGCGCCTTTACGACGATCCCATCACCGTCGCTGTGAAGAAAGCTCAGGGCCGCGAAACCGCCACCTGCATTCACCCGCAGAAGGCGCGCGAGATGATCCGCCAGGGCGCCAGGCAGGCGATGGAGCTTATTGGCAGCAAGCAGCCCTGGGTGCTCGAACCGCCGATCACCGTGCGCCTGGAGGTGTATCGGGCCGATGTTATAGATCGCATGGCCGAGTCTGACCGTGTCAAGCGCATTGACGCCCGCACGGTTGAGATGACGGTCAACTCGGCCCTTGAGATCCTCAAGTGGGCATAGCGTTAGTGTTTAACGGATGTAGTTCGCGTAATTTGCAATTGCTTCTTATGTCACGTGGCTGCGGCTTGTGGAATACTGTCGCGTGGCTCGGGCATCCCAGATACAATCGCGTGGGTCAGGCTTTCCAGCCTGACAATGCCGTTTATTCATCCCCTGGCTCGGGCATCCCAGATACAATCGCGTGGGCCAGGCTTTCCAGCCTGGCGATGCCCTTTTGCCTTCCGCGTGACTCGGACCTCCCAAATATGTTCCCGTGGCTCGGGCATCCCAGATACAATCGCGTGGGTCAGGCTTTCCAGCCTGACAATGCCGTTTACTCATCCCGTGGGTCGGGCATCCTGCCCGACTCCCGTGCCGTTGCCGTTGTCCCAGCCTTCCTCTGCCCCAGCAGTTTCACAAAGAATTCGCGAAAATGTTAGAAAAAGTTTCCTCTTGAGCCTGGTAAAACCCCTCGCTCGCAGGGACTCTTACTAGTGGGGGACACTATTTCCGGTGCATTGCGATGAGCCGCCTGCCCCAAACCTATTGGCTTACCCAATAGAAAAAATTCCCGTTCTGTTTTGCTACTCTGCCTGCTTGCATGCAAAGTAGATTTCCTCCCCCCCTAGTAACAAAGCCCGTAGTATCAGGGCCTCGTGGCGTTGGCGGCGATTTACTCCCCTAGAGCAAAACGCCATTTTGACCCCCCTCAGCAAGGCCTTGCTGAGGGGGGTCAACGGGGGCTGCGGGGGCATAGGCGGTCCTTCCCGCGCTTCGATCTGCATGGGCCGAAGCTGCCGGTCGGCGAAACTTTTAGGTTCAGTCGTCCTCGGGAAGCTCTTCCGGCCCTTCGAGCTGCTCGAAGAGTTCGTCCACCCGCGCGGCCTCAGCCGGTGTGTGTTTGTTCAGATAGCCCTCGCCGAAGTAGATGGCAAAGATCACGAGCAGTTCGCCGCCCGTGTAGATCGTCCAGGAGGCCTGAAACCCGTACTTCAGCAGCACGAACGCCGCGAACCCGCCGATCCACGCTGCCACGGCCCCGCGCCAGGTGGTCCGGCGCAGCACCATTCCGAACAGAAGCGGCACCGAGACCGGGGCGAGAACTGCGGCGTACCATTGCATCATGACCTCGAACGCGCCGCCCAGTGCGGGCGTCAGCAATCCCCCGATGATGGTGATGGTGCCCAGGATTGCCGTGGCCAGCAGGGCAACCTTCAGCAGTGTGTTTTCCGACGCGCTGGGATTGAACGTTTTATGATAGATGTCCTTGGTGAACACTGCCGCGAGGGCGTTCAAGTCAGAGTCGACCATTGACATGGTTGCGGCGAACATCGCGGCCACAAACAGTCCCAGCAGTCCGGGCATCAAGGTCGGGAAGAACTTCTGGGCCATCAGGGCATAGGTCTGCTCCGGATCGGCGACCTCACCTAGCAACAGTGGCGCCGCCCAGGCCGGAATAAAGAGGAACAAGGGATATACCAGATACAGCGCGCCCGAGAGCAATGCTGCTTTCTTGGCATCGGAGGGCTTGCCGATGGAGTAGAACCGTTGCGCCAGGCCCCAAGTGCCACCGTTGTAGCTCAGCATAACCGGAACGATCCATACCAGAATATAGGCCAGATTGTACTTCTCGCTGAAGAAGCTGGAGTGTTGGAGCGGCAGTTGCGCCCACATGCTGTTCCAGCCGCCGACGGCTTTCAGAACCGCCGCCGCCAGCACTAACGTGACGATAAGCTGGACGAAGAATTGAGCGAAATCGGTGATGATCTCGGCCCACAGGCCGCCGAGCAGGATGTACAGCACCGCCACCACGCCGCAGCCGACGATCGTCACATTCAGCGGCCATCCGGTGCAGACATAGATTATCAGGCCCAGCGAGTACAGCTTCATCCCCTCATCCAGGAACTTGATGGCGATCCCGCTCCAGGCGATGAGTTGGTGAACGGTGCGGTTGAAGCGCCTGTCCAGGTACTCCACCGGCGTGATCACCTTGAGCCGGGTCCAGCGCGGCGCCCATACGTAGGCACCCACCATCATGGCCAGAAACGTCGGTATGGCAAACAGCGTCCAGACGTTGAACCCGACCGTATAGGCCAGGCCGGCGTAGGCAACGAAGGCGAAGGCGCTGTAGCCTGAGATATGGTGAGATATCGCTGCCAGCCACCAGGGCACGTTATGCCCGCCGGCAAAGTAGTCTTCCAGGCCTTTGATCCTGGCGCGGACGACGAAGCCGGTCGCGGCGACGAGCAGCAGGTAAACCGCAACAACGCCGTAGTCTATGCTTGTCATTGCAGTTCTGTTCCTTTCTGGGTTCGGTGCAATGCCCTTTCGCCGCGCGCTGGCACATTCCCTCCCCGTTTGAAAATATCAGTGGCTCGCAAGAGGGCCAGGCACTTGCGAGAGCCAGCGGCCAAAGGACCCATTTTGACTACAGCAGTTCCTCACGGCAACAGGAGATATGCCGAGGGAGGGCGAAATTGACTGTTAGGCTGACTGTACGATAGTCGAGACGGAAAATGCTCGAGGAAATAGGCCTGCGATGAAAGTCATGCTGCTGACTACGGTCATTGTCATCTTGGTACTGCCGCTGGCTGGCTGTCGTCAAGGCATACGACCGTCCCACGTAAGCGTAGACCTTGAGCTTGAGACGCCCTTCTCGGTCCGAAAGGGCGGACGCCTTGTCATAGGGAGTGATATGAATCAGGGCTCGGGATTTCCCGCAGAGGCGTTCCAACACCTGTACCTCATGCCTCGGAAGAGGGCCATCCTGCCGAAAAGGGCCATGCTGATAGAGGATATTGCTCAACTTCGCGGACAGGTGGAGATACAAGCCCCCAGGCAGGCGCTGGCCTTTTGCCGCTTGCTGACCTCTCCGACCACATGGTACCTTCTGGGTTATGAGGGCTCGTCCCTGGAGGTGGAGATCCTCAGCAATGAGGAAGTTGACACAGTCCTCTGTTTCGGGGACGAGCAGAAGGCTGACTTCTACAGGAATCCTGAGCCCGAACTGCCCATGTCCCACGGGCTTCCCGAGGCGCGCGCTTGGTTGCGCCGCATGGGCTTGGACGAGGAGGCGCCTTGGTCCGCCCTGTATCCCGAGGCGCTCTCTTGGTTGCGCCCCATGGGCATCGTCAATCGGCAGAAGTTGCGTGAACTTGGAATCGAAGTCACCCAAGCCAGCGAGATTCCAGAGGGGTACGAGGTCTGCCGGACGCTGCTGCTGGGGGATTATGACACGGGCAAACTTCGCATGGTGGGTGTCATCGAGGTTGTGGGGCCAGATGGCAGCTACCAGCGAAAGCAAATGCGGGAGCATGATTTGCCGGAAGAAGTTGGGGCGATACATTTGGTGTTCCCCTTTCTTCTCTAGCGGGTGCGGTTCCGGAGGCAAACTGTCTAAATAGCGGCTGGTGGGAGGAGGTGACCGAGGCGAAGAAGACGATGGCTAATCGGATCAAATGGGTCGGGTATGTCTGCGTGGTCATCGCAGCGTTCGGAGCACTAGTCACACTTCTGCATAGCGTGGCCAAAGCGCCCGGCATCGTCCCCTCCACGTTCGCCGATCCTAGGAATCTCCCAGGATTCATAGCGATCGTGTGGTTTGGCGTTGGGGGTTTCGGATTCGCGCGCTGCCGTGAGTGGGGGCGCCAAATGCTGGTGGTGCTCTCTGTGTGCCTTGGGTGCGGTGCCGTGGTGGGCTGTGCGACGGGCGTGTGCCTAGCCTATTTACAGAACCCCGTTGTTGCGTGCATCATGGGGGCCGTCTTCGCAGTAGCTCTCGTACCCATACTAGGCTTCTCATACTTCGCGTTCAGATGGCTCCGGAGTGCGGCAGTAGTCCAAGTGTGCCGGCAGACAGACGGCAATGGGAGGCAGGCCACCAACCACGGCGGTTCAGACGGACCGGAGGACTGCGGGGACAACACCGTACCCGATTGAGCTGTGGCCGAAGGAATGAGGGACTTTATGACACCTCGATCAGACACGATTCTCATGCTGGACGATCCATGATATCCGAAGAAGACTGGCCCGAGCTTCAGGTCTTCGTGACGATTGGCGAGGAGAAATGCTACTGGCCGGCGTTGGGGGCCGTGCCGCGTGTGTTGCGCCGGGCCAATCGAGGCGACAGGAGCCTGTGATGAAAGTCCTGATAACCGGCGCTCCCGGTGTGCTGGGTAAGGCGGTAACTGCCCTCGTCGAGCAGGAGGGCGGCTATGACCTCCGCCTCAGCGACACTGTGCCGCTGGAGACGCCGCACGAATTCGTGGCGGCCGACCTCGCGCAGTCGGAAGAGGTGACGCGATGCGATCACAACTGTCATTAGGGGTGGCACTTCTTGTCATGCTGGGTGTTGGCGGTCCGATGTGGTGTGCCCCCCCGGAGGCGGCTGGGGAGTTGCTGCGCTACTCTACCGGTGAACTCGGCCACAGCGATTATGACGAGTTGGTGTTGTACGAAGATGGCCGCGCCAGAGTCTGCCGCGACCGCGTCGACTGGTTTCGGTGCTATGTGATCAGCCTCAGCGAGAAAGAGTTGGCGGCCGTTCGAGACGCGGTGGCGGCTGCCGATGTGGCAAGACTACCCCGCACAGTTGTTGATCCGAAAAATACCCCCAGTCTTACGACGCCTGCAGCGATGTGGATATGGTCAGCACGCTCAGGACCCATTAGAAGTCGTCGTCGAATGGCCAACAACGTTGACGTATCCCTCGGGCCTTACGAGCCTGTTTCTGAAAGGCAAGTGAAGGCTTTCGCTCGCTTTAGACGAGTCCAAGTGCTGCTGGACGACATCATCGACAGGGCTGCGAGTGAGCAAGAAGCGTGCGGGGTATTGCCGCACGCTAACATCGTACTCGTAATCGTCCCTGAGAAGATAAAGCTCGCATTTGGCGACAAGCTGCAGTTCGACGCGCTCTTTGTGAACGCATATGGACGCGACGTGATGATCCCAGCGCCGGACGGCTGGCAGGGCTGGCTCACGCTGCAAGCGACGTCCGGTACGAGTACGATGGAAAAGACGTCACGGACGACATCGTACCCTTGGCCGCCGCTCCTCGAAGTAGCACCATCGGCGTCCGAATCAGACCTGGCAGCCGGCTCATATATGTTGGGCGCGGGGCAAGTTCTACGTTTCAGATGTCGTATCCAAAGCCCCATGGTGGGCGAGTGGCGACTCAGCCTTGTATTCACAGCACCGCCGCGCACCCCTTTCTCCTGGCTGTCGGCTGTACCGGTAATCGTCGGCACGGTTAAGAGCCTGAACGAACCCACGATTGGTGTTGAATGAGGGGCAAATCTCCGCATTGACGGCCGATGATCCCGAGCAGGCGAGAGTGCCGATTAACGAGCTACAGAGATTGCGTCTCATTGGCATAGGCCAAGAGCGAGTTGACCGGGGAAACACATCTCGACGACCAGGGGGAGGGCGTGTATGCGTACGAGTGGGACTATGATGCAGCCGGCGGGGCCAGCGAGGTTGACAACCGCAAGAGCGATATGAGCGTGATATCGAGCTCTGAGTATGCGCGCGAGAACGCTGCGGCTTTCAGCAGATCAGAGCGGTACAAACGTGCGAAGCGTCTGCGGGGATGTCGTCCCTAAGACGAGGAGCACGTTCGCGGAACGGTCCACTGTTCGCGGCCGTCAGGATTGGAGAGCATGATGATTGCCTGCTATACGGACAGAGAAGTGCGACGCTGGGTTATCGGAGCAGTGTTGGCCACTTGCTGGTCGGTGGTATTTGGCGCAGGGTTCTGGTGCGTGAATGCGTACGTCGGTGATGATCTCAGCGAGGTCGTTCCGGTGTGGGTATATGTATGCTTCGTTTTCGTAGCGATACCTGCCTTTGGGATATTCGGCGTTATTGTCTCAGCACTAGCGATCAAGCTCGTGTGGGGCAGCAAGCGATCACGGAGACGCGTCTTGCTATTGATCCTGTTGGCGGCGTGTACCGGAGCTAATCTCTTCGTCATCGGCCCCTCTTTGGTGTTCCTAGCGCTTGCCTTCGCAGCGCGTATATACGGCCACGGCGCTTGACAGGAGCCTGCGATGAAAGTCCTGATAACCGGTGCTGCCGGCGTGCTGGGTAAAGCGGTAACTGCCCTCGTCGAGCAGGAAGGCGGCTATGTCCTCCGCCTCAGCGACACTGTGCCGCTGGATACGCCGCACGAATTCGTGGCGGCCGACCTCGCGCAGTCGGAAGAGGTGAAGCAACTCTGCGACGGCGTGGAGCAGGTCCTCCACCTCGCCGGCATTCATCCCTGGAAGTCCTACACGCCGGAGCAGTACCTTGACTGCAACATCAAGGGCACCTGCAACCTGCTGCAGGCGGCGGCTGAGGCCGGCGTCAAGCGGGTAATATACACGAGCAGCATCGCTGCGATGGGCTACCTCCCCGACGGCCCCGAGCAATTGCCCATGGACGAGACCAAGCCCTGTCGCCCGCTGGAGAATCTTTACGGGGTGAGTAAGCACGTCGGCGAACAGTTCTGCGAGATGTTCTGGCACAATGACGGCTTGGATTATCTGGCGCTGCGGCCCGCATGTTTTATCCCCTGCGACGAGCAGGAGCCGGCTTTCGGCCTGGGCCTGCTGGGCAGCCGCATCCAGTTGCTCGATGTGGCGCAGGCGCACTTGCTGGCGCTGAAAAGCGAGGCGAAGAATCAGCCGATCATTATCGCCACCAAAACGCCCTTTGCCGAGGCCGATGGCCCGGCTCTGTACAGCGACGCCCGCTCTGTGATTCTGAAGTACTTCCCGGAGGCTATCGCCCTGGAGGCGGCCGGCATCAAGCTGCCCGAGCAGATCCGGACCACCTACAACATCGCCAGGGCCGAGCAGCTACTCGGCTATCGTCCGCAGCTTAACTTCGAGCAATGGCTGGAAGGGTGGCTGTCGCGGTGAGGAGAAACGTCTTTCCGGTGGCGATTCTCCACAGCGACGGCGATTATGCCGAAGTTGTGCCGCAGTTGGTGCGTCTGGCTGAGGCGGAGGACCTCATCGGCGCAGGCGAGTCGGTTCTGATCAAGCCGAACCTGCACATGGAGCAGCACTGGACTAGCGGCGGCACGGTCAACCCGGGTCTGGTCGGGGCGTTGATTGAGTGGGCGAAAGAGCGGGGCGCGGGCAGGGTCATGGTCGCCGATGGGCCGTACATGGGACATTCACGCCCCGAGCGAGTTTTCACCGAGACAGGCATGGCCGAGCTGGTGGAGGCGCAGGGCGCCGAGTGGGCTGCGATGTCGCGCGGCGCATATCGCAGCTTTGACAACGCCTCGGAGCACCTGCCGCCGAGGCTGGAGATCAGCGAGCTGGTCTTCGAGTTCGACCGCCTGATCAACGTCGCGGTGATGAAAACGCACCTGGACTGTCAGGTCACGCTGGGGATGAAGAACCTGAAGGGCTGCATCAGCAACGCCAACAAGGGCGCTTTCCATTACGAGGTGCCGGACATTAACCGCGCCATCGTCGCCCTCAACCGCCTGATGACCCCGGACCTGACCATCGTGGACGGGACACTGGGCATGGAGGGCATCGGCCCGGCGACCGGCACGGTTGCCAACTTCGGCCACATCTTCGCCGGCCGCCACACTCCGTCTGTTGATGTGATCGCCGCTTCGGCGATGGGCTTCGCGGCGGAGGAAGTGCCTGTGCTCAAGTTGGCCCGCGAGCAGGGCATGGTGAATCCGGATGACATACGAGTCGTGGGCGAGCAGTTGGAGCGTATCCGGCGGCGTTTTGAGCGGCCGCATGAGGCGATGCTGCGGGAGTTGCCCGGACTGCGCCTCTGCGCTGAGGGTGCTTGCAGCTCCTGCAAGTTGAATGTGATCCGTGCTTTGCGCGATAATGTGAGCGCCGGCGCTGCTGTGCCAGGCTGCTGCCTTGTGATGGGCAAGACCGCGTGCCAAGATGGGGAGGCCATTTTCCTGGGCGAGTGCGCCCGGGAGCGGGCCGCCGGTCGGCCACATCTAGCGGGCTGCCCGCCGAAGGTCGAGATGGTCAGGGAATTCCTGGCGCAATTCGCTGCAGAGGGCTAGCTGAGGTCAGTCCGTACGAAAAAGGAGTGGGACACGATGAAAATCGCCTGGTTGATTGTTTGTGTGATGCTGCTGTGCACGATGGCGCATGGTAAGGACAGGCGGACGTACTACAACGACGAAACGATGGCCCGCGTGAATCAGAAGCTCGAGAAGTACGAGTGGGCCAAGGGCCAGGTATCCAGCGCAAAAGGCTCGGCTGACTGGTACCTGAAGATGAGCGACGAGGAGCTCTGGGACTTCGTGCCCCCGCCGGAACAGCTCAGGGCCATCAACGTGTGCATTGCCCACGACTGCCCCTTCTGCGGCGACGAGATAACCCGCAAGGCCGGCCACTACCCGTGGAAAATGAGCCGCGACAAGCCGTTCAAGGTCACCTGCCCGGTGTGTAACAGAACATTCCCTGAAAACGATCTTGAGACCTGGAATACGGAGGGACTCGAGGGCGAGCCGGAGACCGGCGAGAAGATCATTGACAAGGGCCTGGGATGGGTCGGGCCGGATGGCAGACGCTATTACTTCGTGTCCTACTACATCTTCTGGCAGCGCTGGGTTCGAGACATCATCAGCGGCATGTCGCACCTGGGCCAGGCCTATCTGCTGAGCGGGGAGGCCGCCTATGGGCACAGATGCGCGATAATGATGGCGAAGCTGGCCAGTGAGTACGAGCGCTTCGACTATCGCGTCCAGTGCTACCACGAGGGACGCTTCAATGTCGCCGGGCGCATATCTGACCGCATCTGGTCAACTGGCAACAACGCGACCATTGCACTGGCGTATGACGCGATCTACCCGATATTCGCCGAGGATCAGCAGTTGGCAGCGTTTCTGAGGGAAAAGGGCATCGCCGATCCGCGTGACGTTATCGAGCAGAAAATGCTCAACTTGATGATCGAAGACATCATGGCAGGCAGGGTGGCGGGGAACATGGGCGCGCACCAGCGGGCGCTGTGCATCCTCGCCATCGTGCTGAACAATGACGAGCCTGATAAGGGCGCGACTACTGCCGAAATGCGCGAGTGGATCATGAGCGGACCAGGCAGGGTCGAGGACCTGCTGTGGAATGGGTTCTGGCGCGAGGGCCTCGGCAGCGAAAGCTCGCCAGGCTATTCGTCCGGCTGGTGTCGCAGCTTCTACGCCATAGCCCAACTGCTGCCCAGACTCGGGGTTGACATCTGGAGCAATCCCAAGCTGAAAAAGATGGCCGACATCGGCCTGGACATGACGGTGGCCGGGAAGTTCTGCCCCGACATTGGCGACAGCGGGGGCATGAAGGGCTCAGGCCCGATCGCACGGTCCGCGGCCCTGCAGGGCCCTGCCTTCATGCACTACCGGGACCCGCGTCACGCAAAAGCCCTCGCACTGATGAATGCGACCTCGAGAAACCTGTTTGAGGACTACTTCGATGAGGCAGAGGTGGCGAAGGTCGTCGCCGCCGAGGGCACGGATATGGGTTGGAAGACGCGTAACCTCGGCGGCTACGGGCTGGCGGTGCTGGAGAGCGGCAAGGCTGACAACAAGCGCGGCGTGACGATGTACTACGGCTTCGCCGGCGGCGGCCACGGGCATCGCGACCGCCTCAACATCGAGATGTGGGCTTTTGGCCGGCCGATGCTGCCGGAAGACGGCTACCCGTTCCCATTCACGCGGCCCGATTTCTGGCGGTGGCGCAGCACAGACACCGTCAAACACTACTGCGTGGTGGTTGACGAGTGTACCCAGAGGACCACGAGCGCGGGGGACCTCAACACCCTCGCGGCGACGCCGCAAGTGCAATTGATGGATGCTTCGGCCGAGATCGCTTACCAGGGGATCGTGTCTCTGTACCGCCGCACCTCGGCGCTGATAGACATCTCCGAACAGGACTCGTACCTGCTGGACATATTCCGGGTGCGGGGCGGCAGGCAGCACGACTGGTGCTTCCACGGCCCGGCGTTTTTTGAACTTGCAGTTTCCGGCGGCCAGCTCGGGCCGGTTCAGGAAAAGGGCACGCTGGCGGGCGAGAGTGTTGCTTTCGGGACCAAACCTCCCCCATCAACCAGAAGCGGCACAGTACTCAACCTGCTCGGGGCTGAGGGACTGCTCACCGGCAGCGAATACAGAGAGCTTTCGCTGAACGGATGGGCTATCTGCAACCAGGATGTGTTGACGCGTAAGGCCGGCAACTCAATCAAGATGGCGACAGCGGAGATTCCCGCCGGCAAGGTCAAAGTCTTCCTGCGCGTGTATGATTACAACGAGGGCAGCAACACCGTTGATGTCACCATCGGCGGTGTCACCAAATCGTTGGGCTACGAGCCCTCGGGAGCGCTGGGACATCGGTGGATATCGGAGATATACGACTTGCCTGAGCCTGCCACTGAAGTGGTCATAACCAGCGGCGAGGTGGGGCAGACGTACATCCAGATTGGCCAGGCGGTGATTAGCAATGATCCCAGCCGCGAGGAGCCGTTTGTTTTCGGTAACGGCACCAGCGGCTACCACGGCCTGTACAACGTCCGGCGCATGTCGCCGAACGGTGGGTGGACCGCGACATGGACCAAGGCTGATGAAGACCTGGGGCTCACCATGATCATGCCCGCCGGCTGCGCCAGGGAGGTCATCGTCGCCGACGCGTCACCGGAACTGCAGCCTGGCAACCCCGACGTAATCCAGTACGTACTGGGGCGCAATCTACTGCCTGATGAAGATATCGAGGCTGGCGCAGAGCTTCTCTCCAAATATGTCGCTGTAATCGAGCCGCATCGGGGCGCAGCCGCCATCAGCGGCGTCGAGCATCTGAAGGCCGACAACGTCAGCGCGGAGACGGTCGGCCTGGCCGTGCGGCGCGACGGTGCCACAGACCTGATCCACAGCTCGCTGTCACCCGCAGAGAGGTGCGAATGGCAAGGCACGGACAAGCCACTTGTTATCGCCGCCGAGTTCGCACTGCTCACGCTCGACGACCGTGGCATCAAGCGGGCCGTGATAGTCAACGGGACGCTGCTGCAATACGGAGATTTCTCGCTGCGTCCTGGGCCGTCGCCGGAGGGAGAGGTTCTCAGCGTGGACTTTGCAAATAACGCCATCACCATTGACACGGCCCTGGCCATGCCGGAGGCCTGCCGCGACAACGTGGTGCTTCTGGGTAACGAACTTCAGCGGACCAGCTACACGATCGAGCAGGCGAAAGTGACCGGCGACAATACGATGCTGGGCTTCGGTGACGTGCTGTTCGTAATCGGCATGGGAGCGGTCGCCGAGATAGACCAGGATGCGAAAACACTGACCTCGGACAGGCAACTGACTGGCTACGGTCGCGTTGACGGGGGCATGCACGCCGGGCGCTGGCTATACAACGAGGACAAATCGCAGGGCTTCAGGATTGCCTCGATCACCGGCAATACGTTTACGCTGGAGCAAGTGGACGGCAATCTGGACGAGATCTTTACCGATGCTGACGGCGATGGCAGGCGGCTGTACTGGATTAGCGACATCGGCCCCGGGGATACATACCGAATTCCAACTAGCACGTACTACTCCCGCTGAGCCAGGCCAGGCAGCAGGTGGCGACCCGCCCTCAAGAATCTATCCTGGAGGACAGGCTTGCGCGCCATCTCGTCCGCCATAGCCTTGGCGGAGGCGGAAGCTTTAGCGAAGGCGGGGCATCCCTGTTGTTTATTGTAGGCTCGTAACGGTTTAAGTCTTGTCGCCTTTTCCTAACGAGCGGGTTCGCTTTTCTTTGATATGAATGATATCACTGACTTGCAGCTCGACAGCCGCCGGCGTAGCTTCGCATGGTGCCTCGGTATTCGTAGGGGCGTGATCTATCACGCCCTCCACACCGCTCCTGAGTGGGCCTTGTTGTAGGGGGCGGGGTTGGGGCACGCCGGCCCGACGCCCTCCACGCACCCGCGGAGTGGGGGCCAGAGATTGAGGCCCGAAAACCGC
>JAUVVY010000012.1 GCA_030604405.1 bacterium | reverse complement strand
TCAAAGTGCTGTCGGCGATGTGGCGCGATCGAGTATCCTATGATGAACAGCTCCACCAAAACAACCGCCGACAACACGCCGCCTGACACAAAAACACACCACCTATTGACATACACAGTCCGAAAGGCTACGACAAGGGCAACGGCGGCGGGCAGCCCTTCGACAAGCTCCCTTCGGCAGGCTCAGGGCGCACGCGGCAGGGCCTGCGGGATGCCCGCCCCACGGGAGTATATTGTGAGGCCCGAGCTACGCGGTAAGTGAAAGACATTCCGCGTCTGTCTGCTTTGTCGCTTTCACCCCATGTGAATGAGTCGAGCCGGGCCAAAAGGGGTCGCCGTGTCGCGGCGAGGGCCTTGACAGGCGGCACCAGTCCGGCCTCGACGCTGTCGTCCTCAGTTGTCTGTCGGTCGCTCACGCCGCAAGCCAACATACTGTCTCATCGCCTGCGTGTCGTGCCGCTCAATGGCACACTAATTGCTGCACGCTAGCCGGGCAAATACCGTGCCTGCGGGCCAGGGTGTCAGCAACACAATCGGCACAATGCTGCAAGCGCGTGGCTGCAGAGGGCCGATGAGCGGCTGACGTCCTCGCACAAGTGTGAGGCGACTTGTCAGCCGGGGGCATGGGACTTCGTCCGCCACCAGCCAATTGCTTTGCCGTCACTCAATGCACGAAGGGATGGGTAACTAGCCATGAGAAATGTAGCTTGGTTCATGACCGTTGCGCTGGTTTTGCTTGTGCCGGCGGCCGCGTCCGCACAGGCTAACCTCGAAGGCCCGACAGGGGTGTTTCTGAATCCTCTGGCATACACACTGCCCGCAGGCACCACGCAGTCCTCAATACACTATGTGGACCTGCAGCCGCTGGGCACTCTGACAACGCTGGGCGTCACCGTCGGGCTGCCAAAGGGCGTGGAGATCGGCATTACGCGCGAGGCCTTAGCGCTCGGCGGCACGGCCAACACCGATGTATTGCACCTCAAATGGATGGCAGTGCCCGAAAAAGAACGCTCGCCGGCAGTGGCCATCGGCGCGGTCCTGCGCCGTCCCACCGGCAGCGGGGGTTCGACGTCCGACTTCTATATTGTGGCCACCAAGGTCATCCCCAGAACGAGGCCCGTGATCCTGTCGGCAAACGTGCGCACAACTAACGGTATGGGCTATGGGCTGCTGGGTAAGTCGGACCGGGATACGGAATTTGGCGCATTTGTGGGCGTTGTAGTCGGCCCGAAACTGATCATCGGCTGGGAGACGGCGGGGCAGCCCGGCGGGGCAGAGCACTGGAGCGACTTCTGTTTCCGGTACACGGTGTCAGAAAACACTAACATTGACGGCGGCCTTGCCGACCTGGGTAGTGGCCTGGACGACCAGATCGCCGTGGCGTTCACGCACCGGTTCTGACCCAAGACATACTTCAGCACGGGTGCCGGTTGAAATGAAGGGGCCGGGCCTCAGAGCAGGCAAGGTGTTTGAGTGGGCTGAGGTTACTGCTCAGCTTTGGCTTTGATGGCGGCGAGCATGCTGTCGCAGTTCTGCTGCATCTTCTTCAGCAGCAAGCCCTTGATGAGGCTGCCAATCAGGGGTATGTCGTATTCGTAACTGAGATCCAGCACGACTGCGGTGCCGGCGTCGGCTTGCTTGAAGTCCCAGGTGCCGGAGTATTCGGAAAAGTCGCCCTCCGTTTGCTGAAAGCGGCAGGTGTGCTCTTCGTCGTCCCAGAAGTCCTCTTCGGTCCACTCGATGGTGCGCTTGAACTCCTTGATGAGTCCGACCCAGCGGCTGAGCTGGCGCTGTGGGGTCTGCTCGAGGATCTCTACATCTTGAACATCGGCCATGAAGTCCGGGAAGCGCTCAATGTCGCGGGCGAGTGCATAGACTTGATCCAAGGGCGCTGCGATGATGACTTTGCTTTGTACTGTGGGCATCAATTGACTCCTTTGAGGAGCTCAACGGCGCGTCGGTCGAGAGCACCTGTTTGGCGTATTTTGGGAGGAGAAAAAAAGGCTTTCATGGACAAACGGCATTCGCGGGCTGCCCTTTGACGTTGCTCAGGGCCGTGAGCCTGTCGAACGGGAAGCTGAGGACGCTGCCCTTCGGCAAGCTCAGGGCAGGCCGCGTCCTCACCAGAGCTTCGCACAGTGTGCGAAGCTCTGGCCGCGCTACGCGTCTTTAGAAGGTATGGTGTATGGAGACTGCGGTAAACAGCTACAGGCTGGAAGCCCGCCTGCGGCAAGCCTTCGGCGGGCAAGCTCGACCTACGCATCAATCGGATGATATGTCCTTGATGCGGCGCTGGAATTTGTGCCTGGGCACATTGACTATGCGGCCACAGGTGGTGCAGCGGGCCTTGATGTCAACGCCGCTACGCATTATCTCCCACTGATGGCCGCCGCAGGGGTGGGGTTTTTTGAGTCTGACGATCATGCCGGGTTCAATTTTGAGTATCTTGCTCATCGGCGATATCGTGGTCCTGGTCGGTGTATATCGGGAGAGTGAAGTGGAGTGTGCTGCCTTCGGCCTCGACGCTTTCAATGGAGATCTCGCCGCCGTGTGCCTCGATGAGGTGCTTGCAGACAAATAGGCCGAGGCCCGTGCCGGGAATTCGCTTGACGGTGCTGCCGACGCGTTGGAAGCGCTGGAAGAGGTGCTGGCGGTCGTCTTCCGAGATGCCGATACCCTCGTCGCAGACCGAGAAGTGCACCATGTCGCCGTGGACCTGGCCGCTGACGGTTATCCTGCCGCCGTTGGGGGAGAACTTAATGGCATTTCCGATGAGATTGGCAAAGACCTCTTCAACCTTGGTGCGGTCGGCCCACAGCACCGGCATCGGCTGCGGCAGGTTTATCTCAAAGATGTGGTCGCCGTGGCCGTGGCGTTCGACTGCCAGGATATCGTCAACGAGCTTTCCGAGGTCGTCAAGCGGCTGCAGATTCATTGGCAGCGCCCGGTCTGCCTCGATGCGGGAGACGTTGAGGAAGTCTTCGACCATGTGCTGCATGCGTGTGGTCTGGCGGCTGACGACTTGCAGAAGGTCCGCCACCCTTCGATCGTCGGTGCCGAACTGGTCCAGGAGCAGTTCGGTGTAGAGGCCGATATTGGTCAGCGGCGTCTTGAGCTCGTGAGAGATGAAGGCGATGAGGTCAGTTTTGAGCTGGTCAATCTGCTTAAATTCCGTAACATCAGTCAGGATCATGCACTTGCCGGCGATTTCATCGCCGGTGCCGACGAGTGCAACAGTGACCTGCAGGACGATAGGCCTTTGGCCGGCGATCTCGACTTCTTCGGTATAGATGCCGCCGTGGGGTGAAAGCGGCATCGCCCACAGCCGCACCATGTCCGGCTGGCGGATGGCGGCGAGCACCGGCTCCCCGATTATGGCCCTAGCTGACAGGCCAAGCACCCGCTCTGCGGCCTCGTTGATCAGCACGATGCGGTCCGCTTCGTCAGTGGCGATGACCCCGTCAACCATCTCGTGGACCATGGTATCGACTTTGGCCTTCTCAGACGCGAGCCTGAGGTTGACCTCGCGCAACTCGGCATCAGCGTAATCAACGCGGTGCTGGAGGATGGAGTAGAGGCGCGCGGTTTCGAGGAATAGAGTGGCCTGTTGGGCGATGACGGTTAACAGCGCCGTGTCGTATTCGGTGAATGGCATGTTGTTTTCTTTGTTCATTACCTCGATGACGCCGACGACTTCACCGTGCAACTGCATCGGAACGCACAAGACGTTGTGGAGTGGGTAGTCAATAGCCGTGGGAATGTCACGGTGGCGCCGAGGATCTTCGGCGGCATCGTTGACAACCATCGGCTCAGCGGTTTGTGCCACCGTGCCGGCGATGCCCTCACCCAAGGCCAGAGTGAAGTCCTTGACCTCATCACCCTTTTCGCCCAGGGCTACTACAAAGCGCAATCGGTTCGTCTGCTCATCCAAGAGCAGCAGGGAGGCGGCTTCGACTTCCAGTTCGGCCTCGACCCAGCGCATGATCTCGTTGAGCAACTCGTCGCTCTCGAGGCTGGAATCAATCAGCCGGCCGACGCCGGTAATAGCCTGCAAGCGGGATTGGAGGCGGATATTGGCCTCCGCGTGCAAGCGGTCGGAGATGGCCGCTGACCTGCTGACGAGCGCCGCGCCGATCAGCCCTATAGACAACAGTGGCCCGCCCATGGGGATCCAGACGTCATGCGTAAAGCGCCAGAAAATCAGCCAGAAACAGGCGATGAAGATGACTACTGTAATGGCTGTTCCTCGGAATACGCCGGCCGCCGGCACCGTGAGGCATAGCAGCAAGGCCAACGCCACCATCAGCACGATGACGGTCCATCCTGGCACCCGTCTGATCACACAATCTTGCAGGAGACTGGCGATGGCGTTGGCGTTGATCTCCACGCCGGGCATCAGCGCATCAACTGGAGTGTAGAAAAGCTGCGCAATAGCGCCGGATACGGGTCCCACCAGCACCAGCTTGCCGGCAAGAAGCGCTTTGAGTTCTGCCGGCTCTGCCGCGAGCATTTCATGGTAAGGCACAGGCTCAAATTGCTCGTAGCCGCCGAAGAAGTTGATCAGGACCTCACCCGAAAGCAACGCCCAGAAGGTCCTATCGCTGACGGTTATGGTGTTAGTTTTGCGGCTTATTGACTCGCGTGACACAGCGCTGTATTGGCGATAACTTTCCAGCGCCAACGATGGGAACATCGTCTGCTCATAAGATAGCAGCAGAGGAACTGAGCGCAACACCCCGTCGCGGTCCAGATAGACGTTGAGGCCACCAAGCCCGTCGCAGTTATCTTGCAGGGAAGGCTCAGGCAGAGCCACCCGCCCGGGTCGGAGGCCGACCGGGCGCGGCAGTTCACCGGGGCCCAGGGCATGCTTCTGCAACCGCTGGACCTTTGCAAGCGCCTGAGCATCGGTGCCGCGTCCGATAACCAGCGGCAGCACAGTTGTGCATTTAGCGTCGGCCAGCGCTGCGGCGAATTCCTGGGCCCCCCCCGTTTGGGTTTGGACATCTGAGAACTGGGCCAGTTCGCTTATGTCAAAGACGACAACACGCGCCTCAGCCGCATCGAGTTTCTCGAGCAGCCGCGCATGCACCGCCAGCGGCCACGGCCACGGTCCCAGCTCGTCAACGCTGTCGTTGTCAATGCCGATAACGACTATCTGCTCGGGCACGGGTCGCTCGCCACGCATCATGAAGCACAGGCTGTAGAACCAGTTATCAATGCCCTGCACCAGTCCCAACAGCAACATGGCCAACAGGGCCAGGAGCAGTACGCATGCAATCAGAATGCCGAGGCGCAACTCTCTTGAAACGTGCAGTTTCAACGACCTCGCTTGAGGATCTGCCTCAATAGAAGCGATCAGGTTTCATTTTGCTCAGCATTATAGTGGAAGCAGTGGGGATTATCAATACGGGCCGAGTGGAGTCGCACTGCCCGCCTCGTCATCGGTGTAGCCGTGCCAGCCCGAGGAACTGACCACACGCCACGTCCTGCCCTCCCTGCGCCAGATCAGCGTGAAGTCATAATCCAATTGATAGCGAGCAATGTCTTCGTCCCACATCGCAACCTTCAAGTCCACCTCTGCGGTATCCCCGTCCACGGAGAGCGACTTGAGTTCGGTGCTGAACTGCCACCGCTGGCCGCGCAATGCCTGCACCGCCAGGCGCGACAGGTCGCGCTTATCGTAGCCGGCGGTGTCCGCGTAATTGTTGGAGATTATCTTCATCACGCCGGCGACACTGCCCAGCTCCGCCGATTCCTCGGCCCGGGCGATCGAAAGCATGATCTGCTGCTGCGGTGATGGCGAAGACCTGAAGAAGTAGAACTTCGCCACGGCAATAGCGACCGCCGCCAGCAGCACCAGCAGCGCGAATATTTTCAGGATTTTAGGGGCCATGTTTCAGTACCTGTTTTCAGTCCCCTGTTGAGAACAACCGCATTTCTGTAGGGCGGGGACTTGTGCCCCGCCGCAGGTATTACACGGCCGGCGCGGTACAAGCCCGCGCCCTACAACAAGCCTGGGTTGTAGGCAATGCAGCATCAGCCTTGAGAATGAGCACTAGATGAAAAACGGGCGTTCTCCGTACACTAATTATAGCACATTGCGCCCCTTGCTACTCCATGCCGGCAGGTTGTTGCCTCCGCCACGGCCAAATATACACCCAGGCGACGTTGTGACACGTGATCGCCCATCAACCGCGAAGGAGCAGTGCAAATGCGCACTTTGAGTGCTATCTTTATGACCATCTCACTTGTCGGTATTACCGCAATTGCCACGGCGCAGGATTTGCCGGTCGTTACTGCCGTGAAGGCGCAGCAGCCCATTACTGTTGACGGCAGCCTCGACGAGGAGGTCTGGCAGGAGGGCGAATGGTGTGGCGAATTCCGGCTGCTGGGGAAGCCGGAGCTGAAAGCAGAAGCCCAGACGCGCTTTAAGATCGCCTTCGATGATGAGAATATCTACATCGGCGCCGTGCTGGATGAGCCGAATATGGATCAGCTCAAGGCCACGGTCAGCGAGCGGGATGGCTGGGTACACCGCGATGACTGCCTGGAGTTCATGATTGACCCGCAAGGCGAGCGCACCGAATACTTTCACTTCACCGTCAATGTGCTGGGGACAGTGTATGATTCGGAAGTGCGGCAGGGCGGGCATGTGATGACCAAGGAGTGGAACTGTCCGTGGGAAGTGGGGGTGACCAAGCAGGCTGCGTCGTGGACCGTCGAGGTGCGGGTGCCGGTGGTGTATCTGGGCCTGACCGCTGCATCCAGCGGCGACTGGGCGCTTAATGTCGCCCGCGAGCGGCAGGCCGGGCAGCAGGAGCTTTCAGCCTTTATCAACACCCTGGGCGGCTTCCACCAGCCCGCCAACTACGCGGTGCTGAAGCTGCCGGGCGCGGACTTCAGCAAGTACCTGTGGGATATCAAATCGCCGTTCGAGGTGACTGTGCTTCCCCGGGACGGCCGGCTTGTCTATCAGGCCAAGACCCATATCACCAACGAGACGGGGCGGTTTTGGTTTTTCAGCGTCGCCCCCGGGTTACAGATGGGCACCAAACACGAGACTGGCGCACGCGTGCCCCAGGGCCTCGATGCCGGCCAGGGCCGCGAGATGTCGTTCTCGGTGCCGGTGGCGGAGCAGGGCAAGCAGACGCTGCAAATCCGGCTGCTCGACCGCCGCAACCCCAGACGCATCCTGGCCGTCAAGACGCTGCCGGTCGAGCTGAGCTACAGCCCTATCACCATAGATGTCACCCAGCCGTGCTACCGCAACAGTATCTACGCGACCGAGGATCTGCGTGAGATAAAGGCCAACGTGCACCTGGCGCTCACGGACGATGAAGTGGACGGGACTGTGATAAAGCCCGCTCTGATGCATAGGACAAAGTTGGTCAGTAGCGGTGATGCGGTAAAGGTCGCTGAAAGCGTCGAAGTTGCGGTGCCGATAAAGGACCTCGCGGACGGCAGCTATCGGCTTGTGGTGACGGCGGAAAAAGCCGGCGCGGTTCTACATCGGCAAAGTGTACCGATAACGAAGCTGCCGCCGGCGCCGAATGGGCACGAGTGGCGGCTTGATGAGAACAACGTGCTGTTGCACAACGGCGAGCCGTACCTGATTTACGGTTGGTTCGGCGGCACGGCGGACGAGCTGGCTGACCCGAACCTGCCGTACACGGCCAGCCAGTACTACTCGGCGCAGTGGTACGACAGCGAAAAGGTGCGCCAGGACTTTTTCGACCCGATGACTGAGGCCGGCAGCTTCATCACCATCTACCCGTATCCGAACACCGTTCCGCGCCGCATGATGGGCCCCGAGGACTGGCAGCGGCCGCTGAATGAAGAGGAGAAGACGGCGCTGCGGCAGCGCATCGCCGAACTGAAGGACCATCCCGCGGTGTGGGCCTGGTATCTGGCCGATGAGCCGGAACTGAGACCGGCCCTGCCGCAGCGGATGCGCGAAATCTACGAGATAATCCGCGACGAAGACCCGTACCACCCGCAGCTTCTGCTCAATGATACCATCGCCGGCATCTACAAGTACGCCGGATCATCTGACATATTCATCCCCGACCCCTACCCGCTGTTCATCGAGGGCGGCGATGCGGCGTCACCCATCGGCAAGACCTCGAAGTTCATGCAGGCCTGCTACGAGGCGGGCGGCGGTCGCAAGGGCCTAATGATCACCCCGCAGGCGTTCAACTACGGCGACTACGGGCGCCTCGGCAACCGCGCTCCCAACTTCACCGAGCTGCGCAACCAGGCCTACCAGGCAATAGTCAACCGGACAACGGGAATCCTGTGGTACACGCATAGTGCCATGTTCAACTACCCGGCCAGCGGGCTTGGGGTGGCGTGGATCGGGCACGAAATAATGGACCTGAAGGGCGCGGTATTGTCGCCGCCTGTCGAGGGCCTGGAGATCAGCGCCGAGCAGCCGGAGGAGGTGCAGGCCTCGCTGCGCCGCGTCGGTGACGACATCTACCTGTTTGTGGTCAATACCTCCACCGAAGCGCAGCAGATAACGGTGAAGATGCCGGACGCAGCGCCGGCGGAACTCACGGTCGTGTCTGAAAGCCGCACGGTGCCGGTCAAGGACGGCGCAGTGACCGACAGGTTCGAGAAATACGCGACCCACATCTACACGACGGATAAGGAGCTGGGCTCGCGAGCGCAGGTACAGGACGCGCTCACCGAAATCGCCGCCGCCGAGCAGGCGATGAAGAAGCCCGGCAACCTCGCCTTCAAAGATTCGGGAGTAGTCGTGGAGGCCTCCAGTTCCCGTGGGGACCATGAGATGAAGGCAGTGGACGGGGCCATGAAGGGACTTGCGTGGTGTGACAACACGTACCTGAAGTTGCCCGACTGGCTGAGCCTGACCTGGCCGGAGCCGCAGACCATCGGCCGCGTGGTCATCTACACCGGCTCGATTGCCGACCTGAAGCTGCAGGTGCCGGACGAGAATACCGAAGACGGATGGCGCAGCATCACCGAGGTGCAGGAGCTGGATCAACCGAGCGTGGCGCTGGAGTTCGAACCGATGCAGATAAAGAGCTTCCGCATCTTCAGCACGAAGCTGCGTGGAGACGGGAGATTCTCGACTATCCACGAGGTGGAAGCTTATGCGAAATAGGCTTGCGTGGAGCATAGCGCTGGGCGCACTCGTCGTCGGAGCGTGTCATGCTCAAGAGGCGCCGGCTGCGCTTGCGCACTGGAAGATGGATGAGGTTGTGGACGGGACAGTGGCCGACGTCACGGGTAACGGGCACGATGCGCTGCTCGGCCCCGAAGGGGTGGAGCTGACAGTGGTTGACAGCCCGTGCGGCAAGGCGCTGGCCTTTGATGGGAAGAAGTCAGGCGCCTATCTGCAGATTGAAAAGTGGGAAGACCTGGACAATCTGCAGCAGCTCACCGTGATGGCCTGGATCAAACCGGCCGAGAGAAGCGCTTCGTGTGAGATCGTCTGCGGCAAGAACGACAAATACGGCGATCCGCCGTGGCCGGGCTGGCGGCTTCGCTGCGGCTGGGCAATGCTGTATTTCGCACTCGGGGGGCCGGGCGACGGACACGGCCAAGCCTCTACGCCCGGCTTCTCAGTGGCAGTTGGCTACTTCAGCCATGTGGCGGCCACCTATGACGGCCAGAAAGTGCGGCTGTATGTCAACTGTGTGCTGATGGCTGAGGCAGAGGCTCCCGCGCAACTCGCACCCGGCAAGCGCGCCTACATCATCGGCAACTACATCGGGCGCAAGGACGCCTACCCGATGAACGGGGCGCTTGATGAGGTCAAGATATTCGACACGGCGCTGAGCGAGGCGGAGATTTTCGCCCAGGCCAGCGCCGATATGCCGCAGTGATCGTGGTCCGCGTCCCAATTCCGAAGAAGCAACGGCCCAGCCAGGATGTAGCGGCTGGGCCGGCGCAGTCTTGCTTGTATTGGACGCAACGACCTCGGGCTGCCCTTCGACGTTGCTCCCTTCGACTTCGCTCAGGGCAGGCAGGGCCGTGAGCCTGCCGAACGGGAAGCTGAGAACGCTGACCCACGCGTTTTGTGAATTGTTCGGGCCAGGTTTCTCACATGAATTTCTTGATCAGGGCGAGGATGCCCTGTTTCCAGGCTACGCGGTGGGTGAGGCCCTCGGCGCCGGCTAGCTCGTGCTTGTGGTCCAAATACCACTGGTAGGAGCGGATCAGGGCCTCGGCGTTGCTGTACTTCGACTCCCAGCCCAGACTCTGCTGAATCTTCTCCGACGAAACAAACGAATCTTTGTCAGCGGTGCCATAGACCCACTTGTAAAGCGGCGAAATCCGCAGCCGCCAGAACAATTCCAGGAATGGCTTGACCAGCCACGCCTTCGTAGTCATGACGCGCGCGCCAGTGCCGGCGTACTCGCACATCGCACCGACATCCTCCAGCACCGTCCCGAACTGTGTGGCCCCGACGTTGAAAGTATCGTTGACCTTTTCTTCGGGCAGTGTCAGCATCAGGTAGATGGCACTGACCAGGTCCCCGACTTCGAGAAGTTGGTAGCGGTTGGTGCCATTTCCGATTACCGGAATCTTGCAGCCGCTTTCCACCCAGTCGCAAAGGATCTGAAAGACGCCCATGCGGCCTGTGCCTATGAAGGTCTTGGGTCGGACAATAGGCAGGCACAGGCCTTTTTCGCGATACTGCTGACAAAGCCTTTCCGCCTCAATCTTGGCCTCCCCGTACGAGCCCACGCCGACCAGTGGGTCATCTTCATCAATCGGGTGCTTCTCAGGGACGCCATAGACCGCCGTCGAGGAGACGTACACTACTCGGTTGATGTCGTTTTGGATCGCTGCCTCAAGTACACAGCGAGTGCCATCAACGCTGGTGCTGAAGATGTCTTTCTTCTTCCAAAGCGGCAGGGCCGCGGCAGCGTGCACAACCAGGTCCGCACCGGCCAGCAGCTCCTGCATAGCCTCAGCGTCGCGGACATCAGCCTCGACGTAGGTGACGTTTTGGGGATATTCAGACGAGTCCAGTGGTGCGACGTCAAGGACCGCGATTTCATCAAATCTGTCGGCCAGTTGATTGCACAGGTGAAAGCCTAGAAATCCTGTGCCGCCGGTGACGGCAAGCTTCATCTGATCATTCCTCCGGTGCCTGGTTTCGGATTGGACACAGGGCACAAGCGCGGCTGTGCCGCTGTATTATACAGGATTGCGAATTGATGTGACAGGATGCGATGGGCAGTCGGGCTAGAAACAGTAGTTGTGCAGGTTTCTGGTCTGTGGCTCATCCATCTGTAATTGTAGGCGCTGGTACTGTGATGGGCCTTGGGCCGGATAGGGAACCCGAATTTTGCTTTCGCAAAATCCACCCTATTCGGCCCCTCCGGACGACAATGGCAACAGAGTCGGGCAGGATGCCCGACCCACGGGGTAGTTATTATGATGGCCGACCCACGGGGTAGTTATTGTGATGCCCGACCTACGCGTGAAGGTTTTTGACGTTGTCTAGGCAACCGCGGCCTACGAGGTCAGTGGAGTTGGTGCCGGTCCAGCGCGATCAGTAGCGGCCGAATTCGGCGATGACCTCGTGCAGTACCATCAGATTCTGCGGCGGGACGTTCGGTGCCACCGAGCAGGCGCTGCTGAGAATATAACCGCCGCCCGCCTTGGCCGCCTCCAGCTTGCTCCTGGCATCCTCGCGCACCGTGTCAACACTACCCTGGAGCAGTACATTGACCGGGTCAATGTTGCCCTTGAGGAAGAGCTTGTCGCCGACCTGCTGCTTGGCGTCGGCTAACTCGGTATTACCCAACGGCGGCGGGTCCATGGTGTCAATGCCGTCAATTCCAGTGGCGGCCATCAGCTCCAGGCGGTCGCCAATCGCCCCGCAGGTGTGGGTATATACCTTGGCGGGCGTGTCCTTGAGGGCCGCGGCGACCTGCCGCTCGTATGGCAGCACGAACTCCTCATACATCGGCCTGGAGATGAATCCACCGCCGGCGAAGGCGCTGGAGATGAGCACGGCATCCACACCGCGCGCGGCCTGCTTTTTCGCCAGCGCGCACGTGCCATCGGCATAGGCCTGCAGGATTGCGTGGCATTTGTCAGGGGCCTGGATAAGCCCGATCAGGGCGCTCTCGTAACCGGCGCGCTCCATCAGTTGCGTAAAGGGCGAGAACACCTCGCTGTGGACGCTCAGCCGGTCGCCGACCGTCGCCAGGACCGCGTCAATGATGGCGAAGATGTGCTCTGGGAAAAGCTGCTCGCCGCTCCACTGGTATGGCTTCAGATCATAATAGAATGGCGGCGTCTTCAGCCCGCCGAGAGTGTGAGGGTCCTCGTAGAACAGAAGCTCTGGGTCAATGTCGTCAATGTCCATCTTCGTGGCCTCAACGTGAGCGGCCAGATCATCGAATGGGCAGACGCACTTGCCGCCATTCGTGTAGTGTATGAACTCGGCATCAGGGGTTTGCTCAATACGGTCTAGGTAATCAGCGGCCTGGGGGTCACGGCCGGGCAGGTTGATTAGTATGCCGTCGAACTGGTAGCGGTCGGCCAGTTGTATGAAAGCATCTACGATCAAGTCATTGCGGGTCCAATACTCCGCCGGCGACACATCAATATTCACCAGGTAGTGTCCCATGCTCAACTGGCACATCACGGGAACCCGATCCGGCTCCTGCAGATTCATTGCAGCAACAACCCGTTCGCGGGAGGTCATGTCGTTCGCCTCATGTTGACGATAAGTGCGGAAATCGTTGATGAATGTTTCCGTAACGCATCGGCCAAGTCCTTTTTCGCGATATAGTCGCAGGCCAGGAAAGATTCCCAGCATGCCTTGGCGAATAGACAGGCAGGGAAGTTCACGTCCGCAACCAGCGGGGCATGTTGGCAAGGAGGACCACGGTGCAAGACCAGGACAGGATACTATCCACCAGCGAAATAGAGCGGGTGGTGCAGGAAGTCGTTGCCGCCACGCCCGTCAGCGATATTCATACCCACCTCTACGATGCGCGCTTCGGGGAGTTGCTGGCGTGGGGTGTGGACGAGCTTCTGACCTACCACTACCTGATCGCCGAGGTGATGCGTGCCGAGTTCGGCCGCACCAGCCCCGAAGAGTTCTACGCCATGTCCAAGCAAGAGCAGGCCGACCTGATCTGGCAGCGGCTGTATGTTGACAACAGCCCGATTTCCGAGGCGTGCCGCGGGCCTATTACCGTGCTGGGGGCACTGGGGCTGGATGTGGCGAGCCGCGACCTCGACGAGATGCGGCAATACTTCGCCGACAAGACTGCGGAAGAATACATAGACCAGGTCTTCGAATTGGCCAATGTCAAAGAGGTCGTCATGACCAATGACCCGTTTGACGAATTGGAGAGCCCGGTCTGGGAGACTGGCAGGGAGGGCGATCCGCGCTTCAAGGCCGCCCTGCGCCTCGATGAGCTGGTTAATCACTGGGAGCAAACTCAGCCGATACTGACTGCCCGGGGCTATGAGGTTGCCAAGGATTTCTCCGGCAAGACGGCTGACGAAGTACAGCGCTTCCTGCGTGACTGGCGCGAGAAACTGAGCCCGGTCTATATGGCCGTTTCGCTGCCTGATGATTTTGCCTTCCCGGCTGACAACTCCCAGGCCAGAGTCATACAGGACGCGGTTTTGCCCTTTGCGGCCAAAGAAGACCTGCCCTTTGCTATGATGATTGGTGTCAAACGCGGGATCAATCCGCGGCTGCAAATGGCCGGTGATGGCATAATGGGCAAGGCTGACATCAAGGTCCTCGAGTATATGTGCGTCAACTATGATGATGTGAAATTCTTGGTCACGATGCTGTCGCGAGAGAATCAGCACGAGCTGTGTGCCGCCGCGCGCAAATTCCCCAACCTGATGCCCTTCGGGTGCTGGTGGTTCCTGAACGATCCCAGCCTCATAGATGAAATAACGCGCATGCGCATCGAACTGTTGGGCCTGAGCTTCGTGCCGCAACACTCCGACGCGCGGATTGTGGATCAGCTTGTGTACAAATGGGCGCACTTCCGCAACATCCTGGCAAAGATACTTGTGGAGAAGTATGGCGACGCAATGCGCTCAGGTTGGATACCGACCAGGGCAGAAATAGAGCGCGATGTGACGGGGCTGTATAGTGACAATTTCTGGGATTTTGTGAGCTGAACGGCAGAGGTTGAGAGTATGGACAAACAGCAGGCTGAGAAACGGGCGGCCGAGTTGCGGGAGCAGATCAACTACCACAACAACCGCTACTATGTGCTCGACCACCCGGTGATCTCGGACGCAGAGTATGACCGGCTGCTGGCGGAGCTGCAGGAAATCGAGAGCGCGTATCCCGAACTGCTGACGCGCGACTCGCCGACCCAACGGATCGGCGCTCCACCCAAGGACGAATTGGGTACAGTCACCCACCGGCTGCCGATGATGAGCCTGCAGAGCGCATTCGACGAGCAGGCTGTGCGCAACTTCGTCGAAAACTGCACCGAGGGCGCCGGCGAGGAGATTGAATTTGTCGCCGAGCCGAAATTCGACGGTCTGGCCGTGGAGCTCATCTATGAGAATGGTGTGCTGACCATCGCCTCTACGCGAGGGGACGGCATCGCCGGCGAAGATGTAACAGAAAACGTGCGCACGATCAGCAGCGTGCCGCTGCGGATGCTTGATAACGAAGTTGACATACCGCCGCTAGTTGAGGTACGTGGCGAGGTCTATATGCGGCTGTCGGAATTCGACAAGCTCAACCAGCGGAGGCAGGCAGAGGACGAGCCGCCTTTTGCCAATCCGCGCAACGCCGCCGCCGGCTCGCTACGGCAGCTTGACTCGACGATTACGGCACAGAGGCCGCTGGCCTTCTTCGCCTATGATACGGGCATTGTGGCGGGCCGCGAGTTCGTCACCCACTGGGAGCTTCTACAAACGCTGCCCAAATGGGGCTTTGTGGTCAACGATAACATCAGGCTGTGCGAAGACGTGGAAGACCTCTTGCAGTACCACGCTGAGATGGAAGAAAAGCGTGAGGACCTGGACTACGAGATAGACGGTATCGTGCTGAAGGTGAATCAGAGATCGGCACACGGGCGGCTTGGCGCGCGCTCGCGCAACCCACGCTGGGCGCTGGCCTACAAGTTCCCGCCGCGCCAGGAAACCACCCGGGTAGTGGATATCGAGGCCAGCGTCGGCCGTCTGGGCGCGGTGACACCCATCGCCATCGTCGAGCCGACACAGATCGGCGGCGTGACGGTGCGTAACGTCAGCCTGCACAACCAGGACGAGGTGGATCGGCACGATGTGCGGATCGGGGACACCGTGATCATCGAGCGCGCCGGCGATGTCATTCCGCACTTGGTGAAGGTGATAAAGGAGAAGCGTGCGCCTGGCTCCAGGGCATACAAGCTGCCGAAGAATTGTCCGGTCTGCGGGTCGGAATCGGTGCGTCCTGAGGGCGATGTGGTGGTGCGCTGTCCGAATTTCAACTGCCCGGCGCAGATCGAGGGCCGGCTGGCGCATTTCGCTGCCAGGGGCGCAATGGACATCGAGGGCATGGGTGAGAAACTGGCGCGACAGTTCGTTCGGGAAGGTCTGGTCAAGCGGCTGCCTGAGCTGTACCAGTTGAGCAAAGAGCAGCTCCTGCAACTGGAGGGCTTTGCGGACATATCCGCCGACAACCTGCTGGCCGCCATCGAGGGCAGCAAGCATACCACCCTGGCCCGCTTCCTGTATGGCCTCAGTATCCCCCACGTCGGGGAGCACGTCGCTGATGTGATAGCATCGGCGTTCGGCATCATCGGGGCCGTGCGGGGCGCCTCGGCTGAGGAGCTGGAAGTGCTCAGGGAGATCGGCCCCGAGATCGCACAGAGCGTTGTGGGCTTCTTTGCCAATGAGGAGAATGCCAGGAGCGTGGATGAGCTGTTGGCTGCCGGTGTTACTATCGCGGTGGCTGACAAGACAGATGATTCGCTGATCGGGCTGACCTTTGTCTTCACCGGAACGCTGGAGAATTACACGCGGGAAGGTGCCCACCGCGCAGTCGAAGAACTAGGTGCTCGCGCAGCCAGCTCGGTAAGCAAGCACACGGATTACGTTGTGGCCGGCGAAACCGCGGGCCTCAAATATCGCAAGGCGCAGGCGCTCGGCATCACCATACTGACCGAAGAGCAGTTCATAGACCTGCTTAAACGTTCAAAGGAAGAGTGACTACGATGAAGCTTTTTGCGACATTGTCAGTTGCAGCGGTTGTTTTGCTGAGCATTACTGTGGCCGGGGCGGCGAGTGTGGATGTTGGTGTGCTCGATGTTGAAAAGGTTGAGGGCAAGGGCTACGGCGAGCGAGGCATCTACGAGCTGCTGAGCAAACACGCGGATTTCAAGGCGCAGTGGATTACTGATTTGCAGCCGGAAACGCTTGGTAAGTGCCAGGCGCTGGTGCTGGCGAATATCTATGATATGGGCACGCTGGCCGAAGGCTGGGAGCAGACGCTGCGGGCGTATGTCGAGAATGGCGGCGGACTGGTAATCACGCACAATTGCCCGGGGCCCAAAACCGCACAGCTATTCGCAGAAATTGACGGGGGTTCGCAGAGGCATATCGGCACGCGCGTCTGCCATTTCACAAATCATGCGGTCACTTTCGGCCTGAGCGCCTTTGACACCGCTTACGGCGACCACCGCGACATAACGCCGGGACCGGCTGGTGAAGTCGAAGTCAGGTGCATCGCGGATGAAGCGGTGTGCGTAGTCGGCACCGTGGGGCAGGGCCGCGTTGTGCGGCTTGCGCCCTGTATCGGGCTGAACGGGATGTCCGAGGAGGAGATGCCCCAGGGCATGGAGGCCAGGCTGATTCAGAATGCGCTTTGCTGGGCTGCGGGAACCAACCCCTGGCACCTGTCCGACTATGGCGAGATCACCGTCGGCATACGGCCTACCGAGGCGCAGATCGAGCAGCCTGCTCCACTGAGGGCACTGGTGACAGTAAGCGTGCGGAAACCTGCAATCGCTCTGCCGCTGAAGATAGTCCTCTACGACGAGGCAGGCAAGGAGGTCTCCAGCGCCGCGGTGGTCGTGCAGGGGACAAAGCAGCCGGGCCGCGACACGTACCTGCGCACCGAGGCGGAAGTTGACGTTGCCACCGACGGGTTGGCAGATGGGACTTACCTGCTGACTGCCGAAGGCGAGGAGGTTATGCCAGACGAGGTGCAGGTGGTGCTGCGTGGCGAGTTGATGGAGCAGGACCGACAGCACACCATAGTGGCCAGACGAATCCTGCTCAACACGGTGTCAAAGTTCGTGTTCAATCAAGGCTTCGATTTTCACACAGACATAAGCAAACTGGACCCGTACATGCAGCGTATCAAAGAGACGGGCTTCAATACCTATGACTACTTCAAGGGTTCTCCCTGGACTGAGGAGAGCTTCGAATACTTCGAAAAAGTGCTGGTGAGCGCGGCCAAAGCAGGCCTGAATGTATGGGCAACACTGGGCCCCCCCAGCGGCACCGACACGATACGCAAGTGGCCCCGCGACGAGGCGTACCAGCACTACTACGACATTGTTGAGCGCTTTGCACGGCTGTCGCTCAAATACCCCAACTTCGTGGCCTTCACCTGCGACGATTTCTCGCACAATTACGGGTTCTACACGCCGGAGATGATGGCTGAGATGGCCCGGCGCTGGCGGAGCATCAATCCTGACCTGCTCTTTGTGCCGTTGATTTACTACCCCGGCATCAGCGAGGAGTTTGTCCGCACTCGCGGGCCCTATATAGACGGCGTCGTTTTCCATTACCGGGCCGAAAGCCACCCGCCCCAGTACATTGACGGCTACGACCCGAAAAGCTTCGATATGTACGCAGATGTGATGCGCTACGAGTTCAAGCGCGTGCGGCAGATAATGGGCGACAAGCCGGTCATCGCCGGACTGTATATATGGTACTACCAGGGCGGCTGGGGTGTGCTGACCCCTGATGAGCAGAATCCCAACGATGAGCATATCGTCAGAGACACCGTACAGAAGTTCGAAATATCCCACGAGTACGCCATCGGCACCCGTATCTACGGCCTGGGCATAGACCATGCGGCGTACCAGGCGATGGGGCCGCTGGCCATCGAATGGCGCGAGGCCGGCGACGACTGGGGCCAGGGCGACATCAGCGATCCGGAGAGCGAGATTCGCAAGTACCGCGGTGCGCTGGATAATCCGCCGTACTTCGGGACCCTGGCCGGGCGCAACACGTCGCTGATTCATTCTCTCTGGAGCGAATTTGGCCTCCCGCGCATAGACTTGTACTGGCGGCTGAAAGAGGGCAAGTTCGATCCCGAAAAGGCGGTGCAGGATTTTTTTGTGTCGAGGTCTCCCGCTCCAGCATGAGACCGGAATGGGGAGACCTGCTGGAAAGATACGTGCAACTCGGCGGGACGTTGGTAGTCGAATCGGTACCCGGCTGGGGCACGGACTTGAGCGACGGCGGCAGTTTGCGTGAATGGGAGCAGCCGACAGGCAACGGCTCGCCGGGCACGATCAAGTTCGGCGAGCTGTCGGGGATAAAGTTCAACTACTATCACCGCGGTGCGGTCACCAAAATCCGCATACTGCAGGAGCATCCGCTGACCACCGGCCTGGAGCCACTGAACGAATGGATAGAGATCCCCTATGAGGAGGGCGGGTACAACTATTCGTACCTGGCCTACCCGGTTACCGCCGATGGGGCGACCGTCCTGGTAGAGGCGGAGCATGAAGTTTGCCCCTATGACGGGATCTCCTACAAGCGGCGCGGGAAGATCAGCGGCGTGCATCCGCTGGTGACGATCAAGCAGCTAGGCAAAGGGACGGTTATCCGGCATTACGCGCATGTCGCCTTCCCTACGACGATGGGCCAGGAGCGTTATGAGACATTCGCCAACAATCTGGCGCAATACGTCCGGAAGCTGTACAATGAGCAGGCCAGATAATGAAGGAATATGGAAAAGGTGACGTAAATGGGTGGCGAGACTCCTAGAGTAGCACTGATTCAATTCCCCGGCTCCAACTGCGAATGGGAGACCAAACGCGCTGCCGAAGCCGCCGGTATCGCCTGCGATGTTTTCCGCTGGAACCGGCCGGCCGCGGCGCTCTCCGAATACGACGGCTACATCATCGGCGGCGGATTCTCATATCAGGATCGCGTGCGGTCGGGAGTTATTGCAGCCAAGGAGCCGATCGTCAAGACCGTCTTCGACGAGGTTACCGAGCACGGCAAGCCACTTGTCGGCATCTGCAACGGCGCGCAGGTAATGGTCGAGTCAGGCCTGGTGCCGGGGCTCAAGGTCGGCCGGGTGCAAATGGCACTGGCCCCGAATGCCCCGGACCCGTCCGGGCGCATCGCGCAGTTCTGCTGCCGCTGGGTCTATCTGAAGCTGGCCTGTGAACCGAGCCGCTGCGTCTTTACCGGCAAGTACCAGCCCCGCGAGGTGATCCCGATACCGATCGCCCACGCCGAGGGCCGCTTTACCACAAAAGACCCCGAAGTCATCGAGGCGCTCAGGGAGAACGACCAGATCGTATTCCAGTACTGTGACGCCGATGGCAAGATTGACGAGAGCCGCGAGGTATGCCCCAATGGCGGGATGGCCAACATGGCCGGCATCTGCAACCCCGAGGGCAACGCGATGGCGATCATGCCGCATCCGGAACGCGCCAGCTTCCTGCGCCAGATACCCTACGAGACCGCCGGCAAGTGGGGCGAGAATAAGCTCGCGGCCCACGGCGATGTAGCCGCCCAGAACGCGCCCGGGCCGGGGTTGGCTGTGTTCATCTCGATGCTCGAAGCCCTCAAAGCGCGCGTGCCCGTCTAAGAGCCCTGATTGTTGAATCCGGAGGTACTACGAATGACCGGGCAGCGCAGAGGCATCCCCTGGTCTATAGCGATTCCACCTGAGGTTCACTGCGAATACTGTGGCGTGAAGATGAGCGACTACCACGCCGATCCGCAGTTGATGATGGAGGTGCAGCTCGAAGGCCCGCGCATCCTCCACGAGAAATTCGGCTTGCCTCTGCACCGCAGCGTCTCTCCGGACTTCACCGTCTATGCCATCGGCTCGACCCTGGGCCTGGAAGTCAAATTCCTGCAGGACCACGCGCCTTCGCCGAAGGGCCATCCGATCAAGACGCATCAGCAGATGGCCGAGCTACGAGTCCCGGATGAGTTCGTCAAGGCCGGCCTGGTCCCGCGTATGCTGGAGTTTTACGAGTACATGAAGCAGCACGCGCCTGAAGGCGTGACGGTGGGCTTCGGTCTCGGCACCCAGGGGCCGTTTACCACGGCGGTGCTTTTGCGCGGCAATGACCTGTTCCTCGACATCCACGACGAGCCCGAGCTTGTCCACCAGTTCCTGCAAACCGTCACCGACAACTCAATCAGAGGGCGCGAACTGGCCTTTGAGATTACGGGCACCAAGCCCGGCGAAACTATCGGCTATGCTGACGACTACGGGGGCCTGCTGCCGCCGGATCAGTACATCGAGTTCGACGTGCAATACCTGGTACAGATAGCCGAGCACTTCGGGGCAACACGGCGCACCATTCACACTGAATTGCTGCGCCGCCCGCACCTGAAGATACTGCAGGACTACGGGTGGAGCTACATTGACGTCGGCACCGACCCGTACCTGACGGTCAAAGACTGCGTCGAGGTGCTGGACATTGACTTTTTGGTGCAGATGAAGACTTCGGGCGAGATACTGCTGGCGACTCCGGACGAGATCAAACAGACTTACCGGCAGATGGTGGCCGACGGTGCGCAGCGGATGGTGGGAGAACTATGCCCGGGCATGTCGGAGGAAAACGTCCGGGCCCTCATCGAGGTCGCGAAGGAGTTTGAGTAGCCGCAACCAAGCCGATTAAACGGGGACACACTAAGCCGCTGTCTTCGAGGTTAAGGCAGCGGCTGTTGTTATTGAGGATTCAATGTGCGAGGTGTTCAGCTGCTTTACATCAGCCTGATCTGCTCAACCAGGTGTTGCAGAGCTTCAATCAGCGCGTCCACATCAGTCTCGTCAAAAGGCTGGGGGAATTCGCCCGATGGCTCGTTCGCAGCTTCAGTCAGGGAGGGTATTATGGCTTTGACGCGCTCCCGGTAATCGCCCGTCAGGTCAGTCGGTACGTTGTGCGGCCACATGCGCCAAAGCGGCAGTTGCAGGCCATTTACCTTTCCCCACAAGAGCGGAATGTCATCGCCATCAGGGCTTCTGAGGTACAGCGAGTAACCCTGAGCAGTCAGCCGCCGATCCGCGCCCATTCTCTGGGCAGCCTCCCTCAATCGCTCGTGGATAGACCAGGTTCCCTGCTCCACGCAGATGCTGCGGAACTCCTGATCGGTCAGACCATCAGCAGCGTTGTCGTCTGGGATCTCAACCCTAACATCCACCGCGAACTTATCGGGCTCGGCGCCCTTCCTGACCTCAACCTGCACTGTGGCCCGAGGGATATCCTTGATGCGTGCCGTTGTCCGTGGCACTACGAGGTGCTGACGGTCTGGCAGGCGGTATATCGCAAGCTCGACCAGCGCCAGCGTGAAGTGCAACTGCGGCGTAGCTTGCAGATAGTCAACCATGCTCTCAACGTCTGTACGGATACCGTCGCCCACAATTAGAAGCAGAAACCTGCCCTCCGCAAGGTGCTTGCTGGCGCTGTCAACGAATTGCTTCTCATCAATAGCACCCGCGGTTCCCTTCTTAGCGCCAAGACTCTGTGCCCACGCGTAAAGGCTCCAGTCCTGGTTCTTCGCCTCATCACCGATGCGGCTCATCGCGGCGCTTTCCAAGTCCTCGTAGCTCCAGTGCGAAAGAGCCTGCGCGTAGTCTATGATCTGCGCTACAACCTGTCGTCTGGCCTCTGGGTTACGCCACAGCTTCGTCTCCACAATCGTAAGAGCGCCACTCGGACTGATGAACAGATTGTCTATACTACCTGGGGCGCACCCGATTTCGGTGCCAAGAGACACGAGGGGTGCAAAGGTCGGCTCGATTTCATATATTGGCAGCACGTCAGGATGCTCGCAGAGCAGATCTTGTAGCCATCGCTCGTCATAATCGCCTTCGCCGAGCGAAACGAGATCCGGTTTGATCACATCTTTATCGGTAATGACTACCGGGCTTCCGTGTTGCCTCACTGAGACCATCTCCTCAGCATTTTGGGCTATGTCACGCGGCGCTGCGACTGCATTGTATCAGTCTCTGTGCCCTCGCTTCAACTTTGACGTTACCGACCGCTAATAATCGGTCTCGCCCCGGAGGATGATTGATGCAGGCCGCCACTATTCTCCCATTCTTGGAGGTCAGCCCAGCGCCAAATATGCCTATTTGGCCTGCACCATTGGAATCCGTGGCAGGGGGCCGGCGTAGAGGCTGCGGTCGCGGAAGTTGGATACGTTGATCGGCTGCGGCTTCAACAAGTCCCCTACATACACGGCGTCAACCGTCGTCTCGATCCACGCGTCCGGGCCTAGCATCGCCTGGATGCCACGCATCACGAGCTGCGGCGTGGGCGTCTCAGTCACCTTCGTGATGTCCTGCACCTGCAGCGTGTAGCAGACCGCGAAAGCATCCCCAGGCCGGCAGTCCTCCGCAATCAGTATCCCTGCGGCAAGCTCGTCCGGCGTGACCGTCAAAGTGCGGTTGCCATGCGGCGACTCTATGAGCAGTTCGAGCCGGTCAGGCACAACAAAGCCGGCCGGGATGGTGTCTTTGAGCGCCACTTCCCGCAGCTCGGCGTGATAGACCTTGATGAAATCCACGAACTGCACTTCGCGACCATTGGCCGAGGCGTCACGGGGCAGAGGTTTTTCCGGCAGCAACTTCGCCAGACAGTGGGTGAAATCCCACTTGCTGGGTGCGGCCCAGCTTCGATACAGCACCGTGCCGCGCAGAAAGTAGTGCTTGATGTCCGAGCAGTCCATGCCGGCGGCCTCAAGGTAGGCGATGGCGTTGAGGCCCGGCGCGACGACCGCGCTCATGTGGCTGCGGTGCATGAGGCCGTACTTGGTCGAGTTGATGGACATGTAATACCACTCGCCGTCTGTGGCAAGCTCGCGGCAGACATACCACAGCAGCCCGCGCGCCCGCTCCAGCATCCAGGCGTCCTTCGTGTGATAGCCGACTGCGGCCAGCGGCTCGGCAAGGAGCGTCTGAATGTTATCCACGCCATCGTTATCGGTCCCCACCGGAGGCATCGGGTTGTAGCCGGTCCAGTACGCCTGCTTGCCCTGCCACTGCACCTCGTACACGCCGTCGTTGGGGCCGTAGCGGGGAAGCTGGTGCTCGAGCCAGTTCTTGGCGGCCTGCAGGCAGCGCTCATCGCCGGCAATCTCGTACGCCTTTACCAGTGGAAAGGCGGGGGTGGTATGGTGGAACGACTCGAAGGCTTTCCAGTGGTAGCCGAAGCCGTCGGGCCAGGCGAAGTTCATATAGGGCCAGCCATAGGCCCAGGCCGGGTCGCCTTTTCTGTCCTCGAACTCCATCTGGCCGGTCTCATCCAGGAAGGCGTTGTAGCCGTTCTCATCGTATTGGGCCCATAACACGAACTCGACGCAGTTGCGCAGGCTTTCCAGGACACCGGGGTCGGCGGTAAGCAGATAGTCGTTGCACCACGCCTCCAGCACTTTGCAGTTGCTGTTGTTCGGGAAGAGGCTTTTGCACTGGGCGTAGGCGTACATCGAGACGACGGGGTTGTAGCGGATATCGCCGGCGATGAAGCCCTTGCCGCGCTCACCCTCGACGCCAATGGTCCTTTCCAGGTGGATAGAGGGCGGCCAGGGCCGGGTACCGTAGCCCTTCGGCGGCTGCATGAGATAGATGTCGAAGTAGTAATCCATGATGTCAATTGCGGCGTAGTCTTCATCAGTCAGGTCGAGGCCCCAGTAGACTCCGCTGCGCCGCATTAGTGTCTTAGCCGCGGGCGCGTCAGGCTGTACGGGCACGGGCCCGTCGTGGCCGATGTACTGTACAATGTTGTGGGTCAGCCGCTCCAGGTTCTCGCGGTGTGGGTCCTCGGGATCATCGAAGTAATAGAAGTACGGCCCGTTGGTGATGACCTTGCCGGCGCCGACCTGATGCTCGACGATGATGAAGCGGTCCTGTTCGAGACCGGCCCAGCGAGCCAATGGCGTGCCTGCCAGGAAACGCTCCTGCTGCTCCTGGGTGCACAGGTAGCTGTATGCCAGAGGGGACTGCAGTCTCTCCGGCTTCCAGAAGCCGCAGGCGCCATTCTCATCCCTGCGCATGTGCTGTACTATGAAGGTATTGTCGAGGCCGGCAAATATCGGGTGCTCGGGATCCAGGGCCTCATAGCCGCAATCGGAGTTGTTGCCGCCCTTCACATAGTCCATACTGGCAAAGTACGGCTCGGCCCCGAGGCGGGTGAGATAACGGGCCCCGCTACCGGTGACGTAGAGACCGCCCCCGCAGGCCAGGTAATCGGCCATCGCGCGCAACGAGCCCTCTGTGGTCAACTTGCAATACCAGGGCGAAAGCTCTCGCGGATGGCCCATCACACAGTGATACCAGAGGCAAGAAAAGTCGCCGAGCGCGACGGCCTTGCCCGCCTCATCGAGGAAGTTACCCGCGCCGTCAGGACGGATGAGGGTGACCGAGTAATGCTGCTGTGCCCAGTCGCGAATGGCCGCTTGATGGGGGGAGACATCCTCGTCAACGATCAATCCCAACTGCAGCACTGGCGCTGCGAATACTGCGCTCGCCAGCAGAACGGCCGTCAGAATGACGCACCAAAGCATCGGCCTGCCTCTTTCTCGCTTTCACGCCAGCGGCGAATACGTCGAGTGGGGGCAGCCTTGGGATAGACTGAGCTTGCGGCCGGGGAGCGCGACCGAACTGCAGCCGCAGAAAAATGAATTCGGGTCCTGACCCAACTCGTCCTTCAGCTCGTCCCACATCTCGCGCGACTCGGTGCTCAAAAACAGCAAAACCTCGTCATCCCAGCGTCGCACCTGCTCGATGAGGAAGCGGTAGATCTCCGCGCGCACACGATGAGGAAACGGGGCGCAGACGTTCCCCTCCATCTCCTCAGCCGCCTCCTGCGCGGCCTCCACGTACTCCGGCTCCAGCAGGTCGAGGTCAATCTTCTCAGCCAGTGTCTCCAGGTTCATCCACATGATGACGCAGAAGCCGATCGACTCGGGGTTGGACAGCTTCAGCGCCTGCTCGATTGCAGCGGCGTACTGCTCGCGCCAGTTGCGCACAGGAATCATCGGCTTGAACTTGTAACGCACAGGCACGCCGAACTGGTTGCACTTGCGGCCGGCCTCGAAGCGGTCAAATGCGTGGCCGCTGCCGGGCTCGATGTCGCGGGCGACGGCCTCGCACGTGACACTGAAGATTGCGATCAGTCGGTCCTTGCGGGGCAGGTCGGCGATCCAGTCCACGTTCGAGCTGGCGGCGTGGAAGTAGCCGTAGCGATCGTATTCGGCGAGCTTGCGGGTGAACAGGTCGAAGCAGCCATATTCCGGCTCGAAGGCGATCATGTCAGCGCTCCAGCCGATCATGCGGAAGCATTTTTGCCACGGATACTTCGCGATCGTCCTCGGCACCACGTGCTCCATGAACTCCTCCAGGTTCAGCGCGACCGTGATGAACTTGCCCGACTTGCCGTGCCCGCAGTAGTGGCATCCGTGCGGGCAGCCCATCATGGTTCCGAAGTCCCAGGTCGGCCAGCAGACCCGGTTCTCCTTCTGGTCCTTTTCATAGGGGTGGTAGGCGTGAATTGCCTCGAATTGGCCGAGGATAGCTCTGACTATACCCTCATCGGTGTCACTGGGCCAGTGCAGGAGCTTGTCGGTGATGTCGGGCAGCTCCTCGCCAGTATGAATCATAGTGAAAACCAGCGGCCGCATGAATGTGCGCACGTGGCCATTGGGCACCTCGTCGGGCGGCCACAGATTCGAAAGCTGCTCCACAACTTCCGGAAGATTGTCGTCGGTAATCCATACGACCTCATCAGACGAGCGGCCGATGGCGTCGAGCATCCGCTCCATACGTTGGATGCAGCGTGGGTCCTGCTGCACGCGGTCGAGTGCGAAAAGCTTCATCGGGGTAAGCGGGTACAATGTAGAAGCCTCCTTGGCAGTTGATACGCCGCGCCGTTCTCATGGCACTATGCTGCCTACAGTGGGAAGGTTTCCATCCGGCGCGGATATGACCTGCCTGCGGCCGCGCGACGACACACACTTCTATTGCGGCAGGTGATAGCGAGGGCAGGAAATGGACAACGCTGGTCGAAAGGTAATAAGTGATGGCGACTCAACAGACCCGAACCAGGGATGACGTGAACACACGAAGCGAGGCAAGAGCGATGCGCAAGACAGTGTTCGTGATGATGGTGCTGGCAGTGGTGGTGTGTGTGGCGGTTGCGGTGGGGCAGGATGACAAGCTGTGGACGGAGCCGGGTACGGCGGTGGGGCAGGAGATCGTCGGTCCCGACGGCGGCACGCTGGTGTGGGTCCCTGCAGGGAGCTTCCGCATGGGAACTACCGCTCAGGAGGTACAGTACGCGGTGGAGAAGCTGGGGGCCAATGCGGAGGCGCTGGCGAACGAGCAGCCGGCCCGCCAGGTGGAGATGGACGGTTTCTGGCTGGGGAAGCATGAAGTGACCAACGCGCAGTACCGGGCCTTCTGTGCGGTGACCGGGCGGCAGTTCCCCGAACACAGCGATCAGCGCGACCAGCATCCGGTAGTGCTTGTGACTTGGGAGCATGCGAAGGCCTACTGTGAGCACTATGGGCTGAGCCTGCCGACGGAGGCGCAGTGGGAGTACGCGACGCGGGGCCCGGAAAGCCGGATATTCCCGTGGGGCAACAAGTGGGACGGCAGGCGGCTGTGCTGGCATGAGAAGCGGGGCCCGGGCGGGCAGACCTTCCCTGTCGGCAGTTTCCCGCAGGGCGCGAGCTGGTGTGGGGCGCTGGACCTTGCGGGCAACGTCTGGGAGTGGTGCGCTGACTGGTATCAGAAGGATTATTACCATAATGCACCATCAAAGAACCCACCCGGGCCGAGCGAGGAGGAAGCTAGCGCCGCAGAGTTATTGTTCATAAGAAATGGCCAAATATTTCAGATTCTGACGTATCCGGGCAAAGCGCGGGTCTTGCGCGGCGGCTCCTGGTTCAATGACCCTCCCAGGCGTTTCCGCTGTGCTTACCGCTACATCACCGACCCTGGCTACGGCTTCCTCGACTTCTACGGGTTTCGTTGTGCGCGAGGACTTTGAGTCGTTTTACACTTTGGAGTTTGTCCGTTTTGCACTTTACGTCGTTGGCTTGGTGTGTGGGTGCCGCGCGGCCGCGCAGAGAAAACGGCAAACCACCGGCGCGGTACGAGCCCGCGCCCTACACACGGCAAAGGCCAGGGAGACTCGGGCTGGTAAACGTATCTTCGCGGAGGACGCGTACCCATGCGGAATATGGGGCGCCGGTGCTACTCCCGCCCGTAGGGGGACATCTGGCGGAGGCGGGCGACTATCGGCGGTAACTGCTCGATAACGTAGTCAATCTCTTGCTCGGTGTTGTAGCGGCTCAGGCTGATGCGGATCGAGCCGTGAGCGAACATCTCCGGGACCTTCATGCGCTGGATTACGTGCGAGACCTCCAGCGACCCCGAAGAACATGCCGACCCCGTCGAAACACAAATGCCCAGTTCATCCAGCATCAGGGTGATGCTTTCGCCCTCGATGTAGCCGAAAGAAATATTCAGCGTGTTGGGCAGGCGCGGGGAGTCTGCGCCATTGACTATCGTGTCCGGGCAGCGGGCCAGCAGCTCCTCCTGCAGCCGGTCGCGCATCGCCCGCACGCGGGTCTGCTCCTGTTCCATGTTCTGTGCAGCCAATTGCGCCGCCTTGCCCAGGCCGACTATCGAGGCCACATTCTCAGTGCCGGCACGCCGGTTGTCTTCCTGATGGCCGCCGAGAAGCAGCGGGGCATAAGCAGTGCCACGGCGCACAAATAACGCCCCCACACCCTTCGGCCCATGCAGCTTGTGGCCCGAAAGCGACAGGAAATCAACGGGCGTGTCTGTCATATCGAGCGGCAGCTTACCCACCGACTGCACCGCATCAGTGTGCAGCAGGCAGCCGCGCTCTTTGACGATCTGGGCGATGTCGTCCAGCGGGAACACGACGCCGGATTCGTTGTTGGCGTGCATTATCGAGACGATGGCGGTGTCGTCAGTGACCGCCTCGGCCAGCTCGCCCAAGTCAAGCCGCCCTTGCTCGTCTATGCTCAGGTAAGTGACCTGGTAGCCTGCGCCTTCAAGGTGTTCGCACAGTCCCAGCACCGCCGGGTGCTCGACCACGCTGGTCACAATGTGGCGCTTGTCGGGGAAGGTGGTCAGAGCCGAGTGAATGGCTGTGGCGTCGCTCTCGGTGCCGCAGCCTGTGAAGATTATCTCGTCCTCATCGGCGCCGAGAAGCGCAGCCAGCCGCGCACGGGCCTCCTCTATCTTGTGGGCGATATTGCCGCCGAAGCTGTGCAGGCTGGAGGGGTTGCCGTAGAGTTCCGAAAAGTAGGGCTGCATCTCCTCGAACACTTCGGGTGCGACGGCGGTGGTGGCGTTGTTGTCCAGATAGACGATCCGGTCCATCATCCGCCGACCTCCACCACGATGTTCTCATCCACTTGCTCGCGCAGCTTCTTCTCGACGAAATCGTTCACCGTGGTCTGGAGATTGGCACACATCTGGCACGCGCCCTGCATCACCACGATCACTTTGTCGCCCTCGATGGCGACCAGTTGCAGGCCGCCGCCATGCACGCCCAATTCGGGGGCGATCTCTTCCGCCAGCACCTGCCTTATCCTCGCGTCTCGCTCGTTCTCGGGGACAATATCACACCTCATGGCGGCTTTTTCGGTCAGTACCTCGCCGATGATGCGCTCGATCTCGGGTATGCACTGGCCGCATGCGCCGCCGGCCTTGGTGTAGTTGGTCACCTGCTCGGCGGTAGTGAGATTGTTGCGGAATACGGCGTCGCGGATCTGCTTTTCGGTGATCTCGAAACATTCGCAGATGATATTGTCGTCGGCGCTGGGCGCTTGGGGCTCTTCGCCCCGGTAGTCGGCGATGGCAGCGTGCAACGCCTCGGCGCCCATCACCGAGCAGTGAATCTTCGCCGCAGGCAGTCCGCCGAGGTACTCGACGATGTCCTGGTTGGTGATCTGGGCGACTTCGTCCAGGGTCATGCCCTTGGCGATCTCGGTCATCGCCGAGGCCGCGGCTATTGCGCTGGCACAGCCGAAGGTCTGGAACTTGATATCTGAGATGCGCTCCTCACCGTCGGATTTGTCCACCTTGATGTAGAGTTTGAGCGCGTCACCGCAGCGCAGGTTGCCGACGTCGCCGACGCCGTCGGGATTCTCGATCTCGCCGACGTTGCGCGGGTTGAGGAAGTGATCTTTCACCTTATCATTATAATCCCACATGGGCTGATGGTTTCTCCTTGGCGCGGCTTGTTGAGAGGCTATGATAACAGGGAAATCTGGCTGCCGCAACACGACCTGCGAAAATATGCACTGCAATACTCATGTGCTTTGCTACAATAACGGTCGTACGGTCTGCGAATGGTTCCCGTCCGGGCAAGCAATGGCGACGTCTTCTCGCGGGCGACGGTGCATGAGAAGCCGAATGAATCATTGCGCTTTATCGAGTAAGGAGAGCTAATGGTCGGCGATGAAGTTGCGGATGAACTCGGCCTGGTCGGGGTGGCGGTCTATCAGGCAGGCGCCCAGGATGCTGTAGCCGGCAATCCGCTCCTGCTCCCACAGCCGGTACATGATCTCATACTGCTGGACAACGCACTCCGTCGGCACCTCCTGCTTGCGTGAATAGTCGCGGAGGTAGCTGCCCACGATGATCTCCTTGCCCGGAAACACCTCGCCGCACGTGTTCACATATTCTTCGAGGTTAACGAGCTTCCACGGGTCTCCCACCCAGAGGTGGACGACATCAATAGCCTCAGCAAATGGCTCCCAGTAATCCTCAGTCAGTTGCTGCCAATAGACGACAATCCACAGCTTGAGGTCGGGATTGGCGCTGTGGAGGGCCGCACGAACTGCAGCCGGGGCGTCGGGGCCATAGTCGTCGTACTCCAGCATGCCGGTGGTGTCGTCTATCATAGCGCCCACTACATTGGGGAATTGCAGAGACAGCCGACTGAGATTCTCAGCCTCCGCGCGGGCAGTGTTGGGGTCACTGTCGCGCCAGTTGCGGAAGCCTACGCCGCCAGCAACGCCGTCCTGGCGGGGTATTTCTACGAACTTCCACTTCGAGATGTCGGCTACGACCTCGCGCCTGTCTGCCAGCTTGCCGAGGGTGATCTCGTCGTTAGGGTGGAACATGAGATTGCAGCGGTCCAGGCCGAAGTAGGTAGCCCCCTCGCCTACGCCATAAATAGATGGCGGGACATCAGGATCAAAGCCCTGCCCTTCCCATACCCAGCCGGCTTCACGAAAGCTACTTGCGCTCACCTTATCAGGCACCTCCCAAGGTAATCAGTTGTCATCTTTGCTATGGCTCAACTTGCCAAGCCCGGCAGCGCGCTGACGCAGTAGCGGTATCGCGGGTGCAAGCGCCAGACGTGGAGCTGTCGCGCCCCGTTGGAGTGACGGATGAACCATTCCACAGAGGTGCGCCCGTATCGCGCCGCCGACCAGGATTTCAGCTTGACAAAGTCATAGACCTTCCCATCGGCGCCGATGATGCCCACGTGCCAGCATGACTGCGGATCGGGATGATACCAGGGCGAGTGGCGCACGGAGATGATGTCGCCCGGCAAGAGCGGCACCTGCTCATTCCAGTAGAAGCTCTGCCAGATGCCGCGCGTGTGAGTGGCAATGTGGCGATCCGAGTCGCGGTTGAACCGGGCCCCGTAGCCCAAAGCCTCGTCCACAATGCAATCAACGAAATCGGAGCAATCATTCTTGTGCAGGACGAACTTGCCCATCGGTTTCAAGCGGTGAAATTCCACGGCAGTCTGTGCCAGCTTCCAGTTCAGCGGCTTGTCGCCGGAATGGTGCCTGAAGAAATGCTGCCGCGCCCAGGCCTCATACTGCTGTGGCGCCAGGACCATTACCGGCGGCGATAGGCGCGCCGCGTCGGCCGCAGGCTCCAAGTAATGAAAAAGAGCCCAGCCCCCTGCGCAGCAGAGGACCAAGCCCGCTGTTGCTATTGACGTGTATTTGATTTTGGACATTTGCACTGAATTGTTGGGCCGACAGCAGGTTGGCCCTCGGGTACGCATTTGGCGCTGTAGCAGCACAATACTGCCAGTAAAAGCAATGGATAGCCATGCGCGAACGGCATTCGCGGGCTGGAAGCTGAGAATGCGTTGCATTCTCACCTGAGCCTTGCAAAAGGCGCAAAGCTCACGCCGCGCCACGCGTCTTTAGAGGTCATCTGCGAATTCGCCCTCGCGCTCCATGGCGTTTGCCAGGTAACGGAGCAGCACGATGGCGCCTTCGAGCTTCACGCCCTGCTTGGTCAGAGTGTTGATAAGGCTGTAATTCGGAAGCGTTGAAGCGTACACCGCCGGGGCCGCGCCTGTGCTCCTTGCTGTCGCCAGGGCGAAGGCGGCGTCACCGTGGCCGAAACCAAGTTCGCGTAACTGGGTGACTTGCTCCGGCCGGGTGAGCACGTAGTGGGCCACCAAGCCGTCGAATGCCTGCCTGATTTCGGGCCGCAGGCCCAGCGCAGCTACGTTGATGCGCGCGAGCAAGGCCCGCGCCTCGGCCCGGCGTGTCATCTTCTTCACCTTGCCGACCGAAGCATCAGCTATCTGGGTGAGTCGCTCGGTCTCGGCAGCCGCCTGCTTGACGAGCTGGTCATTGCCGTCACTGTCCGGGCTCTCCGCCATAAGCTGCATGTTTGTCATCGTGTCAGCCACGGCGCGCTGGACATCATTTGCTGCGGAAATGGCGTCGGGCGTCGCGCTCATCGCGGTGTCAAAATCTGCAAGGGCGTTACCCATTGCAACCCACGAGCGCCTGGCAATCTCAACATCGTGGGCGTGGCCATTACCGGCCGCGCATGAGCGCAAAGTGGATGTGAGGCGCGTTCTCAGTCTCTCGCAGTCGCTGCTCAGAGTTCGGAAGCGGGTGTCGAGAGCCTCAATGGCGTACACGGTGCTGTTCGCCGCGCTGATGGCGCTGCTGGCTGCCATGAACAGACCTCGCTGGTCATCGGAGAAGTCGGGGTTGGCGTCGGAAATGCCCAGGATCGTGCCCGTGGAGTCCCTGCTGACCTGCACCGCGCCACTCATGCTGCTGGCGACGGTGTTGGAAAACTGGCTGCTCTGCGTGTTGATGCGAGCCACGGCTCCCTGGAGGTTGGCTACCTGGTCAAGCAGTGCCGCGGCCATGGTCGTCTCTGTCGCGCTCATGGTCGGCACCGGGGCCGGCGCTTCGGGCAAGGCGGCCATCCGTCGGAAAGCATAGGTGTCGTCGGCGTCCAGGTTAAGCGCCGCCTGGTAGGACTGCTGCGCTTGCGGCAGCAGGCCGACGGCTGCATAGCAGTCGGCAAGCCCGGCATGGGCATCAGGCAATTCGGGATGCGTCTGGAGAGTCTGCTGGAAGAGCTGGGCCGCCGCGCCGTACTGGCAGCGTCGCTGGTAGCCGCGGGCTATGTGGACGGCCGCTTTTGCATTGTCCGAGCCGAGGATCGGCCTGCCAAGCTGCCGCGCAATGCGGGTCGGCGTCGCCGGGTGAGTAAGCAAGAGATGTTCCAACTGCGAGGGGCGCGAACGCTCATACTTGGCGTGCAGCTTCTCGAAGAAGGTTATTCCCCCATGGGGGTCATAGCCCGCCGCATAGCACAGATCGGAGCCGCCATCATCGGCGTCGCGCTCGTCATCGCGGCTGTAGTGCAGCATCAACAGGCCTGCGCCGAGGCCTGCAATCTCGCCCAAGGTCTCGCTCTTGCCGCCGAGTATCACCGCGCCGAGGCTGTAAAGCAGACTCTTCTTCAATGACTTGATCGAATCCCGCTTGACAATGTGGGTGATCTCGTGCCCGCAGATGAACCATATCTCGTCCTCGGTGTCGGCAAAATCGAGCATGCCACGCAGGAAATAGATATGTCCGTAGGGCGCAGCAAAGGCGTTGACCATATCGGTGTCAATAACCTTGAAACTGTAGGGTATGTGCTGGCGGACGGAATGGGCAACCAGCGTCTGCCCCATGTTATTTACCCACTCGTTGAGCAGCGGGTCGTCGTCTATGGTGTATTGCTTCTCAACCGCCGAGGCCGTCTGCTTGCCGATTGACCTTTCGATGTCATCTTCGTCACAGCCGCTGAGCGCCATAACACCAGCAAGCGCGGCGACGGCAGTCAATATGCAAAACGCCTTTGTGTTCATGCTTGAGTACGACATTGGTCTTTCTCCTCTGTGCAACATTCCATCTAGGGTTTTGACTGTGCGGCAGGACCGATTGTTCACGCGGCTATTCTACTATATACCCTAGTAGCGGGGTAGCAAACCGTCTTCTTTTCTCACCCTGGCATTATACCATAATCATATTCGCCAGGCGGCGGGCTTTTTCCCTTATCAAATACCTGCAACTCCGAAGGGACAGACCATTGTAAGAGGGAAGCTATATGTGAGGTCAAACCGACAACGATGTAGTGCTTCGTCAGAACTACTCTGTAGCGTGGTGATGCCGCATGGAACGCGATCTGGCTGTGGTCTTCGATTGTGGCTCTACCAATCTTACCGTTGTGGTGGTGGATGCTGCCGGCACGTTGGTCGCGAGTTCGTCAACCCCCAACGCGCCGGTCGTCCCGCCGGGGCAGCCCGAGGATCACCTGGTCTGGGATACCGAGCAGTTGTGGGATCGGCTGGGAACCGCCTCTGGTTACTGTATGGAACAGATAAGCACCGAGCGTCTCTGTGCCGTCACGATTACGACCTGGGGCGCTGACGGAGCCCCGGTCGCGGCCAATGGGGACATCCTCTACCCGCCGATCTCGTGGCAGGACGGTAGGACCGCAGCCCTGGCAAGACAAATCGAGGCCGAAATTGACCCCCGGGAAATCTACGAGATCAGCGGCTACCAGGTCATCCCCTTCAATACGCTTCTGAAGCTGCGCTGGCTGCGTGAAAATGAGCCGGAGGTCCTGGATTCCGCGAAATACTGGCTGATGATGCCGGGGCTTTTGAGCATGTTTCTGTGCGGCGAGGTCTCGCTGGACCCTACGGCCGCTGGCACGATGATGGCTATGGATATGAGCAAGCGCCAGTTCTCGTCGCGTCTGCTTGAGTGGGCGGGAGTGGAGGCGTCGCTCTTTCCGGCGATGGTCGAGCCGGGCGGCATCATCGGCCGCGTCAGCACCGAGGCCGCCGAGCGCACCGGCCTGCCCGAGGGGCTGCCGGTCGTCGCCGCCGGCCACGACACCCAGTTTGCCGCCGTCGGCTCCGGCGCTACATCGGGCGAGGTGATACTCAGCAGCGGGACGTGGGAGATTCTGATGCTCCGCTCAGCCACATACCGAGTAACGCAACAGGATTTCGCCGACGGGCTGCTTACCGAACTCGATGCCGAGGCCGGCACGTACAACCCGCAGCTTCTGATGATGGGCTCCGGCGTAATCGAGTGGCTCCGCGACCAGTTCTTCACCGACGTGGCCGGCCAGGAGATGAGCTATGACGAAATGGTCGTGGCCGCCGCGGCCATACCACCCGGCTCTGACGGTATCACCCTAATCCCCAGCTTCGTCGCCGACACCGGCCCGCTGCGCCGCTATGAGACCGAAGGCACGATCCTGGGGCTGAAACTGGCCACCACCCGCGACCATCTCTACCGCGCCGCTCTGGAGGGCCTCAGCTACCAGTTGCGGCAGGCGGTCGAGATACTCACGCGCGCGGCGGATCAGCCCTGCCAGGGCATCCGCGCTGTCGGCGGCGGCTCGAAGAACGAGCTGTGGAACCAGATCCGCGCCGATGTGTGCCAGCTTGCGGTTACCACCATCGAGCAGAAAGAGGCCACCGTGCTGGGTGCGGCGATGTTCGCGTTCGTTGGTGGCGGCGTTTTCGACAGCGTGGGGACGGCCCAGGAGCAGATGGTCGGCCAGACGCAGGTCTTTGAACCATCTACGAACGCAGAGATTTACCGGGAGCTTTTCGCGGCGTATGCCGCTGTGCCGGAGATGCTGGCAGGCTTCTACAAGCCGGCCTAGAGCCTCGCCTTCGTTATCCGCGTAGGTCAGGCATCCTTGCCTGACTCATTACAGAAGGAAGTGAGATGCGATGGCCAGACCAGTGGGAATATCAACGATTGCCTACAACAACGTGGTATGGGGAGACGATTTCGCGGAGCGCACCCGCGATGAGATGGCTAAGTACCTGGAGATGGCGGCGCAGGCCAAACCCGACCTGGTCCTATTCCCGGAATGTTGCACGACGATTGGGGTGCCCAGCGAGCCAGCTAAGGGACGGGAACGGTACGAGACCTGGGCCGAGACGGTGCCGGGGCCGACGACAGACCGCATGGCCGAACTGGCTGACAAGTACAATATGTATGTTGTGGTGCCGCTGGTCGAGCGCGATGGCGACCGGCTCTACAACACCGCGGCTTTCATTGACCGAAACGGGCGAATCATCGGCAAGTACCACAAGTACCAGCCGACCATCGGAGAGATGGAAGATGGCATTATTCCGGGCACCGATGCCGAGGCTTTCGACACGGACTTCGGGAAGGTCGGCGCGGCGATCTGCTTTGACATAAAGTATGTGGAGGTGGGCCAGAGACTGGCGGCGAACCGCGCCCGGCTGGTATGTTTTGCCTCTGCCTTCGTCGCCGGCCAGCGGCTGCTGCACTGGGCCCGCGACTTCGGCTTCTACATCCTCTCCTCATGCACCAGGCGCAGCTACATCGTTGACATGGCCGGCACGCGGTTTCTGGCCGAAACCGGATTTCAGATAGATGAAGTAGCGTCGGGTGTGGTGCCGCCCATCGCCAGCGCGGTAGTCAACATGGACCGCGAGTTTTTCCACCTCGACTACAACCAGGAGCGGCTGAAGGAATGTGTGGCAAAATACGGCGCGGGCGTGGAGTGGGAAATATGCCGACCGGAGGCGCATTTCACCCTGGCGTCGAATATGGATGACAGGACCATCGAGGACCTCATCGAGGAGTTTGAGTTCGAACTCTACCGGGACTATTTCGCCCGCGCCCGCACGTACCGCGTGGATACGCTGTCTCGTGCGGAGAGGTAGTGCGGAGCACAATACCAGTACGATGTCGCCTGACAGAAAGGATGTGTCGAGATGAGAGCATGTGGTAGTGCATTTCTGGTGCTGCTTGGGATAATGCTGTTGACAATTGCAGGAGGTGTGTTTGCTGTGGAAATACCGCCAATGCCGCCGCTCAAGACTTTCTACACCGAAGTAGCCATCGCGCACGGCGGGGCGCCCAACTGCCTTATCGCCGTCCCGCCAGGGGAGGAGTATGCGCAGGTGGGGCAGAAGATCGCCGCCGCCATCAAGCAAGTGTCCGGCGCCGACATCCCCGTTCAGGACGCCTCGACCATGTCCCCCGAGATGCTGCAAAGCTCCAACATGATTCTGGTCGGGCATTTTGCCAACAACCCGCTGGTCAACCGCATCTATGATGAGCACTATGTCTCGCTTGACGTAGGGTGGCCTGGCGCGGGCGGATACGTGGTCCGCACGGTCCATGATCCGATGGGGGAGGGTACGTGCTTCGTGTATCTGGGCGGTGCGGACATCGCATCGGTTACGAAGGCCGCCGATGATTTCATCGCCTCACTGCCCCAGAAAGGCGATATTTCCTATCCGCACACGGTCAGAGTAGTGCTGCCCGACGGCTCGCTGCCGTACAAGCCCAATCCAGAGGCCATCGCCAGCCGGGTCGAGGCGACAGAGGGGAAGAACTTCCGCGTCGTGGCGAGTGCCGTCACCGGCGCAGCCACGAGGTACTATCTGGCCGGCAACCCCGACGATGTGGAGATATTCAGACAGACCGTGCCGATACTCCATGAGATTATCAAGAAGATGGACAAGGTCAGCGACGCGCGGGGTGCGTTGGACCTATTCAACATGTGGGATAATATTGAGGAGGCGCCGGAGCTCAGCGACGAGGACCGCGCGCAGATCACGGAGTTCATGTGGGAGTTTGCCAACAAGTTCCGCGATGCCAACAAGGAACCGGAAGAGCTCCAAACGCCGGTCGGCAACGACTGGGACAGCCGCGTCTCCTGGGACATCGCCCGCTACTTCATGAAGTATTACGACCTCGATGTCGCTGGGATCTGGACGTGGGCAAATGCGCGCTTCCAGGGCAAGGCTAAGTTCTGGCGCTCGAATGAGGACTGCCCCGGCTACGGTGGCATGACGATTTACGATACATTCTACTACGCCTTGCCAGCGCAGTATGATGAGTGGTTCGACAGCGGCACGGCCCGCGAGGCTTGCGACTACGGGATGGCGGTGATGAACAACCTCGGTGCCCACGCAGGCTTTGGGGATACAAGCTCGATGGGTTCCATCGGCTACTGGGCGAATCTGTTCCAGGCGTGTGCGTGGAAGTACCAGGACGGACGGTACCTGCACGCTTACAACCGCTGCCCTGGGCTGACCAGGGCCAATTTCAGCTACAACAGCTACAGGCAGGACGTGATCGAGCCGCAGCTTCCCGAGGACATGCTGGGCGTTTACGTCGTGCCGCTGCCCGATTGGGTGTACGAGCAGCGTGAGAGGGTGCTGGGCACGGCCCCAAGCGAAATGAACCCGGCGCTTGATGCGGACCCGACCCCTCCGCGGGAAGAGTGCTTCGACAAGATCACATTCCGCACCAGTTTCGAGCCGGAAGACCAGTATCTCATCCTGGGCGGCATCTCACACGGCTATCACGCCCACCCCGACGGTAACTCCATCATCGAGTTCACCGACGACAACCGCTACTGCATCTTTGATAGCGGCTACTTCATCCCCGACACCGTCGAGCACAACACGCTGGTGGTCTATCGCGATGGGCTGTTTGAGCCGATACCGCGCCTGACCGGACTTTCGGCTCTAGGCGACTTTTCGCAACTCGGCATGACCCAAACCTATCTCAACGGCTACAATGGCGTGAACTGGCGTCGCAACATCATCTGGAACAAGGAAAAGTACTTCCTGATCATTGATGAGGTGGAGGCCGAAGAGGCTGGCAACTACGGAATGAACGCCATATTCCGGACGCTCTCCGACGACGCCCCGGAAATCGGCGAAGACCGCGTCAGCGCCGTGCAGAGCGGCAAGCCGTTCAACATCGTCAGCGCCAGCCACACTCCCCTTAAGACCACGACGACTACACCTTATTCCGGGAACAGACACGCGGTGGTCGAATCCAAATCAGTACAGATGCAGCCGGGTGACAAGCAGTACTTCATGAATCTGCTCTATGTAGCCGCTGAAGAGGGCGCGTGGCCGTATGAAATCGTCTCGGTCGGCGGCGGGGCGGTGATGATCAAGTCGCCTGACGGCTACGCTCTGGCGGGCACCGGTAAGGCCGAGCCCTTGCCGCAGATGACGGTAGATGCCGCTGTCTTTTATGTCGAGGAGAACGGCTTCGCGCTGACGGCTGGGCAGACACTGACTGCCAAGATGACCTGGTTTGTTTCGGATAAGCCGGTCAATATCGAGGTGAACCTTACAAGCGGCGCCGGGACCATCGAAGCGAAGCAGGACGCCGTCGTGCGGCTTTACGCCAAAGGCGACGAGGTGAAGCTGGACGACAAGGCGGTCAAGACGCGGACAGGACCCGACGGGGTCGAGTTCGACGTGCCTGCGGGTAAGCACACGTTGAGCTTCACGCCTGCTGCGGCGAGAGTAGATATCGGCCCCTGGCAGGACGTTTATGCGGAGTTTGAAAAACAGCACAGGGAGAAGCTGGCAGTTCTGGCCGGCGACGCCGTCGAGGGCAAACAGATCCAGGCGGCCTGGAAAGTGGAATCCGCCGAGATGAAGACCAGGACGATCTACGTGAACGAAGCCGGTGAGGAGGTAAAGCGCCTCCACAAGGCCGGCACCGCGAAGTACTGGACCGAGGCGCAGCGCGGTGCCAGTGCCCGCAAGGCGGTTGACGGCAACCCGGAAACCTACTCCGCCGTATCCAGCGGCATCGCGTGGACCAGTGAGCTGCCCAAGGACCTGGGCGTGGAGTGGAGCGACCCGGTTCAGGTCGGCTGCTTCCAGATTGATTATTACGACGCCAGCTACGCGCCTACCGACGCAGGCCAGCAGTTGCAGGGATGGGACGGCGAGGACTGGTATCCCATCGCAGCCGAGATTGAGAAGGACGAGACCGGCGCGAACTGGACCTACACATTCGAGCCGATTGAAACCACTCGCATCCGGGTCTTCATCACCGAGTTCAACCCGTCGCGAACTGCCATTGCGGAGATGCGGATATTCCCCGAACGCGCCACGCGCCAGGAACAGCAGTACCGTGTCCCCTTCGGCACCAACGGCCTCGCGGCGTTCGATGTGGACGGCGATGGCCAGGTCGAAATCCTTGCCGCCACCGGCACCTCCGTCAAGTGCCTGAAGGCCGACGGCTCGCTTGTGTGGCAGGTGGAACTGGAGAAGGACGCTCTCTGTGTTGACGCCTATGACCTGGACAATGATGGCAAGGGCGAAGTGGTAGTAGGCAGCAGGGACCACAAGCTCTACTGCTTCGACTACCAGGGCAATGAACGGTGGTCGGTGCTGACGCCGGCTGACCCGTATTTCCCGGAAGTCGAGCCTGCGACCGGCGAGATAAAGGTAGTCGGATGCGCCGATACTGACGGCGATGGCGATGGTGAAATCGTCATCGGCAGCAGCAACTGGTTCGCCTACTGCTATGACCATACCGGCGAGAAGATATGGGGCACGCTCAACTGGGCGCATCAGCCCACCTCCATCGCCTTCGCCGAGATGGGCGAGGCCAAGCTGGCCGCCTTTATCGGCAACACCTACAATTCGGCCAACGCCTTCGGTCCGGACGGCAAGGGCGTGCATGTGGTCAGCGTCGGCTATCACGGTGCGGCCATGAGCGTTGCCGCCGGCGACATGGATGGCAACGGCAACTGGGAACTCATCGCCGGCTCTCGCGTCGGCGGTGTGCATTGCAAGGAGCTCGGCACTAAGAAAGCCTGGGCCAAATTCATGGGCGCCGAGGTTAGCCAGGTGGCGCTCAGCGACCTTACCGGTGACGGCAGGCTGGAACTGGTCGCCGGCTCCAAGAACTTCCACCTGCTGGTGACGGATGCCGAGGGTGAGATTCTCTGGAGCAAGAACGTCGGCGAGGCGATAAAGGACCTGGTTATCGCCGACCTCGATGGCGACGGCACGCCGGAGATAATCGTAGCCACCGAGGGCGGCATGGTGCGCGTCGTTGATGCCAAGGGCAACATCCTGAGCACGCTGGCGACCGGCGGCAATGTGACGAAGCTTGTCGCGGCCGACTTCAACGGCGATGGCAATATCCAGATCGCCGCCGGCTGTGACGACGGCTTCATCTATGGCGATATCAAGTAGCGAGGGACATCAACCTAACCCCCTGATTCCCCCTTCCCTGTCAGGGAAGGGGGCTAGGGGGATAGGAGTGCCGTTGCTTTTCGGAGGGGCCCCTCCATTACGGCTGACGACGCCACACCATCAGCCTACAACTTGAGTTGCCCAAAATCTGTGTAACTACTGTTTTAGCCCAATCTTAGCAAATCACCCGCAATGCCACATCAGGAGGCCAAACAATGAAGAAAGCACTAATCGTCTGGGGCGGATGGGAAGGCCACGAGCCGAAACAGTGTGTGGACGTTTTCGCGCCATTTCTCAATGCCGAGGGCTACGAGGTGCGGATGGAAAACACGCTGGATGTCTATCTCGAAACCGACTACCTCAACTCGCTGAGCCTGATCGTGCAGTGCTGGACCATGGGCGATATTACCCGTGAGCAGGCCGACGGTCTGATGGCTGCCGTCAGCGGCGGTGTCGGCATGGCCGGCTGGCACGGCGGCATGTGCGATTCGTTCCACGACAGCACCGGCTACCAGTTCATGAGCGGCGGCCAGTGGGTGTCTCACCCGGGCGGCGTCATTGACTATGAGGTCAACATCATCAAACCCGATGACCCGATTGTCGCCGGCCTGTCCGATTTCAAGATGCACTCCGAGCAGTACTACCTGCACGTGGACCCGGCCAACGAGGTCCTGGCTACCACTACTTTCACCGGCGAGCACGCCGCATGGATAGACGGCTGCGTGATGCCGGTAGTGTGGAAGAAGAGGTACGGCGCGGGCCGGGTGTTTTACAGCTCAGTCGGCCACGTGGCCGCCGACTTCGATGTCCCGGAGGTCCGCACCATCGTCGAGCGCGGGATGCTGTGGGCGAGTCGGTAGATCGCAGAGGCCGCTTACGGCTTCAGGTTCTCGATGCGGTGTCTTTGCCCGTGCTTCGTGCCGGTGGGAAGACAATGGGCGGCGCTCTGGTCGTCCCAGTCGGCCTCCCTACTTTTACTTGGGGATGCCACTATCGCCGGCGCTTGGCCCTGTCGTAGAAGCGCTTGCGGTCACCTATCTGCCAGACCGTCACGGTGTGCTGCTTGTCATTTACCTCGTAGCCCACGCGGTAGTCACCTGCCCGCACACGGTAGTGTCCCTGTGGCCGGTTCTTGACGGGGGCCGCTCCCGACGGACGGGGGTCTTCCGCCAACCTCCGGAGCTGCTTCGCAACCTGAACCTGCACCGCTTTGGGAAGCCCCTTGAGGTCCTTCTCCGCTGCCGGAGTCATGCGAACTTGATAGCTCAAAGGCCCTGCTCCTCGAGCACTTCCTCAAGCGGGCGGGTCGCCTCGTTAGCCGGGTCTGCCTTTCTTTCGGCAAGCTCCAGGTCCATGCCCTCGTTGACCAGGGCTTCGCCGAGGTCCCCTCCTGCTGCCAGCCAGGCGTCCAGGTCAGCTTTGCGGAAGCGCCATTCGCGCCCGAACTTGGCCGCCGGCACTTGCCCGGCGCGGGCCTTGCGAATCAGGGTATCGCGGCTGGTCTGGAGGAAGTCTGCTGCTTGCTGAGAGGTCATCACCTCTTGCATGGTAAAACACCGCTTTCGTCCTGTTCTGTCTGATATCATGCTGATTTTACCCCATATTGCCCCTTCAGTCAACATAAAAGCCCGCCTGCAAGGGTCTTGCGTACTCGTTGCCCCATAAACGGGCATTGCACTTGGCCTACTCGTACGCTATGATACCTTGGCAATACAGCACAGATCATGATTGGCTTGTCTTTGCCAGGAGAAGGGAAACACTTCTTTCTGGGAGAAATGGGCGGGAAGTCGAGCGAGGCATGCTCTGGGCGAGCCGCTAGTACCTGCCAGCAAGCACGCGAGCGCAGTGAGGCCAGAATGGGAAGGTTAGATGGTACGGATCGTGCGGGCGGGGGAAGGGGGCTTTCTGGACGTTAAGCGCGGTCATTGTGTACAGCAGTGCGACCGCTCTCGCGACTTGGCAAGGAACCGGGAGCAGGCGACGACGGAAGGGGGAGTGACAATGCGCACCACAGTCCTGCGCATTGGATCGACCTTGCTTTGTATCGCCTCGATGATATTAGGCTGTTCGTGCGAACGACAGGAGGGCGGCGCAGCAGCGGGACTATCCCGAGCGCCGACCAGGTCACGGGTCGCGGCGAACCAAGGCTTGCCTCAACACGTGTCTTTCGACCCGAGCGTCAATCGACTGATCGTCGTTTGGAGTCCTGCGGAGACGGGCGATGGGAGTGGGTCGCCATACGAGGTGATGGTCTTTCCATTCAGCGTGGCAGAGGGACAGCCACGAATCATCGGTCGCTGCAGTTCCGCTTCCGCGGCGTGGAATGCCAGCGCTGATGGCGTCTATGTGACGCAAGGGGATGCCGAGAACGCGGGCATAGTGGAACTAGGCCTCAACGGAAACATATTCGGTCAGTCGCCCGTGTTCCCCAGCCAACCGGGCGGCAGGTTGTCGTACAATCGTCAACTGGACCTGGTGGTGCTGCTTCTCGAATCGGGCGAGGGGCAGACTCTCAAGCTATGGTGGCCAGAGACTGACCGTTTGCTTAGCGTTGGGCTCCCCGCCGGATTTGTGGCAGACGTGGCTTCGCAACCTCACATTTGCGGCGCCGACCCGAGAGTAGTGCTGGTCTCGTCAGACCATGGATCCTTTGCCGCGTATGACGTGGACAGAGAGTGTTGGCAATACGCCAGCGTGACGCCTGGGCAGCAGGAATGGAAGTGGCACGACTGGCCGGCGGACGGTGTGCGCAGGGCAGGCTGGCAGTTGGAGACCGATGCGGGCGGCTTGTTCCAGGGAGACTTCTTCTTCGTTGACGCCACAGGCTCAACTCTCTGGTGCGCTGCCGACACGGGCTACCGGCATGCTATGCCTCCGGGGCCGGACGGTAGCAGTTTCCACGTCGTCAGTCCCGCGCATCGCCTAGTGCCACTGGACGTCGGTCTGCGCCAGCCCGACGCCAGCCATGGGGGTCCATCCGCGAGGCTCATGGTATATGGATGGAACATGCGGGCGGTGGCGAGCAGTGACGACAGAAACACTGTCGCGGTGTTGTACGGTGGTCCTGAGCCAGGAGAGAGCGCGCGAGTGGACTGCGTCGCCTACCGTCTCCCCCCGCCGGGCGGGGCCTTCCTTGACTACAGGGCTGAGCACGTCTTGTACCAGGACGGAGAGCCATTGGCCTCCGGCGGGATAGCGATGAGCTCGGAGAGGCGCGAGGTTGCTGTTTTCATAGCGGACGATGTAGTCGGCCAGCCTAAGCTGGTCGTCAAGTGGCTGCTCTGGGCACTGGACGATAACGACATGCGCGAATGGACGGTGCCCGCACGGGCGCCGTGAAGACTTCAAACTGGGAACCCGCACCATCGTCCAACGCGGAATGCTCTGGGCGAGGCGCTGATGCGCACTTGCCGCCAAAGCGGGAAATCGCAAACGGTGTAACACAAAAAATGAACGGATTGCGCGGCAGGCTTTGGGCCACACGCTAACGGGGCAACTACAGCAGGCTACTACCGGTTCCTGCGAACTCGTCGGGGCGAGGCGTGGACAGTGGGGACTGCAACTTATGTGAACAGCGCGGGAGGGTCGGTGACTTGCTGCGAGTAAGACTGACTTCCCAAGAAGTAGGCCGTCACGTTTCCGGTTCCAGGTCGGCCAACATAGCTTGCACTGCGGCCTTCAGATCCGGAATATCCCTCTCGACGACCGCCCAGACGTCGTCGAGTTCGACCCCGAAGTAGTGATGCACGAGGATGTTGCGCATGGCGACGATCTCGGGCCAGGGAACATCAGGCCGAAGGCTCTTCAACTCGTCAGAAACGCTGCGCACTGCCTCTCCGATGAGTTGTATATGGTAAAGCATCCAGACCTGCACATAGGGATCAGAAACGAAGACCTCATATCCTCGCGCCGCTGCTTCTTCGATTCTCTGGATCGCTTCCAGGATGTCCTCAAGTCGGTTTTCAATCCGTCTCATAGAGGAACCGCTTCCGCCAGAATCCGCTCTCGGTAACGCTCCTTGAGTCCAGCGGCGGTGCCCACATCAACCGGTCTGCCGATCAACTCCTGCAGTTCGAGCATCAAGGCCGCAAGGTCCAGCAAGCTGCGCCCCGGGTCGAGATCCACCAGGATGTCCACGTCGCTGTCCTCGTCGGCCTCGCCGCGTGCCACGGAACCGAAGACACGGACGTTGCGTGCCCCATGCTTCGTGGCAATCCGCAGTATCTCATCCCGCCTCGCTTGTAGAATTGCGTCACTCGCCATCCTGGTATTCTCCTGTGCGGTTGCTATTGCGCCGGCTGCGCCCCGTCAAGGGCGCTTGCGACATCCGTCGGCCCAGCTCTTGCGGGCTCTGGCGGCGTCGCTTTCGATTATACCGCAGCCCCTGTCTGCAAACAAGGGGAAGCTGCTGCTGCATTCCACTCGGATGGCAGGAAAGCCGGGCCGCGTCCGAAAGAGTTGACGGTTGAACGGGCGCGGCTTATGATGAGAAAAGACCGCGCAAGCCGAAGGTGAATTGACCATGCAGCAAAAGGGCCGCGTAACCAAACAAGACATAGACAAGGGCCTGACCCAGGTTGGCCTGCAGCAGGGCGATGTTGTGCTCGTACATTCGTCGCTCAGCGCCTTCGGGTATGTCGAAGGCGGGGCGGATACGGTCATTGATGCGCTGCTGGAAACAGTCGGCCCGACCGGCACCGTCGTTGTGCCGACCTTCACCTGGGGGCCTTTCCATGCTGCGGAGAAGGTGGTCCTGGATCTGGCAAATACCCCGGTCAAGGACGAGGTCGGCATCATCCCGGAGACCTTCCGCAAGCGCCCTGAAGCCAAAAGAAGCACCCACATCTGCCATTCGGTGGCGGCCATCGGCCCGCACCGCGATGATGTGATGGGCGAGGGCATACGCAGCTTCGGCAAGGGCAGCACCTTTCACCAGCTCTACAAGCTGAATGCCTGGTACTTGTTTCTGGGCGCTACGTTCGGCTCATGTACGGGGCTGCACGCGGTCGAGGAGTATATGCAGGTGCCCTACCGCCGCCATCGCGACTTCAAGGGTTCGACGGTCATTCTCGCGGACGGAACTGAAATACCCTCGCAATCGGTGGAATACCTCAGTCTGCCGGATAGCGGCTATCGCAACGATTTTGCCAAGATGAAGGACATCTATGCCGGCCACGGCGTGCTGAATACCACTAAGATCGGCGAGGCGGAGGTAATCAACATCCGCATAAGGGACCTCTTCGACATCGCCGTGGCGTATATGAAAAAGGACATCGGGTTTCTGCTGACGGCGGAGTCAAAAAAAACCTTGCTCTAGGCGGAGGCTGCAGGCGGCGACTGAATCGGCGCGTGCATTGCCTAACCCCCGCCCCCTTCCCTACCAGGGAAGGGGGAATCAAAGGGGGATAGGACCCGAAAGCCTGACCTACGCCAAAGGCCTGGGTGCCCACGCGTCTTGAGAGGGTGGCTTTGTCTGCGCCTGCACATGGCAACACACAGCCAAGGACCTCGGGCTGGAAGCTGAGAACGCGATAAGTCGCGTTCTCACCTGACCTGCGCTTAGCACAGGTCAGGCCGAGCCACGCGTTTTGTGAATTATTCAGGCTAGTTGATTGCCGGAGTGAGGCCAGGATTTCACGGCAATACTACGAAATATCGCCATTGCCGATTCGTCATTGTGCATAATTGCACAGGACTCTGGGAACTTGGAGGGAGTTGGCATGTTCACCCGCAGGTACTTGTGCTTATTGCTGCTGTTGCTGCCAGTGGTAGCGACCGGCGCTGATGCGGTGTATCAGGAGGACTTCGAGGGCCAGAGCGCTGTCAGATGGCGTGGCGGTGAGGTGGTCGCGGACGCCGTGCAGGGCAAGGTTCTAAGCATCACCGCTGCCGAGCGCGAGCGCGGTCGCTGGCTGGCTGATCCGATACCCGTGCAGCCGGGCACCAGCTACCGTTTCAGCTACAAGGTCCGCGGCGTCAAGCTCGACGGGCGCCTGCAATGGGCTGTGCGGTGCGGCGAGCGGGCGGTCAGCTTCGAATCCACTAATTTCGCCGGCGATACCGACTGGCAAAGCGGCCAGGTTCACTTCGCCACACTGGACGGCGAGGACCGGATCGGTCTGCTGTGCATTGTCAATGGGCCGGGCGGCGCTCTGGTGGACGACCTGCAAATCATCGAGGCCCCGGACGCCTTCTTGCCGCCGGCGGAGTTCCGCCCGCGCGCGCTGGTCTATGACGGCTCTGCTGCTGCGGTCTATCAGGTCTCCCCCGCCGCCCGTATCTATGCCGAGAGCCGTCCAGCCGACGCCCCGCAGGCCGACAGCGTTGTGGTCACAGCGGTCAGAGGCGAGTACGCCAGCTTGCAGCTTGTGTTGCGGGGCAAGCAAGCCGCCGAGGTGAGCGCATCACTCAATGGGTTGGATGGCCCGGGAGTCATTGCGGTCGACGACATTGCCGTTTTTGCGGTGCGCGACATTGACTTGCCGCCGGCAGCATTGACCAGCCCTTACGCCGTCGCCGGGCCCAATCCCGATCCGCTGGAGGCGGATGGCACGCTCAGTCTCACACCCGCCAACAACAGCGCATTTTTGATCCGCGTGCACATATCGGAAGACCTGCCCGCCGGCCAATACACTGGCACTATCCATCTTGACGGTATCGGTGTTGAGGTGCCGCTGGCGCTGAATGTCGCCGACATCGTCCTGGGTCGTGATCGGTTGCTGCCGTCCATGGCACATGTCCGTCTGCCCCGCAATCTTGCAGGGGAGCAACTGGAACAGCTCCAGTCGGCGCTCTCTGCTGAAGTCTATAGCCACGGATGCTACGAAGACTGGGCCTTGGTAAGGGCACTGGCCGATGTGGAGTGGGTCCGCCAGCAGGGCGATGACGTCGTTATAGATTTCGCCGCTTTTGACCAGGCGATGGCGAGCGCATTGAGCCAGGGCGCGGGCAAGATCTCTATCCCGCCGCTAGGGCTGCGCAGGCGCGTGCGTCAAGCGGGAGGCCCTGGGACGCGCCTGAACGAGTGGCTGGGACTGGAGCCGCTGAGCCCGCAGTTCAATGCTGTTTTCCCGAAGTACTGCGAGAAAATGGCCGCTCACTTGCGCGAAAAGGGCTGGCTGGACAAAGCCTTCATGTACCTGTGGGATGAGCCGAATCTCAAGGAGATCGCCAGCTACAAACAGCTTCTGGAGCTTGCCAAGGCCGGTGCGCCTGAGCTGAAACAGGCGGTGGCCGGCGGGGCCACTCCCTGCCCCGAACTCTACGGGCTTGTGGACATCTGGTGTGTTAATCTGCGCCAGAGCGTCATGAAGCCGTCTCTGCTGAGTACCATAAGGGAGCGTCAAGCACTCGGCGAAGAAGTCGGCGCTTATGGCAATAACCGCTATGCCCTCGACAACCCCACTGCCTATATGCGCCTGTGGGGCTGGACACTTGCCATGTACGGGCTTGAGCATACCGGCTGGTGGTCGGTGCTAGTGTATGGCCGTGGCGACCCCTGGGACATTCCCGCAAGTCCAGATCGGGCGGGCACACGACCCGGCTCGGGCAACCTTCTTTATCCTGATCCCGACGACATCACGCAAGTATGGCCGTCATTGCGCTGGGAGGCGATGCGCGATGGAGTCGAGGACTGGGGTCTGATACGGATGTTGGCCGATACCCTCAAGCAGCAGGCCGATGCACTCGGCATCGGGGAAACCTACGACTCCGCTATTGTACTCGCCTCGATACTGGCGCCGGTGGTCTGGGGCAATACCGAGTTGCAGTTCAACCCCGACGCCGAGCTGATTGAGGATGTCCGCGAAAGCATCATTAAGGAAATCGGCAGTGCTGCCGACGGGCCTGCCGCCCTCATATACATAGTGCCCGCAGCCGATGGGTTCATGGCGAAGGTATATCTCGAACCCGGCGCGAAACTTGCGGTCAACGGTACACCGGCACAAGTGCGCGACAGTACTGTAGGTTTGCCCGAAGGCAGCGATTGTGTGCGATTCACAGTCACCGGACCCGGCGGGCAGCGGGAGATTGTGCGCTTCGTACCTGGCAACATCTGAACTGTTGCTTCATTGAGCGTCCGGTTGACTTTGGAGGAGGCCGTCGAGATGTCCGCAGAGCCGCAACACATAGACGTATTCGTCAGTGGCGAGGATGGGGTGTGTGAGTACCGTATCCCCGCTCTGGTGGTCACAAACGAGGGCACGCTGGTCGCGGTGTGCGATGCGCGCGTGGACAGACCCGGAGATGCCCCCAACAACATAGACCTGGTCATGAAGCGCAGCTTCGATGGCGGAAAAACCTGGACGCAAATGCAGCTCATACAGCGATACCCCGGAGATGAGGCCGCCTGTGATCCGTGCATGCTCATGGATCGCGACACCGACATCATCTGGGTATTCTATGATTATGCGATTCCCGAACCGGACTTGCGCGAGGGCCGAAGGCTCATGCTGCACGTCATAAAGAGCGAGGACCACGGCGAGACGTGGTCTGAGCCGGTGGACCTGACGGTGACGCTGCAGCCGCCGGAAGGGATGAGTCTGTATGCGGGCCCCGGGATGGGCATACAGATGCGCAGCGGTCGGCTGGTGGCTCCCGTGTATTCCAGGCACGAGACCGGAGAGCCCAGTATGTGCCACGTGGTCCATAGCGATGACCATGGCGAGACATGGCAGATCGGTGCCGGCGTCGCATCAAAGCACAATGAACATCAGGTTGTGGAGCTGGCTGACGGCTCGCTGATGAGTATCGTGCGGCAGTCGCCGGACAAAGGCCACCGGCTCATCGCCACCAGCAATGACGGCGGCGAGACGTGGTCGGACACCTGGGAGGAACCGGCTTTGGTCGAGCCGGGGTGCCAGGCAAGTTTCATAAGATATGCAGAGCAGCGAGACGGCGATGGTACGAACCGCCTGCTGTTTGCCAACCCCGCCTCGCCGCAGAACCGCGTCAACGGAACCGTGCGGGTGAGCTACGACGAAGGCAAGACCTGGCCCGTGGCAAAGACGATCTGGGAGGGATCTTTCGCCTATTCGTGCCTGACCGTACTGCCGGACAACAGCATCGGCCTGCTCTACGAGCGCGATGACTACCAGAGAATCACATTCGCCAGGTTCACCCTCGAATGGCTGACTGACGAAAAGGACACACTGTCCGCAGGCGCGCCAGATGGCCCGGAGCCGAAGAGCTATAGCATCCCCACGATTGACCTTTCCCGAGAAACTGATCGCCAGGTCACAGTGGACAGGGAGGCGGGCCAGTACCTTGGGCACCCGACCACCGTGTTGCTTGAAGATAACAAGACGATGATTGCGGTGTATCCGAAGGGCCACGGCCGCGGCGCTATCGTGATGAAAAGGAGCGCCGACGCGGGCCTTAGCTGGAGCGAGCGGCTGCCGACGCCCGCAAGCTGGGAGACCTCCCTGGAAGTGCCCACACTCTACCGCGTCATTGACCCGCAAGGTGTCAAACGGCTCATCATGTTCTCGGGCCTGTATCCGATTCGCATGGCGGTGTCGGAAGACGATGGCGAGATCTGGTCGGAGCTGGAGCCGATCGGCAATTTCGGCGGCGTTGTTGCCATGGCTGACCTGATGCGGCTGAAAGATGGCCGCTACATGGCCGTATTCCATGATGATGGGCGGTTCCTGCGCAATGAGGGCAAGAGCGTGAAGTTCATTGTCTATAAAGCGATCTCCGAGGGCGGCGGATTGACATGGGGTGAGCCGGAGGCGGTCACGACGCATGCCACGGCGCACCTGTGTGAGCCCGGCCTGATCCGTTCACCTGACGGCGGTCAGATAGCCATGCTGCTGCGCGAAAACAGCCGGACATTCAACTCGTTTGTCACCTTCAGCGACGATGAGGGGGAGACATGGTCAGAGCCGCGCGAGCTGCCTGCCGCCTTGACCGGTGATCGCCATCAGGCAGTTTATGCGCCTGATGGCCGGCTGTTCATTTCCTTCCGCGATACAACACACATCACGCCCACTCCAGGCGACTGGGTCGGCTGGGTGGGCACATACGAAGACATTGTCGAGGGGCACGAGGGCCAGTGCCGGGTGCGGCTGATGGAGAATCACAAAGGTGGCGATTGCACCTATCCCGCGCTGGAGTTGCTGCCTGACGGCACTATCGTCGTCACGACCTACGGGCACTGGGTGGAGGGCGAAGAGCCGTTCATCGCAAGTGTCCGCTTCAAGATGGAGGAACTAGACGCCCGCGCCGCTGCGTGGTAACTGAGATGCACAGGGGTCGGCGGCGCAGGCTGGTACGAGGTATTACTGCTTCTCGTTGAAACACAGAACGAGTAAATCCGCCACAAAGGAGAACGTGACATGCGTGTGAAGGCTTATGAAGTCGAGTTGCCGGGCGGGTCGGAGGTCGTTTCGCTGACCGCCGGAATGAACGGCCGCATCTACGGCGGCATGACCGGGGCCAGGGAGCATCTGCTTTTTGAATACGCGCCCGATACCGAAGCAGTGCGCGATCTGGGATCCAAGATCGTCCCCTCCAACCAGCTTTTCGACCGCCAGGGAGCGCCCATCAGCCAGAAGATACACCATGCGCTCAGCACCTTGGCCGACGGCCGCATCGTGGGCGGCACCGGGCAAAATATGGGCTATGGCTCGCGTCATCGCAAGATCAGCGAGGACGACGGCGGGCATGTGTTTGCCTATGACCCCGCGACGGACCAGGGGCGCGACCTCGGTGTGCCGGTGCCGCACATGTGGATCATCGCCACGACGGTTAGCCCTGACGGCCAGATGGTATTCGGGATGACGTACTTTCACAACGACTTCTTCGCGATGGACCTGGAGTCGGGCGAGGTTGTTTTCGCCGACCAGGTGCACGCCGGCGTCTGGGGCGACAGCGCCTGCAGCCACACCATCGTCTGCGACCAAGACGGGACGGTGTACGGGTCGTGTTCCGAGGGCTATCTCTTTACCTATGACAGCGCGAAGCAGAAGCTGACCGAGACGGATGCGAAGCTGCCGGGCGAAGGCTCCTACCGCATTGACGCGCTGCTGGCGGCCGAAGATGGGATGATCTATGGCGGCATCTGGGAGACGGGGATCGTGTTCTCAGTGGAACCCGGGTCGCTGACGATTACGGAGTTATGCCAGCCGAATGACGGCCCGCGCCTCCCCGCCCTGGTCGAACGCGACGGCCTGCTGTATGGTGCAGCGGGCGGCGGAAGCCAGTACGAGACGCGCGGCGCGTTTATGTTTGAGTATGATCCGCGGAAAAACGCCTATCGCGAGGTCGGTGCCATTGTGGACGAGCAGGCCGGGATCGAAGCCGCACGAGTGCACGCCATGACGGTCGGGCTCGACGGCACCATCTACGCTGGTGAGACCGGCGCCACACACAGCCGCTTCGACGCCGCATCCGGCGACATCGAGGCAGGCATGCATCCGTATCTGTATATCATCGAACCCTAGATTGCCGGCACTATCGTCGCCACGACCTACGGGCACTGGGTCCAGGGCGAAGAGCCCTTCAGCGCCGGCGTCCGCTTCAAGCTCGAAGAGATAGATGCAAGGATACCGTAATTGTGAATGAGGGTGAGAGACAACTGTGGACAAGGTAAGATTAGGCGTAATCGGTTGTGGACACATGTGCGGCGCGCATCTGGCTTCCCTCGCGGGCAAACAGGAAACCGTCTCGGAGCAACTACGTCCGTTTGTGGCACAGATCGAGGTCCGCGGTCTGGCCGACATTGACCTGTCGAAGGCTGAGGCCTACCGTGAGACCTACGGCGGGGAATACGTGACCGACGACCCCGAGCGGATTTTTCAGGACCCGGACATTGATGCGGTGCTCATTACGACGTGGCACGACACCCATGCGCCGTATTCTCTGCGGGCTATGGAGTGCGGCAAGCACGTGCTGATCGAAAAGCCCATGGCGATGACCGAGAAGGAATGTGACGACATCGTCGCCGCCGAGGAGCGTACCGGGCTGAAATACATGGTGGCTTTCCGCTGCCGCTTCGCCAAAGGCGCGCAGGACGTTAAGCGCGAGATTCCCAGCCCCGACAATATCATCGCGCACGCCCGCTTCCACAGCATCTGGCCGGAGACGATCTGGGCACAGGACCCCGTCAAAGGCGGCGGGCAGATTCTCTCCCAGGGCTGCCATGTCGTGGATATGATGCTCTACCTGGCGGGCGCAGAGCCGGAGTCGGTGTATGCCACTGGCGGCGTGTTTCACCACTCGCACCCGGATGTGATAGATACTATCAACGCCGCCATTCGCTTCAAGAATGGCAGTGTCGGGGCCTTTCTCGGCGGCGATGGTGGAACGGGCAATCTGATGATGCACCACCCCTTGCCCAACCGCTGTCCGTTCTTTGTCATGGTGATAGACAAGGGCCGTAGCGCCATCGCCATTGACCACGGAGAAGATGCCCGCTTCGAGTCATGTGTCCCGGAGGAGGAGTGGAAGCCTCCCTACGACTCCTGCGAGTATGGGGAGAGGCTCGGTAAGAGAGGTGCAGGCGGCGTGCCTGACATCCTGCCCGCGTTCGCCAGGTCTATCCTGAAGGACGAGCAGCCGATAGCGACTGCGGTTAACGGCGCGCGCACCACCCGCTTCATCCTCAGGTGCTTCGAGTCGGCCCGCACCGGAGAGGTCATCACATTCTGATAAGCCCGACACGTGTCGCTAGTGCCATCATAGTCCTAGCAGCGCGCACAGGCGGTCTTCAACATCGGCCATGGTCTGGGCCGACACCGACCCAAAGCAGTGCACGAGGCGCTGTCTGGATATGGCGCGAATGTGATCACACAGGATAACGGAGTCCTTATCCAGCCCACCCTCCGGGGCTTTGATTGGAACGTGAATCGGGATGCCCCGGTCCACGCTGGTCACAGGAAGCACAACAACCAAGCCCGCCGGACCGTGGTTGTAGGTGTTGACGGAGACTATGAGAGCGGGCCGTTCGCCGCCCTGCTCATGTCCCCTCGTAGGACTCAAATCTACAAGCCAGATCTCGCCACGATCAGGCATCACTCATCCAACCCGTCAGCTAGCGTCGCATCCCACAGCTCGCGCTCTTCCTGCAGTGATTTAGTCGCCTGCCCGCCTGTCTGAAGTGCAGCATAAGCCTTGTTCGTCTCTTCGAGCATGTGCTGGCGGCGGAGGTCCTCCGCAACGCGCGCAAGATAGCCCCTGATCGAAGTGTGGTGCTGCTGGGCCAGCTTGCTGAAGATCTGATGAGTTTCCTCACTGACACGGACTGATGTATCGCCCACTGCTGACACCCCGCTTGTATGCGCTATTGCATATAAAATATATGCGCTTTTATATGCATTATACACTCACAGTATCGGTTGTCAAGTCCGCATTATTGAATCGGTGGCTATGTCGCAGAGTCCCGAGAGAACGTCCAGGTAGCCCAATTGATAGAGGGAATGCGGCCTATTGCTGGCGTTGCTGTGGAGGTATGTATTTGTCAGTCTCGGACAGAGACATGCGGAAATCTATCTCGGCGGGCGGGGGGAAGTCTGCCCTGACGCGGGCGCGCAAATCATCGTCTATCGGGATATTCTCGGCAGCCGCGACTTTCTTTTCGTGCATGGCAAACCAGAGCTCGGTGAGCGTGACCTCGCCCTCCCGGATGGTCGCAAACTCCTGCTGCAGTACCGCTTCAACTTCCTCAAAGCGGCCGAAATGAAGCGCAACTCGGGCAGCCACAAGCCGGATGCGCTCGTGCGATCGCACCGCCTCAGGCAGGCCTGCAAGGAGATCGCGGCACGTTTCGTAGCGTTCAAGCTGCAGCAGCAGACCAGCGTACTCCGCCGCCAGTGCGGGCACCACGGGCCCGACAGCCAACGCCTGCGCCAGGAGTTCGCAGGCAGCGTCAGTGTTCCCGTCACGGGTCTGTAGAACGGACAGATTCCGCAGCGCCCAGCCGTTTTCAGCACGCTGCAGCGACTCATTCCAGGCTTCTCTTGCGCCGCCGGGGTCGTTTGCTTCCAGTCTCATCACACCGAGGTGCAGCCACGCGAGCCAGTCATCGCCCTTGCCATTCGCCAGGCTGTGCTCAAGCAGCGCCCGCCATTCATCCTGCGTCTGGTACTGGCCCGGGTCCTCCAGAGGGTCACGGGCAGGCAGGCGACCGGTTTCAAGCAAGGCGAGCCACGGTTCCTGCTCCTCCCCGAGATCGGTGTCCTCAAACGACAACTCTTCTGGTATGCCGCTTGCCTGTTCCGCCGCGGCACAGCGCCGATTCTCAAGAGCGCCCCATCCCAGCCCCCTGAAAAGTACCTCATCAGGGCCGCGGCGGGCGACTTCCGTCACTTCCTCATGGAAACGATCAACTGCCTTTGTTGGCAGCATTGCCTCCAGGAGCCTTTCAGCCTCAGAATACGCTTCCTGCCAGTTCGTGGAATGTGTTATCGCCGGGTCGGACTCGAAGTATCCGCAGGCTTCAGTCCACGTCCACTCGGTTCTTGCGGGCATGGGAACCGAATGAGACTGAGTGTAGGCCAGTCCGGCCTGAATTTCCTGGAAAGGATTGTCTGGCACCGACAAGTAGTCGTTCCAGCGTCGGCTGCCCTGCCCCATTCCCCAGGCAAACAACTTCCGGCCCTTGAGTCGCCAGGTAGAGGTATGGATCAATCCCCTTCCGTCCTCGTCTATGATGGCTTCCCAGGGACGGTGTCCTTGTGGAATTCTGAAAAACAGATCGTAGGCATTGTTGATGCGCGTGCAATAGCTGTAATCAAGCCCGTTGATGACAGGACAGTCCATCACGGTCATGCCCTTGTATGTCGTATCGGTGGGACAGAGCACGCGCCCCCCGGGATACTCAGGCACACCGATATTCGTCCACCAGTACATCGGTATTTCGTAGTCGTGAGGGTTTATCAGGCGAACGTGCGCAAACAGGAACCGAGATGCGGACGGCAAATGCAAATCTATTTGATAGGGAAAACCCTTGACCCGGTCCCAGGCGTAAAGCCGAAGTACGGGATCACCGCCGCTGCCTGTGACGCGAGCCGCGTGGATCGGGGAGCAGGTCAAGTAATGATGACCGACGTGAGGTGTGTTCCACTCTATGCCGCCGCTTACCCACGCATTGCGCAGGGCCAGGTTGCCGGGCTGAAATACGGGGTTGCAGTACAACAACTCTCTGTTCAGCGGCTTATGAATGATAGAAGTAACCAGCCCGCCGATTTCCGGAAGTACGGTTACTTTGACAAACTCGTTTTCGAGCACCGCAGAGACAAACGCCCTCGGGCGCTGCTCGCGGTTGTAGCCGTCCTGCATACGATACGGCAGCACTCGCCGGCCAGTTTGCCACCCCAGTCCGGGCCGATCTTGCTCAGGTATGTTGTTGGCCTCAAAGTCTATCGCTGAGTCCGGATTGGCGGCTCGGAACATCGGCAGGGGGTTCTCCGGCCCCAGGTCAGCCGCCGGCACTACATACGGCTCCACTCTCAGTTCGGTCACGAAGCGTTCCTCCGCGGCGAGGCTGTCTTACCGATTCGTAGCTTCCTCCGTTGAAACGCCGCCCCTCGCGCTGCGTAAGACATCCCAAAATGTGTTGAGCGTTGGGCTGAAAGCTGGAACATGTGCTTGTATTATTTCCGCAGGCGTGACGAATCCTCCTCTGGGGTTCAAGCCGGCCACATCTGGTGCTTTTTCAACGCCGTTGTGGCAACGAGTTGCAACGACGTATTCCAATCATTGGAGGTAACTCCGCACCTCCGTGGAAGATAACCCGAGCTCTTCCAGGCGTTGGCTGAGCAGTTGAGCCACGTTCAATTTGCGCCCGGAAAGGCTGTCTATGCGCACGAATTCGCACAACTCGTCTGCAATCTTGTCTGCATCGAACATGGAGTTTCCTTCGCGTAATAGAGTTTCGCCGATATGGTAAGAGATTTGGACAGCGGGAAGCAAATGAAATGAAAATAATCCTGCTAGCTGCGGATTTCCCGCCCTGCCTCGGAGGGATTCAGCAGTACGTAGCCTCGCTCGTCAAGGCCTTGGCCAACGCCGGCGCGGATGTGCACGTGGTCGCCACAGCGCAGCCGCAAAGCCAGCAGTTCGACGCGGCGGCGAGCTACGAAGTCCTGCGCGTGGCAGGCGGCGGCAAACGGCAGGTCTGGCAGCAGATGGAAGCAGCCGCGGTGGAGCTGGCCGGCGGCAGTGCCGAGACAGCCGTCGTGGCGACCAAGTGGTTCCCCGAAGGCCCGGCGGCACTCCAGGCGGCCCGTAGCATCGGCGGCGTCAGCGCAATGATCGGCTATGACCGCGAATTCGCCCTGCACGGGCTCAACCTCGTCAAGTGGGGGATGCAGAAGCATGTTCTTGGCAACTGTGACATCATCTTTGCCATCAGCGGCTTTACGGTGAAGCAGTTGCGGAAAATGGGTGTGGCGCGGGTCAATATCTACCGATTGGGCACCGGGCTCGACGCCGAGCAGTTTTACCCCGACATCGAGGGTGCGGAGAAACTGCGCAAGCAACTTGGCCTCGAAGACGTGCGAGTGATATGCACCGTGTCGCGCCTGGCCGCGCACAAGGGCCACAGATATGTGCTGGAGGCGCTAGCGATAGTCGCCGAGGAGGTGCCGGAGGTGAAGTACGTGATAGTGGGCGAGGGCCCGTACCGGCAGCGGCTTGAAAAGTACGCGCGGGCCTACAAAGTAGAGCAACGAGTAGTCTTCGCCGGCCAGGTGCCGCTGGAGCAATTGCGCCAATTCTACACGATGGCCGAGGTCATGATACTAGCCAGCTTTGACCTGCTGGGCCATCCCGCCGAGGGCTTCGGCCTCAGCTTCCTGGAAGCCAATGCCTGCGGTACGCCGGTAATCGGCACCCGGACCGGGGGCATCCCTGAGGCGGTAGGGGACCGGGAGTCGGGGCTGCTGGTGCCGCCGCGTGATCCTGAAGCCGTGGCTAACGCGCTAATCAGGCTGCTGGAGGACCGGGATTATGCGGAAATGCTGGGCAAGCTGGGCCGCAAGCGAGCAATAGACGACTTCTCGTGGGCGTCGGTGGCGCAACGCTTAATGGCCGGTCTGGAGACGGTAGCGCCCTGATCCTGAGCGGGCCGTCCATACGGGGCAACGGCAATGGAGTCGGGCAGGATGCCCGACCCACGGGATAACTCTTGGAAAGCCCGACCTACGCGATGCCATTTGGCATGGCGGAGGCGGGCGATGATCTGTCCAGGTCACTCGCCGAGGGCTGCGTGGGTCTCGGCGAGCTGCTCGATGATGGGGAGGTTCTGCGGACACTTGCCCTCGCACTCCCCGCACTCGACGCAAGCATCCGCCTGCAGTAACCCATCTTTGTGGTCCGGCCCCAACCGGGCATAGTTCTGCTTGGCCAGTTCGGTCAGCCCCCAGACCTTGTGCAGATTCATCGCCGCGAACGCCTGCGGGATGCCCACGCTCTCCTGGCAAGGCATGCAGTAATCGCAGCCCGTACAGTACAGCTCCGAGAGCCGCTCGTTTTCCTTGACCGCAGCCAACACTTGCTCGCGCTCCTGGTCTGTCAGCGGCTCCTCGCGCGACGCGGAGGCGCAATTCTCCTCGACCATATCCAATGTGTTCATGCCGGACAGCGCGAGGGAGATGTTAGGGTTGCTGAGGACGAAGCGCAGCGCCAGGTCGGGCGTGGATGCGACATCGTCAAGCACGCCCTGGAGCTGGGCCGAGGCAAGGCCCAGCCGCCCACCACCGATCGGGCCCATGATCTCCACACCCATGCCCTTTTCGGCGGCCAGGGCGATGGCCTCCTCGTTGGCGCGGTCGAGGAGGTTGTACTGCACCAACATGCCGTCGAAGAGACCGGTGTTTATGAGCGTCATGATGTTTTCGGGCGTGTCATGGGATGAGAAGCAGGTGTAGGTGAAGATGCCCTGGTCTTTGGCCTTCATTATCGTGTCCCAGAGGTTGGGCCGGACATTATCTTCGAAAGCCTCCAGGCTCAAGAAGTGGCACACCTTGTAGAAATCTATGTGGTCGGTGTCGAGACGCTCGAGGGATTGCTCCAGGTTCGCCCACCAGTCATCGGCGGTTGCTGGTGCTGCGTACTTGGGGTTCTTGGTGGCGAGCTTGACCTTATCGCGCCAGCCCTTGAGCGCCCTGCCGACGACTACCTCGCTGGATTCGTCGGTGCCTGTGGTATAGCCGGAGGCGGTGTCAATGTAGTTGACGCCCAGCTCGAAACTCCTGCGCATCACCTCGATTCCATAATCGTCATCATCGGGCAGGCGCATAGCGCCAAAGCCCAGAGCAGAAAGCTTTTCTCCGGTAGTTCCGTATTCACGATACTGCACGATACACACTTCCTCTAAACGTGAATTCTCGTCCGAGTAAGCCGGGCGGTGTTGTGCAAACTATAGGACTCATTCGACATCAGGGCAATGATTTCCTGCAAGATAGGAAAGCGGGGCAGGAATATGCTGTCCTAACACGAAGACTAAACAACACTGCTTTACGCGCGAATGTAGAATTGCAATTCGAGGTGGTACTTGTGGCATACGAGCATATCTTGGAGCCGATTCAGGTCGGGGCTCTCAAGCTGCCGAACCGTCTGGTCATGGCGCCGATGGGGAGCGGCTACGCGGATACACAGCACCGGGTGACACCACGGCTGATCGCCTACCATGTGGCCCGGGCACGGGGCGGGATGGCGCTGAACATCATCGAACATTCGGCGGTGCATCCGCTGGGGCTGACCGGCCCGACGATGCCGGGGGTCTATTCGGATGAGCAGACCGAGGGCTGGGCGCGGCTGACGGCGGCAGTGCATCAGGCCGGCGGGCGGATTGCCATGCAGCTCCAGCACGGCGGGCGACAGGCGAGTCCGGAGGTAATTGGACAAGAGTGTCTGTCGGCCTCGGAATGTTCCGCCGGTCGCGACCGTCGCGTGGCCCGCGAAATGACCGAGGACGAGATCTGGGAGGTCGTCGAGGCATTCGGAAAGGCCGCCCGGCGCTGCCAGGAAGCCGGCATGGATGGGGTCGAAGTGCACATGGCCCACGGCTATCTCGGGAATTCGTTTCTGTCGCCGTGGCTGAACTGCCGCGATGACCAATGGGGTGGTGACATACAGCGGCGCACACGATTTGGCAAGGAGGTCATCGCCTCGATCAGAAAGTACTGCGGGCCTGAACTCCCGGTCTGGTGCCGCGTGTCGGCTGAGGAGTATGTCGAGGAGGGGATGCACCTGGAGGAGATGCAAAAAGTCGCTCCGATTCTGGAATCGTACGGCTATGCGATGATTCATGTCTCGACCGGCTCGGCCATGGCCTCGGTGCCGTACTATGTGACCCCGGGGCACCTGCTGCCGCTGGCGGCGGGAGTGAAGGAAGTAGTTGAAGTGCCGGTAATCGGCGTGGGTAATATCAACAGGGCGGAACTGGCCGAGCAGGCCATCGCCGACGGCGTCTGTGACCTGATCGCAATGGGCCGGCAGGCGCTGACGGACCCCGAAATTGTCAAGAAGCTGCAAACAGGCCGCGCGGATGACATCATCCCCTGCTACCTGTGCGGCCAGGGCTGCCAGGAGCGGTCGTTCTCCGATGGGCAGGTGCAGTGCGCCATCAACCCGTACACCGGGCGCGAAAACGACTGGCCGGACTGGCCGGCCGGGCCACCGGCTACACAGCGGAAACGCGTGCTGGTGGCAGGCGGCGGGCCAGCCGGCATGCAGGCGGCGCTGACTGCCTCGCTGCGCGGGCATGATGTGACCCTGTGCGAGAAAAGCGACCGGCTGGGCGGGGCGTTCTGGCTGGCCGCGGCCGCACCGGGTAAGCAGGAACTTGAGCGCCCGATCGAATATCTGACCGACCAGATAGCGAATACCGAGGTGGATGTGCACCTGGGCGAGGAAGTTACGGCTGAGTTCGCGGCGGCCGGCGAGTTCGACACCGTCATCATTGCCACCGGAGCGCGGCCGCGTGATCTTGCCTCACTGCCCGGTCAGTGGGACGACGAGTTTGTCAGCGCGGATGACGTACTGGCCGGCGCAGCAGAACTGCAGCAGCCGGTGGCGATTATCGGTGGCGATGTGAGCGGGACCAACGCCGCGCACCTGCTGGCTGAAGGCGGCAAAGAAGTCATCATATTCGAAAAGAGCGAGGCGATGGCTGGCGGCGTTGCGGGCGGCGCCCGGACCTTCCTACTGCAAGCTCTCGAAGAGCTGGGAGTGCAACTGACTACGGGCGCGGAGGTAATTGCGGCCGGTCGTGGACAGGTCACCGCCGTTGTCAACGGCGAGGAAAAGACCTTTGAGGTGGGCAGCGTGGTTGTGGCCGTGGGTCGCGAGCCGGTAACAGAGCTGGTTGAGGAGCTACGGGCGGTGGGGCATGAGCCGCTGGTCGTAGGCGACGCATCCAAGCCGCGGCACATGCAGGCGGCAATCTACGAGGGCGCCAACGCGGCGAGGACCATCTAGACCCCGCGTAACGGACATCAGTGAGCTGCCCGGCCGGGGTGACGCTTGCCTACATCAGCACCTTGACCCAGCAACGCCCTCGCGGTATCCTTGTATCCCCTGGTGTCGAAGAAGTGGCGCTCGAGGGCTGAAGGCCTGAGTCGGACGTGAACTGAAGGGAGCTTTTTGTTATGTCATTGCGCATCGCGTGTGTTGGTTTCAGACATGGACACGTGGCCAGCGTCTATCAGACGGCACAGGAGCTGGACTACGTCGAGATAGTTGCAGCAGTTGAAGAAGACGTGCAGGCGCGGGCGGCATTCGTCGAGCCACTGGGCGTGGAAATCACCCACGAGACCATGGACGAGATGATGGACGATGTTGATTTCGACGTACTGTGCTGCGTGGACTATTACGGCAAGCGCGGCAAGATCGCCATCCAAGCTCTCGAAGCCGGCAAGCACGTAATCACCGACAAGCCGATGTGCACCAAGCGGGACGAGTTGGAGCGGATAATGCAGCTTTGCGAGCAGAATGATTTGGAAGTGCAGATCGCCCTGACCATGCGCTATGGGGCCGGCTACCAGAGCATGGTCAGGATCGTGCGCGACGGCGGAATCGGGGAATTCTGCACCGGCATCGTCCTGGCTCAGCACCCGCTTGCCTACGGCTCGCGGCCGATGTGGTACTTCGAAGAGGGCAAGCACGGCGGCACCATCAATGACCTGTTCATCCACGGCACGGATGTGATGCGGTGGACGACGGGGCTGGAGTTTGTCAAGGTCATCGCTGCCGAGGCATGGAACGCCAGGGCCGACTGGGCGCCGTTTTTCCAGGATTCGGCCCAGATTGTCTATGAGATGAGCAACGGGTCGAAGCTGATGGGGGATTGCTCGTATCTGGCGCCTGAGAAAGCCCCTGCGCCCTGGCAGTTTTTCCTGTGGGGTACGGAGGGGCACGTGCATCTTTGCGGCGAGGAGTTGATCTGGCAGCGGGCCGGCGAGGGCGATGTGCCGGTAGAGATCGAGGCGGCAACTGAGTTCGACAGCCCGCTTGAGGATTTTGCCTCTCATCTGGAAAACGGCACCGAGCGCTGGCTGAGCATGGGGGATTGCTTCAGGGCGCAGATGGCTTCACTGGCCGGCCAGGAGGCGGCTGAGAGCGGGCAGCGCGATATGGCAGTTCCGGAGCTATAGAGCTTTCGGCAGGTCCCGCATAGGAGAAAGGGCCGATAGTGCGTAAGAGCGGAGTATTGCTGGTCGTATCAGGGCCTTCGGGTGTGGGCAAAGGCACCGTGATCGAGCGCGTGCTGGCCCGGCATTCCGAAGTTGCCAGATCGGTGTCGTGCACGACGCGGCAGCCACGACCCGGTGAGCAGGACGGCCGGGAATATCGCTTTGTGAGCCTACAGGAATTCAGGCGAATGATCGCGGCGGGCGAGTTGTTGGAATACGCCCGGGTGCACCAGGACCTCTGGTACGGGACCCCACGCGGGCCGGTCGAAGCGGCGCTTGCGTCCGGGACGGATATCACCCTGGAGATAGACTACCAGGGCGCGCGTAGTGTTCGGCAGCTCATGGGCGGCCGGGCGGCGTTGGTATTTATCGCACCGCCGTCGTGGGAGGAATTAGTCCGACGCCTACAGGGGCGCAGCACCGAGTCGGAAGATGCGACGGCCAGACGCTTGGACAGCGCCCGCAAAGAGTTCAAGCATATAGGCATGTTTGAATACATTGTGGTGAACGACGATCTGGATGACGCGGTGACGCAGCTTGAGGCAATCCTCGAAGCCGAAAGATGTCGGCTGAACAGGACCCAATGGCGGCAGCTTCAGGCGAGGCTGCCGTTCGACAAGCTCACGGTGCTGAGCAACGTCGAAGCACAGGAGGAGGACTGAGGATGGCAGAGTATCCCCAGGTGGGGCACGATCTGCTGGAGGGCCGTAGAATCGTCATCGGTGTAAGCGGTGGGATTGCGGCATACAAGACATGCGGCCTGGTCTCGGCGCTGAAAAAGCGCGGCGCCGAGGTGCGCGTGGTGATGACCGAAAACGCCACCAGGTTCGTCACGCCGCTGACGTTTTCCGTGCTGACGGGCGCTGCGGTCGAATACGACATGTGGGCCGAGCGTGCAGAAGACGCCCTCACGCACATATCGCTGCAGGAGTTCGCCGAGGCGTTACTGGTATGCCCGGCGACGGCCAACATCATGGGCAAGGTGGCCAACGGGATTGCCGACGACTTGCTAACCGCCGGCATCATGGCTGCGAGCTGTCCGGTAGGATTTGCTCCGGCGATGAACTGCGAGATGTGGCACAAGCCGGCGGTGCAGGACAACGTGGCCAAGCTGCGGGAGCGAGGCTGCTGGATAGTCGGGCCCTGCTATGGCGCTCTGGCGTCCGGTGCGGTCGGCGAGGGGCGGCTGGTCGGTTCGCAGCAGCTTATTGCATGCCTCGAAAGAATGCTCCTGGAGCAGCAGCCGCCGGGCATTGACCTGCGCGGGCGCAAGGTACTTATTACCGGCGGTCCCACGCGCGAGTACATGGACCCGGTGCGATTCCTGAGCAACGCCTCGTCAGGCAAGATGGGCCACGCACTTGCCGAGCAGGCTGCCGCCGCCGGCGCGGAGGTCACGCTGATAAGCGGGGCGTCGCAGCAGATCGCCGAAGCCCTCGGCTTTGCCGGCGAATTTGAGACTGTTGAAGTAGCCAGCGCGGCCGAGATGCTGGCCGCTGTGCAGGACAACATCGCCGGCGTTGATGTCTTTATCGCGGCCGCGGCAGTGGTTGACTACACCTTCGCCGAGATCGCCGAGCAGAAGATTAAGAAGACCGCAGAAAGACTGACCGTGGAACTGGGGCGGACGCGCGATACAGTAAAATGGGTGGCCGCAAGCCCGCAGCGGCCGCAGATGGTGGTGGGCTTCGCGGCGGAAAGCCAGGACGTGGTAAGCAACGCAGCGGCGAAACTGGCCGATAAGAAGCTGGATTTGATCGTTGCCAACAGTATCGTGGAGCCTGGTTCCGGCTTCGGGGCTGACACCAACCGTGTGAGTATTCTGGGGCCGGACGATTTCCGCGCCGATCTGCCGCTGATGAGCAAGTGGGCAGTGGCCGGCGCGGTACTGGATGAAGTGGCACGGCGCTTGCCGTAAGAAGCTTGCCGATAACGGTAGCAATGAGTTTGTAGGATTTCATCTTGTAAGGAGGCCGCGTAGTGGCTGCTGTTTATGGACTGACCTCAGAATCCGTGACCGAGGGACACCCGGACAAGATATGCGACCAGGTCTCCGACGCGCTGCTGGATCATGTGATGGCGCACGATCCCACAGGACGCGTGGCAATAGAAACGCTGGTCACCACGGGTACCTGTCTGGTGGCAGGCGAGGTGACGACCGAATGCTACATTCCTGTGGAACACATCGTGCGGGATACAGTGCGCGAGATCGGCTATACGCGGGCGAAGTACGGGTTTGATTGTGAAACCATCGGCGTGCTGACGGCGATCCACGAGCAGTCGCCTGATATTAAGCAGGGCGTAGATGTCGGTGGCGCCGGAGACCAGGGCATGATGTTCGGGTACGCCTGCACCGAGACGCCGGAGTACATGCCGCTGCCGATAATGCTGGCGCATAAGCTGGCAAGGCAGTTGGCCGAGGTGCGCAAGAATGACCAGGTGGAATACCTGCGGCCTGATGGCAAGACGCAGGTAACGGTGGAGTATGAGGACGGTAGGCCGCAAGCGGTGACGAAGGTGCTGCTGGCGGCACAGCACAGCCCGGAGGTTGGCGCCGAGGAGATTGAGGCGGACCTGAAGGAGTATGTGGTCGAGCCGATTATTCCCGCTGAGTTGCAGGCTGATGGGATGGAAATTCTGGTGAACCGCACGGGCAGGTTCGTCGTAGGTGGGCCGCAGGCTGATACCGGTATGACGGGCCGCAAGATCATCGTTGATAGCTACGGTGGCCTGGCCCGCCACGGCGGCGGGTGCTTCTCCGGCAAGGACCCGACCAAGGTTGACCGGTCCGGCTCGTACATGATGCGCTACATCGCCAAGAACCTGGTGGCCGCTGGTGTGGCCGACAGATGCGAGCTGCAGGTGTCGTACGCCATCGGCGATCCGCAGCCGTTCTCAGTAGCGGCGTTTACCTTCGGCACCGGCAAGCTAGCTGATGAGCAGATCGCCGAGATCGTGATTGACAATTTCGACCTGAGCCCGAAGGGCATGATCGAGAAGCTCGACCTGCGGCGGCCGATCTACAAGAACACCGCCGCGTACGGGCACTTTGGTCGTTTGGAGCCGGAGTTCACGTGGGAGAAGCTGGACGCGGTCGAGATGATCGAGGAAGAGGCAGGACTGTAGCTAACGACACTCTTTTCCCCGAACTACAGCCGCAAGGGCGCTACGCTGAGGTCGTTGTGGATGTAAGAGGTCGGGGGGAAGACGGCCTGGGGCGGGCCTTTACGTACTCGGTGCCAGAACGGCTGGCCGAGGAAGTGCAGGTCGGCAGCTATGTGCTGGTGCCGTTCGGCAAGCAACGACTGCCCGGATATGTCATAGGTTTCACCTCCGAAAAGCCCCCTGCAAGGCTAAGGGATATCATCGCCACGCTGCTGGACAAGCCCGTGTTCGGAGAGGCCGAGGCGGCGCTTGCCGAATGGATCTCCCGCCGCTACCTGTGTTCCCGCGCCGATGCGCTGCGTTTGCTGCTGCCTCCCGGCAAGAGCCAAAAGGTCCTGCGACAGGTGTCGCCCACCGAAGTGGGCCGCAAAGCATACGAGCAAGGACTAGTGGACAGGGCGTCTCGGCAAAAGCAGGTGCTGGGCACGCTGCTGGACGGGCCGATGGAGTTCGAGGGACTATGCCAGGCTATCGCCGCTGCTGAGAAGGGTGTGAAGCGGGCGTCGGTTTCCAGCGCGCTGGATAGCTTGGAGCAAAGAGGCTACGTCGTGCAGGTGCGAGAGCTGCAGCGGCCGGCCGCTGCGACTGTGCACCGGCAAGTTGCGCACCTCGCAGAGCCCGAGGAGCCATGGGAAGATGTCTTGGCGGAGGTCGCCGCCAAAGCGCCCCGGCAGGCCGAAGTCATCGAGGAATTGATGGCCGCTGATGAAGCTGTGCCGGTAGCCGAATTGAGCCGCAGCGCGGTGTCGGCACTGCAGAAAAAGGGCCTGGTTGCTGTCGAAGAGCAGGCAGTGCGGCGAGTGCCCTACAGCGAGAAATGGGAAGGTGCCGGCAGCGAATTCTTGAAGCTGACCCCTGACCAGCAGCGCATCTACGACGACATCGCCACCGCCATTGACAATGACGAATTCCTCGAGGTGCTGATCCACGGCGTCACCGGCAGCGGGAAGACGGAGGTCTATCTGCACTGCATCAGCAAGGCGCTGAGGCAGGGCAAGTCGGCGATAGTACTGGTCCCGGAGATATCGCTGACGCCGCAGATGGTCGGTCGGTTTGAGGCGCGTTTTGGCGAGCGGCTGGCCCTGCAGCACAGTGCCCTGGGCGTCGGCGAGCGGTTTGATGAATGGCGGCGAGCTGCGATTGGGGAAGCCAGTATCGTCATCGGCGCGCGATCGGCGGTGTTTGCGCCGCTGCAGAACCTGGGCGTTATCATCGTTGATGAGGAGTACGACCCGGCGTACAAGCAGGACAGCTCGCCGCGCTACAATGCCGTTGAGGTGGCCCGGCACCGCGCAAAGGCGGCCGGGGCGGTGCTGGTTTCGGGCAGCGCCACGCCGAGCCTGGAGTGCTACTACGCCGCCAGGGCCTCGGAAGATGCCGAATTGATGGAGCTGCCGCAGCGGATTGATGATAGGCCGATGCCGGCGGTCAAGATCATTGATCTGCGGGGTGAAGTGAAAACCGGCACCGGCACCACGTTCAGCCAGGAGCTGTTGGAGGGACTCCAGGCGCGACTGGCCGCCGGGGAGCAGAGTATGCTGTTTCTCAACCGGCGCGGGTTCTCAACCTTCCTGATCTGCCGCGAGTGTGGGCATACTCCCAGATGCCCCGACTGCGCCGTGTCGCTGACGCACCATTACGGTGAGCAAGTGCTCAAGTGTCACCACTGCGATTACCGGATTACCGTGCCTGAAAAATGCCCTGAATGTGGCGATCTGGATGTGGGCTTTTTGGGCTTAGGCACCGAGCGGGTGGCCGACCAGGTGCAGCGGGCCTTGTCTGCGGCCCGGGTGCTGCGGATGGACCGCGACACCACCACGACCAGGGGTGCGTACGGGAAGATACTGGGCAAGTTCGCGCGCGGGGAGGCGGATATTCTCGTCGGCACGCAGATGATCGCGACCGGTCACGATTTTCCCAACCTGACGCTGGTCGGGGTGCTGAATGCAGATACCGGTCTGCACCGGCCTGATTTTCGAGCAGCCGAGCGGACATTTCAGTTGCTGACCCAGGTGTCAGGCAGGCCCGGGCGGGCAGAAAAGCCGGGGCAGGTGCTGGTACAGACCTACAACGCGGACCATTACGCGATTCGCACCGCTGCCACTCACGACTATGTGGCATTCTATGCCCTGGAACTGGAAACCCGCCGGCGCAGCCTCTACCCGCCGTTTGTGGAGCTGGTGCGGCTAGTGATTTCCTGCCAGGACCAGCAGCAGGGATGGGCGGCAGCCCAGAATGTAGCGGTTGCGCTGGATGAAGAAGGGGTCTATCATAGGAAAGGCGGGGAAGCCACGGCCGATGAGATGCACTTTTCGGGCCCGGCTGAGTGCGCGCTACGCAAGCTACGTGGGCGCTACCGCTTCAGCCTGTTGCTCAAAGGGCCTGACGGCGAGCAACTGGCATCGGCGGTAAGCCGGCTGCTGGCGAAGATCAAGCTGCCGGATGCAGTCGCCCTGAGCGTGGATGTTGATCCCTTGAATATGATGTAGTCTGATACTGAAGTTTTCTGGAATGAAGAAGCATGGCTGCGAGAAAAATCTACTTTTGTGGCGAGCCGATCCTGCGAAAAAAGGCCAAGCGGGTTCGCCGAGTAGATGATGAACTGGTCAAACTGCTGGATGATATGGCTGAGACGCTGCGCGAGGCGCCGGGCATCGGCCTTGCCGCTCCGCAGGTGGGGGAAAGCGTGCGCGCTATCGTGATAGGGGAGGTCGGCGAGGATGACGAACAAATGGTCGTCCACAAGCTGATTAACCCGCGCATCGTCGAAGCGGAGGGGGAGGTTGAAGGCAGCGAGGGCTGTCTGAGCCTGCCGACGCTGCAGGCGATTGTACTGCGGCCACAGCAGGTGGTGGTGGAAGCGCTCGGGCCTGATGAGGAGCCGGTATCCATCGAGGCGGAAGGCTGGACAGCGCGCGCGCTGTGTCACGAAATTGACCACCTCAATGGTAAGCTGTTCATTGACCGCGCTGAACCAGACAGTTTGGCCTGGATGATTCCCGACGAAGAGGACGAAAGAGGTTACCGTTTGCAGAACGTCTCGCTGGCAGAGGCGCTGGCGATGTTTCAGCGGCTAGTGGAAAAGGCAAGGGCGGAGAACTGATGCGGGTCGTTTTCCTGGGAACGCCAATCTGGGCGGCGGCTTACCTGCCTGCGATACAACAGGCTGGCAGCGAAATCGCATTGGTCATCTCCCAGCCGGATCGTCCCCGCAGCCGCGGGCGCAAACTGCAGCCGACACCCGTCAAGCAAGCCGCGCTGGAGATGGGGCTGGCGGTGATGCAGCCGGAGAAGGTTAACTCCGAGGAGGCGCTGGCGCAGATCAGGGCGACAGAGCCGGATGTGCTGCTGACAGTGGCCTACGGGCAGATACTTGGGAAGCGGCTGCTGGCACTGCCGAGGCTGGCGGCGCTGAATGTGCACTATTCGCTGCTGCCGGAATTGCGCGGGCCGGCACCAGTGCAGCACGCCCTGCTGCAAGGCATGGAGCGGACCGGAGTGACGCTGCAGGAGATGGCAGCGGAAGTGGATGCCGGCGATATTCTGGTGCAGGAAGCGGCGGCCATCGAGCCGGATGACAATGCCGATACACTGTGCCGCAAGCTGACCGAAGTGGGCACGGGCATGGTCACCGCCGCGCTGCCCGAGATAGCCGCCGGCGAGCTGGTGGGTCGTCCGCAGAACCACGCCCAGGCCACCTATGCACCGCTGTTGACCAAGGCCGATATGCAACTGGATTTCACGCAAAGCGCTGAGGCTGTGCGCAACCGCATCAGGGCATTCGCACCAAGGCCGGCAGCGTATTGCCTACTTGAGGGCCGGCGGCTGAAAATCACCGCAGCAGAAATTGTCGAAGATTTTCATAAGCCGGCAGGTGAACCGGGCATGATTGTGGAAATTGACTCGGACAGCGGGCCGCTAGTCAGGACCGGTGAAGGGGTGCTGCTAGTCAGACGAGTGCAGCCGGAGGGGCGGCGGGAGATGAGTGCGGTCGAATGGCTGCGCGGTGCCCGCATTGAGGCCGGCACGCTATTGTCTTAATATTAGCGCAGGACAGGCTTTCCCCTTCGACGTTGCTCAGGGCGGTGAGCCTGCCGAACCGCAGCCTGTCAATGCTGTTGATCCATTGAGTTATTGTAGTAGTGATGTTGACAAATAGTGATGTTTTTGGGTATCTTGCAGATGTCATAAAGGTTCGTTGCTCCGTTGGGTTTGCTGGTAGTGGGGAGATAGGTGGAGGACGCTCATGGCGGACATTGACCAGGCTTTGCTCGACCAGGCTCACGCTTGTCGGATAGACGGCAAGTATGACGAGGCCCGCCCGTGCTATCAGCAGCTTCTGGACGCCAGCCCGGATTGTGCAGAGGGATGGTGGGGTTTGGGGCTGACGGTCATGAATCAGGGCGAGTTCGACGAATCTATCGAGTGCCTGAAAAAGGCGGCTGAACTGGCCCCTGACAACCAGTCGTATGTGCTGGACCTGGGCAAGCATTATGCTATGCTGGGTATGGACGATGAGGCGAGGGCCGCCTACGAGCAGGTGCTAGCGCTCGATGCGGATTCTCGCGAGGGCGCCGACGCCGCCACGCAGCTTTCGTACTACTAAGACAGACGCCTGATCGGGCGCGACTGCATCCGGGGTTTTGGAAGTGAGCAGCGACACAATTGAAGTGCGATTCCATCCCGCCGGCGTGACGGCCAAGGCTGCCGCCGGCATCAATTTGTCAGAGGCCGCTCATCTGGCCGAAGTGACCATCAGCACTCTCTGCGGCGGCAAGGGCATGTGCGGAAAGTGCCAGGTGCTGGTGCGGTCCGGAGCAGTGAGCGAGGTTACCGCTGCCGAAAAGAAGCTTCTGACCGAGGCGCAGTTGAGCAGCGGCGTCCGTCTGGCCTGTCAAACGCGGGCGCTGGGTGATGTCGAGGTTGAGGTCACCGAGCAGCAGCAGGTGGTCGTGCGCAAGGACCTTTCCGAAGCTATGTTCCGCGAATTTGAGCTCAGCCCACGCGTGAAGCGCCTCGAACTTTCGCTTGCCCCGCCGGCTCTGGAGGACCAGCGCAGTGACCTGCTGCGGCTCTGGGAGGGCGCTGACCTGCAACACTGTGACTGTCGCGCGCTGCTCTCTGTTCTGCAAAAGCTGCCGGCAGTATTGCGCGACGGGCAGTTCCAGGTAGTTGTCACCATGATGGACGATCTGCTGGTAGAGGTGGAGACGCTTGCCGAGGCAAAGGCTGCGCTGGGGGCGGCTGTAGATATCGGCACCACCACCATCGTGGCCTACCTGATGAACCTGACTACCGGCGAGCTGGAAGCGACGAGTTCAACTCTCAACCCCCAGACGGTACACGGTGCTGATATCATATCTCGGATTGAATACGGCAGGGACGAGCCGGGTGGTCTGGCCACTTTGCAGGCCGAGGTAGTGGGGGCCATAAACAGCCTGATCAGCAGCGCGCTGGCCGACATCGGAGCAAGTATCGAGCAGCTTTATGAGATTACTGTGGTAGGCAATACGGCTATGCACCATCTGCTGCTGGGGCTGGACCCGCAATACATAGCACAAGCGCCCTATATTCCGGTAGCTTCCCAGCCGCTTACGCTATATGCCAGCGACCTGGGCATCAACACGCACGCCGGCGGGCAGGTATTCGCACTGCCGATAGTGGCCGGCTTCGTCGGGGCCGACAGCGTAGGCGTAATGACCGCGGCCGACATCTGCAAGCGCGGGCCGACTCTGGCGTTGGATATCGGCACAAATGGCGAGGTCATGGTGTGGTCGGGTGAGCGACTGCTGTGCGCGTCCACCGCTGCCGGGCCGGCATTCGAGGGCGCGAAGATCAGCCAGGGCATGTACGCGGCACCCGGGGCTATCTCAAAGGTTGACCTGGCCGACGGTGATCTGCACATAGGCACTATTGATGATGAGCCGGCCAGAGGAATTTGCGGCTCAGCGCTTTTTGACATTACTGCTATGTTGCTGGTAACCGGCGCTCTGGGTGTCAGCGGTCGCCTGGCCGAGAGTGATGCTGGCCTGCCGGCCAGCATAGCGGCCCGCATGTCGGGCGAGGGCAATGGCCGCAAGGTGCTGCTGGCCGATGCAGAGCAGGCGCATAACGGTCAGTCGGTGTATCTGACGCAGCGCGACATCAGAGAGATTCAATTGGCTAAAGGTGCGGTGCGTGCAGGTGTAGAAATTCTTTTGGAAGAAGCAGGTATATCGGTAGATGATCTGGAAGGGGTGCTGCTGGCGGGTGCCTTTGGCAATCACATTCGTCCGGAAAGTGCCGTCCGTATGGGAATTCTGCCGGAGGTGCCCGTGGAGAAGATCAAGGGCGTGGGCAATGCCGCCGGCGTGGGAGGGGTGATGGCGCTTTGCTCGGAGCAGGAGCGTGCCTTGGCCTGCGAGCTGGCCGCAGTGGCCGAACATATCGAGCTGGCTAGCTCTGCGAATTTCCAGAACAAGTTTATGGAAGCTATGCTCTTTGCATAGTTTGACAAGTCGGTTATAATAGCACCCAATTGTTTGACGCAGGGCGCGAAATACCAAACCTGGCAAATGGCCTATTGGGCTAGTGTTCAACAGGAGGATTGGAAATGGCAGATCTACAGGTAATTGCTGATGCCGTCATCGGCGGGGACCGCGACACCGTAGCAGAGTTGGCGCAGGGAGCGATTGACGAGGGTGTCAAGCCCGAGGATATCATTAACGAGGGTCTCATCGCCGGCATGAACGTCGTGGGAGTGAAGTTCAAGGCCAACGAGTTCTACGTACCGGAGGTACTGATCGCCGCCCGTGCCATGCACGCCGGCATGGACATCGTCAAGCCGCTGCTGGCGGACGCCGACATCGCCTCCAGAGGCAAGGTTGTCATCGGCACGGTCAAGGGCGACCTGCACGACATCGGAAAGAACCTGGTGTCCATGATGCTTGAGGGCGGTGGCTACGACGTGGTAGATCTGGAGGTTGACGTGCCGCCTGAGAAGTTCGTGGAAGCGATCCAGGCCGAGAACGCCGATGTGCTAGCCCTGTCCGCGCTGCTTACCACCACCATGCCCGGCATGAAGGACACTATTGACGCTATATCCGAAGCCGGGGCGAGAGACAGCGTCAAGGTGATCATCGGGGGCGCGCCTGTGACCCAGAACTACGCCGACGAGATCGGCGCCGATGGGTATGCTCCGGACGCCGCCTCGGCGGTTGATCTGGTCGCTAGCCTGATGTAGAGGGGCTAGCTACCCGACAGAGCGTGTGTACACCAAGCCAACAGAGACTGGGTCGCCTGCTATGGTGCCAACAGCCGGGCGACCCAGTTTGCATGAGACAATGACCCTCAAAAAGGGCGGCTCTTGAGTTGACCGAACAGAAGGGGCAGCGCAATATGCTGTTTGCTCTTGGGATACTTCTGGTAGCGATCGCCCTGGGCGCAGTGGGGCAGCTATTCCTCAAAAGCGGGGTCACCAGCTTGGGCGAAGGTGCATCAGCGGCTTTCATACTGAAGTCTATCCCGACGACGCCTCTGATTCTGCTGGGCTTTTTGTGCTACGGTCTCAGCTCCATGTTCTACCTGGTATGTCTGTCCAAGCTGAGCCTGAGCTACGCCTACCCGATGATCGCTCTGAGCTATGTCATAGTGGCGATCTTGTCCTGGAAATACCTGGGTGAAGGGCTGCCTGCGACCCGCATCGCCGGCATTATCGTAATAATCATAGGTGTGACGCTGGTCGCCTTCAGCCACGAACCGAAGGCATCCGCCCACGATCCGCCGCCGCCAATAGAATTGCCTGCCGACGCCGGCGATGGTCCGAATTAGTAGTCTCTGCGGGCCATCCGAACATTCAGAAGACCCCGAAAAGCTGGCACAAGCCGGCTTTTTTGTTTATTATGACAGCGATGAGAACACCCGCCTACCGCGTAACACGAGCCGACGTATTATGCCTGCTGGGCATCGGCATCGTGGTCGTGGCGTTCTGGGGAAGCTGCATCTTTGGCGACCAGGTCCCGGTCGCCGGCGTTTATCAGCAACATTTCGCGCCCTACAACGCACACGGCGCCCCCGAACTAAGCCGGCAATGGGACTCGCTTCTGTGGGACAGTGTCGCCCAGTTCTACCCCTGGCGGGAACTGACGCACCGCAGCTTCTCGGAGCATGGCGAGTTCCCACTGTGGAACCCGCACCAGTTCTGCGGCACGCCATTGGTGGGCAACGGCCAGAGCGCGCTTTTCTATCCGCCGCACTGGCTGCTGGCCTGGCTGGATACCGGCCGGGCGATGGGTCTTTTGAATGCGTTGCACTTCTTCCTGGCCGCGTTTTTCACCTTTCTGCTGATACGGGTCCTGGGCGCCGGAACGGCGTCTGCGGCGCTTGGCGCGGTCACCTACGCCTTCGGCGGGTTCATGGTCACATGGACAGCGCTCCCCAGCCTGATTGAGACTGCGACATGGCTGCCGGCCGGGTTGCTCGGCGTGGAATTGATTTTCAGAGGCCGGCCTGTTCTGGGTGCAACCACGCTATCAGTAGCACTGGGGGCCAGTCTGCTGGCAGGCCACCTCCAGATAGCCGCCTACGTCTGGCTGGTATCGCTTGCCGGCGGGGCGGCACACGTGCTCTACTGGCTTGCGGCGCAGCGGCGGAATGTAAGGGAAAGGGAATTCGCGCGGCAAGAGGCATGGCCAGTTGTCGCGCTGCTGACGGCATTCGTGCTGGGGCTGGGACTGGGCGCGGTTCAGTTGCTGCCAACGCTGGAGCTTGGAGGACTGTCGCCGCGCGGCTCCGAGACGGTTTCGGCAGAAGGCTTTCAGTTCCACCTGGCGCGCGCAATGCTGCCGGTGGAGTTGCTGACCATCGTGGACCCCGACATCATCGGCAGCCCCGTGACCATGGACTATCCGGCGCACCGCATCAGCTATTCCGAGCACTGCGCATATATTGGCATAGCCGCCGCCATCGGCGTGCTGCTGGCGCTGATCGTCGGCTACCGGCGCAAGATCGTGTGGCTGTTTGCGGCCATGGGGGCGTTGGCTTTGTGGGCTGCTGCAGGCGGCTGGCCGGCATACATATACTACTTTTGTATCCCCAAAGTGGGCCTGGCAGGAGGATTCTCGCGGCTTTTGTCCGTTTTTACATTAGGCGCGGCAGTGCTGGCCGGACTGGGCTGCCATGCGGTGCAAGAACGCGCCAGAAAGCGCACCGATATACTGGCCCCATGTGGCACAGCAGCAGTATGGGCGCTGCTGGCGGTGGCTTTGGTGCAGGCGCTGCCGTGGGCGTACCGATTTAACCCGCGTACTCCAGCGGCGGAGCTTTACCCGCGTACGGAGCTGATTGACAAGATAATCGAGGTCGCCGGCGACTCGCGCGTGCTGGCGATAACCGATCCGCACAAGTGGACGCTTTACGATCTGCCGGAGGCGATGCTGCCGCCCAATTCTGCCACCGTGTATGGCTATTACAGCATCAACGGCTATGACTCGTTGTTCACGAACACGTACCGGAAATTCGCCAATCAGATTCAGCAGGGCATCGCCTCGCCGGCGGCTAACGGGAATATGGTGACCATATCGCGGCCGTTTGCGGCTGTCGCTGCCGCGTGCGATTACTATGTGAGCACAGAGTCGCTACTTTCGGAAGACGAGTTGCGCAGATCAAAACGATTCAGCCTGGTTCACAGCGGGCCTGAAGGCTATGTTTATCGCGATGGGCCGGCAGCGTTTCCTTATGCTGGCAGGCGTGTGCCACCACTCCCAGGGCAATTGGCATCATTATTCAGTTGGCAGCGGGCAGATTCTCGTCATGTCGGTGCAAACTGCATTGCAATAGACTTCAGCACTGACGAGCCGGGGCCACTGCGAATCGCAGAAGGCTTTTATCCCGGCTGGATCGCCTCAGTGGGCGGGCAGTTGCAGCGTCCCAGGCTGTGCAACACTACTTTCATGCAGCTTGACGTGCCTGCGGGGGAGCAGCACATCGAGTTGGTCTATTACCCGGCCAGTGTGGTGGTGGGCGGCTTCTTCACACTGCTTGCCATGATGATGATTGTGATGGTTTGGACGGCGGTGAAGATCGAGCGCCAAAGGCACGAATGAACGGCATTGACAGGCTGGAAAGCCTGTCCCACGCGAGATAGATGACGGTTTCGGACGATGCAAAGGTCGTTGGCGAAACGAGTGTTAACTGATTGCGCTTCTTATTGATATTTCCGAGATTCAGATACCCGTCTGGCGACCCGCCGCTGGGCGTGGGATATCTGGCGGCTGTGCTGCGGCATGCAGGCCATGAGGTGGAGATATTTGACACCACCTTCATGAAGCGGCCGCTCGCCGAGCTGGAGGCCACGCTGAAGAGCCGGAAGTTTGACCTCATCGGTATCAGCGTGATGACCTCGATGCTGGCGGGCGCGGCAGAAGTGGCCAGAATCTGCCGGCAGTACAGCGATGCGCCGGTGATTGCAGGCGGCCCGCATGCGACCGTGGAACCCGAAGGCACCCTCGCGCTGGAGGGCGTTGACGCGGTGGCGATAGGCGAGGGAGAAAGCATAATCGCCGACCTGGCCGCAGCCGGTGGCGACCTCTCGCAGGTCAAGGGGGTCTGCTACCTCGATGGGCAGCGAGTGGTGAAGAATGAACCGGCGCAGCTTGTACAGGACCTCGACCAGGTGCCATTTCCGGCGCGCGATCTGCTCGACATGCGCCGCTACATGGCGATCTGGTATCAGCTTGACGCGGTTAAGTACGGCCTGCGTGGGACCTCGATCATCGCCTCGCGCGGGTGCCCGTACAACTGCGCCTACTGCCAGCCGACCCTGCGGATGATGTTCGGCAAGCGGGTGCGGCGGCGCTCGGCACAAAACATGGTAGCCGAGCTGGTGGAGCTCAAACGAGATTACAACCCCGATGGGGTGATGTGGCTGGACGATACCTTCTTACTGGACAACGGCTGGATGACGCAGCTTTGCGACCGGCTCACAGAAGCCGACCTGGATATCATCTGGGGCTGCAACATCCGGGCTGATGTGGCAGATAAGGAAATGCTGGCATACATGCAGAAAGCCGGCCTGCGCATCGTGCATGTTGGCATCGAATCGGCCAGCCAGCGGATTCTAGACGAGGTCTATCAGAAGGGAATTACCATACAGCAGGTGAGGCAGGCCGTCGGCGATGCTCATGACCTGGGGCTGAATGTGCGTGGCTATTTCATGTTAGGGGCACCCACCGAGACGGAGGAGGAACTGCGGGCGACGGTGCGGCTGGCCAATGAGCTGCCGCTGGATGACGTGACCTTCAGCATCACCACGCCGCTGCCGCACACGCACCTGTACGATAAAACCCGGCACCTGATCGCCAAGGAGTTCTCAGAGTTCGACTATTACAAAAATCCCGTGTACCGCGACGGGACGGTAGTTGATAGCCGCAAGCTGGACCGGATCAAGAAATCAGCGTACCTGCAATTCTACCTGGGGCGCAAGCGCCTCTGGCGGACCATACAGTCAGTGCTGGGTGTAAGCGGCGTCAGGAAGATGCTGCTAAAGGTGCAGCGGTTCTAAAGGGTGTTTCATAACCTTGCTATTGCGTAGCTCGGAACCCGGGGGACAGTCCCCTTAGGGACTGTCCCCTCCTACACGGGAACGATCAAGGTGGGGCTAATGCAGCCTCCTCAACTATCATCGCGTGGGCACCCACGCCAAAGGCGTGGGTCAGGCATCCTGCCCGACTCCGTCGCTGTACTGGCAGTAGCCGCAGCGGTAATGGCCCTCACGCTGCTGCCGTATCTGGCGGCGCTTCAGCTTGCGGAACCGGGCGATGTCTTCAGCGGCTTCATCTGGGGCGTGGATGACGGGAATGTCTATCTGTCGTGGATCAGGCAGGCCTCCGAGGGTCACATTCTTCTGGCCAATCAGTACACCACCGATCCGCAGAACCCCCATTTTTTCAACCTCTTTTTGCTTTTCGCGGGTCTGCTTTGCCGCATCACCGGCCTGGCGCCCATCTATGTATTCCACGGCCTGCGCATCCTCGGCGGTGTGTTCATGCTGTCCAGCTTCTATTGGCTGGTGTCGCTGCTGACTGCCGACCGCTGGGTGCGCTGGGCGGCTCTGGGTCTTGCGGCTTTAGGGTCAGGGCTTGGCTGGGTGGTGGTGTTGGTTGACGCAGCCGGCACCCGCCTCGGCATCCATCCCGTAGATGTTGGTGTCAACTGGCAGGTGCAGCCGGAGGCGGTGACCTTCCTGTCGGCACTGCTCAACCCGCTGTTTATCACCTCAATGGGGCTTATCTGCCTGACGTTGGGCCATGCGCTAATTGCTCTGGAGCAGAAGCGGCTGCGGTCGGCGGTTGGCGCCGGCGTGCTGCTACTGATCCTTGGTAATATCCACTCCTACGACGTTTTCGCGATCCATGCCACGCTGGGTCTCTGGATCATCTATGGCCTGCTGACCCGGAGATACAGTTTCGGCCAGGCGGCACTTGCGTACGCTGCAATATTCTTTATCAGCGCGCCAGCGCCGCTGTGGTCCTACTGGGCCGCCAATCTGGACCCCTCCTACGTAGTCAAAGCGATGACGCCGACGCCGTCGGCTGGCTTTGTGAATTACCTGGTGGGATATGGGCTGCTGGTCGTGTTTGGCACTATTGGCGCGGCTGAGGTTTTCAGCGGGCCTGGCGGAACGGCCGGGCCGGATGCTTCGCACGCCCCTGTGAACGGCACAACAGCGCCGCTCAGCCCAGGACTTCTCAGATTTGCGATCTTCTGGGCAGCGGCGAATTCCGTAATGCTCGGATTGCCGGTGTCGTTTCAGCGCAAGCTGGTTGAGGGGCTGCACATGCCGATTGCAATTCTGGCCGGCGTGGGTGTGGTGTATCTGGCGCGTCTGATAACAAACCGCGCAGCCGCTGCCGGCAAGCTGCAGACCGTCAAGGAGCGGATGGCGCTGACTGTTGTTGCCGCGATAGTCATCTGCCTGCCCAGCAATACGCTACTCGTAAGCCAGTGCATGGAGAATGTGAAGACGAACAATGGGCTGCTGCTGCACGTGCTGGCCCCGCCCGTGTACCTGAGCGCAGATTATGCAAACGTGGCAAGCTGGCTGGCAGACCATACTACAGAGGATGATGTTGTGCTGAGTTCCTCGCTGTTCGGTAACCACATTCCGGCGGCTGCTCCATGCAAGGTCTATGCCGGCCACTGGGCCGAGACGTTGGATTTCGTGGGTAAGCTGCGCGATGTGCGACGCTTCTATGACACGGCTTCGAATGCAGATGAGCGATTGGGTCTGGTCGCAACGAGAATCTTGCCCGACTATGTTATAGTCGGGCCGTATGAGCGGCTGATCGGCGGGAGCTACGCAGGCTCGCAAGACGATGCTGACCTATTGGACGCGACCGCGGGGTTCTTGGAGCCGGTGTTCACATCAGGGGATGTGACGGTGCTGAAAGCGAGTTTCTATCTTGACTAAGACTAGCGGCTGGTATAACGCGGACCTGGCCGCGCTGGGCTTTCTGGCCGCTGTGGCGCTGGTGGTTTTGTGGCCGGTGACGCTGGGCGAGAAGGTCATGCTGCCGACGGATTTGCTGCTGCGGATGGAGCCGTGGCACGCGCATGCGAGCGAGTACGGCTTTGAGCGCGTCCAGAATCCCATTCTCGACGCCGTGCAGCAGTTCTACCCCTGGCGGCGCTTTGCCGCCCAGCAGGTGCGCCAGGACCAGGTACCGCTATGGAACCCGTACTCCTCGTGCGGCGCGCCGTTTGTGGCCAACAACCAATCGGCCGTCTTCTATCCAGAGACATCCGTGTTTTACCTCATCAGCCCGGAGCGCGCCTTCGGCTGGGCAACGCTCTTGTACCTGCTGCTGGCCGGCGGGTTCATGTACTGGTATCTGCGCACAGTCGGCTGCCGACCGGTGGCCGCCATGCTCGGGGCGCTGCCATTCATGCTCTGCGGCTTTGCCGTGGGCTGGCTGGCTTTTCCGAGTTTCCGGTCGGTGCCGGCCTGGCTGCCGCTGATGTTAGTGGGCCATGAAAAGATGCTACAGGGCCGGATGAACCCGGCTTCATCACGCGGCCCCTGGTGGCTGCTTTCAGCGTTTGCCATCGGGATGCAGTTTCTAGCCGGTAACCTGCACATATCGTTTTTCATATTGCTGATATTTGCAGGCTATGTAGCATTCCGGGCTGCGTACCCGCCTGGGCACCCACTCCGAAGGAGTGGGTCAAATGAGTGCGCCCGCGATGCTCAGCGCGATTGGCCAAGTGCGCTTTATGGTCTGGCGGCTCTGGGCCTCGGTGTGTTAATCGGCGCGGTGCAGCTTATGCCGGTCATGGAGCTGGCCCTGATGGGCAGCCGGCCCCAGCACGCCTACGAATTCATGATGAAGCACGCCATGATCCCGTCGTATCTGCTGGCTGGCTTGATGCCCGATATCTTCGGCAACCCGGTGGACTACAACCACTGGGGCCAGCACCTGTTCGGCGCACTGCGCGCCTACGTGGAAACGGCCTGGTATGTCGGTGTGGCGACGCTGCTATTAGCTGCGGCGGCGCTGTGTTACCGGCGGTTGCGCCTGGAATGGTTCTGGGCAGGTGCAGCGCTGGCCGGATTCGGGCTGGCCTGGGGAACCGGGCTTTACTGGCTGGCCTATCATCTGATTCCGCCCTTACGGTCGCTACCGGGTGTCGGGCGCGCAGTCATCATGATTGACATCGCCCTGGCGGTGCTGGCCGGGCTGGGTGCGGAGGCAATCCTGCGCAAACTCGACAGCGGGGCCGGCAAGAGCATCGCAAGCTTCGTCTTATGGGCGCTGCCGATTGCGCTGATTATCGGAGTAATTGGTGGCGGCGGCGTGTGGTTTTTTACCGGGCAGCTCGAGCAAGAACTGCCCGCCATCGGCAGCTATACGCTCACCCAGGTTGGCCTATATGTGCTGTTGGTAGCGCTGTCGTGCACGGCGTTGTGGCTACTTGTTCGGCACAAGCAGATCGCGCTGGTGCTGTTGGCAGTGGTGCTGGCCGCGGACCTGGGCCACTTCGCCAACAAGTTCATGCCGGCAGCCCCTGCCGAATACCTGCACATCGAGACGCGGGCGCTTGCAGCGATGGCAGGTGAGCCGGGCAGCTTCCGCATGATGTCGATCACGGGGCCGGGTGGCTGGCTGACGCGCATGCCTGCGAACCTCCCAATGGCTTTCGACCTGGAGAACGTGGAAAGCTCGGATTCTTTGACTGTCCGCTCTTATGACACTCTCGTCAACGATGCACGGGGCAAAGACGATCAGCTCGACCCGGATTTGCCGATCTGGGATGCCCTGAATACGAAATACGCGCTTAGTCCGCGAGAGTTCTCCGGGCGCTGGAAGCTGATTACTGACTACGAAACGAACGTGTACGAGAACACCGCCGCGCTGCCCCGTGTCTATAGCCCCTCGGCGGTGGTATCGGTAGCAAGCTTCGACCTGGCCAGGCAGTGGGTGACGGCCGGCGACTACCTCCCGCGCGACGAGCTGGTGCTGGTCGGGGCTGAGCCGGCAGAGCAGGGCGAGTACAAGACGGGCCGGGTTGTGTCATGGTCGCCCAATGCGGTGAGCATCGAGGCAGACGGCGACGGCCGCTGGTGGGCGCTTGCCGACACTTACTATCCCGGCTGGCATGCGTATTGTGGCGATAGTGAAATTCGGATCGTGCCGGCCAACCATTCGCTGCGAGGCTTTCAGATGCCACCAGGGGGCGGGCGGGTCAGTTTCATCTACTATCCGGCCAGTTTTCTTCTGGGCGCATTTCTGACGGCACTCAGCATCGGCGCGCTGGGTTTCGTAATGGCTTATTCGCGGCGACGGAGCGAGTGCGATGCGGAAATCTAACGCGCTGGTCGCAGTCATTGTCGGCCTGGTCACATTCGTGCTCTTGGTGGCAACCGGACACCACATTGGGCTGACCTACGATGAGCCGATCTACATGTCCAAGTCGCTGCTGGCCTATGAGTGGCTGGACGCGCTGCTCAGAGGTGCTGATGCCACCAGCGATGCCGCGGTGCGGATGTACTGGGACGCGACCAGGGACCAACAGCCGGGGTCCATCAAGTTGTTATTCGGGACAGTCACCAGGCTACTCGGCGGGGTGCTGCCAGTTCCCGTCCTGACGGCAGGACGGCTGGGGACGATGCTGCTTTCGGCGCTGCTGGTGGGGGTACTGTACTGGTTTGTGGCCGGCTTGTGGGGGAGCGCGGCCGGTGCGGTGACAGCGGGTGGGCTACTGCTGATGCCCCGGGTGTGGACGCACATGCACCTGGCCGCGCTCGATGCCCCGATCATGGCGCTGAGCTTCGTTACGGTAGTGCTGATATTCCTGGCCGCCAGATATGATCGGCCCTGGCTCTGTGTGGCGGCGGGTGTGGTCTTCGGCCTGGCGCTGGGCACCAAACTCAACAGCTTTTTCATCCCGTTGATCGTCCTGCCGTGGCTGTTTTGCCTGCCGGCGGTCTTTGACACCTACAACGTCCGCATCATCGCCTGGACGACGGCATCACTGGCGATCGTCGGGCCACTGACCTTTTGGGCCACCTGGCCCTGGCTCTGGCATGACACCTGGGCACGCGCCGCGGAGTACTTCGAGTTTCATCTGCACCATTACCACGTTGCCACGACATACTTCGGGACGACCTGGGAGTTGGCGCCGTGGCATTACGCGCCGGTCATGACGCTGATTACTACCCCGCCGGTTATCTTAGCACTGGCTGTGTTGGGGATATACTTGTTCGTAAAAATAGTGCGCGGCCAGAACCTGAGACAGCCGCTGGACGAAACCACAGAGCATACTACATACTGGCAGGGCGCGTGTCTGCTACTGGTGGTCTGGGGCCTTGTGGCCAACATCGTTCCCAGTATGCTGCCATGGGCTCCCAAGTATGGTGGGGTGCGGCTTTTTCTGCCGATGTTTCCGTATCTGGCAGTCATGGGCGGCGTAGGCTTTTTCTGGCTCAGTGAGCGCATCATCGAGCGTGGCAAGGATAATTGGGGCGCTGAGTTCATAAGCTTTCCCGTCAAGTTGCGCGTGGGTCTGGCGGTGCTGGTGATCTTTGCGCTGGTGCTGGCGGTCGGGAATTCGCACCCCTTTGGCATGTCGTATTATAATAGCATCGCCGGCGGACTGAGTGGCGCGTACGGGCTGGGCATGGAGCCGACCTACTGGGGTGATACCTACCTGGCCGCTGCGGGCTGGCTGAACCGAGAGGCTGAGCATGGCGCGAAAGTGTGGATAAACGTCGTGGGCTTCGCCAGCTCGGTGGAGCTGTACAAGCCGTTTGGGATGCTGCGGGACGACTTGCAGATAACTGCAGGTGATGCGGCCCTGCCGGAGGCCGACTATGTGGTGGTGCAGCACAAGCAAAACGAGATGACCCCGTTGATGCACCATCTGGCTGCTGAGGGCACGCCGCTATTTACCGAACAACTCGACGGCGTTGCGCTTGTATGGGTGTTCGCGGGAGATGACCCAGCCCTTGGAGGAGAGCACGATGATTGAGCTTCGCAATACGGGTCGCGTGAAGATGCTGGTGACTGACGTTGACGGCGTGATGACCGATGGGGGAATGTACTTCGGGCCCAACGGACAGGCCATGAAGCGCTTCGACGTCAAGGACGGCTACGGGTTAAAGCTGCTGCAGAGAAGCGGCGTCCTGGTCGCTTGGATTACGATCGACGAATCGGCCATCACTCAAGCGCGGTTCAAGGCTCTGGGCCTGGATATGCTCTATGACGGCGTCGGTGACAAGGCGGAGGCGCTGCAAGTGGTGGCGGCAAAGGCAGGATGCGGTGTGGAAGAGATCGTGTATGTCGGCGACGATCTAAACGACCTGCCGGTGGCCGCAATGGTTGGCACATTCGTTGCGCCCGCCGATGCAGTTGCGGAGGTGCTGCAGAAAGCCGGCGCGGTCACACAAGCCGCCGGCGGCCACGGAGCCGTGCGCGAAGTGTGCGAGGCCATCATTGAGCACAACAAGAAGCTGAGATAGGCAGATAGTCCTATGCCCGACGTTTCGGTCTGCATAGTCAACTGGAACACCGCCGATCATCTGCGTGCGTGTCTGCGCAGCCTGCAGGATCATGCCAGTCAGCTCGATGCTGAGGTGCTGGTGGTTGACAACGCCTCGGCCGACGGCAGCGCGGAGATGGTCAGGGAAGAATATCCGGAGGTGCGGCTGTTCGCGCTGGATGAGAACACCGGCTATGCAGCGGGCAACAACCTGGCACTGCGCGAGGCGAGCGGTAAATATCGCCTACTGCTGAATCCCGACATAGTGATAAAGCCCGGCTCGGTCGAGACGCTGGCCGGCTTCCTCGATGAGCGCCCTGCAGCCGCAGCCGTCGCACCGCGCTTGCGGCACAAGGACGGCTCAGTGCAACTTTCCTGCCGCAGCTTCCCGGACCCGGATGTCATATTCTATGAAGCGCTCGGCCTCAGCCGGCTTTTTCCGAGGAGCAAACGCTTCGGGAAGTACCGCATGAGCTGGTGGGGCTATGACGACGCCCGCAGCGTGGATCAGCCGATGGCCTCGGCGCTGATGCTAAGGCAGGAGGCGCTGGCGCAAATCGGAACCTTTGACGAGGATTTGCCGATATTCTTTAATGATGTGGACCTGTGCCGGCGGCTGTGGGACGCGGGCTGGGAGATCTGGTTCACGCCCCAAGCGGAGATGACCCACGAGGGAGGCGCATCCACCAGGCAGGTGCGCCGGCAGATGATCCGCGAGTCTCACCGCAGCATGATCAACTACTACCGCAAGCACTATCGCGTCAAGCTCTGCCCGCTGGTTTATGCCGCCGTTGTGACTACATTGCACGTAAGCCTGTATGCGCGGCTGGCGGCTGCGGCTCTAGCCGGCCACATCCACTAGCGCGTAGCTCGGCCTGACCTGCGCTAAGCGCAGGTCAGGTGAGAATGCGATAGCATTCTCAGCTTCCAGCCCGAGGTCGTTGGGGTGATTACTGTCCAATTCTGCTAGCTATTCCATTTCACTCAAGAATAATGCAGGCGAGTAGGCCACAGGTGAAGATGATAATCTTGGCGAAAGATGCTTCATTAACGAGCTTTCGCAGGAGGTATTCAGATGCTGGATGAAAAGCTGTTGGAGATTCTGGCGTGTCCGGTGTGCAAGGGGTCAGTGCAGGAAGAAGACGAGTGGATCTTGTGCAAGGCGTGCAACAAGCGCTACCCGATACGTGACAACATTCCGATCATGCTGGTTGAAGAGGCCGAAGACATCCCGGTCGAGGACGCGCAATAGACCCGACCGGCCGACACAACGGGACCCATGAAGGCGCAGGCCGCTCGGTCGGCGCCTGTTTTCGCAATAACGATATGGCAGACTCCAGCCAGCCTCAGCAAAACCAGAGCTGCAGACAATATCGCCTGAGCGTCATCATTGTGAGCTGGAATGTGCAGGAGGACCTGCGCAAATGCCTGCAATCGGTGCTCGAGGGTAACGCGGAAGAGGGCTTGCAGGTGTGGGTTGTTGACAACGCCTCCACTGATGACACGGTGGCGATGTTGCGGCAGGAGTTTCCGCTGGTGAAGCTGATCTGCAATGAGACGAACGCGGGCTTTGCGGCGGCCAATAATCAGGGCCTGAAGGCTGCACACGCGGATTACTATCTGCTGCTCAACCCCGACACCGTAGTGCCCGAGGGCGCTTTCGCGAAGCTCTTGCAGTTTGCCGACGCTCAGCCAAGGGCCGGAGCCATAGGGCCGAAGCTGGTTAATCCTGACGGTGGCCTGCAGCACTCGGCCCGGCGCTTTCCGACCATCAACGCCGCGATGTTTCGCAACACCGCGCTCGGCGGGCTATTTCCCGGGGCGGCTTCACCAGGCTATTACTTGATGATGGAATGGGACCACAATGACGCACGCGAAGTGGACTGGGTATCAGGCGCGTGTATGCTTCTTAGACGGGAAGCTCTGGAAGAAGTCGGCTACCTGGACGAGAGCTTTTTCTGGGGTTCGGAGGATGTTGACTACTGCTTCCGGCTGCATCAGGCGGGCTGGCTGGTCATGTACAGCCCCGAGCCGGTCATCGTGCATGCCATCGGCAAGAGCACCAGCCAGGTTGTCATTCCCACAATCATCAGGACCCATCGCAGCATGCGGCGGCTATACAGCAAGCATCTGGCACGCAATTTCCTAAGCAGGGCACTGGTGGCTGTGGGCGTCTGGCTGCGCGCCGGGCTGCTGATAGCAAGCTACCTTACGAGGCAACTGCTTGCGCGCCTGAGACGCCTGTTCCGCAAAAGGTAAGACTGGCATGTCGAACGAGAGCAAACATCGCGATCTGATTGGGGACATCGGCCGGGCGCTTCTGGTCATTGCGCTCATCGTCTATCCGCTGCTGGCCGGGAAGAATTTCCGCTGGCAGAACCTGGCGATGCACGTTGTGGTAGTAGCGGCGGCCTTGCTGTGGTATGTGGGCGAAATGCGCAATGGCCGGCAAGTGGCCCTGGTGCGCCACAAGCTGCTCGACCTGGCGCTGCTGGTTTTCTTAGGTATCGTCACAATTGCGATGCTCCCCTCTGTATATAAATATGCGAGCTTGCTGTTTATCGTATGGCTGGTGGATTGCTTGCTGGTCTATTGGATGGCCCGGGAAGCTTTCACTGACGAGCAATGGCGATGGGCGGTGCCGGTTGCATTGGTGGTCGCCGGCGCAATCTGCGCGTTGTTAGGGCTGCGCGAGTACGTGCGCACCGTCTTCTTCACAGGTGGCGTCACCTGGCGCATCTTCGGGCCGCTATACAATCCAAACATTCTGGCATCATATCTCATCGGCCCCTTGCTGATAGCGCTTGGCCTGATTTCGAGCCGGCAAAAGCCGGCTGGCAACGACAAAGCGACCAGTAAGCGGGCCGAAGCGGGCGACGAACCGCGCCCGCGTTACGGTATGATCGCCCTCGGCTTTGCCATCCTGCTCATCGGTCCGGCGATACTGCTGACCGGCTCAAAGGCCGGCTTTATTGCGCTGATGGTCGGGCTGGGCCTGTTTGCCTTTGCCAAAGTAGGCCGTGGCCGCGGACGCAAGCGGACGGCTCTTATGGGTGCTGCGATGCTAGTTGTATTGCTGGCGGCGATCTTCACGGTGCCACCACTGCGCAATCGCATGCAGCGCACCTTTTCTCTGGATAGCCACTCAGCGGCCTTCCGCTATTACACCTGGCTGGGGACCACGGACATGGTGCGGCAGAAGCCGCTTCTGGGCAGCGGCCCGGGTACCTTTGAATACTCCTATCCGGCCTACGCACGGGCCGGTTTCACCCGCATGGCTCATCAGAGCTTCCTGCAGATTGCTGCCGAGGCGGGCATTGCGGCACTGATTGCAGCGCTGCTGGCCGGTATTGCAGCAGTGTGGCTGTGCGTTAAGTTAGCGCAAGGCCGCGCTGACCGAACCGGGGCGATCGCGGCGGCAGCGGCAGGCTGGCTGGTAGCGCTGGCGGTGCATAACCTGGCCGACTATAGCCTCTATGTGCCCGCCGTAGCGGTCTCGGCTTTCGCCCTCCTGGGGGCGGCTCTCGGTCCTGTTGATGCGCCTGCGGCGAACGGCGAGGGCACAGTCGGGAGGCGCTGGGGGCCTGCGGCGACCCTGTTGATTTTGCTCGCCTCAGGCTGCTGGCTGCTTTGCGGCGATGTGATGGCCGTGCGCTCCGAGGCCTTGCTCGGCCAGGGCCGTTACTACGATGCCGAAGACAGTGCTGTGACGGCCACCTGGCTCCTGCCGTTCTCGGCGGAGAGCTGGGAAGCACTGGCGGAGGTCTATGAAGCGCAGACACGTGGTCCTGCGAGCCTGTTTCTGCCCAAGGCCATAGATGCCCGCCTGCAGGCCTGCCGCTGGGCCCCGACTGCTGCCAGGTCTTACATGGCTCTGGCGCGGCTGTATGGGTTCAGAGGGCTGACCGACAAATCCCTGGAATATGCGCACAAGGCGGTTGATGTCTATCCTACAAATGCCAGGGGGCTGGTCGAGCTGGGCCAATTGCAGGAGCACGCCGGGCGGGCAGATGAGGCGAAAGCGACCTACCAGCGGGCGGTGGCGCTGCTGGATGGGGCGGTCGGCAAGTACCCGGCTGTGCCCGAGTTGCCCGAGCTGAGTTACATGTGGGCCTGGGCCTATCTGGCCAAAGCAGCATACGCCGATGACGACGAGGCAACTGGTACGCAGATGGTTTACGATGCTCTCTTGTTAGTCAACAAGCGCCTGCACGGCGAAGAGCTGCGCTTTGAGCTGGAGCAAAAGACGACAGGCAAGCGCCCCGCCGACCTGGTCGAAATCGAGGCCATGGTTGACTCCCTCGCTGACATTGTCTGGGAGCACCCGGACCCGACAGACAGGCTGCGTTTAGCCGAAGCGCGGCGGCGGCTGGGCCAGTGGGTCAAGCAGGAGACGCTGCTGCTGGACGTTATTGCGAAATCTGAAGCCGGCGGGGAAGGTGAAGAGCTGCTGCTGCGCGGAATTGCCTATCTGGAACTGGGCCGGCTTTACGAGCAGCGTAACCGCGATGACGAGGCGAAGCAGGCCTACTCCGAGGGACTACGCCTGGTGGAGCAGGCTCCAGCGGATGCGGTGGAAAAAGCCGGGGAGACTGCAGGACGTCGGCCCGTGGACGTGGAAAGACTCCACAAGCTGATTGAGAGCGCAGAGACTGCAGAGACTGCAGGGGATTAGGCCTCCGGCTGCAAGGGCTGCGCACGGGAGGAAAATAATGTCGAGGATACTTGTGCTGCACGGCCCCAATCTCAACCTGCTCGGCGACAGAGAGCCGCAGCTATACGGCGATACCAGCCTGGAAGAGATCGACCGTATGCTTGAAGAGGAGGCCGCGAGCCTCGGGGGCGAACTGCGCATAGAGCAGAGCAACCACGAGGGCGAACTCATTGACATCATTCACCGCGAGCGCTCCTGGGCGGAGGCGATAATCATCAATCCGGCGGGCTACACACACACCTCAGTGGCACTCGCCGACGCCCTGCGCGCAGTCAGGCTACCGGTCATCGAGGTGCATCTGAGTAACATACACGCCAGAGAGCCGTTCCGCACCCAGTCGGTGACCGCCTCGGCATGCGTGGGGCAGATCTCCGGCTTCGCTGCCTACAGCTACATACTGGCCCTTTACGCGGCCAAACAGATCATAGAGCAGGGACCCACACCGTGAGCACCTATCGCAACAGACAGGACAGAATACGCAGTTGGCTCGAGCAGGCGGCAGTTGATGCGATAATGGTCAGCTCACCGGCTAACGTCAGATACCTGTCCGGGTTCAGCGGCGATGGCCACCTGGTATTGACCGCCGAGGCCGGAGCCATCTGCTCCGATAGTCGCTTTCAGATTGAGGCGGAGCAGACCGGCGGTCTGTCCGTCGCCATCAGCCCGAACGGCCACATTGAGGCGGCAGCCGAGTTCCTGCATTCAGAGGAGGCTGGCAGCCTCGCCTTCGAAGAGCATGTGGTCACCTACTCGCAGTTCAAGAAGCTGGAGGAGACATTCGCAACAGATAGCCTGGAGCCGGTCACCGGCGTGGTCGAAGAGCAGCGGATCGTGAAGGACGCAGACGAGATATCGGCGATCCGTAATGCGGCTGAGATCGTGGACACGGCTCTGACTGAGCTGCTGTCCGAGTTGGAGCCCGGCCCGACTGAGAAGGAGATCGCTATTGAGCTGGACCACCGCATCCTGGTCAGCGGTGCGGACGCCATCGCCTTCCCGACCATCGCGGCTTCAGGGCCATCGGCGGCCTGTCCGCACGCGCGGCCGACTGATCGGCAATTGACCGCAGGCGACATGTTGAAGATAGACGTCGGCTGTCGCCTCGAAGGATATTGCAGCGATATAACCAGGACGATATTCTTAGGCGAGCCGAGCGAGAAATTCTCTGAAATATACAATGTAGTGCTGGATGCACAGCAGGCTGCTCTGGAGCAGGTTGCCGCCGGCGTGACCTGTGCACAATTGGATAAGATAGCCCGCGATGTCGTCCAGGGAGCGGGCTTCGGCGAGTACTTCACCCACGGCCTGGGCCACGGGGTCGGTCTGGAGGTGCATGAGGCTCCTCGTGTATCTGCCCGCAGTGATCAGGTGCTTGCTGCAGGCATGGTGATAACCGTGGAGCCGGGGATTTACATTGAGGGCTGGGGCGGAGTGCGCATCGAGGACCTGGTGGTGGTAACTGCGGGCGGCTGCGAGACTCTCAGCAACACACCCAAGATGCGGTATTGACGATTCGCGCCGCGCTGCGATGGTTCCCTCTTTTGCACCTCTCCGCCCCCTCTCTGCTCTATCGCAACAGGCTCAGTGAGCAGAAGTAGATTGGCAGACAAGATAGAGCGTGTTATAATGGGACGAAGTATCAGCAGTGCTTATGCCATTGGTCTCAAGAACAGAAAAAGGGTGACATTTATGTGGAAACTCGTCGCAATAGCCGTGCTGCTCATGGTGCTGGTGTTGGCCATAGTTGTGGTGAGCGGGTGCCCGAGGCTACAGACGGGAGAAGAGATTGAAGCGGAAAAGCTCGAGGAGTTAGGCCCGGGCCCGATACCGCCGCCGCCACCGCCGCCTCCAGGGCATGAGGGGGCGCCTGATTCAGCCGTTGAAGAGGATACTACGGCACCGCAACCCCCTCCCGAAACAGCGCCGGAGCCTGAGAAGCCCGCAGGGGGCTAACCGAGCCGCCACCGAGAGCGCCCGACCCCGCAGTAGTAGTTGGGCGCCTGCCACGGCCTGGCACTATTCACTGCGGCCGAGGGCCGCAATTGAGTCAGGCCCGGTCATCGCAAACATGAAAAGAGCGGCTGCTTCGGCAGCAGCCGCTCTTTTGGGTATGCTCGTGGGTGGGCGGATGTATCCTGGATGCTACTTCACATGCCCGTCAACGAACAAGACATGCGGCCCCCTGGGATGCCAGCGTTCAGAAAAATCAGCGACCAGCGGGCACATGGAATTCTCCATGTTCCACGGCCTGTCCATCCGCTGAATCGGCATCCCGATGTTCAGCATCCCAAGGGCGTAGTCGTAGCTAGTACCCTCGGTCTCCCACATCTCGTCAGTGTCGCTGCGACAGCGGAATATCTTGCTGCTGCGAGTGTAGCTATCTAGCACCTCCGGCAGGCCCGGCGGGCCGTCTTCGCTGGGTCGGTTGTTGGCCAGTGGGAAAAAGTGCGCCCAGTCGTTCCCATACGCCTTGAGCGCCAGCCCTATCTGATGCAGGTTTGAGATACACGTTGCCTCACGGCCCTTTTCACGTGCCCGCGAGTAAACCGGAAACAACACCGCCGCCAGAAGAGCGATAATGGCAATCACGGTGAGAAGTTCGACCAGCGTGAAACCGTAGCACTTGGACGAATTCACTTGTCGAACCCCTCCCATCTTTTTCTCCCTTAGCCGCCCATGATCTTGGCCGCTGCCTGCAGCAGTGGCGTCAGTTCGCGCCGCTGTTCCATTGACAGCGCGTTGCTGTGGTTCATGAATCTCTGCATCATCTTGCGGGCGATCTCCGAGGACCTGATCTGCACTCTCTGCTCCTCGGTGAGCTGATTGCTGCCGTCAACGATGCGCTGAATAACCTCAGCGCGCCTTTCTTGGGGCTGGCTCCAGAAGTAGCCCATGCTGGCATTGAACAACGTGTCCATGCGCTGTTCGATCTCTTCGTTACTGAGCTTGCGGACATGCGCGAGGAGATACACTCGCCGCCAACTGCACCCAAGCTGCTCAGCCGCCGCCGCGACGATCTCGTCCACCGCCACCTCGGTGAGATCAATGTCTATCTGTCCCTCCGTTGCCTGCAGCCGGTCAAGCACGACAAAGCCCGAAGCGTCGGCAAGTGCGTCGCTGAAGGCGGCAACATCAGCGTCGGCGATCTGCAAGCTGGCTGGGTCGGAATAGCTGGGGCTGGTGGCGAAACGCAGCGGATCGGACATGGCCCACTGTGCCGATCGGTCGAGGCCGCCGTCCTGGGCTTCTTCACTGATAGCACTGGCGCGCCAGCCGCCGATCGGCGCTTCATCCTGAGCGTTGCTGCCTGATTGAGCCATCGCGGCGACTTCAGCGGCCAGTGCCTCCCGCTCCTCCCTGGTCATCCGCCTGAAATACTGGCCGCGGGTCCCGGCAACCAGACGCGCAAGCGTGCCAAAGTCTTCTTCCTCAGCGGGCCGCTCCAGGGATTCGAGCACATAGATGCGCACCCAGGAGCAGTTGGCTTGCTCGGCTGCGGTGTGGATCGCCGTCTCGATGTCTGCGTCCACCAGGTCAACACTCACCTCGATGCCCGGGTCCTCAGCCAGGTATGTCTCGACGCCGGTCTGCGCGGAGACCTTGCCGAGGAACTGCTCCAGGCTGATGTCGGTCGCGTTGATATTCACACCGGGGAGCTCCGCAGGCTGCGCGATCGCAGCCGCAGCGGCCAGTATCATTAAGCACCATGCGACAACAAGGAGATGGCTAGCCTTAGCCATGAACGGCCTCCCGCAAACGTTATTTCACTACCAAGCATACCCGTGTCAGCGGTTTCTTAAAACGACGCTGAGTGCCCGTATATAGTTCAACTATGGGCAAGCAGCCGCGCTGGCCTGTCGGCCAATGTCGTCCGTTCGGAATTGCCGTCAAGAGACCAGTTCGGCGGTGTCGCGGGCGATCATCAGCTCCTCGTCGGTGGGGATTACATACACCTGCACCGGCCGGTCGGAGCAGGATATGTCAACACCCTCCCGCTCATTGGCGAGGTTGTTGTTCTTCTCCGGATCAACGGCGATTCCCAGGTATTCGAGGCCCTCGAGCGACCTTTCGCGCACGAGCGGGTCGTTTTCGCCGATGCCGGCGGTGAAGACTACTGCGTTGAGTCCGCCCAGGGCCGCCGAATAGCTGCCGACGTACTTCCTGACGCGGTAGCAGAAGATCTCGATTGCTGCCTGTGCCCGGATGTCTCCGGCCGCCGCTGCCGCCTTGACATCGCGCATGTCCGAACTCACTCCGGACACGCCCAGCAGCCCGCACTTGTTATTCAACAGCGTGTCGGCCTCTTTCGGCGTCAGCCCCAGCTTCTCATGCAGATACGGGACGATCGCCGGGTCCAGGTCGCCACAGCGGGTACCCATCAGCAAGCCCTCGAGCGGTGTCAATCCCATCGTCGTGTCAATGCTGGTACCGCCCGCCACCGCCGCCATGCTACAACCATTACCCAGGTGCGCGGTCACGATCTTCTGATCCGGCAACTCAATGCCCGCCTCAGCCAGCCGCCTGCTTGCTACCAGACTCACATAGCGATGCGAGGTGCCGTGGAAGCCGTAGCGGCGGATGCCATGCTCCAGGTACATCTCGTAAGGCAGCCCGTACAGGAATGCCTTCGGCTGCATTGTCTGGTGGAAAGCCGTGTCAAAGACCGCCACCTGCGCTACCGCCGGAAGTCTCCGGATGCAAGCCCTGATTCCCATTAAGTTCGCCGGATTGTGCAGTGGCGCCAGCTCGGCCATTTGCTCAATGGTCGCGATTACTTCGCCGTCAATGAGCACTGACTCTGAAAACCTCTCTCCACCGTGCACTACGCGATGGCCGACGGCGCTGATCTCACCGAGGTGGGAGATGACGCCACATTCGCTGTCAGTTAATGTTGCCAGGACCAGGTCCAGGGCCACCTCATGGTCCGGCATGGGCTCTTGCTTTTCAATCTCAACGCGCCCCGGCACCTGGTGCTCGAGAACTGCTTCATCCCCGCCGTTGATGCCGACACGGTCAGCCAGGCCGGAGGCGAGGGAGGTTTCGGTCTCACTGTCGAACAGCTCGTACTTGAGTGACGAAGAGCCGCAGTTGACGACCAGTACGATCACTGTCTTCAATCCCCTGTTTTTGCAAGCGCTCCGGCACGGATTATTCGTAAAGCGGTTAAGAGAAGCCTCGGGCTGCCCTTCGACGTTGCTCAGGGCCGTGAGCCTGTCGAACGGGAAGCTGAGAACGCTGACCCACGCCTCTGGCGCAGGTACCCCTCGCGTTCTCACCTGCCCTGCGCCAAGCGCAGGTCAGGCCGAGCTACGCGTTCGTGAATAAGCGGCTTTGGCACTTCGCCCCGGCAAGCATGCAATGAAGTCGGCTCCTGGCGAGTCACCACAGGGCCGACTCCTGAAATCGCGAGTCGGCCCAGCCTGTCTGCGGAGATCAGTTGCGCTGGTGTTGTGAGCAGCCGTAATGTTTCGCGCAGGCTGTTATTCTTCAGGTTCTGTGGCCGGCGGCTCGGCTGCGGGTGCTGCCGGCCCCTGGCTGCTGAGCGCCTTCTTGGTCTTGTCAATGGTTGACGATATGCGGCCAACGTAGTTTTCCAGGCGCTCGACTATGCCACGAGCCCATTGAGTAGCCTCGGCCCGGATTGCGTTGGCCTCAACTTGGGCCTGCTGTAGGACTCTGTCGGCCTCCGCTTGAGCCTGCTTGGTCAGTTCATCGTTGGAAACAAGCAGTTGTGCCTGCTGGCGCGCGCCGTCAGTGATCTTTTGGGCTTCAGCATGCGCCTGTTCTACTATCTCCTCGCGCTGGCGGGCCACCTGGGTGGCGGTAGTCATCTCTTCGGGCAAACTCGTGCGGAGCCTGTGAACCATATCATAGAACGCATCAGCGTCGAGTACGAGCTTGCGAAGCAGAAATATCCTGCAGTACCATGCCTTCTCGCCGCGCTCCCCCATCTCTTCCAGTTCGTTCAGAAGCTGCAGTATTTCCATTCTGCTGCCCTCCCTAGCCAGAACTACGTTGAGTTGACCTTAGCCGCTCAGCAGCCTGCCTGCAACCGGGCCGCCACGTTGTCAGGCACATAGCTCGAAACATCCACGCCCAGTTCGTTGAGCCACTTGACCATGCTGGAGCTCATGTGGGCATACTGGGCCGAAGCGAGCACAAACACCGTCTCGATGTCCGGGGCCAGGTCCGCGTTGACCGCCTGCATCTGCATCTCATGTGGCATATCGCCGGCAGTGCGGAGCCCTTTGACTATAGCCACCGCGCCCTGCTGGCGGCAGTAATCTACCAGCAAGCCACAGAAGCTCTCGACCGTGACGTTGGCGATGTCTGCGCAGGCTGCTGCGGCCATCCCGACCCGCTCATCCAACGAGAACGTGTGCCGTTTTTCGGCATCAACGGTCACGGCCACGGCTACGATGAGTTGGTCAAAAAGTCCCGCCGCCCGCCGCACCAGGTCCACGTGGCCCAGCGTGATCGGGTCAAAACTGCCTGGGCAAACCGCTATGCGTTTCTCCATGATATCAGTTCGGCTCTCACGTCCTGTTCACTGCCGCTGCCAGCGCAGCGCGCCTATGGACACGCCGGTCTCCTGTATCGCGTAATAGATGTCGCCGTTGTAGTAGTAGAACGTCGTGGTTGGTTGAGTGTCACTGGCAAAAACGTAGTTGGCCCCGTTTGTGGCCCACATCCCCTCGCTGTTTTCCTCGGGTCGGTTGGCTATCTTCACGGTCCGTGTCCAGGTGTTGTCGCTGTTGATTGTCCAGGTGCCGGAACAAGTCGGTTCGCCACACGACGACCACGGGCCTTGAAATGACGCGCCAAGGGCGAACAGTGTCCAAACGCCGGCGACCGGGTCATGCCGATTCGCTCCGTTGTGCCCGAGCGGCTCGAATGCGCTTCCGTGGCAGCCTAGCACACACGCAGTCACCGCCGATAGCAACACAATCAGCGACACTTTGCATGTTTTCACAGCAATATCGCCTCCCTGTACGTTCAGCCCGCGAGTACCACTCAAAGCACCCCGAGAACACTACTGTCAGGTCCCGTACCAGACCACAGCCGTTCCGCCAAATTCCTGCCGGCGCAGTTGCCTCAGCCCCGTCGCCTCTACAACCGTCCGGCTGTCGCATTGCACTATCAGTAGCGTATCATGCCCCGAAATCAGCTTCGCGGCAATCAACAACAAGGGCGCGGGATCCACAGAATAGGGCGGGCCCGCAAATACTATATCAAATGGAGCGAACTTTTGCCATACCTCTTTAAGACACCTCGGCAGGTTACCGCGAAACACCGTGGCCCGCTCCGCCAAATGTGTATTCGCGAGGTTGGTCTGTAAAGCCTCCATACAGCGAGGGTTCTTTTCGACGAACACCGCGCTTTGTGCTCCACGGCTGAGCGCTTCGATGCCGACGGTGCCGGCGCCGGCGTACAGGTCGCAGAAGCGGCTGCCCACGACCTCGTCTCCCAGGCTGCCAAAGAGCGACTCCCGCATCCGGTCGGTGCTGGGGCGGATCTTTTCGCCCTTCGGGTATTGCAGCCGAATTGATCTGGCACTTCCCGCGATCACGCGCATGCAGGGCTCAGCCCAATTCCATGAGACGAATGCACTCATCAGCCTGCGCCAGAGTAGGCAATGGTATATTGATCATGAAGCTCTGGGTTTTCTCGCCGAATTCTCGCTTCAGTGCAGGCAGCCCCTCCGCGTTCTCCGCATAGATCATCACTCGCTTACCTGCCTCTATGGCGTCATGATACATGGGCCAGTAGCGCCGATGGCAGGTCGGCTCTTCGCCCGCACCAGGTGTCCACTGCAGCATGTCGAGATGGGGCAGCGAAAGGAGAGCATCCTGGTGACAGAGCGCGCCGGGGCCGTCCCAGTGGTACAGGGAGTAGGAGGTGCGCTCCGTCATCTCCTGCAGCACCGGCACCATGAAATCCCTGAACATTCGCGGCGAGATATTGAACGAGACATCGCATTGCAGCTTTACCAGTCGGCCGGGCGCCCAGCACCAGAACACGCTGCCGCCCACCTCGTCGCGGATGAGGTCGTAGAGCATGTCATAGTGACGGAAGTACACCTGGGTAATGTGGTGCAGGCACCGGTGCACCCACTCCGGCCGGTCGAGAAGGTCCATCAGCAACTCCTCGGTTCCGCGTAGCGCGGCCAGAGTATCCAGGCCCTCGATGAGGTCAGGGAACTGCTGCAGGAACCGTCCGCGGCTGAACGGCAGTGTGCCCCTGTGCGCCTCCTGGCAGAACATCCAGTACGGATTGTCCGCGTCATACTCCGGGACGATCTCGTCGGCGTCTGCGATACATGGCTCAAACCACACCGTCGTAGGCATCTCGGTCCCATGGCAGCCCAGGAACAGCGAGAGCGTGCCTGGCCCCAAGTCCCCCGGGGCATGGTATGGGACCGCTTCGCCCAGGTAGTAAGTGTTGATGCACCCGCGCCGCGCCAGGTTGACGCGCAGGTCCAGGTCCTGCGCTGTGTAGCGCTCGCAGACCACTCCCGCCGGTATCGGGGCTGGCTCCACATGCTCAGCCGGGTGCGGCCTCGGCACGGTAATCTGCAGGGCCGCGCGCCCAAAGTTCTCGCCGTTCCACCAGCGAGTCAAACGATCACGCGCTTCTTCCCAGTCGGGGCGATAGGCAAGCACAGCCATGACGCTCTTGCTCCTAGTCTAATACCTGTCTCACGCAGGCAGTTGCGGAAGACCTAGACTGTCCATTTAATGTCCGTGGGCTGCTGGGCCTGCAGAGCGCGGCGCAGCAGGCGATGCTCCGGAGCGTCGAGTGACGGGTCGGCCTCCAGCAGGCTGCGCGCATCCTCCCTTGCCACGACCAGAGTCGGTGTGTCCGTGAGCAGGGCGGCCATGTGCACGTCCGGCAGGCCGTGTTGGGCAAGCCCGACCATCTCGCCGGGCCCACGCCTTTTCAGGTCCTCCTCCGCTATCTTGAATCCGTCGCTGGTCTCCTCCAGCACTCGCAGGCGGTCAATGACCTCCGGTGTCTTGCTGGCGGTCAGGAGCACACAATGCGCCTGCGCGCCGGACCTGGCCACACGGCCCCGCAACTGGTGCAACTGCGCCAGCCCGAAGCGCTCGGCGTTGAATACTACCATCGCAGTTGCATTGGGCACATCTACGCCGACCTCGACGACCGTAGTGCTGACGAGTATCTGAATCTCGCCGGCCCGGAACTGTGCCATGACATCTTCGCGCTGCTGGGCACGCATTTGGCCGTGCACCAGCCCCAGCGCCGCCGCTTCGCCGCCCGCAAAAGCAGCTAATTCGGCCTGCAGACTCTCGTACATCTGCGTCGCGGCCTCGGCATCAGTCTTCTTACCCTCTGCCACCAGCGGGCAGACTACGTAGGCCTGGTGGCCGGCGGCTACCTGCTCGACCAGTAGCTTCAGCGCCGTCTTGCGCTTGCGATCCGGGAGCAGCCTTGTCTGCACTGGTCGGCGCCCAGGCGGCAGCTCGTCAATCACTGAAATATCGAAGTCACCGTATAAGGTCAAGGCCAGGGTGCGCGGAATAGGCGTCGCTGACATCACTATTACATTGGGCCGCAGTCCCTTCTCCGCCAGCGCCATCCGCTGCTGCAGGCCGAAACGGTGCTGCTCGTCAATCACAGCTACGGCCAGGTCGGAGAACTGCACTGCCGGCTGGAACAGGGCATGCGTCCCGACCACTACAACCGGCTCTCCACCAGCCAGATGCTCTCGTACCTGTGCTTTAGTTGGCTCGGGCAAGCTGCCGGTGAGTAGAAGCGGCTGTACTTCCAATGGTGCAAGTAGAGCACAGAACGTCCGGTAATGTTGCTCGGCCAGAAGCTCCGTCGGCGCCATCATCGCCGCCTGCTTGCCGGCTCGCACCGCGCAGTAAAGCGCCCAGGCCGCTACAACGGTCTTGCCGGAGCCCACGTCGCCGTGCACCAGCCGGTGCGCGGGCTCGGGGCCGGCCAGGTCGGCCGATATCTCCTCAAGCACGCGCTTTTGCGCGGCGGTCAACTCAAACGGAAGCGCGCCCACGTATTCATCCCGTGCGCTTTCCTCAAGCGCCAGGCCCACGCCCGTGGTGGGCACCTTCACGGCCCGCTGCCTGCGCGCCAGCTCGAGCTGCAGCAGCAAAAGTTCCTGATAGACAAGCCGCTTCCGGGCCGCCTCCTGAACTTCGCCGCTGTCAGGGAAGTGAGTTTGCCAGAGCGCATCCCGCAGCGACATCAGGCCGCGGTCGCTAGCCAACTCTGGCGGCACCAGGGCCTCGGGCAGCTCCTGGCATGTATCGAGAGCCTGCCGGATCAGCTTTCGCAGCAGCGTGGGACTGATGCCCTCTATCTTACTATACACGGGCACAAGCTTCCCGATGCCCAGCCCGGGTGAGCCGGTAGGGTCGGGATTGGCTCGCTCACATTCCTGGACGACCACTGCTGTCTTCTCGCCTCTTAGCCGCATCCTGCCCACTATCACGAGTTCAGTGCCCGGCTCGAACTGCTCGGCGCGGTAGGGCTGATTGAACCAGCGCAGAGTGATTCGGGGCTCGGCGGCGTCCTCCAGTGGCAATGCGCTATCCTGCTGCGGGGCCATAGCGACGGCCGGCACCTGCGTCATCCGCATTCGGCCGCGGTAGAAATTGCTGCCCTTGCCTGTTACGCGCACCCGCAGGCAGGCTTCCTGGCCGTCGGTCAGTTCGTCAATACGGTGCAGTCGCGGCCGGTCCTTGTAGCGGTAAGGGTAGTAGGTGAGCAGGTCGCCGATGGAGTTGATGCCGGCGGCGGCAAAGGTATCGGCCCGCGCCGGCCCGACACCTTTCAATGCCGTGATCGGCGCCGCCCAGGAGACCTCTGCAGCGCGAGCGGCCTTCTTTGAGCGCGGCTGCTTTGTCTTGTGCGACCTGGTGGTGTCTCGTCTCATTTGCTCAGATAGTCTCTGTCCGTGCTTCTGCCACAGGTGACATGCTAGCTGCCTCCGCCCGTCAGCGTGTCATAGGCCTCTGCGGTGGAGCAGCCTGTGTGCTGGGCGTGGAAGCCGGGTGTCTGCTCGTCCCACGGCACGAGCACCTCGATCAGCGCCGGCCGGCCGTCGGCATTGGCCTGCAGAGCACTCTCGACGGCCGATGCGCATTTTTCGGCGCTGTCGACATACAGGCCCGCCAGGCCCGCCGCCTGGGCCGCCTCGGCATGGTTCCAGTTGGCAGTGAATTCGGTGCAGTAGTAGCGCTCGTCGCGGCCCAGCTTCTGGCTCCACTTGATCCACCCCAGCGCGTTGTTATTGAACACCACATAGGTAATCGGCAGTTCGTACTGCATCGCCACCACAATCTCCTGCATCTGCATCTGGAACGAGCCATCGCCGGTGATGCAGAAGATGTTCTTGCCCGGGCGGGCAACCGCCGCGCCGATGGACGCACCGACGGCATAGCCCATGCAGCCGAAGTCCGAGGCCGAAACCCAGGTGCCTGGTGTGGTCAGTTGCAGCTCGGTGGCCGTCCAGACACGATTGGCACCCTCCCCAACAACTACCACTGCGTCATCGGGCATCAGACGGTTCAGTTCGGTGAGGAATTGCGAGAAATGCACCGGCCCCTTCGAGCTGGCCACAAGGGCGTCAACTTGCGCGCGCCACTGCTTTCTCAGTTCCGCAATCTTGCTTGCCGCCTCGCTGTTGGCAAAGTCGCGCTCGCCGGCATCTTCGTCACATGCCTCGACAAGTTGCGCCAGCGTCAGCTTCGCGTCCCCGAGCAGGCAGATGTCCGGCGTCCAGTTGCGGCCGAACTGCGTCGGGTCAATGTTCAGGTTAATGAAGGTGCGCTCCGGCGGCAGTTGCGGCCAGCCTTTGCCCACCGCGAACTCCTCGATCTGACTGCCGACCCAGAACCAGCAGTCGGCTTCATCAAGCAGCGCCTCGCTGACACAAGTGCGGTTACAGCCCACTCCGCCGCCGGCCAGCGGATGATTCTCAGGTATGGAGGTCTTGCCGTGATTTGTGTACACAACCGGCATTGCCAGAAGCTCGGCAAGCTTGCGCACCTCTTCATAAGCACCCGACTGATGCACGCCGCGGCCGCAGATCATGACGGGATTCTTCGCCGTCGCCAGCGCCTTGGCCGCTTCAGCTATCGCCTGGGGCTCGGCTACACAACTGCTGCGTGGTGCGGGGACGTAGTCATCCATCTCCGCCTCCATGTCGCCGATGTCTATCGGGATATCCACGAACACCGGCCCGCACGGAGGTGCCAGGGCGTGCTTGAAGGCCTGCTGCATCACCCACGGGATCTTGTCGGGCCTGTCCACACGGTACCACCACTTGGCAAACCCGACCACGCTTTCGATCTGGGGAAGCTCCTGCAGCTCGCCTTTGCCGTAGTGGGCAATGGGCGCGTTGGGGGCGATCACCACCAGCGGGATGCGCGAGTACATCGCTTCATGGATGCCCACGAGCATGTGCGAAAAGCCCGGCCCGGCGGTGCCCTGGCAGACGCCTGCCTTGCCGGTCAACTGCGCGTAACCCAGCGCGGCGAAGGCTCCCGCGGTCTCGTGACGAGCCAGGATCGCCTTAATCTCGTCCTGTTTGCTGAGTTCATCGTAGAATATAGTTACTGAATGGCCGCCCGGCAGGCCGAATACATATTCCACACCTTCGGCCGCCAGGGCCTCGACTACTGCTTCCGATGCTTTCTTTAGCGCCATTGCGTGACTCCTTTGGCTCTTGATGGGCGTCTGTGTCGTAGCATATTTCTTCGGCGGCCGTTCATTTCCTGTGTGTACCGGAGAGCGGACAGGCAAAGAAGGCGCCTGAGAGGGCGCCTTCCTGACCTCTTGGGACAGGTGATTGCCTCTACGACATGTCCATGGCTTCCAGCTTGCGCATCTCGGCCTCCGCATAGCGCACGCGCGCAACGCGCATTATCGGCGGTAGGACGAAAAGGCCAATGAAGCCAGGCAGCAGCCAGGGGTACCAGCTCCAGAACGAATGACCGGTGAGCAACAGTATCAACCCCAGAAGCAGCATGACAGCCATCGCCACGATCAACACAGCACCGAAGCCCATCACGAAGCTCTGGGCGCGCCCTCTGGGTGCCAGGATCCCCAAGACCGTCCCCCAAAGCCCCGCAAAGCAGCCGAACAGCGTGCCGGGGAGCCATGCCCACTGCGGCGGCAGGGCGAGCGCATCCAGACCATCTGCCCACACCGGCGAGGTCACGGAGCCGAGTGCAATCGCCATCATAACCATCCCGATCGTCTTGTTCATGTCTCTTTCATCTCCTTATGTTTGAATCTGTCGCGGAAGCGACTATTCCTGTTGTGTCGCGTGTTCGTACGCTTCGAGCAACTCCTTGGCCGCATCGCGCGCGATCTTTCCATCGGCGACAAGGATTTGAAGCCGTCTCTGAAAAGGGTCTGTTAAGGATGAGTCCTGCGCCGCTTCGACTTTGCTGATGAGCCGGTCGAGCCTGGCGCGAATTGTGGGGTAGGATATTCCGTATTCTGCCGCGAGAGCTTTGAGCGATCCCGAGGCGAGTAGAAAGCGCTTGAGGAACTGTAGGTCTTCTGCGTCCAATTCAGCAAGCCACTGCGGTATCTGCTTGTCCATTTGCTGGCCCCACCTGACTTTAACAATGTCAAACTAGACTTCATTTTAATTGAACCTTACCCACATGTCAATATTATTAAACCCGAACTTGATAAAATTAAACGCAGAAGTTTCCGGCTGTGGGCAACTGCGGCGGCGCCAGGGAGGTGTAAGGGTGATGCTTGACCAAGATTCGCGCAGGCTACGAAGCAAATAGTTGGGAGCGTGTATTATGAGCGGGAATGCGACGACACTGGCCATCAAGGGCGGACCGAAGGCGGTAACGGCAGACAGTTCTGAGCAGTGGAAGCGGCCGGTCGAAAAGGAAATGGAACTTATCCGGGAGCTGCTGGAGAAGGGCGCTATATCCGGCGAGGGGCCAGGTACAGGCCTCCCCTACGAATTCGAGACCCAGTTCGGGGAGTATATCGGCGCGGAATACTGCCTGACCACCGATCACGGCTCGACGGCT